>JBIJCC010000145.1:0-24008 GCA_044344875.1 Nannocystaceae bacterium
CCTTCGTCTGGACCAAGACCGCCGACGAGATCCTCGACAAGCTCCGCGAGTTCGGCGACCGCACCCTCGCGGTGCACGGGGACGCGTGATCTTTTTGGTAGAAAACCCTGATCCGGGTGACTAGCGGATCGGCGCGGCGATCGCCCGCGAGAAGGTCCGTCTCCCGCACCGTCGGCGCGATCGATGCATTATCCTCGGGCGTGGGCAGGTTCGTCGGACAGATCGGTGGGGTCACGCTCGGGGCGATCGTCGCGATCGTGGCGCCCGACGCCGCGGCCTGCGACCAGCTCGAACGCGAGGTCCGCTTCGTGCTCCCCGACAGCGCGACCGATCCGCAGCCGATCGACGGCGCCCTGCTCGCGCACTACAGCGCGCCCGCAACGGTGGACGTGCAGCTGCTCGACGCGGATGGACAGGCGATCGAGATCGTCACGACGATCGAATGGGACGCCGCCCACGAATACGCACTGGTGCTCGCGTGGCCCGCCGCGCCGCTCGCCGCCGAGACGGCCCATACGTGGAGCGTCGACGGCCGGACGCAGGCGTTCGTCACCGGCGTGATGCCCGACCCGGCGCCGCCGATCCCCGGGATGGCCTCCTCTGCGGTGGTCGGTGAGGGAGTCGAGCAGGGGTGCGGAGCCGCTGCGCCGTACGTCGATCACGAGATCGCGATCGCCGGCATCGACGAGCCCTTCGCGATCCTCGCCAGTGCGCCGGACGGCCTCCGCGTCCACGCCGACGCGCCGACGGTGCTGGTGCGCATGTTCGGCCCCGGGGAGACCTGCTACGCGCTGCGCGTGATGGATCGCGGTGGGCACCTCGTGGACGCCGGCACGATCTGCCTGCAGGGGCCGGACGACGGCGGCACCTCGAGCGGGGGCGACACCTCCTCCGGCGGCGGCGACATCTCGTCGGGCGGCGATGCCTCCGGGCCGGACTCGAGCAGCGGGGCGACGGCGGGCGAGAGCGCCGCGTCGAGCGACTCCGGTGGCGACGCGCCCGCGGACTCGGGCAGCGATGGGTCCGGCCAGGACATCACCGACCGCGGCTGCGGCTGCGGCGTGGGCGAGCCGAGCACGGGCCTCGGGCTCCTCGCGCTCGCGGGCCTGCTCCTTCGCCCACGGCGGCGGGTCGCGATCGCGGGATGACCCTGTCCGATCACCACGGCGTCGTCGCGTTGATCACGAACCCGAGTCGCACTCGGTTCGTCGTGCAGCGCAAGGACGCCGCGTATCGCCCGGCGCCCCGGGGCTACAGCCTCTTCGGCGGCGCAGCCGAGCCCGGGGAGTCCGCGGAACAGACGGTCGCCCGCGAGCTCCGCGAGGAGCTCGGCGCCGCGGCCGAGGCGCTGCTCGCCGCGGGACCGCGTGCTGTCGTCGAGCGGCGGACGCTGTCCACCGGCTTCGCGGCGAGCCTGTTCGAGATCGTGATCGACGCGCCGGCGCTGGAGGCCCTCGCCGACGTCGCGGTGCTCGAGGGCGAGTGCGCCGTCGTGCTCGATCGCGACGCGCTCGCCGCGTGCCCGCTGGTGTGGGGCCTGGGCGAGCTCGTCGCGGTCTACCTCTCGCAGCGCCCGGGCTGAACCGGAGCGTCAGGCCGCCACGAGCGTGCGCGAGCGCGGACGCATCGCCCACGACACCGCCACGAACGCGAGCAGCACGACCGGCGCGACGACCTGGCCCACGCCATCGCCCGCGGCGAGGTGCGACGCGACGGCACCGGTGAGATCGAACACCATGCCCGCGTACGCCCACTCCTTGAGCCGCGGCATGCCGGGCGCCAGGATCGCGATGGCGCCCAGGAGCTTCCACGCCCCGAGGATGGTCGCGAAGTACGCGGGGTAGCCGAGGTGCGTCATCGCGGCCACCATGTCGGGGGCGGCGGCGAGGTCGGCGATGCCGCCGGCCGCGAAGCCGAACCCGACGAGGGCGGTGGCCAACCAGTAGATCACGGTGTTGCGCTTGCTGTTCATGGGAACCTCCGGGCGTCTCGCTCCGGTGCCGCGACTGTGCAGCCGGCGGCCACTTGTGCCAATGCCGCAACAATGGGATTGATTGGGCAGGAAACGCTCCATATGGACGAACCGCTCGAAACCGCCGAGCTCCTGGCGTTCGCGACCACCGTCGACGCCAAGTCCCTGTCGCGCGCGGCCGCCGAGCTCGGCGTCCCGCGGACCACGATCGGACGACGACTCGCGCGACTCGAGCGGCGGCTCGGCGCGCGGTTGCTGCTGCGGAGCACGCGGAGCCTCGTGCTCAGCGACGCCGGCGAGGCGCTGTACCGCCACGCGCGGCTCGTGCTCGACGCGGTCGCCCACGCCGAGGCCAGCGTGCGCCGGGTCGACGACGTCATCCGCGGCGATCTGCGGGTGTCGATCCCGCCGATGTCGAACCCGGCGATGCTGGCGATGATCTGCGACTTCGCGGCGCGCTACCCCGACGTCCGCGTGCAGGTGCAGACCTCGACGCAGATGGTCGATCTGCGCCGCGGTGGCTACGACGTCGCGCTGCGGGCCAGCGTCGACCTCGAGCCCGGGCTGGTCGCTCGCACCATCGCGCGCTCGCCGTTCGTCGCGGTCGCGTCACCGGCCTACCTGACCGCCCACGGCACGCCGCGCACCGCCGCCGACCTCGTGCACCACCGCTGCCTGCAGGGCTTCGCCCGCGGCGAGCTCCCCCAGACCCACTGGACCACGCAGGACGGCCGCAAGCTCCACGTCGACGCGATGTTCGTCTCGAACGATCTCGGCCTGCTGCGCGCCGCCGCACTCCAGGCCCTCGGCATCGCCGTGTTGCCGCTGCTCCTCGTGCACGGCGAGATCGCCCGCGGCGAGCTCGTGCGCGTGCTGCCCGGCGTGTTCGAGACCGAAAGCCGCCTCGCCGTCGTGTATGCGGAGCGCGAGTTCATGCCGCCACAGGTGCGGCTGTTCATCGACGAGATGGTGAAGTGGGCGGAGGGGGAGTTCGGGGATCTGGTGTCCGCGCTGCGGCGCACGCCGGGGTGCGAGGAGGCGGCGGGGGCGAAGTCCGCGGCGAAGCGGACCGCGGCGAAGACCACGGCGGCGGCGAAGCGGGCGTCGAAGCGGCGGACCGCGAAGCGACGGCCCGGGGTGTGAGCGTGCGACCGCGGGCGTCAGGCCGGGCGGTACACGACGAGGCTGCCGTCCGTCGCGACGACGATCTCCGGTCGCGCATCACCATCGAGATCGCCGACCGCGACATCGACCAGCGCACCGAGCTCGGGCCACGCGCGCAAGCAACCATCATCGCCGACCACCGCGAGACCAGAGGTCCCACCCAGGACGAGATCGTCACCGCCGTCGCCGTCGAGATCGCCGGCCGCCAGCCGCTCGAACGTCCCCGGCACCGCCCATCGCTCGGTCGACGTGGCGGAGTCCGATTCGACTCGGAGACCGGCGAGGAAGGTGAACCCGACGCGCGGGCGATTGCGCCACAGCTCCGCACGGTCGTCCGCAGCAGCGCGCGCGACGGCGTGGTCCGAACCACCGAATTCGGGGACGAACAGGGCGCCGCCCTCGGCCTGGAAGTTCGCCACGGGACCCGCGAAGATCTGCAGGTCGCCGCGGTGGTTCTCGAACACGGCGAACGGCAGCCGATCGGGGACCAGCGCTGCGATCCGCAGTCGCGTGCCGGGGAAGCCGACGAAGCCGCTGTAGATGGCCTCCCACGTGCCCGCCGGACCGCGGAACACCCCGAGGTCGTCGCCGCCGCACCCCCGTAGCGCCATGCAGACCGTCACCCACGCGATCAGTTCGCCACGGCCGTCGCCGTCGAGGTCGCCGATCGCGGCGTTCGTGTACGCCGCCGCCGGCCCGTCGATCGCGACGAACGCACCACCGCCGTCACCCAGGAGGATCGAGTGCCCGCCCTCCACGAGCAGGTCGAGGTGACCGTCACCGTCGACGTCACCGACGCTGGTGTCGAGATCGGCCATCGGCGCCCCGGGCAGCCCCTCGAAGCCGTCGAGTGTCGCGTCGATCAGGTGCTGCGTGAGACCAGTCCCGAGCACGATCCGGCCGGAGCCGTCCTCGAGTGGAAAGATCCCGACCACGCTCGGTGTGTCCTCGAGCGCAAGCTGGGCGACGATCGACAGTGCGCTGCTCCCCGCGCACGACGGTGGCGACGGCACGTCGGGCACGCACACGTCGTCGATGCACACCGTCGTCGAGGAACACGGCTGCTCCTCGGAGCACCCTTCGACGCAGCGGCCCTCCCAACACCGCTCCGCACAATCGCGATCGACACTGCACGGTATCGCATCGGGGGGACCCGAGGATGTCGCGTCCGACGCCGCACTGGTGAGGGTCGTGGTGCCCGAGCTCGACGTCGCCGCCGCCATCTCGGCATCGGGTGCGTTGCAGGCGGCGAGCACCGCGACCGCGACGAGTCCTCGACCGCGACGGGGCCACCCGGACGTCGCGATCACTGCCACCCACGCCACGTCATCCAGTGTGCACCAACGCGTGGCGCCGAGCACGGGCCCGCCCGAACCCGCGCGCCCCGAGCTGGCGCCGCCGCGCAGCCCGTGCCACCCTCTCGCGCCCGCATGGACCTGCAATTCGACGATCGATTCGTGCGCGAGCTCCCCGCCGATCCGCGCACGGACGCGCGCCGTCGCCAGGTCCTCGGCGCGTGCTACTCGACCGTGGTACCCACCCCGGTCGCCGCCCCGCGGCTGCTCGCGTGCACCCGTGATCTCGCGGCCGAGCTCGGGATCCCGCCCGCGGTCCTCGAGGCCGACGAGTTCGCGGCGGTGATGGGCGGCAACCAGCTGTGGCCGGGGATGCGGCCGTACGCGGCGTGCTACGGCGGGCACCAGTTCGGCAACTGGGCCGGGCAGCTCGGGGATGGCCGCGCGATCACCCTGGGCGAGCTCGTCACGCCCTCGGGCGCGCGCGCCGAGCTGCAGCTGAAGGGCGCCGGGCCCACGCCGTACTCGCGGCAGGGCGACGGGCGAGCGGTGCTGCGATCGTCGCTGCGCGAGTACGCGTGCAGCGAGGCGATGCACCACCTCGGCGTGCCGACGACGCGCGCGCTGTCCCTGGTCGCCACCGGCGACGACGTCGTGCGCGACATGCTGTACGACGGTCACCCCGCCGCCGAGCCCGGGGCGATCGTGTGCCGCGTCGCGCCGAGCTTCCTGCGCTTCGGCAACTACGAGATCTTCACCTCGCGGGGCGATCACGACACCCTGCGTACGCTGCTCGATCACACGCTGCGTCACCACTTCAGACACCTCGGCGCGCCGGGGCCCGACGCCTACGCGGCGTGGTACCGCGAGGTCTGCGAGCGCACCGCGACGATGATCGTCGGCTGGATGCGCGTCGGCTTCGTCCACGGCGTGATGAACACCGACAACATGTCGGTGCTCGGCTTGACGATCGACTACGGCCCGTACGGTTGGATCGACGACTTCGATCCGAACTGGACGCCGAACACCACCGACGCGGGCACGCGGCGCTATCGCTTCGGCCAGCAGCCCCAGGTCGCCGCATGGAACCTCGCGCAGCTCGGCCGCGCGATCCTTCCGGTGGTACCGGGCGATCCCGCGTCGGCCGGCGCCGCGCTCGAGGCCGGCCTCGACGCCTACGTCGCCGCGTTCGAGCGCCAGCAGGCGGCGATGATGGCCGCGAAGCTCGGTCTCGCCGAGCTGCGCGACGGCGACGATCCGCGCGGCGACGTGGCGCTGGTCGACGATCTGCTGGCGCTGCTCGCCGCCGTGCCGACCGACATGACGATCTTCTACCGGCTGCTCGCCCGCGTGCCGACCGAGATCCCGATCGACGACCGCGCGCTGCTCGAGCACGTGCGACCGGCGTACTACGACGACGCGATCGACGGCCGCGTCACCTCGCGAATGGTCGCGTGGCTGCGCCGCTGGATCGCGCGGGTGTCCGAGGACGGCGTCCCCGATGCGATCCGAGCCGCCCGCATGGACGCGGTGAATCCGAAGTACGTCCTGCGCAACTACCTCGCCCAGCTCGCCATCGACGACGCGACCGCGGGCGATCTCGGGACGCTCGAGGCGTTGATGGATACGCTGCGCCGGCCCTACGACGAGCAGCCGGATCGCGAGCGCTTCTTCGGCAAGCGGCCCGACTGGGCGAGGAATCGCGTGGGCTGCTCGATGTTGTCCTGCAGCTCGTGATCGTCGTTCACCGCGCGTCCGCGTAGTCGCGGATCACCGCGCGGCCGTTGGCCAGGACGTACTCGCGGAACGCCGCCGCCGTCGGGGAGAGGCGCTTGTCGGCCAGGTGCACGACGAACCACTGCCGCATCACCGGCAGCCCACGCACGGCGAGCACCGCGAGCCGACCGCTGGCGAGCTCGAGCCCGATGGTGTGCCGCGAGATGAAGCTGATGCCCATCCCCGCCATCACGGCCTGCTTGATCGTCTCGTTGCTGGCCATCTGCATCCCGATCCGCGGGACCACCCCGGCGTCGGCGAAAAACCTCTCCATCGCGAGACGCGTCCCGGAGCCGGGCTCGCGCACGATGAAGCTCTCGGTCGCGACGGCCTCGACGGTGATCCGCTTGCGCGCCGCGAGCGGATGATCCGGCGCGGCGATCACCACGAGCGGATGGTCGGCGAACGGCACCGCCGACGTGTCGAGCCCGTGGGGCGCCCGACCCATGATCGCCAGGTCGACCGTATTGTCGGCCAACGCCTCGATCACGTCCTCGCGGTTGTCGACGGCGAGCCGGATCTCGACCGCGGGGTAGAGGTCGCGGAACCGGGCGAGCAACCGCGGCGCGAAGTACTTCGCCGTGCTCGTCACCGCGATGTCGATGTGCCCGGCGCGCAGTCCCTTCAGCGCGGCGAGCGTGTCCTCGGCGTCGTTGAACGCCCGCAACACCTCGTGGGTGTGGCGCAGGAGCAGGCGCCCGGCCTCGGTGAGACTGGTCGTGCGACCGATGCGGTCGAACAGCGGCAGGCCGGCGGGCTCCTCGAGCTGCTTGATCTGCATCGAGACGCCGGGCTGGGTCAGGTGCAGCTCGGCCCCCGCCCGTGAGAAGGATCGCAGGCGGGCCGCGGCCTCGAACACCTGCAGCTGGCGGAGCGTGGCGTGTCGGATGGGCATCGGGGTGGGCCTCTACGGTGATACATCAGCCATGCTTGATGGGACGCATAAAAACACGTGACTAGACCTGATGGACCCGCACCCCTACGTTCAAGGCCGTGGGCCCCTCGGCCCGTCGAGAGGGGAAGGCACCATGGAGAACACTGCGAATCGCTACAAGGCCGGCGTCATGCCCTACGCAAAGATGGGCTACTGGGACTCGGACTACGTGCCGAAGGACACCGACCTCATCGCGCTGTTCCGCATCACGCCCCAGGCCGGCGTCGACGCGATCGAGGCCGCCGCCGCGATCGCCGGCGAGTCGTCGACCGCGACCTGGACGGTCGTGTGGACCGACCGCCTCACCGCCTGCGAGCTCTACCGGGCCAAGGCGTTCCGCGTCGACCCCGTGCCCAACACCGGGCCCGGCACCAAGACCGACGCGCAGTACTTCGCGTACATCGCCTACGACCTCGATCTCTTCGAGCCGGGTTCGATCGCCAACCTCACCGCGTCGATCATCGGCAACGTCTTCGGCTTCAAGGCCGTCAAGGCGCTGCGGCTCGAGGACATGCGCATCCCGGTCGCGTACCTGAAGACGTTCCAGGGTCCGGCCACCGGCATCGTCGTCGAGCGCGAGCGCCTCGACAAGTTCGGCCGGCCCCTGCTCGGCGCGACGACCAAGCCCAAGCTCGGGCTTTCGGGTCGCAACTACGGCCGCGTCGTGTACGAGGCGCTGAAGGGCGGGCTCGACTTCGTCAAGGACGACGAGAACATCAACAGCCAGCCGTTCATGCACTGGCGCGACCGGTTCCTGTACTGCATGGAGGCGGTCAACCGGGCCTCGGCCGCGACCGGCGAGGTCAAGGGTCACTACCTCAACGTGACCGCCGGCACGATGGAAGACATGTACGAGCGCGCCGACTTCGCGAAGTCGCTCGGCAGCGCGATCGTGATGATCGACCTCGTGATCGGCTACACCGCGATCCAGTCGATGGCCAAGTGGGCGCGCCGCAACGACGTGATCCTCCACCTGCATCGCGCGGGCAACTCGACGTACTCGCGGCAGAAGAACCACGGCATGAACTTTCGCGTGATCTGCAAGTGGATGCGCATGGCCGGCGTCGACCACATCCACGCGGGCACCGTCGTCGGCAAGCTCGAGGGCGACCCCTTGATGATCAAGGGCTTCTACGACACGCTGCGCGAGACGAAGACGCCGGTCAGCCTCGAGCACGGCCTGTTCTTCGAGCAGGACTGGGCGTCGCTGAACAAGGTCATGCCCGTCGCGTCGGGGGGCATCCACGCCGGCCAGATGCACCAGCTGCTGCACTACCTCGGCGAGGACGTCGTGCTGCAGTTCGGCGGCGGCACGATCGGTCACCCGATGGGCATCCAGGCCGGCGCGATCGCCAATCGCGTGGCGCTCGAGGCGATGATCCTCGCGCGCAACGAGGGCCGCGACTACCTCGCCGAGGGCCCGCAGATCCTCACCGAAGCCGCCAAGTGGTGCTCGCCGCTCAAGGCCGCCCTCGACACCTGGGGCGAGGTCTCGTTCGACTACGAGTCCACCGACACCGCAGATTTCGTCCCCACCCCCTCCGTCAGCTTCTGAACCGGGAGCATCGCCACCATGATGACCAACTTCGGCAATCGCATCACGCAGGGGCAGTTCTCGTTCCTGCCCGACCTCACCGACGTGCAGATCCAGGCGCAGATCGGCTACGCGATCGGCAACGGGTGGGCCGTGAACGTCGAGTACACCGACGATCCGCACCCTCGCAACACGTACTGGGAGATGTACGGCCTGCCCGCGTTCGACGTGAAGGACCCCGCGGCGATCCTGCTCGAGGTCAACGCGTGTCGCAGCGCGTTCCCGGAGCACTACATCCGCGTGACGGCCTTCGACGCGACGCGGGGCTGGGAGACGCCGCGGATGTCGTTCATCGTCAACCGGCCGACCGAGGAGCCGGGGTTCCGGCTGCACCGCCAGGAGGTCGACGGCCGCGCGATCCGCTACACGATCGAGAGCTACGCCACCCAGCAGCCGACCGGCCAGCGTGGGCCCCGGACGCCGCCGCGATGACCGAACCCGGCGCCCCGACCGAAGCGGTCGACAGCGTCGACCTCGCCTCCGTGGTCGCAGAGGCGAAGATCGACGACGTCCTCGCGCAGCTCGAGCGCGAGCTCGTCGGACTGGCCCCGGTGAAGGCCAGGATCCACGATACCGCCGCGCTGCTGGTGGTCGAGCGCGCCCGTGCGATGCTAGGGCTCGCGACCGGAGCACCTTCGCTGCACATGTCGTTCACCGGCAACCCCGGCACGGGCAAGACCACCGTCGCGCTGCGCATGGCGGAGATCCTCCACCGGCTCGGCTACGTGCGAAAGGGCCACCTGGTCGCGGTCACGCGCGACGATCTCGTCGGGCAGTACATCGGCCACACCGCCCCGAAGACCCGCGAGGTGCTGAAGCGCGCGATGGGTGGCGTGCTCTTCATCGACGAGGCGTACTACCTCTACAAGCCCGAGAACGAGCGCGACTACGGCCAGGAGGCGATCGAGATCCTTCTGCAGATGATGGAGAACCACCGCGACGACCTCGTGGTGATCCTCGCCGGCTACAAGGATCGCATGGACACGTTCTTCCGCTCGAACCCGGGGCTGTCGTCCCGCATCGCGCACCACATCGACTTCCCCGACTACAATGCCGACGAGCTCTTCGCGATCGCCGAGCTCATGCTCGGCAAGATGCACTACAAGCTGACCTCCGACGCCGAGCTCGCCCTGGCCGAGTACATCGCGCTGCGCCGCACGCAGCCGCACTTCGCCAACGCGCGCTCGATCCGCAACGCGCTGGATCGGGCGCGCCTGCGCCAGGCGACGCGGCTGTACGCGCTGCGAGGATCACCGCTCGACCGCGACGCACTGATGACGATCCACGCCGAGGACATCCGCCGCAGCCGGGTGTTCGGCGATCCTGCCCCCACGATCGACGCGCGAGCGAACGCCCCCGAAAGCTCCGGCAATGGCTGAACGCAACCAGACGCTGATGGAATTCCTCATCCTCGAACAGCGGCGATTCCCGGACGCCGCCGGCGACTTCACCGCCGTGCTCAACCATGTCCGTCTGGCGTGCAAGCGCATCTCCTTCCTGGTCGGCCGCGGCGCGCTCGCGGGCGTCCTCGGCCCCGCCGACGCCACCAACGTGCACGGCGAAGAGCAGGCGCGGCTCGACGTGCTCGCCAACGATGTCTTCCTGCGGAGCAACGAGTACGGCGGACACCTCGCCGGCATGGTCTCCGAGGAGTTGGAGCTGCCGTACCCGATCCCGTCGATCCATCCGCGCGGTCAGTACCTGCTCGCGTTCGACCCGCTGGACGGCTCGTCCAACATCGACGTGAACGGCACGGTCGGCAGCATCTTCTCGGTGCTGCGCGCGCCCCAGGCCGGCGCCGAGCCGCAGATCGCCGACTTCCTGCAGGCGGGCACCCAGCAGCTGTGCGCCGGGTATGCGATCTACGGACCGACGACGATGATCGTGCTGACGATCGGACGCGGCGTGCACGGCTTCACGCTCGACCGCGGCTTCGGCGAGTTCGTCCTCACCCACCCCGATCTCCGCGTCCCCGAGGAGACCTCCGAGTTCGCGGTCAACGCGTCGAACGAGCGCTTCTGGGAGCCGCCGGTGAAGCGTTACGTCGTCGAGTGCCTCGAGGGCCGCGCCGGGCCCCGCGGCAAGGACTTCAACATGCGCTGGATCGCCTCGATGGTGGCCGAGGTGCATCGCATCCTCGTGCGCGGCGGGCTGTTCATGTATCCGAAGGATCTGCGCGACCCCGCGAAGCCCGGGCGCCTGCGGCTGCTGTACGAGGCCAACCCGATGGCGATGCTCGTCGAGCAAGCCGGCGGTGCGGTCTCGACCGGGCGGAGCCGTGTGCTCGACCTCGTGCCCTCGACGCTGCACGAGCGCGTGCCCGTGATCCTGGGATCGAAGGCCGAGGTCGAGCGCATCGAAGGCTACCACCGCGAGCACGACGAAGGGCTCGATCGTCCGTTCACCTCGCCACTGTTCAACGAGCGCTCGCTGTTCATCCGGGGCTGATCGCGGCCCCGAGAACGGCATCCAGAGGAGAAGAGTAGGTCATGTCCGTCAAGCATCCCGTGGTGGTCTGCACCGGATCCTCCGGCGCCGGAACGACGTCGGTCACCCGCACGTTCCAGTGGATCTTCCGTCGCGAGGAGATCAACGCTGCGTTCGTCGAGGGCGACGCGTTCCATCGCTACGACCGTCAGCAGATGAAGGAGAAGATGGCGGAGGCGGAGGCCGTGGGCAACAAACACCTCAGCCACTTCGGGCCCGAGGCCAACCTCTTCGCCGAGCTCGAGGAGCTGTTCCGGACCTACGGCGAGAGCGGCCGCGGACGCCTGCGCCGGTACCTCCACGACGACGTCGAGGCCGCGCCGTTCGGCCAGCCGCCCGGGACGTTCACGCCGTGGCAGGACGTGCCCGAGGGCACCGACCTGCTGTTCTACGAGGGGCTGCACGGTGCGGTCGTCAGCGGCGACGTCAACCTCGCGCGCCACGCCGACCTCCTCATCGGCGTCGTCCCGATCATCAACCTCGAGTGGATCCAGAAGCTGCACCGCGACAAGGCGACGCGCGGCTATTCGACCGAGGCGGTGACGGACACCATCCTGCGGCGGATGCCCGACTACGTGAACTACGTGTGCCCGCAGTTCGCCGAGACGCACATCAACTTCCAGCGCGTCCCCACCGTCGACACGTCGAACCCGTTCATCGCGCGCTACATCCCCACCGCCGACGAGAGCTTCGTCGTCATCCGGTTCAAGAACCCCAAGGGCATCGACTTCCCCTACCTGCTGTCGATGCTGCACGACTCGTTCATGTCGCGGCCCAACATCATCGTCGTGCCCGGCGGCAAGATGGAGCTCGCGATGCAGATCATCCTGACGCCGCTGCTGCTCAAGCTCATCGATGGGCGCCGCCGGGCGCTGTCCGCGGGCGGGCGCTGACGACGGGCGGCGGGACGATTCCCGCAAACCGTCCCCCTCGGGGTGGCAACTCGAGGGGGCATGCGCCGCCACGCCCTCGCGATCCTCGTCCCCCTGCTCGGGTCGGCGTGCAGCCGCGGTGCCGCGGCCGACGGTTTCGGCGCGGCCGGGTGGGTCCCGGACGCCGAGGAGACGTCGAGCACGGGCATCGACACCGAGGGGATCCCCACCGACGACGACGCCCTCGACGCCTTCATCGTCGGGCTCGGCCACTTCGCGGTCGCGGACTTCTCCCCGAAGCAGGAGCTGCCCTGCGTCGGCGACGACTGCCCCGTCGACGGGCCCGAGGACGGGCTGTTCTGCGAGTACGTGCACTACGGCGAGACCGCCCACTTCGACGAGCTCGTCGCGCTGCAGCCGGGCGCCGTGTCGCTGTGGCCCGGCGCGGTCGTCCGGGGGGCCGATGCGCTGCAGGGGTTGCTGACGCCGATCAACGCCGCCCGCGCCCCGCTGACGTTCTCGGTGTCGCTCGAGAACCTCGGCGGTAGCCCCGTCGCGATGCTCGACGATCCGTCGCTGTCGGCGTTCCGGGCGGCGCGCAATCAGATCCTCGCGACCGGCGTGACCGGGGCCACCGCCGCGCAGGTGGCGTTCGACATCGAGATCATCCACGAGTTCGAGCAGCTCGGCACGAGCGTGGGGTTCGGGGCGGGGTTCTTCGGCGTCGCCGAGGTCGACTCGCTGTTCGACTTCCACGACGAACAACGGCGCACGAAGATCCTCGTCGACTTCACGCAGGCCTACTACACCATCGACATCGATCCGCCGGACCAACCCTCGGATCTCTTCCTCGACGAGGTGACGGTGGCCGACGTCGAGGGCCAGATGGGCACCGACGACCCGCCGATGATCGTGCAGTCGATCACCTACGGTCGGCGGGTGCTGTTCGCGTTCGAGAGCAGCCTCGACGCCCATGCCGTCCGCACGGCCGTCGAGGCCGGCTTCGACGCGTTCCTGTTCAGCGGCGGCGTCTCGGTGGACAGCGAGTCCGCCGAGATCCTCGAGCAGACCCGCATGACGGCGCTGATCCTGGGCGGCTCGGGCGAGACCGCCGTCGCCGCGATCGGCGGGTTCGAGGGGCTGCTCGGCCACCTCGCCGCCGGGGGCGACTACTCGGCCGAGTCACCCGGCGCACCGATCGCATACCAGCTCGCGTACCTCGACAACACCGCGACGACGCTCGCGTTCACGTCGGACTGGTCCGAGCGCAACTGCTTCGACGAGACGCTCGACGTCACCGTCGACCTGGTCGAGATGAACTACATCGGCGGCAACGACGGCGGTCACGTGCAGGTGTTCGGAGAACTGCAGGGCCGCGTGGCCGCGCCCGGCGAGGTCGATGCGTGCCGACCCGACGCCGAGGGTTGGTTCGACGTGTTCCGCCGCGACCGGGGCGGCACGGTCGACGTCTTCGGCGTGTGGCAGCCGCCCGCGCCGCTGTCGTTCACGCAGTGGGATGTCCCGACCGATGCCGCCGCGCAGCTGTGCCTGCGCGGCCGGCTGTTCGAGGCGGACTCGGGCCTCTTCGAGGGCGACGACGACTTCGGCGAGGCGAGCATCGGTCCGCTGCTGCTCGAGCACGGATGGGCCGGCGATCACGTGCTGCAGTTCGCCCAAGACGGTGAGATCCACGCGACGTTGCGGGTCGCGGTCGACTGAAGGGAACCATCATGACGAGACACGGAATCATCGCGGGTGTGCTGGCGTGCGCGTGCGCGAGCAGTGAGTCCCTGCCTTCGGCCTCGAGCCTCGGGTTCGACGGCGACACCGCGCCGATGGGGACGTCCGACGACGACGGCGGCGAATCCTCGGGGTCCGCGGAATCGACCGGGGAGCTCCCCGAGGACCACGGCGACGAGCTCGACGCGTTCGTCCTCGGCCTCGGCCACCTCGCGATCCCGCCGGAGCAACCCGAGCAGCAGGTCGAGTGCGATCCGCAGGCGCAGCTGTGCCCGCCGCCGTGGCAGGACGGCGAGCTCAGCTGCCACTACGTCTACACCGAGCAGACCGACCACGCCGTCGGCGTCATCGCGCTGCAGCCGGACTCGGCGTCGCTGTGGCCGGGCGCGGTGATCCGCGGCGACGAGGCCCTCGCGGGCGATCTCGTCGAGATCGGTGTCGAGCGCGGGCCGCTCGTGTTCAGCCTGTCGCTCGAGAACGCCGTCGCCGATCCGTCGGCGCAGCTCGACGTCCCCTCGCTCTCGGCGTTCCGCACCGCCCGCAACGCGATCCTGCAGGGCGGTCTCACCGGCTCCGTGCCGGCCAACATCGCCTACCGGACCCTCGCCATCAGCAGCGAGAGCCAGCTCGAGTTCGAGGTCAAGGCCGGCGTCGGCTGGTCGGGCGGCGCCAAGCTGCAGGGCCTCTTCGCGTTCGACGAATCCTCGTTCAGCAATCGATTCCTCGTCGACTTCACCCAGAGCTACTACACCGTCGACATGGACGTGCCGTCGCGGCCCGCCGAGATGTTCGCGCAGGGGACCACCGTCGACGATCTCTCGCCGCACATGGATGCGGACAGCCCGCCGATGTACGTGCAATCGATCGTCTACGGCCGACGCGTGCTGTTCGGCATCGAGACCAATGCGTCGTTCGAGACGATCTCGGCGGCGATCGGGCTGGCGCTCAACGATCAGCTCGACCTCGACATCGGCCTCGAGGCCAAGGCCGCCCTGTCGGCCTCGAAGGTCACCGCGCTGCTGCTCGGGGGCAACGGCGGCGACGCGGCCGTCGCGGTCGCCGGCCCCGCGGCGATGGTCGACTACCTCGAGAACGGCGGGGAGTTCTCGGCCGACTCCCCCGGCGCGCCGATCTCGTACCGCCTCGCCTACCTCGACAACGTCCCGGCGAAGTTCGCGTTCCGGGCGGAGTACGCGACCGTGGTGTGCGAGCCGATCTGAACGCGTGCGGCTTTTGTCGGGCCGAGAAAACGTGAGCGCGCCCCGGCCCCGATACACCCGACGTACTTCCGAGTGGCAGGTGCGCACGCCTGCCGTACCTTCGCGGTCCATGGCTTCCCGAATCCTCGCCCCGGTCCTCCTGCACGCCGCCGCGATCGCCTTCGTGCCCACCTGCGCCGCCGACTCCGACGGTGCCGCCGAGACCTCCGGCACCACGACCGGCAACGCGACGGAGTCCGCGGAGACGGTGGGAGACGCCGAGTCGACGGCGGCGACCGCATCGGCGCCCGGGACCTCCGATGCGGGGACGAGCGACGACGACCCGACCACGGCCGAGTCCGATACGAGCGCGGAGGGCAACGACACGACCGGCGCGCCTGTGTCCGATGGCCAGCCGCTGTTCGACGCCGTGCTGACGTACTCGGGGGATCTGCCCGTGCTCGGGGATCCCGCCGACGTCTACTGGCCCGATGCCGACGGCGCGTTCCCGGTCGCGCTCATGCTGCAGGGCGCCGAGGTCGACAAGCAGTACTACAGCGACCTCGCGTCGATGGTCGCGCGCTACGGCTTCGTCGTGGTCGTCCCCAACCACGAGAGCTCGAGCCTGGCCGGCACCGGACTGTACATGGAGCAGTCCGTGATCGTCGACGCCCTCGCGGGGATCGCCGTGCTCGGCGACGACGCCGAGGCGCCGCTCGCCGGCCACGTCGACGCGAGCCTCGCGGGCCTGCTCGGTCACTCCTACGGCGGCGTCGTCGGCGTGTACGCGCTCTCGGGCCAGTGCATGTTCCCGTTCTGCACGGCGCCGTTCGAGCTGCCCGCGGCCGTGCGCGCCGGTGCGTTCTACGGCACCAACATGCGGCCGCCCTTCGGCGGCGCGATCGCTCCGCTCGCCAACGACGGCCTCGGCGTCGCGCTGATCCAGGGCACGCTCGACTCCAAGGCGCTGCCCGCCGATGGCCTCGAGACCTTCGGCGCGCTGCAGAGCCCGCCGGGCGCCTACGTCACGCTCATCGGTTCCAACCACTACGGCAACGCGAACGTCGACAACCCGCCCGGTGCCGCCGCGGATGCCTCGGCGCCGACGCTCGATCAGGCCGTGGGCGTCGAGACCGTCGGCCGCTTCTCGGGCAACTTCCTGCGGGCGTGGGTCCTCGACGACGCCGACGCGCAGGCCTACGTCGCCGGACCGACCGGCGACCCGAACGTCCTCGTGATGCTGCTCGAGTAGCGCGCCTTCAGTCCCACCCGGGATCGACGTTGCCGTACGCCTGCGGCGAGCCGTAGATCGTCGCGGCGAACGGTGTGACGGCGCTCGGCCGACACACCGACGCGCCGCACGAGATCGTCTGGCCCTCGATCCCCGGGCGCAGCGCGGACACGTATTGATCCTCGACGAAGCCCTGCGTGCGCACGCGGAGCAGGCCCGCGATCTCCGAGAGCAGCCGCCGGCCGACGGCGTTGGAGGCGACCTTGCAGCCGGCCAGGGTCACGATCGTGCCAGCGTCGACGAGCGGTCGCAGCTGCGCCAGCGCCTCGGCGTGCCCCTGCGAGTACAGCGTGTCGGGGCTGAGGAAGTCGGTGCCGAACGACATGCCGATGAACTCGCCGTCGGCGCCCTCGACCCCGTGATCGAACAGCAGCAGCTCCCCGAGCACGTCGCCGGGGCGCGCGTACGCCAGGGTGTGCCGGATCGCCCGGGCGAGGCTGGGCGAGGCGGAGATCCAGGTGTTCTCGGACGCCTTGGGGTACATCGCCGTGCCGGCGCGCCAGGTCTCGATGACCTGCCTCGCGGCCGTCGCGTTGGGGCGACGATCGAGCTCGCCGAGCGCATAGGCCTGGTCCGCCGTCAGCTCGAAGCGCTGCTCGACCGGGAGCACCATTCCACCCGTGGATCGGATCGCGATCGCATAGCCGGTGACGATGGCGTGATCCATCGTCGGCGACAGTGAGGGGCGCGGCTCGTTGCCGCCGAAGTACGCCAGGAAGAGTTTGCGCGAACCCACGGACGTGCTCGCTTTCAAGCGACGTACCAGGAGAATCCGTTGGCATCGACCGTGGTCGCTGCCAACGTGGGCAGCGCGACCGCCCTTGTCGGGATTGCGGCGTCGCCCAAGCCGGGCCCTAACGGTGCCAGCGGCCGCGGTGGTAGCCGAGGATCACCTCGGGCGTCTCGGACCCGCGGAGATCCCCGAGCCCGAGCTGACCGTGGGCATTCTGGCCGCGACAGGCGACGCGCCCCACGGCGTCGACGTGGCACTCGTGGGCACCGCGACCCGCCGGCGTCGGCGCGGACGCGGCGTCCCAGACCTCCATCCCGCAGCCGGGCAGCCCGTCGCATGCCCGACGTCCGGCGACGCGGCGGCCCCAACATCGCCAACGCTCACCCGAGCGCGCGCACACGTGATCGGGACCCGTGCTCAACTCGACGGCGCCGCCCAGGGGCCGGAGTTCGAGGCCGTTGCCATCGGCATCGGCGAGCACCGTGCCGGCGAGTCGGCCCCAGCACCACACGCGGCCGCTGTGCTGCACCACGCACGCGTGCTCACCGGCGGCGACGATCGTGCGGGCCTCGCTCGCCCGCGGGATCTCGACCGGCACGACGCTGCCGCGCGGACCCTGGCGCCACACCTGACCGGTCGTGCTGCCGAACACCAGCTCGTCGGCGAGGTGGCCGCGGTACTCGCCGAGCTGGCCGGCATCGCCGCGGCCCCAGCACGCGACGGAGTCATCGCGTCTGCGCGCGCAGCCAAAGTCATCCCCGACCGCGAGACCCACCGCGTCGTCGATCCCGACGACCGGCGCCGGTCGGGCGAGGTTGCGATCGTCGCCGGTCCCGAGCTGTCCGACCGCCCCCGCACCCCAGCACCACACCGTCCCGTCCTCGTGGCGGGAACAGCTGTGGGTCACGCTGGTCGCGACCTCGATCGCGGCCAGCAGCTCCAGCGCCGGCATAACGATCTCCCGCTCCAGGCTGGGTGCGCAGGAGACCGCGGAGAACGTTGCGACGACGATGCTGAGCCGCCTGGTCATGGCCGTACACCCCCGTGGTCCACGGCCGCGCCGCTCCTCGGTTCCCGGCCGGGCGACGCGGTTTCGTCGATCGCGACCGGGACCTCGACCCTGTCGTCGCCGGCGTCCTAGAGTCGACCCGGTTCGCGGCCGGGAGACCGAGTGCAGTCTCCGTGCGTCCCTCGATCACCCGCCGACATGCCGACCTCCGATCTCCTGTTGTCCGCGTCCGTCCGATGGCTCCATGCGCTCGCCCTGGTGGGCGTGTCCTGCACCCCCGCGCCCCCCGCTTCCGATGGCGCGGCGGAGGCGGTCGGGGCCGCGGCGACGAAGGCCCCGCGACCGACGATCCTGCCCACGCGATCGCTCGCGATCGAGACCGATCGCAGCGACCTGGCGCCGCCCCTGTCGCTGACCGCCTCCGATGGCACGGGCCTGCGGCTGGTGAGCCTGCACGCTCGCGCGGTGGTGCAGGGGCCCCTGGCGTTCACCGAGCTGCGGCTCGAGTTCGAGAACCCGCTGCCGCGGCGCATCGAGGGCCGCTTCGAGATCGAGCTGCCGGGCCGCGCCGCGATCTCGCGCTTCGCGATGAAGCTCGGCGACGCATGGCAAGAGGGCGAGGTCGTCGAACGGCAGGCGGCGCGGCGCGCCTACGAGGACTTCCTGCACCGCCGGCAGGATCCCGCGCTGCTCGAGCACGACGCGGGCAATCGCTTCGGCGCCCGCGTGTTCCCGATCGAGGCCAACGCGCGCAAGGAGCTCATCGTCTCGTACTCGCAGGAGCTCGTGCACGACGGCGAGCCGTATCGCCTACCGCTGCGCGGATTGCCGTCCATCGCGTCGCTCGACGTCTCGGCGACCCTCGCCGGCAGCGACACGCCGGCGACGAGCTGGGTCGAGTCGAACGTCACGCCCGACCACGACTTCGAGGTCGAGCTCGCCGCGCGCAAGGGGCCGATCGCGATCCGCAGCGGTGCGCATGCCCTGGCGCGCGTCGCCGTCACGGGGCCGGAGGAGCCGGTCGGCATCGGTGAGCTCGTCGTGCTGTTCGACACCAGCGCGTCGCGGGCGATCGGCTTCGATCGGCGGATCCGTCGGCTGGGCGGGGTGCTGCGCGCGCTCGAGGCCGACGTCGGCGCGCCGATTCCCCTGCGCATCCTCGGCTTCGACCAGACCGCGACCGAGCTCTTCACCGGGACGACCGCGACCCTCGACGACGCCGCGCTCGCGGCCATCGCGAGCCGCCGCGCGCTCGGGGCCTCGGATCTCGCGGGGGCGCTGCGGGCGGTCGGGCAAGGCGGTGGCGAGCGGCGGGTGCTCGTCGTCACCGACGGCGTCGCGACGACGGGCGCGACCGAGCTGGTCGAGCTCGAGCGCGCCGCGAACGAGCTCGCCGGTCTCGGCGTCACGCGCATCGACGCGATCGCCGACGGGTCCGGGGACGACGACGTGCTCGCGACCATCACCACCGCGCCTGCGATGGCGCCCGGCGTGGTCGTCGATGCCCGGTCGGACGACGCCGCGGCCGTGCACGAGCTGCGCACGGTCGCGTTCGAGGCCCTCGACGTCACGGTGCCCGGGGCGACGTGGGTGTGGCCCGAGCGGATCGAGGGCGTGCAGCCGGGCGACGAGGTGTTGGTGTACGCCGAGCTGCCCGAGGGCGCCGCGATGCGCGTCGGCCTCGGTGAGGGCGAGGTGCAGAGCGCGACGATCACCGAGGTCACCGGCCCGCTGCTGCGGCGCGCCTCGATGCGCGCGCTGGTGCAGCGGCTCACCGATCAACGCTCGCGGCTGCTGGTCACCGATGCCCAGGGTCGCGACGCGCTGCAGCGCAAGATCGTCGAGCTCTCGGTGCGCGAGCGCGTGCTCTCGGAGTTCACCGCGTTGCTGGTGCTCGAGCGCGAGGCCGACTACGCGCGCTTCGGGATCGATCGCCGGGCACTCGCCGACATCCTGGCGATCGGGCCCGGGGGCGTCGAGCTCGTGCACCGCGATGGGCAGCCGGCCGCGCTCGCGATCGCGGACATGACGGTGTTGCCCGAGGCGCCGGAGTGGTTGGCGGTCAGCACGGGGCGCTGGGGCCCGGGCAGCCCCAAGGGTGGCATCGGCAGCCTTGGCAGCGTTGGACGCGGGGCCGGCTCGCACGGCGAGGGTGCGTTCGACGGACGAACGCCCGTGCCCGGCGGATCCCCCGGTGCAGTGCCCAGTGGCGTACCCCGGGGCCTGCCCGGGGGCGTGCCCGGGAGCGTCAGCGACGTGGAGGACCGGGAGCAGGATGCCGAAGAGTCGGGCGATCGCGGCGACGCTCCGGCCGATCCCGCCGCGATCGCGCCGGCGACGGGCGACGTGATCGAGACCGCGGCGAGATCCGCGGTTGCGGCCCCGCCCGCCGAGCCGATGCCGATGATCGACGAAGCGCTCGAACAGCCGATGCTCCGCACGAGGTCGAGCGCGACCAAGGCGAAGAGGAAGATGGAGGAGGTGGACGTCGGCCTACCGCGACGGACGCCGCCGATGCCCGAGCTCGCCCCCGTGACGATCGGCGCGCCCGTGCAGGACGGCGATCTACTCGCGGCCGACATCGCGAGCACGCTCGATGCCCGTCGGCCGCAGTTCGGCTGGTGCGCGATGCATGCCACCCCCGAGGCGCCGATGGAGTTCGGCGCCCTCGAGTTGCAGCTCGTCGTCGACGGCGATGGTGCGGTCACGCTCGCGCGCCTGCGCGAGCGTGGTTCGCTCGACGCCCGACTCACGCACTGCCTCGAGCACGCCGCGTCGGGCATGCGCTTCGCCGCGGGCAAGCCCGGCGAGGCCCCGGTCGTGATCGTGCCGGTGGGCGTCGGCGCGACCAAGCCCAAGCCGGCGAGCCTGCCCGAGGCCGCCGCGCTCGAGGGACTGCGCCGCGACGCCGCCGCGATCGTGGCCGATCGACTCGCCCTCGCCGAGGCCGAGCGCAAGCGGCAGGCCGAGCGCGAGGCCGCGGCGACCGCCGAGCGCAAGGAGGCCGAGCGCACCGCCGGCAGCCCCTACACCGGCAAGTTCTTCGACGTGATGACCGACCTCACCGCGGGCCGCACCGCGCCGGCCACCGAGCTCGCGCTCGCGTGGCAGCTCGAGCAACCCGGCGACGTCCTCGCCCTGGTGGCGCTCGGCGAGGTTGCCGAGAAGGCCGGCGATACCGAGACGGCGAGCCGAGCGTACGGCTCGATCATCGACCTCTTCCCGGGTCGCGCCGATCTGCGGCGCTACGCGAGCAATCGACTCGCGCGCGTGGGCGGTGAGGCGCTCGTGGTCGCGATCGACAGCGCGCGGGCGGCCGTGGCGTCGCGGCCCGATCACCCCTCGAGCCATCGCGCGCTGGCGTTCGCGTTGGTCGCTGCGGGCCAGCACCGCGAGGCGGCCCGCGCCATCGTCGCGGCGCTGCACGCCGAGCACGTGCCGTGGGAGCGCTTCAGCGAGGTCCAGCGGATCCTCCGCGAGGACCTCGGCCTCATCGCCGCGGCGTGGGTCACCGCGGCGCCGGCGTCCCGCGGCGAGATCGAGGCGATGGTGCGGATGGAGCAGACCACGATCGCCACCTCTCCTTCGCTGCGATTCGTGCTGACCTGGGAGACCGACGCCAACGACGTCGATTTCCACATCCATGACGGCAAGGGCGGCCACGCGTTCTTCAGCGACAAGACCCTGCCCTCGGGCGGCTCGCTCTACGCCGACATCACCACCGGCTACGGGCCGGAGTGCTTCGCGATCGAGGGCACCGCGGCGGCGTATCCGTACAACCTGCGCGCGCACTACTACGCGCGGGGGCCCATGGGTTATGGGATGGGTCGCGTGCAAGCGGTGCAGCACGACGGCAAGGGTGGGTTGGTGCTCGCGGAGTATCCGTTCGTGGTGATGAAGGATCAGGAGTGGATCGATCTGGGGACGATCAAGGGGCCGTTGGGCGCGCCTTAGCATCCTTCCACACCGCGGCGACGATCGACTTCGCCCGGAGGCCGTCGGGTACGCCGACCGCGAAGGCACAACGGGCGCCCCGCCGCTCGAGCGCGTGGGGTGTGCCGACCGAGTCCTTCAAGTAGCGCGCGAACGCGGCCTCGAACTGCTTCGCGTCCGCGGTCGTGTCCCACACCGTGAGCCCGGCGAGCATCGTCGTGCTCGCGTCGGTGTCCTCGTAGGCGACGAAGTGATCGCCGCCCCAGCCCGCGGCGGCGAGCCGGGCCCCGTCCACCGTGTCGACCTCGGCGAGCATCGCCAGCAGCGTCGCTTCACCGAGGTCGTCGTGCCACACCGACGAAAGCCCGACGGCCTCCACGACGGCGTCGAGGTGGGCCGTCGCGGGAAAGGACACCGGCACCGGAGCCTCGCGGGCGAGGAGCTTGTCGAGGTGCAACATCTGCTCGCTGCTCGCGGGGAGCTCCGCGAACAGGGCGTCGACCGCCGCCCAGCCCTGCGTCTTCACCAGCCGGATCACCGTGGCGGTGCCGTCGGCGTACGGCATCAGCAGCTGGCGACGGAGCACGGGGTAGGTGGTGGCGAGCGGTCCGAGCCACACCGCCCGATCCGCGTCCGCCCGCAGGATCGGCTCACGGATGCCCGCAACGCCGTCCTCGCTCGCCCACGCGAGGTACGCGGCCTGAGCGTCGCCTTCGACGAGGAAGCGCCGCGCCACCTCGGCGTCGCTGCGGTGCGGCATCGCCTCTTGCAGCCGCTCCAGACCGAAGTGCATGTCCTGGAGTCCGTGAGCGATCTCGTGGCCGACGATCGTGCTGAGCGCCGAGGGGCGCACGAAGTCGCCGATGAACAGCGTCTTCTTCTTCGGGTCGTACAGGCCCATCACACCGTCTTCGAGCAGCTCGAGCATCACGCGCTCGGAGTCCGCCCCCCGCGGGAGCACGCCGAGCGCCGCTTCGATGCGCCCGAGGAGTCGCCGTTGCTCCGGCGGGGTGTGCTCGCGCATCGCCGTCTCGGCGAACGCGCGGATGCCCGGCCTGTCGATCACCTCGACGCCGACCTCGTCGACGAGCGCGAGGTTCCGCGCGGCGGCGACCGCCTCGAGGATCCGCCGGGCCTCCGCGCGCGCGGTGGCGCGGTCGATCGCGCCGGGCCGCGCCGGTTCCGTGCGCGGCTCGGCGGTCTTCGTCGGAGCCGGGTCCGCCGGGGAAGGTTCGGTGGGAGGCACCGCCGAGACCGGCCGGTTGCACGCGAGCGCGGCGGCGAAGTGCCACGCCACGAACGATCGGCGGACGAACTTCGAGAGCGCGTCGTCGATCACGGCGTGAGCGTAGCAGGCGCTGGCGCGACGCGGCCACGGCAACCGCCGGATGTCGCGTAGCTCAAAGGAACCACGAGATCACGAACATCACCACCAGGACGCCGGGTTCACTCGGCGTCGACGTCCCCGAAGTGCGACAGATTTCGCCCGTGAGCGCTGGTCTTGCCCCGCAATTGTGGACACTCACGTGCGGACTGGTTTGGTAGTTGACGACTCGAAGTTGGCGGGTGCAACGTAGCCGAGCGTCGAGTGGACTCGGCGGGTGTTGTAGAAGCGGATGTAGTTGCGGATCGCGGCCCGCAGGTCGTCGCCCGTGTTGCAAGGTTGAGCACGCAGGCACTCGAGCTCGAGCGTCGCGAAGAAGGACTCCATCGGAGCGTTGTCCCAGCAGTTGCCGCGGCGACTCATGCTCTGCGTGATGCCGCGCGCACGCAGCATGAGGCGAAATCGCTGCGATCGGTACTGGATGCCTTGGTCGCTGTGGAACGTCAACGACCCGTACTCAGGCTCGCGCGCCTCGACGGCAACTCGCAGCGCTTGGCAGACCGGAACGTGTCAACGACTTTGAGACAGGGGAGAAGGGAATTCTAAGTAGCGATGCAGGCAGGTGCGGCTGCCTCAGCGAGGGCGACGGCCTCGGTGTCGATCGGGTTGATGTGGACGACGTCAG
>JBIJCC010000146.1:0-23778 GCA_044344875.1 Nannocystaceae bacterium
CGTGCAGTACCGCGACACCGAGAGACCACCGGTAAGCCGTGTGCGGGAAATTCGCACGCACGGTTTGAACGGGGGCCCTACCGGAATTCAATCCAAGAGAGAAGGAAGGTAGGGTCTACCAATGAAGCGCACGCTGGGGTGGTGGATGATCGTGATCGCGGGCTGTGGTCCGGCGGTGTCGACCGGCGACACCGGGGGCGACGACGGGACCGCGGACGCAGACGCCGGCAGCGACGAGCTCTCCGGGCCCGACGCCACCGCGACGATGACGATGACCGAACCCGACTCGGTGACCGACCCCACCCCCGGCACCACCGTCGGCACCACCGCGACGACGGTCGAGCCGGTCGGCTGCGACACGGAGTTCGTCAGCGCGTGCCAGGCGTACTGCGCGACGGTCATCACCTGCGATCCCGAGTCGGGGATCTACGAGGAGTGCGTCACGGGTTGCGGCGAGGAGCTGGCGACCGAGACGCCCGCCTGCGCGCTGGCCCGCTGCGAGCTCTATGCGTGCTTCGGCACGCTGAGCTGCGACCAGCTGGACACCGGCGCTCCCGACTGCGAAGCGCTCGCGGGCGAGGTCGCCGGGCTGTGCGACGGGGGCGACGGCGAATGCTCGATCGGCTTCGGCCCCGACGGCACGTGCGAGTACAGCTGCAGCGGCACGCCCGATCGACGCATGTCGTGCTCCGGGGGCGACATCTGCCTCTGCTACGAGGACGAGATCGAGATCGCCAAATGCCCCTCGTTCGGCATCTGCACCTCCCCCGACTCATTCGAGGCCAACGTGAAGGCCTGCTGCGGCTGGTGAGCACCGCAGCAGGCCCGCCGGGGTCGTGATCACGCCGGGCCGGGCACGACCATCGAGTAGCCGACCCACCCGAAGCTCGGCGGATCGCACTCGTCGCCGCCGCCACCGCGGCGCGCCTCGAACACGCTGAGCAGCGGCGCGGCCCCGTCGAACGCCCCGGGCACCGCGGCCGACTGCCCGGGCGCGACGTCGATGCTCAGCTCGCCTTGCCGGGCGCGCAGCACCGCACCGTAGTCGCCGCATTCCGAGACCGGGCAGCCGATCGCGGCGATCTCGACTCCATCGACGCCAGTCGGCCACGGCGGTGTGCTGCCATCGAGGCTGAGGCCCTGGCCGTCGCCCGCCACCACCACGCGCTCGCCGGCCGCGTTGGCGATCGCCACGGTCCACTCGCGGGTATTGAACATGCGATTGGCCAGCGTGACGTCGACGATGTCGTCGACCGCGAGCGCCAGGGACGGCGCGGCGGTGCCGATGCCCAGCGTGATCGCCCCGGTGAAGTCGCCCGCGGTGCAGTCGAGATCGATCGTCGTGTCGACGATCTGGGCGACGACGCAGCTCGCGGTGCCGATCAGCGCCGGATCGTCAGGCGTCACCGCGAGCGCGTCGCCGGTCGACTCCGTCGTGCACTGGCCCGGCAGCGGCTCGGGCGGGGCGTCCTCGACCAACACGCACACCGCCGCGTCGGCGTCACCGTCGGCCGTACCGCCGCAGCCGCACACGTCGCCGTCGGGCACGCACTCGGTCGACGACCCCGCGCCCTCGCCCCACCCCTTCATCACCACGCACACGCGACCGTCGGGGCACACGCCGTCGAGGTCGCAGCGCGGCCGCACGCAGCAGTCGGCGTCGAACTCATCGGCCGGCCCACCCGCGCCGTCGTCACAGAAGTTGCCGTCGACGTCCGCGCACATGCCCGGCTGGTCCGGGCACATGACGATCGTCCCGGGCTCGCCGATCGATTCCGCGGTCGGATCGTCGGTGTCGTCACCGCTCGACGCCGTCGGATCGCCGTCCGTGTCCGGCGTCTGACCGATCGCCTTCGGGCTCACACAACCACCCACCCACACCATCCCGGTGACCACCAAGAAGACTCGTGTACCAACCATCATGACCTCGGTTCTCCGGCCGCCCCGCGATCCGTCACGCGCCCTCGCACCGCGACGCCGCCGCGACGCGCGAGGTGGGGAAGGCCCGGCGCAGGGCCTCCGCCTCGCGCACGGCCGCGTCGACGCGACCGAGGCCGCACAGCGCCCGCACCCGCAGCGCGCCGCGGGCATCGGCGAGCTGGCCGTCGGGATCGGCCCCGCGCGTCGCGTCGAGGATCGCCAACGCGCCCGCCGGATCGTCGGCCTGCAGCCGCGCGTCGGCCCGCTCGAGCGCCGCGAGCTCGGCGTCGACGCCTGCGGGCACGGGGGGAGCGCGCAGCTCGGGCGACGGCACCGGTGGTGGTGATGCCGGCTTGGCGGCGACGATCGGCGCACGCGCGACGATCGGCTCGGGCGACGGTGCGAGCGGCGGCAGGGCGGCCGGATCCGCAGGCGTCGAGGCGGCGATCGAGGGCGACGACGCACCGCTCGACGGCACCTCGACCGACCTCGGCACGACGTCGGGCGATCGCGGCGGCGTCGCGACCCACGCGATCGCACCGACGATCGCCGCGCCCGCCAACCCGAGCTTCGCCAGGCCGAGCCCACCCACCGTCGCGGCGGCCGTCGGCGACAACGCGGGCACGATCGCCACCCAGCACCGCGCCCGCGCCCCATCGGGCACGCGATGCAACGCGCCCGCAGCAGCCTCGAGCGCGGTGGTGCGGGCGAGTCGCTGCACGCGTCCCCGCGCGAGCCGCAGCCGCGAGTACACGGTGTCGAGCGGCGCGCCGATCTGCGCCGCCATCTCGGGCCCGCTCATGCCGAGCAGATCGGCCATCACCAGCACCTCGCGCTGCGGCGGCTCGAGGGCGTCGAGCAGTCGCGCGAGATCGACGGTCGCATCGCCGGCGCCGTGGGGCTCGGCGACGTCGTCCGGCAAACGACGCAGCGCGAGCTCGCGTCGGGTGGCGCGGGCCGCCGTGCGACGCACGCGGAACACCATGCGGCGCGTGACCGCGTACAACCACCCCCGGGGCCCGACGCCCTTGGCCCCGGAGCGTTGGAGATCGATCTCGTCGAGGCGCCGGTACGCTGTGATGAACACCTCCTGCACGACGTCGGGCAGCGCGGCCTCGGGGGCACCCAGGCCGCGCGCCGCCGCCCACACGAACCCGAAGTGATCGCGATACAGCGCCTCGAACCGCGTGATCCGTGGGTCAGCCACCTGCGTTGCCCGTCGGTTCTCCATCATGGCGGGCATCCGTCACCGCACGATCCGGAATTCCACGCCGAGCCAGATCCTCGCCGAGACCGCCTCCGGGGTGAACACCGCCAGGGGCGCGCCGGGATCGCGCAGCTCGAAGGCCGGCCGTGCGGCGGCGACGGCGACCTCGGCCCGCGCGAGCACGCCGAACGGCCCGGAGCCCAGGCGCACGCCGGCGCTGGCGGTCGGCGCGGCCCACAGCGCATGCACGGTGCGGGCGGCGGGCGCATCGCGACCATCGCCCCGCATCGCCCCGAGCTCGACGCCGAGGCACAGCGGTACGCTCGCCCGCGGCAACACCAGCTCGGGGCAGCCGCGCACCGTCACCACCCCGAGCTGCGCACGCACGGCACCGGCGTCGATGCCCGCGGCGCGCGGCCCGATCCACGCGCCCCCGAGCTCGAGGCGCAGGCCGCGACGGCGCGCGACGAGGGCCGTCGCGACGCCGCCGGTGATCCCGGGCACGGCGCCCCGCTCGAGGCCGCCGCCGAGCGAGAGCCAGCCCTGCCACCGCGATCGTGACGACGGCGATCGCGGCGACGCCGGTCGCGAAGGCGACGACAGCGATCGGGAACGCGACGACGGCGACGCTTCGGACTGCGGGGCGTCGATGCGACGTCGCGCGCCGATCGGCGGCGAGTCCGGGGCGAGCAGCGGTGCGAGGGGTGCCGCGCGGCGCTCGACGAGCGCCACCGGATCCACACCGAGGGCGACGACCAGCGCCGCGGCGCGGACCAGCGATGCGCAGCCGCGGGCATCGATCGATCGCACCTCGCGGCTCCCGCCGTGCACGATCTCGAGGACGATGCGATAGCCCGTCTCCGCCGCGCCGGTGATCTCACCGCGGATCTCGACGCCGTCCTTCGCGACGCCGTGCGCGTCGAGCTGCGCGGCGAAGGCCGACGCGTCGGGGCACCCGGGCGGGACGCGCCAGTGGGGCTCGGCCTGCGGCTCGAGGGCGACCGCGAACAACCATGCGAGCACCACGGGCGCCCGAGCCTACCAAGATCGACGTCAGCCCGTGGTTTCGCTGCCGCCGCCGGTGCTGCTCCCCGCCGTCGTGGCGTCGCTGCCACCGGTCGACGTCGTCCCGTCGCTGCCCGCCTCGGACGTCGTGGCGTCACCGGTGCCCGCGGTGCTCGTCCCGTCGCTCTCCGAGGTCGAGCTCCCCGAGGTGTCCGAGTCGGTGACCGTGACCGTGCCCACCGTCGCGTCGGACCCGGCCTCCTCGGAGGTCGTCGGCGCGTCGGTCGTCGCCACGCTGGTCGCCGTCACCACTCCGGTCGCGGTCCCGCTCGGGTCCGTGACGTCGCCCGGGACCTCACCGATCTGATGCGAGATCTCGCAGGCCACGAGGCTCACGATCGACGCCGCGATCGCGACGCGCTCCGCGAGCCTCCGCGTGCCCACCATCGGCCTCGACCGTACCATTGCGCCCGCCCGACCTCACGGCGCACGGCACACATCGCGCAGTGCGACGACCGCCGGCACGCGCGGGTGTTCGCGGCCCAGGCTCGCGGCGAGCTCCCGCGCCGCCTCGGCCTCGCCCGCCACGCAGAGCATCCGGGCCCACGCGGCGCGGCGATCGAGCGCGAGATCACCGTGCGGGAATTGATCGGCGTGCTGCTCCAGCAGCGACCGCGCCCGCGCAGGATCGCGGGCCGACAGCGCGCGTTGGGCCTGACCGAGGAGCGCCGACTCGGCCGCGAGTGTCGCGGCGCTCGCCGATTCGGCGACCGGCTCGGCCGGCGTCGGCGCGCGGGGCTTCAGCCGCGGCACCGACCGCACCGTCGGCGTCGCGCGTCGATGCACCGTCGCGGGCACAGGCGAGATCGCGGCGGCCATCGTCGCAATCACGGGGGGCTCGGGGAGCTCGGGGAGCACCGGCGCCGCGACCGAGGCGGGCGTCGGGGCAGACGACGCGCGCGCCGACGCGGGTACGCCGGGCGCCGCCGAGCCGACCGCGATCGATGGATGCGCATGGGCGCTGCGGTCCCCGTGACCGCCGAGCGCCGCGGTCCCGACCACCGTGGTCATCGCGCTGACGGCGACCACCGCCAGCTTCGCCGTCCACGTCGAGGCCAACGTCATCGGCGTCGCCGTGCGCCAGCCGAGATCCATCGCGAGGGCGAACCACATGCGATTCGCGGCGCCCCGCGACGGCGGCTCGACGCGCAGGGCCGTCACCGCGTCGCGCTCCTCGATCTCGCTCACCGCCGCGGCCAAGCGCGCGCGGGCCAGTCGCAGCCGCGAGTAGACGGTGTTGAGCGGGATGCCCAGGGCCGCAGCGACCTCGGGGCCGCTCAGCTCCTCGACGGCGATGAGCAGGAACACCTCGCGCTGCGCGGGCTCCATCCGCTGCAGCACCACCTCGAGCGTCGCGATCGCGTCCGTCGACGGCGGCGGCAGGGTCATGTCGGCGACCACGGTGAGCGCGGCGTGCTTGCGCAGCCGTCGACCCTGCGCGCGGTGGAGGTGCAGCGCGACGTTGCGGGCGATCGACGCGACCCACGCCCGACTCGACGCCTCGGGGCGCAGCGCGTCGATCCTTCGGTGGATCGCGAGCCACACGTCCTGCGCCACGTCCTCGCGCGCCGCCGGCGGCACGCCGAAGTGGGCGGTCAGGGACCAGACGAAGCCGAAGTGACGCCGGTACAGCGACGCGAACGTCTGCCCACGACCCGTGAGCTCTGCTTGACCCAATGACCCCATGTGCCCCACGAATTCCCGGATGTCGGCCCATCCGTCACCGCGTCCGTCCCCGGACAACGCACGCCCCACCCGACGATGACACGTCAGCGTCCCGGGGCGGTTCCCGGCCCGAGCCAGCGGACGTCGATTCCCGCGAGCACGCGCCCTGACGCCGTGCGCGTGGTCCACAGGCGATCGGCGCCGCCGACGTCGAGGGCATTGCGGACGAACGGCGCCCCCCCCTCGAGGGCGAGCACGAACCCCACCCGCTCGCGCAACCGCAGCCGCATCCCGAGCCGCGCCACCGCACCGACCCACGGATACCGCTGGGTCTGGTCGTTCGCGAGACCACGCGGGGCGGCCGAGAGGGCGCCGGCCTCGAGGCCGAGGCACAGCGGGAACTCGACGCGCAGGCCCGGACGCGCCCGCAGGCACCCGAGCACCGCGCCGGTGCCCATCACCACGCGCGCGCCGTACGTGCCGTTGGGCTCGTCGAAGCGCCGCGGCGCCCACAGCCGCGCGATCGCCTCGATCGAGCCGCGGCGGCGCCCGACGATGAACGCCAGGCCGAACACGCCGCTGCCGATCGGGGCCACGCCGCTGCCGTAGCCGCCCTCGAGGCGCAGGCCGACGTCCCAGGCGGGACCGTTGGGCACGTCCGCCACCGGCGGCGCAGCGCGAACGCCCCGCAGGTTCGAGGGGGGCGCCATGACCGGCAACGCCACCGCACCCGATGGGAGCGGCTCCGGCTCCGGCTCCGGCTCCGGCTCACCCGCAGTCGGCTCGATCGCCAACGCGACCACGACCGCCACCGCATCCGCGAGCACCTCGCAGCTCGGGGCCGCGAGCGTGCGCCGCTGCGGCTCGCCGTCGACGATGCTGACGAGCTCGACCTCGAACCCGGCCGCGACCACGCGCACCGTGGCCTGCGTCGGGCTCGCCCCCTCGGTCGCCTCGACATAGCCGGCGATGCGGGACTCCAGGGCGGCATCGTCGGGACAGGCCGCCGGGGCCGTCCATTCGATCACACCGGCGGTGCTGGTCGCGGAGGGTTCGAGCAGCAGCGCCATCGCGGCGCGAGCGAGCACAGGGGCCAACACCGGGGGAGTGTGTCGCAACCGCGGGCCCGAGGCCAACACGATCGCGCCGGCGCACGCCGTCAGCTCCGCGGCCGCGCGCCCGCGAAGCCGTGCAGCGCCGCACCGCAGACCGCCGCGCACACGAGGGCGATCGTCGCCGCGACGATCGCATCGACGCCGCTGACGTCGTCGACGAGGAGCGGGTGCGCCGTCACGAAGGCGATCGCCAACGCGAGCAACGCGAACGAAGGAGCACGCTGTCCGATCTCCATGGTGGCCTCTGCTCTGCTCTCGCCGCGACCGTGGGTCGCGATCATCCTTCCCGTACCGCGGAGGCGGTCGGCGACGCCCGACAAAATCGGGCCAGATCCTGAATTCCTTCGCGCAGTGTCTGCGGGGCCCCGGACGCATCCATCGAATTTCCCTCGATGCCACGGTGGGACGTGGCCGCGCCGCGATCGCGAAATGCTCTGACGGCCCGTCGGAACGTCGTCCCGCCCGCAGGTGCGACGACCACCCCCCACGGGAAAACCCGCGATCGACCGCGAAACCCCTGCGCGGCGCGGACAGATTCCCCGGGCCTCCGATCGGACCCGCTCCTACAACTCCGGCCGGTCGGACGCGATGAGCGGCGTGGGCCCCTCGCCATGTCCGACGACTCCAGCGCACGCGCCTCCGAGGACACCACCTCCAATCGCGAGATCGTCGAGATGTTCGCGGAAGAGGCGGGCGAGCAGCTCGACAACCTCGAGCAGCTCCTGCTCGGCCTCGAGACCGACGCCAGCGACGCGACGCTGAACGAGGCGTTCCGCGCGATGCACAGCGTGAAGGGCAACGCGGGCTGTCTCGGCCTCGCCGACGTCGAGGCGGTGGCCCACCGCGCCGAGGACATCCTCGACGGCCTGCGCAAGCGATCGTTCGCGCCGAACCCCGGCCTGATGTCCGCGGTGCTCGGGGCCATCGACGCGATCCGCAATTCGCTGGGCAACGCCGAGGGTGGCGCGGCGATCCCCCAACGCGACGCGATCGTCGGGCGCCTCTCCGACGAGCTGATCGCCACGCATCCCCGCGCCCGCGTGCCCCGCGTCGGCGAGCTGCTCGTCGCCGCGGGCGCCGTCGACACCGCGACCATCGACGCGGTCGTCGACTTCCAGCGCCGCCCGCTCGGCGAGGTGCTGGTGAGCATGGGCATCGTCGACTCCGGCAACGTCGCCGACGCCCTCACCGAGCAGCGCCGCCTCGCGAGCGAGCCCGCCGGCGAGCCGACCGTCGACGCCGCCGGCCCGCCGGCCGAGGCCGCGGCGAACCGCGCCGAGTCGTCCTTCGTCCGCGTCGACACCATCAAGCTCGACGCGCTGCTCAACCAGGTCGGCGAGCTGATCGCCGCGGTGTCCGCCGTGGTCCAGAGCCCCGACGTCGCCACGCTCGACGCCGATCACTTCGCCGCCGCGTCCTCGCAGCTGCTGCGCGTGACGACGGGCCTGCACGACGCCGCGATGGCGATGCGCATGGTGCCGCTGTCGGGCGTCGTCAACAAGCTCAACCGCGTCGTCCGCGACCTCCGGATCAAGCTGAACAAGCGCGTCGAGTTCGTCGCCGACGGTGAGCACACCGAGGTCGACAAGTCGGTGCTCGAGGGCGTCGCCGATCCGCTGGTCCACATCGTCCGCAACTCGCTCGACCACGGGCTCGAGTCCGCGGACGTTCGCGTCGCCCAGGGCAAGCCCGCGGCCGGGACGATCCGACTGCACGCCCGCCACCAGGGCGGCGAGGTTTGGATCAGCGTCACGGACGACGGCCGCGGCATCGACCCCGCGAAGCTCCGGGCCAAGGCCGAGGCGCTCGGCTGGATCACCCGCGATCAGACGATCAGCGACGCGGCGCTGCTGCAGTTCGTGTTCCGTCCCGGCTTCTCGACCGCAGAGAAGGTCACCGGCCTGTCGGGCCGCGGCGTGGGCATGGACGTGGTCAAGACCAACATCGAGGCCCTGCGCGGTCGGGTCGAGCTGACGAGCGTGCCCGGCCGCGGCACGACGGTGTCGATCCGCCTGCCGCTGACGCTCGCGATCATCGACGTGATGCTCGTGCGCGCCGCCGGGTGCCTGTTCGGCCTGCCGGTGCTGTCGCTGCGCGAGTCGGTGAGCGTCGCCCGCGAGGCCGTCACTGCGCTACCCGACGGCTCCAACCTGGTGCGCATCCGCGAGCGCATCCTCCCCGTGGTCGGGCTCGAGGCCGCGTTCGGCCTCGGCCCCGGCGCGCCGCCCACCGAGGGTCTGGTCGCGGTCGTCGAGCACGGCGACGAAGTCTGTGGCCTGCGGGTCGACCAGCTCCTCGGTCAGCGCCAGGTCGTGATCAAGCCGCTCGATCCGTACATCTCCAGCATCCGCGGCGTGTCGGGCTGCGCCGTGCTCGGGTCGGGCGAGATCTGCCTCGTGGTCGACATCGGCCAACTCCTCGAGACCCACGTCGGACACCGCCAACGGGAAGTCGCATGAGCATCACCACCGTCGGCATCGGAGAGTTCGGGGTCGTCCGCGGCAACGACGAGATCATCCGCACCATCTCGCTGGGATCGTGCGTCGGCATCGTCCTCATCGATCGCGTCCGCGCCGTCACCGGACTGGCCCACGTGGTGCTCCCGGCCAGCGACACCGACAGCGACGGGCGCAAGCCGGCGGCCTACTTCGCCGACCTCGCCATCCCGCGCCTGCTCGCGGAGATGGGCAAGCTCGGCAGCGGGCCGAAGATGGGCCCGCTCCACGTCGTCATCACCGGCGGTGGTCGCCCGGGCGCCGCGGCGACCAGCGTCTTCAACATCGGTGAACGCAACATCACCGCCGTCCGTGCCGCGCTCAAGCGGGTCGGACTCCAACCCAACGCCGAGGACGTCGGCGGCGCGTGGTCACGGACGGTGACCGCACAGCTCGGCGACGTCGCGGTCACCTGCCCCGATCGCCCGCCCCTCCACCTCTGACCTGCCGACACGGCCGACACGCCCACGGATACCCCGATGACCACCGAAGCAATCGACGAACTCGAGGACAGCCAGGGGAACAAGTTCCTGACGTTCCTCATCGAGGGCGAGTCCTACGGGCTCGACATCCGCTACGTCACCGAGATCATCGGCATGCACGCGATCACGCGGATCCCCGACGTCCCGGCCTACGTCTGCGGGATCATCAACCTGCGCGGCAAGGTCATCCCGGTGATGGACGTCCGCGCGCGGTTCGGGATGGCCGCCCGCCCCTACGATGCGCGGACGTGCATCGTGGTGATCCACGTCCAGGACAGCGACATCGGCCTGGTGGTCGACACCGTCTCCGAGGTGATCGACATCCCGGCCTCCGACATCGAACCCCCGCCCTCGATCGGCCAGGTCAGTGGCGGCTACATGCGCGGCGTCGGCAAGGTCGGCGACCACGTGAAGCTCCTACTCGACGCCCAAAAGCTCCTACACGGCACCCAGGCCGTGTCCGCCGCCTGAGGAACACCACCGCCACGGCACCCAAGTCGTGTCCGCCGCCTGAGGAACCCCACCATGTCCACGCTCACCGATTCCCAACTCGGCATCATCGAGACCACCTTCGCCGCCCTCGCGCCGCGCATCGACGAGATCGTCGCTCGCTTCTACGAGCGCCTCTTCCTCGCGCACCCCGGGGTCAAGCCGCTGTTCGCGGACACCGACGCCAAGAAGCAGCGCCAGCACCTGGTGTCCGCCTTGAAGTTCGTGGTCGCCAACCTGCGCAAGCCCGACGTGCTCGCCGAGCACCTCCACGAGCTCGGACGTCGCCACGTCGACTACGGCGCCGAGGCGGCGCACTACGGCGCCGTCGCGGACGTGCTCATCGGGACGCTCGCCGACTTCGCCGGCAAGGCATGGACGCCCGCCGCGAAGAAGGCGTGGACGAACGGCTTGGGCGCCGTCGCAGGGCTGATGCTCGAGGGCGCCGAGCTCGGCACGGCCACCCCACCGACCCCGAAGCGTCCCGCCCGCGCGGCGAAGCCGAGCAAGCCCGCCCCCGTCGCCGCGGTCGCCGAGCCCGCCGAGCCGGGCGTCTCCGCGGTGCCGATCCCGTGCATGGCCGTCGACGCCAACGGCGTCGTCGTGAGCTGGAACCGCGCCGCCGAGTTGCTCACCGGGCGCGCCGCCGCGGATGTCGTCGGCAAGCGCTCGTGGTTCGGCCTGGGCGGCTCGCGCCGCAGCACCGCGATCGACGAGGCGATCGGCTCGGGCAAGGCCGTGACCACCCGCGAGACCGTCAGCGTCCACGGCGGCAGCGACCAGCAGGTCGAGCTCCACGTCGCGCCGCAGTACGGTGACGACGGCGAGCCGACCGGCGCCGTCGGGGTGTTCTCGCCGTCGCCGAGCGACCACGAGGTCGCCCAGAACGCGCGCATGCTCGGCGCGGTGACCGGCGCCGGCACAGCCATGGTGATGATCGATCGCGACTTCGTCATCACGTACGCCAACGCGTCCACGTTCGACCTGCTCCGCACCCACGCGGCGACCTTCCGTCGCGCGTTCCCCAACTTCGACGCCGAACGCATGCTCGGCACCTGCATCGACACGTTCCACGCCGATCCCCGCCGCGTGCGGGCGATCCTCGATGATCCGTCGCGGCTGCCGCACCGCGCCGACATCCGCGTCGAGGGCCTGGTCTTCGAGCTGTACGTGACCGCGGTGCGCGGCCCAGGCGGCGAGTTCATCGGCCACTGCCTCGAGTGGCAGGACGTCACCGAGATGCGCTCGCGCGCCGAGGTCGGTGACCGCCTCAAGTCGATGATCGAGGCCGCGCAGTCGTACTTCATGATCGTCGACAACGACCTGAAGATCACCTACGCGAACCCCTCGCTGCTGACCATGCTCCGCAAGTACGAGGCCGACATGCGCCAGCACTTCCAGGGCTTCTCGGTCGACAACATCAAGGGCACCTGCATCGACATCTTCCACAAGAACCCCGCGCACCAACGCAAGCTGCTGGGTGATCCGTCGCGGCTGCCGTTCGCGGCCGAGATCAAGGTCGGCGAGCTCGAGTTCGGGATCACCGCGTGCGCGCTGTTCGATGCCAACGGCAAGCGCCTGGGATCGGCGGTCGAGTGGATGGACTACAACGACCGCGCGAACTACCGCCGCGAGGTCCAGCACATGTTCGAGGCCTGCCAGCAGGGCGACCTCAAGGTCCGCGGCCGGCTGCCCAACCTCAGCCCCGCGTACCGGCCGATGATGCAGTCGATCAACGAGATCGTCGACGCGGTGGTCGCCCCCGTCGCCACCCTGAAGGAACACCTCGACCTGGTCGCGCAGGGCAACCTGACCGCGTACATCGAGGCCGACTTCGCCGGCGACCACGCCCTGGCCAAGAACGCGCTCAACGCCACGCTCGACTCGCTCAACGAGACGCTGGGCAAGGTCCGCACGGTCGCGGGCTCGGTCGCCGCCGGCAGCCGCGAGGTGTCGGACACCGCCCAGGCGCTGTCGCAGGGCGCCACCGAGCAGGCCGCCTCGCTGCAGGAGATCACCGCGACCATGCAGCGGATCACCGAGCAGACCAAGCGCAACGCCGAGAACGCCGGTGTCGCCAGCGGCCTGTCGAGCTCGGCCCGCGAGACCGCGGTCCGCGGCGACGAGATGATGCGGGCGATGGTCAGCGCGATGCGAGAGATCGATCAGGCCAGCCAGAGCATCCGCAAGATCATCAAGGTCATCGACGACATCGCGTTCCAGACCAACCTGCTCGCGCTCAACGCCGCCGTCGAGGCCGCGCGCGCCGGCGTCCACGGCAAAGGCTTCGCGGTCGTCGCCGAGGAGGTCCGCAGCCTCGCGGGTCGCTCGGCCAAGGCGGCCAAGGAGACCACCGAGATGATCGAGAACTCGCTCGAGAAGGTGAACCAGGGCACGCAGATCGCCGAGCGCACGGCGCAGGCGCTCACCGAGATCGTCGGTGGCGTCGCCAAGGTCACCTCGCTGGTCTCGGAGATCGCCACGGCGAGCAACGAGCAGGCGCGCGGCATCGCCGACGTCAACGAGGGCATCTCGCAGATCGACAAGGTCACCCAGACCAACACCGCGAGCGCCGAGGAGAGCGCGGCGGCGTCGCAGGATCTGTCGCGGCAGTCGCGGGAGCTCGAGGATCGCCTCGGCCGGTTCCGCCTGCGCCAGCCCAGCGAGCTCGCCGCGCTCCCCGGCGAGCTCCCGCCCGAGCTGCTGGCCATCGTCGAGCAATACATGCGCTCACGGACCGCGGCCAACAGTCCGATGTCGATGCCGGCGTCGCGCCCCCGCGTCGCCGCGGCCTCGAGCGCGGCGGCCGTCATCGCCCTCGACGACGACGAGTTCGGCAAGTACTGAGGCCCGCGCGTCGAAACCTCCTGGTCGCCCGCCTCGCGGGCGACGCTCACCTGCAGCCCGCGCTGCACCACGCAAGTGCAGCGACGCTGCACCAAGGCTCACCCATGGCAGCGCTCTCGTTCACCAAGCTCGATGACGGCGACTTCGAGCAGCTCCGCGCGTACGTCTACGAATCGTGCGGCATCACCCTCGACCACAGCAAGCACTCGCTGGTGGTCGGGCGCCTGCAGCCGGTCCTCACCCGCGAGGGCATCGCCAACTACGGCGACTACGTCGCGCGGGTGAAGGCCGACCACACGGGGCGCCTGCGCAGCGAGCTGGTCGACAGGCTGTCGACCAACCACACCTTCTTCTGGCGCGAGGCCGACCACTTCGACTACTTCGCCAAGACCGCGCTGCCCCAGGCGATCGACACCCGGCGCCGCAGCGGCAACAAGACCCTGCGGGTGTGGTGCGCGGCGGCGTCGGCGGGGCAGGAGCCCTACACCTTGGCCGCCCTGATGATGGACACGCTGGGGCAGGAGTACGCGGCGTGGGACGCCGGCCTGCTGGCGACCGACATCAGCACGCAGGTGCTCGAGAAGGCCAAGGAGGGCGTCTACGAGAGCGAAGACGTCGCGCGCCTGCCCGAGGCCATGCGCCAGCGCCACTTCGTGCGCCAGCCCGACGGGCGGTGGCAGGCCCATCCGAAGCTGCGCGCCGAGGTGACGTACCGCCGCTTCAACCTGATGAACCCGAGCTTCCCGTTCAAGCAGCCGTTCGACGTCGTGTTCATCCGCAACGTGATGATCTACTTCGACATGCCGACCAAGCTCGCGCTCATGGGCCGGCTCGCCGCGGTGATGCGGCCCGGCGCCTTCATGTTCATCGGCGCCGCCGAGTCACTGCCCCCCGAGCAGCGCTCGTTCGAGTCGGTTCGACCAGGAGTGTTCCGCCGGCCATGAGCATCGAACGCAAGACCCCCATCCGCGTGCTCATCGTCGACGACTCGACGACGATGCGCCACCTCTTGGCCGAGGGCATCGGCCGTGACCCCGCGTTCTGCGTCGTCGGCACCGCCGCGGACGCCTACGAGGCCCGCGATCTCATCGTCTCGCAGAACCCCGACGTGATGACGCTCGACGTCGAGATGCCGCGCATGAACGGCGTCGACTTCCTGCGCAAGCTGATGCCGCAGCACCCGCTACCGGTGGTCATGGTCAGCGGTCTCACCGCGTCCGGCGGCGACACGGCGCTGGCGGCCCTCGCCGCGGGTGCCGTCGACGTCGTGCTCAAGGCCAGCGCGACGCGGCTCGAGGACGCCGAGCACATGCTCGAGGAGCTGCGGACCAAGCTCCGCATCGCCTCGGGCGCGAACGTCAGCCAGTGGAAGCGCGCGATGCTGCCGGCGCACACCGCCGGCGCGTGCCCGCTGGTGGCCAAGCCGACCGACACGATCATCGCGATCGGGGCCTCGACCGGCGGCACCGACGCGACCCGGCGCGTGCTCGCGCGGCTGCCCGCGACGAGCCCGGGCATCGTGGTGGTCCAGCACATGCCCGCCGGTTTCACGTCGATGTACGCCGATCGCCTCAACCAGGAGCTGGGCCTGCGCGTCGTCGAGGCGCGCGACGGCGAGGTGGTCATGCGCGGCACGGTGTACATCGCCCCCGGCGAGAAGCAGTGCGCCGTCGTGCGATCGGGCACCACGTTCTCGCTCCGCATCCGCCAGGCCAGCAAGGTCTCGGGGCACTGCCCCTCGGTCGATGTGATGTTCGCCAGCGTCGCGATGTCGGCGGGCCCACGCGCGGTCGGGGCCCTGCTCACCGGCATGGGCCGTGACGGCGCCGACGGCCTGCTCGACATGCGTCGCGCCGGGGCGCGCACCCTCGTGCAGGACGAGGCGACCTGCGTCGTGTACGGCATGCCGCGCGAGGCCTGGAAGCAGGGCGCCGCGGAGATGCAGGTGCCGATCGACGAGATGGCGGACGAGATCGTCGCGCGGCTCGAGACCGGATCGTCGCGCGAGCGGGCGCGAAGCGGGCGGGTCGCGTAGGGGCGTAACCGTCCGCGGCGGCCGGCATATCCACCGCCATGCGATGGACCTGCCCCCTCGGTTGCTGCGCCGTGCTCTCGATCGCGTGCGCGGGATCGGACCCCGACGACGACGCGTCGACCGGCACGACCGACGGCTCCGTGACGGCTGCCATGGGCTCCGATGAGGTCGGCCCGGGCGCCGACGACGAACCGGGCGCCGACGACGAGGCGGGCTCCGACGGCGGGCCGGGCTCCGACAGCGACCCCACCTCCGACGATGGCGACGCCTCGGGGTCCGTCGACACCTCGGGAGATCCGGGCGGCACCACCGACGATCCGGTCCCCGCCGACCAGCTGCCCCCCATCGGCGCCGCGCAGCTGCAGCCCTGGCTCGAGTCGCTGGCCTACGCCGACTGGCACGCGGAATCGGGCGTGCACCCGTCGACCGGCCCCCACGGCGATGGCGTGCGCACGTTCTTCAACGACGCGCTCCGGGGCTCGTTCGACGCCGGCAACGCGACCCACCCGATCGACGCCGCGGTGGTGAAGGAGCTGTACGGCGGCGGGGAGATCGCGGGTTGGGCCGTGATGGTGAAGCTCGCCGACGGAGAGGGCGGCGACACCTGGTACTGGTACGAGATCCTCGGCGCGAGCACCTACGCCGACGGCACGGGCGTCGCCCTGTGCACGGGGTGCCACGCGGTCGGGATCGATCAGATCCAGACCCCCTACCCGCTGCAGTAGCGCCCGAGCCGCCCTCGGTGCGGGCCCTGCGGAGGCTGACCGCGGTATCGTCGTGCGCGGTGACGGGACGATCTGCGAGCGATTCCGACGCCGAGCACCGCGCGGCGGTCTCGGGCGCGGAGACCATCGTCCGCGGCCTAGACTCCCAGGTCCGTGGCCTCGAGCCCGACGCGTCGGGACGCGCGACGTTGATCGGCGACTCCGACCTCCCGCGGGCCGACGCGACCCTGCGACGCGGCGTCGTGCTCGGCCGCTACATCGTCCTCGAGCGGATCGGCGCCGGGGCGATGGGTGTCGTCTACGCCGCCTACGACCCCGAGCTCGATCGCAAGGTCGCACTCAAGCTCCTGCGCGCCGAGTCGAACGCGGCCAACAGCGAGTCGGTCGGGCGCGCGCGATTGCTGCGCGAGGCCCAGGCGATGGCCAAGGTCTCGCACCCCAACGTCGTCACCGTCCACGACGTCGGCGAGGCGGACGTCGGCGGTCACGGGATCGTGTACCTCGCGATGGAGTTCATCGTCGGCGCGAGCCTGTTCGCCCGGCTCGAGGCCGCGCGGGTCGGGCGACCGCAGGGCCACGCGCTGGCGCTGGAGTGGTTCATCGCCGCAGGTCGCGGGCTCGCGGCCGCCCACGACGCGGGCCTGGTCCACCGCGACTTCAAGCCCGAGAACGTGATGGTCGGCGACGACGGTCGCGTGCGGGTGCTCGACTTCGGCCTGGCCCACGCCGACCTCGTCGGTGCGCTCGCCGTCGTCGAAGCGACACGCGGCGCGTTCAACCCCCGACTGACCGAGACCGGCGTCATCATGGGCACGCCGTTCTACATGGCGCCCGAGCAGTTCGCGGGCGCCGAGATCGACGCGCGCGTCGATCAGTTCGCGTTCTGTGCGTCGCTGTACGAGGCGGTCTACGGCGAGCGGCCCTTCCACGGCGACTCGCTCGCCTCGCTGGCGCGCGCGGTCACCCTCGGCGTCGTGCGGCCGCCGGCGAACCGCCAGGTGTCCGGCGGCCTGCGACGGGCGCTGCTGCGCGGCCTGGCCCCGCGCCGCGAGGATCGCTGGCCCTCGATGCACGCGCTGCTCGCCGCGCTCGAGCGGCTGTCGAGTCGCCGCGTGGTCGGCACGCTCGCGGCGGTCGGCGTCGCGGTCGTCGGCGCCTCGGTGGGCCTGGGCCTGTGGCTGCGCGACGATCCGTGCGCCCAGGCGGCGGCCGAGATGACGGAGGTGTGGAACCCGTCGCGGCGCGAGGCGATCGAGCGTCGCGCGGTCGGGCTGTACGGCGCCGAGGAGCTGACGACCATGGCCGTCGGCACGCTGGACGACTACGCCCGGCGGTGGAGCGATCAGCGGCAGGACGCCTGCCTCGCGACGCGCACGCGCGGCACCGCCAGCGAAGCCTCGCTCGACCTGCGCTACGCGTGCCTCGATCGCGCGCGGGTCCGCTTCGACGGCGCGCTGACGGGCCTCATCGACGAGACGACGTCGCCCGAGCTGCTGCGTCGGGCCCCCGAGCTCGTCGCGGGCCTGGGCGAGCTCGCCGAGTGCGAGGATCTCGAGCGGCTGCGCGCCGGGGTGGAGCCGCCGCGCGGCCCCGAGGCCACGCGCGCCGTCGATGCGCTGCGCGGGGAGCTCGTCGCGAGCTCGACCCGCGCCGCGGCGGGTCAGACCGCGGACATCGCCGCCGAGTTCGAGGCCCACGTCGCCGCGGCCCGCGAGATCGGCTACCGGCCGATCCTCGCCGAGGCCCTCGGGATGCTCGGGCACAGCTACGTGTTCACCGGCCGCCTCGACGACGCCCGCGTCGTCCTGGACGAGGGCATCCTCATCGCCGAAGCCGTGGGCGACGATGCCGCGATCGCGAAGCTGTTGCGCGAGCTCGGCAGCCTCGAGGTTCGCAGCTCGCGCTTGGACGTGGCCGAACAGCACTTCCGCCGCGGGTTCGCCGTGCTCGAGCGCATGGGCTCCGACGACGACGCGATGGTCTCTGGCCTCCATATCGCGTGGGCGCGCGGCAAGGTGTCGAGCGGCGACACCGAGGGTGGCGTGCGGGAGATCGACGCCGCGATCGCGGCGCTCGGTGAGCGGGACAGCGACGACAGCACGGTGCTGGCGGCCCGCTCGATGCGCGCCGATCTGCTCGCGCGCATCGGCCAGACCGCCGAGGCCGAGCGCGAGATGCTCGACGTGCTCGAGCGACTGCGACGCGCCCACGGCAGCGCGCACCCCGACGTCGCATACACGCTGGTCCACCACGCACGGCTGCTGCGCCGCGCCGGACGCTGCGAGACCGCCCTGTCCGAGCTCGAGCAGGCCCACACCCTGGCCGTGGCCACCCTCGGCGCCACGCACAACAACGTCGCCGCGATCCTCCGCGAACGCGCCGACTGCGAGCTCGAGCTCGGTCGACTCGTCGAGGCCCATGGTTCGTACGTCGCGACGCTCGCGATCCTCGAGGCCAACCCCGGGGCCCTGCGCCCGCGCGAGGCCGCCGACGTCCACGGTGTGCTCGGCGAGGTCGACACCTATCGCGGCGAGTACGAGGAGGCCCTGGGCCACAGCACCCGTGAGGTCGAGCTGCTGCGCGCCGCCGGGGTCGACGACGCCGTCTTCGCCACCGCGCAGGCCTATGTCGGCCTGTCGCTGCTCGAGCTCGGGCGCGAGGCCGAGGCCCGCGAGGTCCTCGTCGCCGCCGAGGCCGGCTACATCGCCCAAGGCGACGATCCGCAGCGGTTCTTCGTCTCCGCTGCGCTCGGCGAGCTCGATCGTCGCGCCGGCGACCTCGACAAGGCCGAGGCCCGCTTCGCCGCGACCGCCCAATTCGCGGGCAACGAGACCACGCGGGGTCGCGCGCTGATGGGCCGCGCCGCGGTGGCGGCCGATCGCGGGGCTCCGGCGGGCGAGGTCGAGGGGTGGCGCGCGCTCGCGGTCGCGGCGTTCGCAGGCGACGCCTCCGGCGAGGTGCTCGCGGCCCGGGCCCGCGCGTGGTCGCCCGGGCTCACTCGTGCCGCAGCGCTTCGATCGGGTCCAGCCGCGTTGTCCGCATCGCGGCCGTAGGGAGTACGTACGTGAGTCGCGCTCGGCACTCGGTAGGCCACGGCTCGAGCGGCGTGATCCTGAGTCTGCGGCGGTTGTTGGTTCGCGTTCTGCGCTTCCCGCCTGTTCGTCCAACGGATGGGCGTTCAGCTGCGAATGATATGAGCCGAGCTCATACCATTCGTCTGCTGCAACGGCTTGTTGGACGGCCACTTCGGAACACGGCCCGCCCGCCTTCCGATTCACATTCACGGCGCTGAGAAGCCGCCGCAGTCGACATTGGCGATTGCGTCTCGAGCGGGTCTGCACGTCGTGTCTGTCGTAGCGCTATTGAATTTTTCACAGGTCAGGTCGCGCGCACACCGATGATAGTCTACAACGCGATTGAGACAACCGGTCGGGAGCTTCTCATAGTAGTCAACTTGATCGTTCGCGCATGCGCTGGGGTCAGCCCACGTGAAGCTCTGCTCGCACTCTTCCCAGTGGCTGCAGAAATCCGTGTAGAATTCCAGAAGCTCGTCCTCGCTGGGGCGGGCCTCGGGCTCGACGGCATCGTCGCCGCAGGCCAGCCCCACCAGCACGCCGAGCGCAGTCGCAACTAGTGGACCGAAAGCAAACCGAGTGAACCTGCGCATGAAACTGCTCCCCAAGATCCGTCACCACGCGCCTCTCGGTGCGTGGTCATTCCAGTGAACGTCTTAGCACCCCACTTCGCTACCGGAATCGCCGAGCCACTCTTGTACTCACAGGTTCCAGGTGAGTTCCAGAACACCCGATTCCCCTCCAGCAAGGAGTGAAGCTCTGACAGGCCCATCGGCGGGGTCCAGACGGAGAGGTCCTTGACGAGAAGTTGACTGACGTTGCCTGGGGAGTCGTCCCACTCGTAGTCAGCAACTACGCCATTGCCCGGGGCCTGAGTGCCGTGCGGCTCGAGCACATCAGCGAACTCACCTGCGCCGTCGCTGCACGCAACGCGGACGATGTCGAACGCCCCCACCGCGACGGCTGTCGCCGTAGCGTGTCCTGGGCAGAACCGCCCCGCCGCGATCAACATCCCGGTTGTGGTCGAACCGGGGGCCCAGGCCTGGTGAACAACCGGTGCGGCGAGGGCAGCCCCTGTCGACCTCAGGTATGCAAAGTTACCACTATTTCCAGACACCAGAACGTCGGCCTGATTGCCTGCGTTGACGTTCGCGACCACGAGGTTCTGCGTGGTGAGTCCGGCCGCGCTGTTGATCGTCCCTGCGAATGTGCCATTCCCGTTGTTCTTGCGCCAAAGGACTCGGTCTGTCGTTGACGTGACGAAGATATCGAGGTCTTCGTCTGCATCCACATCGCCGAGGTCGAGTGCGGTCCCCGGAACAACCGCACCCACGTTCATCGTGATGCTCGTTGTCGCAGCGAAGTAGGGACCGTTAGGTGGCGGATTCGCGACAGCGCGCGCAATCACGACCTGCTTGTCGTCGCGCAGCACGACGATGTCGTTCCGGTTGTCGGCGTTCAGGTCCCCGACCGCGAGGTCGAGGACCGTCCGCGTGGACGCTCCGATCGAGATGGTCTCGTCCGCACGATCGGCGAGGATCGTGAGCCCATCATAGGGCGCCGCGAACTTTACGCGCACCAGATTGGTGCCGCCTGCGACGATAAAGTCTTGGCAGCACGCCGCGTCGTTCGCGACTCGGGCGATGTTCGCGCTCGCTACACGCGACGCACGCTGATTCGGCATGTTCTCGCCGGAGATGGTGCCGAGAAACTCCGGATTCCCTGGCGGCGGAATCTCCGGAAGCTGTTCGAAACATGGGCCCCCGTCTGCGCCACCGGTACTGTCATCGGCTCCAGAGCCGCCGGCACCCTCATTACACGCGCCAAGGGCGTAGCAGGCGGCGAAGACGCACCCAAGCGGCGCTCTGCTGGCGCCCCGGAAAAATGCGACTCTCATGTCCGTCCTCCACGCCGCCGCCTCACGAACGCAGGTAGTAGACCGAGCCAGGCGTGATGGCCGTCGCTCCGTGGCCCCTCCTCGTGGGGGATGACCGAGCATCCGCCTGCGGGATCGGGAACCGCAGGAGTCACCTCCTGACCGAGCGGGTCGGTCGGCGCGTGGCGGCCCGGGTCAGCGCCTTCCCCGTTCGCTTCTGGCGCGGCAAGCGCTCCGGGGCCCTCATCCGTCTCCACCATCATTCCGCACGACTGCAGCGCACCACTCAGACTGGTGTGGTTGCAAGCTTGCGGAGCTCGTGCCCAAGCGCCCTGGGCGACATCTGGCGTGAGCATGAACCCGGTGCAGCCGGCTCCCGGGCTCCACACACCCGCCGTCGTGTGACAGGGGATGACGTTCGCGATCTGGACGTTCGGGTCCATCGCAAGCCAGGCCATGTGGGGCCAAACCGACGTGTAGCTGGGGATGTCCGTGCTGGCAACGCCAGCGACCCTCCAGGTTTGGTCGGGTAGGCGGACGAGGAGCGGCGAACCAGAGTCCCCTTGTTGTGGTGACCCCGGAACCCACGCGTTGAAGGATGCGAGAGTCAGCGAACTCGAACTCTCCATCGCGGTGAAAATCGAGGATGTGGCAGTCCGCTTGGTGCCGCCGGAATCGCCGCTGCCTCCTGCCGACTGCCCGAAGCCGACTGCACGAACTGCGGTTCCGAATCCAAGGTGGAGGTCAGCCTCGCAATGCATCATCGGGTGAATCGGCTGGACGTTCGGGTTCTCCGTCAGGATGCAGTAAGCGAAGTCATTCGGGGACCCGCCGAGATCATCCCCGGGGACATCGTTGCGCCGGTGGCAGTAGGCCACCGGTACGGCCTTGCGCACATGGAGGTTATCCTTGTACTGCTCGGTATAGACTTCGCCGAACAGCGCGTAGCGTATCTTGTTGGAGTACGAACGGTCAGGATCCGTGCATAGCGTCGGGTCGACGCCGTCACAGTCGAGATTGATGACGTTGTCGTACTGCTCGACGCTTGGGCAATCGGGGGCATCGGTGCATGCAGCGCCGACAACCGGCAGGCTGAAGTCCAGGGGGACGCAATGTGCGGCTGTGAGGATGACGCGGTCGCCAACATAGACGCCGGTACATCGTTCAGAACCACCAGGGATCTCGCCGTACAGCTCGACGACCGGCGCCCAGCCGCACTCCGGCACCGGGGTTCCGTTCAGCAACGCCGAAGGGTCGGAATCCGCGCTGATCCCGCCGGCGCCGGCGGCGGCGCCGGCGGCGTAGTCAGTGAAAAACAGCCACGCAGCAGCGCAGAGCGGAGCAACGCTGAGATGCCGACGCGTTACCATCTTGGGAGGACGATCATGCAGTGCTTGTTGCCCCACGTCAAGCCAAGATCGAGCACTTGCGCGCCAAAGCAAGCAAGGCTTGATTCTGGCGTCTGACGTTGCGATGGCCAATTGGCCATCGCCGCATCCGGCGCTGTCTCTGTGTCCGCCCAACGGATGAGGCGTTCAGCTGCGAATCACACGGGCGAAGCCCGCGTGATTCGTCAGTTGCAACGGCTTGTTGGACGGCTGGTGATTCTAGCGTGATTTGCCGAAGATGCGGCGCGGATAGCGCCCCTCCCCGGTTCCAGGCTCCGTACTCGTGTTCGCTTGACGTGGGTCTTGACAGGTTCAACCGTCCGCGCAGTCCCAAACGGCGGCGACGTCGTCTCCTCGGCGAAACATCCAACGGAGCACCTCGAATACGTTGTCGCCCTCTCCTCGCGCACTCCATGCCCTCCAAGCCGCACCCCGAGTGTCCATGGGCGCCAAGACGTACGCCGTCTCAGGGCGGCCACCGCAGGGTACGGTAACGGCGTGCACCTGGAGAGCATCATCGTCGCCTTGACCGACTGAGAATGCCGAACGAAGCGCCGGGCACTGTCGCACCTGCTCAGCAAGTCGTTCGTAGATGACCTCCTGCGGGCGCCCGTCGTCGGACGCCCGTAGGGCTGCAACACACGGGTACTCGGTGCAATCAATGACCTCAAGCGCCCTGCCCAGTTGACAAGATTCGAGCGCTTCTTCGGCGATCTCGTGAAAGCGGTCCGGGTCTTCTGCCTCCGGCCCGTTTTCGTCCCATTTGTGGCGCAATGCACTCTTCTCTTGCGCGCACGCGGTCAGCTGGGCCTCGCATATCGAAGACGCGAGACGCTCGCCAGCACATTCGCCGTCCGGCAGCTCCCGGCGATCGACACAGACAAGGCGGGAGTCGCTCGGACTAGCGGACCGCCTTGACGCCTCAGGTGGGCGAGGAGGGGCTGGCGCAGCTTTGGTAGAAGTTGTGACTCCCTGGCCCGACGGTGCGGGCGTGAAGAGAAAAGTGACGCCCACCCCCATGAGCGCGCCTGCTCCGAAAGCAAGAACTGACCTCGTGTTCACTGCCGCTGAACTCCCACCGCCGTTCAGGGGTCACCGACGAACATTCGATCCTCGAGGGCGAGGATCTCCGTGGTGCTGGCATACGTCAAGACCAGCACTTCTTGCACTTGCCCGCCTTGCACTCGCCAGAAACATCCCGAGCGGTGCACTTCCAGTTTCCTGCGACGAACCCGCAGGCCTTCTCGACCTTCTTGCACGAGACCGGTCCGGGGGTCTGGATCTCTGCCTGAGCTGAAGTTTGAAGTGAATTCGGGACAGAGCCTGACCGTCAAGTTGCTGTCTACACACCCCTTCGGAGGATGTCCCGTGGCAGCGATCATGATCGAGGTTCCT
>JBIJCC010000053.1:0-64244 GCA_044344875.1 Nannocystaceae bacterium
GCTCTCGTAGATCCAGCTGCTCTCGGGGTCTCGTTCATCTCGCTCTCGCTGCTCGCCCCCTACAGTAAATTGGTCGGGCTCGCTGGCTTCAAACTTCTTGGCACAGAGGGCCCCGCGAGACGGCGTTCACTTCCCCTTCAGACGCGCCGCGAGCTGCGTGCACTCGGAGCCCGCCGCGGCCTCGCCCGCGCACCCGCGCTCGAAGAACGCCTGCGCCTTGCCGGCGTCCCGCTTCACCCCCCACTGCCCCGCGTACGCCACCGCCGCGAGGCGACACGCGTCGCCGTGGTCGAGCTCGCAGCCCTTCGCGATGTAGCCGAGCGCGTCGGCGGTGTCCTTGCGCGCCGCGGGGCCGAGGACGCCCTCGAGCATGTACAGGCCGAGCTCGGCGCAGCGCTTGCTCTCGCCGGCGTCGCAGGTGCGCTCGAGGATCGCCCGCGCGGCCGACGGGTTCTTCGCGGTCCCCTCCCCCTTCAGGTACTTCGCGATCGTGCGGAAGCAGCCGGGCTTGGAGCCCAGATCGCACGCGCGCTCGTTCAACGCCAGCGCGCGCGCGGCAGTGCGATCCCGGGCCTCGACCCGCTCGGCGAGCTTCGAACACGACCACGCATGACCTCCGGCGCAGCCGCGGTCGAAGGCGGCGTCCGCCTTCTCGTCGCTCTTCGCCCGTCCGAACGCACCCTCGGCGAAGTACGACCCGACCTGGTAGCACGCCGCCGCGATGTCACCCTCGCAGGCGCGCGTGTAGAGGTCCGCGCCCTCGGCGTAGCGCGCGTACTCGGGCTGGCTCGGGCTCGCCATCGCCACCGCGACGCACGACTCGCTCCCGCCCGCGCACAGCCGCGCCTGGTCGGTCAGCACGTGCGCGAGGTTGAAGCAGCTGCCGAGGCTGCCCGCGTCGCACTGCGTGCGGCAGGTGGCCTCGTCGCCGGGATCGCACTGGAACGCCTCGGCCTGCGCCGCCGGCGTGCACTTGCCCTCGGCGAATGCGTAGCCCGACGGGCACGGGTTGGCGATCGCGGCGAGGCCTCCTGCAGCCGGCGCGTCGCCCAGCGGCAGGAGGTCGACGCGGATCGAGCTGCGGCACTGCGCCGGCGGTGCGTCGGCGTCCGGCGATGCCGCGCGGCACGCCTCGAGCGATCCGTCGCGCAGATCGGTCTGCTTGTCGCTCTTGCTCTGCGCGCCGGTGGACACGCCGAAGATCGACGCCGCCGCCGAGACGTCCGCCCCGCTGCCGCGCTGCATCGCAAAGGCGCCGACGTACGCCGCCCGCACGAAGTGGGTGGCGCCCTCGCAGCTGCCTTCGTGCTGCGCCTTCAGCTCCGCCTTCGACGCGTGGCCCGCGAGCGCCGTGCCGCGCCCGACCATCGCGATCGCGAGATCCAGGCTCGTGCCGCGCCCCAGCCCCGCGGCCAGCGTCACGCCGGACACCGGCAGGCTGGCGCGGACCTCGTCCTGCGACTTCAGCTGGATCACCTCCTCCTTGAGCCCCACGCCCGCGAAGCGGTAATCGCCGGCGAGCTCGCACGCGGTCAACACCCGGAGCCCATCGCAGCCGTAGTGCACGACCGCGCGCCCCGACTGCATCGCGATCTCGAGGTCAGCCCGCTGCGCCGCAGACAGATCGATCACCAACGGCTGCGCCACGTCGGGCACGGCAGTACACACCGGAGCCTCGCCTAGCGCCTGACTGGCACTCGGCGCCTCGACCCGAATCCCCTCCGCGACCCCACCGGGCTTGCAGGCGAACATCGAGAGCGCGAGGGGACCAACAGCGATCGCGGTGGAGAGGGACAGGTGCATCGACCCCCACACGCCGCCGCCCCTGGAATGTCGCGGACATTCTTCGCCCCTCCGAGATTTTCTCGGTTCCGAACAACCGCGAGCGCCGAACAACCACGAAAAAGCCCCCCGCTTGCGGGGGGCAATCCGCGCGTTAGCGCGTACCGTTTCGCCCGAGCCGTCGACGGGGGGAAAGAGAGGCTTCGCCCGTGCCGGTGACGGGGGGAAAGAGCTAACTCGCCTCTTTCTTCGCATCCCCGCGATACACCAGCACCGGCCGGATCTCGTCGTTGATGCACTCCTCGTTGATGACGGCCTCGACGACGTTGTCCACGCTCGGGATGTCGTACATCACCTCGAGCATCGCGCGCTCGAGGATCGACCGCAGGCCGCGGGCACCGGAGCGCATGGTCTTGGCCTTGCGGGCAACCGCGCGCAGCGAGTCACCCGTGAAGCTGAGCTCGACGCCGTCCATCTCGAGCAGGCGCTTGTACTGCTTGACCAGGGCGTTCTTGGGCTCGGTGAGGATCTGCATGAGCGCCTCCTCGTCGAGCTCCTGCAGCGGAGCGATGACCGGAAGGCGGCCGATGAACTCGGGGATGAGCCCGAACTTCATCAGATCCTCGTTCTGGATCATCTGCAGCAGCTCCCACTGCCGCAGCTCCTTCTTCTTCTCCACCTTGGCGCCGAAGCCCATGCTCTTCGCGCTGGTGCGGTGCTCGATGATGTCCTCGATGCCGGCGAAGGCTCCGCCGCAGATGAACAGGATGTTGGTCGTGTCGACCTGCAGGAAGTCCTGCTGCGGGTGCTTGCGACCGCCCTTGGGCGGGACGCTGGCGATGGTGCCCTCGAGGATCTTGAGCAGCGCCTGCTGCACGCCCTCGCCGGAGACATCGCGGGTGATCGACGGGTTGTCACCCTTGCGGGCGATCTTGTCGATCTCGTCGATGTAGATGATGCCCCGCTGCGCGCGCTCGACGTCGTGGTCGGCGTTCTGCAGCAGGCTCACGATGATGTTCTCGACGTCCTCGCCGACGTAGCCGGCCTCGGTGAGGCTGGTGGCGTCCGCGATCGCGAAGGGCACATCGAGGATGCGCGCCAGCGTCTGGGCGAGCAGCGTCTTGCCCGAGCCCGTGGGCCCGATGAGCAGGATGTTGCTCTTCTGCAGCTCGGCCTCGTCGGGCTTCCGCTTGGCGTTGATGCGCTTGTAGTGGTTGTAGACCGCGACCGAGATGATCTTCTTCGCCATCTCCTGGCCGACCACGTAGTCGTCCAAGATGGCGCGGATCTCCTTCGGCTTCGGCACCCGACCGTGCCCCTGCTGGCGCTCTTCCTTCTGAACTTCCTCTGCGAGGATGTCGTTGCAGAGCGAGATGCACTCGTCGCAGATGTAGACGGATGGCCCAGCGATGAGCTTCTTGACCTCCTTCTGGCTCTTGCCGCAGAAGGAGCAGCTCAGGTTCCCATGCCCAGTATCGCGTTTCGAGGAACTCATCTCGCGCTCGCCTTTCCCCTGGGGTGACCCCGGGTCAACCGCCCGCCGGTGGAATGGGACGCTGGAGGACTTCGTCGACCAAGCCGTAGCGCTTGGCCGTGTCCGCATCCATGAATTTGTCGCGGTCCGTGTCCCGCAGGATTTCTTCGATGTCGCGCCCGCAGTGCATCGCGAGGATCTCGTTGAGCCGCGACTTGAGCCGCAGCACCTCGCGCGCCTGGATCTCGATGTCGGTCGCCTGACCCTGCGCACCGCCGTGGGGCTGGTGGATCATGATGCGCGCGTTGGGCAGGGCGAACCGCTTGCCCCGCGCGCCGGCCGCGAGGAGCACGGCACCCATCGATGCCGCCTGACCGAGGCAGTACGTCGCCACCGGGGCCTTCACGTGCTGCATCGTGTCGTAGATCGCAAGGCCCGCCGTGACGACGCCACCCGGCGAGTTGATGTAGACGCGGATGTCCTTCTCTGGATCCTCGGACTCGAGGTAGAGAAGCTGCGCGATCACGATGTTCGCGACTTGATCGTTGATCGGCGTCCCGAGGAACACGATCCGGTCCTTGAGCAGGCGGCTGTAGATGTCCCAGGAGCGCTCGCCCCGGTGCGTCTGCTCGATGACGAACGGGATGCTCGCCGAGGGGTCACCCCAGTAGAGATCGGGAAGCATGGGGCCCATGCGGCCGTCGCGTTCAACCATGAAAGTCCTCGTGTTGGCGCCCGCCGTGGTCGGATCGAGGGTGCTCGGCTGGCGGGAGCATCAATGGGTATGTTGTACGGCCGTGCCCGTCGACGCAAGTGCCGGCATCGGCGCCCGACGCAACCGCTGCAGCACCATTGCAGGCCACCTGTGACGCGCACGGCCGCGTTCTGACGCGTGGTGTGTGCAGCGCGGCGCGGACATGTGCGTCCGGCGTGCGCGGAAGCACTGACGCGGCTGTGCAGGCGGCGTGCCGGTCGTTCCGGCAGGTGCCCGCCCGATCGCTCAGGCGATCGGCGGGCGAGGAGTTCCGCCGCGGGCCGCCCCGCTCAGGCGATGTCGTCGTCGCCCTCGGCACCCGCCTCGGGCTCGGGGTCGGCGGCCTCGGTGACCTCGGCCTTCGCCATGAGCAGATCGAGGATCCTCTCCTCGCGCATCTGCGCGCGGACGAGGACGAGCTGGCCGCTCTTCTCCATCTGCGCCCGCATGCGGGCCAGGTTCTGCCCGCCCTCCTCGGCCATCTTCACCAGCTCGGCCTCGAAGTCCTCGTCGGAGACCTCGATCGACTCGGCCTTGCCGATCGCGTCGAGCAGCAGGTACGCCTTGACGTTGAACAGCGCCTGCGGGCGGATGCGCCGCGCGAGATCGGCCTCGGTGGTCCCGATGTTGGCCAGCTTCATGCCCTGCTGCGACAGCTGACGCTTGGTCGCGTCGACCTGGGCCGAGACCTCGCGGGCGATCATCGACGGCGCCGCCTCGAAGGGGTTGCGCTCGAGCAGCGTCGCGACGAGACGGCGACGGGCGTCGCGCTCGGCCTCGTCGGCGTCGTCCTGGCGGATCTTGTCGGTGATCTTGGCCTCGAGCTCGGCGAGCGACTCGGCCTCGCCGGTGTCGCGGGCGAAGTCGTCGTCGAGGGCCGGCACGTGCTTGACCCGCAGCTCGCGGAGGCCGACGCCGAGCACGGCCTCCTGGCCGCGCAGGTCCTGGCGCATCCGATCCTCGGGCGGAACGAAGCGCAGCGTGCGGAGCTTGCCGACGTCGGCGAGCTTGGTGTCCGCGAGCGCCGCGGCGAGACCGGGCACGAACTCGTTCTTCTCGACGCCGATGTCGACCCGCACGTCCTTGCGCGACACCCGGGTCTCCCCGATGGTGCCCTCGACGTCGACGGTCCAGACGTCACCCTCGGCGGTGAGCTCGCGGGTCTCGCCCTCGGCGAGCGGGCGCAGCTCGGTGAGCTGCTCGCGACGGCGCTCGATCTCGGCGGTGACCTTCGCGGCGTCGACGACCGCGGGGCGGCGACGGACCGGCACGCCTGCGTAGTCCTTGGGCTCGATCTGCGGCGGCACCTCGAAGCGCGCCGCGTAGCGGAACGGCGAGCCGCTCTCGAGCGTCGACGACTCGAGCACCGGCTGCGTCAGCGGGACCACGCTGTTCTGCGCGACGGCGGTCTGGAAGGTCTCCTGCACGAGGTCGCGGGCGAGCTCCTGGCGGACGCTCTTGCCGAACATGCGCTCGAGGACGTTGCCGGGCACCTTGCCGGGGCGGAAGCCGGGCACGCGGGCGCGGCGACCGACGTCGCGGAGCTTTTCTTGGAGGCGACCCGAGATGTCGGTCCACGGGATCTCGACCTGGACACGACACTCGACGGGGCTGATGCGCTCGATGGACGACTGCATTGGGCTCTCGACCTGACGAAAGGGAAAAGGCTTCTAGCAGGCGCGGCGGCCCCAGAACAAGCGGCTCCGCCGGCCGGCGTCCGCCCGCCGGGAACGCCCCGCGCGGCGGGGCGTGAGTCTGCTCGCCCAAGGGGCGGGGCCGAGGGCGCGCTGGCCCGCCGCCTGGGCCCCCGAGGCGGCGGCGAGGATGGCGGGCCTCACAGCGCGTCGAGGGCCGCCCGCAGATCGGCGCGGAGGTCGGCCACGTCCTCGATGCCGACGCTCAGGCGCACGAGGCCCTCACGGACGCCGAGGGCCGCGCGGTCCTCCGGCGAGAGCTCGTAGAAGCTCATCAGGGCTGGCTGCTCGATCAGGCTCTCGACGCCGCCGAGGCTCGGCGCGAGCTTCGGGATCGTCACCCCGTCGACGAGCCGCGTGCCGGCGGCGAGGCCACCACGCAGCTCGAACGAGATCACCGCACCGCCGCCCGCCAGATCCCGCCGGGCGATCGCGTGGTCGGGATGGCTCGCGAGCATCGGGTACCAGACCCGCGCGACCGCGGGGTGGGCCTCGAGCATCGTCGCGAGCTCGAGGGCGCTGGCGTTCTGCCGCGACACCCGCAGGGCCAAGGTCTTGATCCCGCGCAGCAACAGGAACGCGCCCATCGGATCGGCGATGCCGCCGAGCGTGCCGAGCTGATCGCGGATCGCATCGACGAGCGCGCGCTTGCCGATGACCGCGCCGCCGAGGATGTCGTTGTGCCCGCCGAGGTACTTCGTCGTCGAGTGGATCACGAGGTCGACCCCGAGGCGCAGCGGCTGGAGGTTGACCGGCGTGGCGAACGTCGCGTCGACGATGGTCTTGATCCGGCGTCCGCGGGCGAGCTCGGCGACCGCCTGCAGATCGACGACGCGCAGGTACGGATTCGTCGGCGTCTCGGTGAAGATGACCTTCGTCGTCGGGCGCAGCGCGGCCTCGATCGCGCCGCGATCGGGCGCGACGACGTCGACCTCGACGCCGAAGCGCGCGAGCGTCTCGCGGGCGAAGCCGCGGGTCTTGCGATAGACGTCCTCGGTGAGCACCAGGTGGGCCCCCTGGCGCAGCATCGCGAACAACGTCGTCGTGATCGCGGCCATGCCGGAGGCCATGAGCACCGCGGACTCGGCCCCCTCGAGGGCGGCGAGCTTGGCCTCGGCGGCCGCGATCGTCGGATTGCCGTAGCGGCCGTACTCGGGCGGTCGCTCACGGCGGCCCTCCATGTACTCGACGAGCTCGGCGGTGTCGGCGAAGGGATACGTCGACGACAGCACCACGGGCTGCGTCAGGGCCCGGTCATCGCGGACCTTCGGCTCTCCGCCGTGGACCGCGACGGTCGATGGGCCAGGGCGCGGACGCTCGGCCATCGCCGTCAACCTCCGAGCGCGACGATCTTGTCGTCCCGCTCGCGGTAACCGGGGGAGATCGTCAGCAGCTGCTCGAGCGCGGCGTCGTTGTCGCCGAGCGTCTCGTAGATCAGCGCGAGCTCGTACTTGGCCTCGAACAGCTCGTCCTCGTTGGTCGCGGCGTCGATCGCCCCACGCAGATCGGCGACCGCGCGATCGGTCTCGCCGCGGTGGACCCGGAGCATGCCCATCATCACCAGTGCCCGCGCCTGCCAGACCGCGTCGCGGGCCGCGAGCTCGAACTGCACGATCGCGTCGTCGACCAGGCCCATGTCGCGGTACGCGACGCCCAGATCGTAGGCCGACGCCGCATCCGCCGGGTCGACGCCACCGGCCGCGCGGACCTCGACGGGCTTGTCCTTCTTCTTCGCCTTGGGCGCGCCGCCGCCGAAGATCGCCGAGAGGTACGCGTCCTCGTCCTCGTCCTCGCTCGGCAGCACGGGCTCGGTCGGCAACGATACCAGCGGCTTGGCCCCCGAATCGTGCGTGGGTCGGGCGGTGTCACGGTCGAACTCCGCCTGCAGCGCCGCGACGTCGGGATGACCCGGGTGCTTGCGCTCGAGCTCCGCGAGGCTCGCCTTGGCGTCGTCGTCGAGACCCTGGTCGAGGAAGAAGCGGATCTCCGCCAGCTCGTCCTCGAGATCGGCCCACTGTGGCTTGATCGACGAGCTCGGGCGGCGGGGCGTGGGTGGCTTGGCGGGTGGAATGGGCACCTCGCGCTCCTCGGTGACGGGCTCTTCGGCGGCAGTCGCCGCGGCGGACTCGGAGTCGAGCGCGGTGGGCTCGAGGCCCGCGTCGTCGAGCTCGCCGTCGTCGAGATCGACGGTGGGCTCGGCGAGGGCCACGGGCGCGGGCCGACCCAGATCCATCGGGGGGTCGACGGGGGCGAACCGCTGCGTGCTGAGGTCCGGCTCGTGGGAGAGATCCGCCCCGGCATGCCGGGACAGCTCGAGCGGGCCCGGCGGCTCCACGGGTGGGCGGGCCGCGTAGCCGAACAACGGCGTCCGGTCCGCGTGCTCGGTGCTGGCGTCGAAGCCCCGCGCCGAGGCCAGCGCCCCTGCGAGGTCCTCGGTCGCGTCCTGCTCGTCGGGGCTCGGCAACGGCCGCGCGTCGGACAGGCCGAAGCGGTTCTCGACCGCAATCGGGCGCGTCGACTCGGCCTCCGCCTCGGGCTCGCTGACGTCGATCGTGAAGTCGTCGGCGTCGGCCGAGATCGGTCCCGAACCGTCGCCCGCGACCAGGTCGAACTGGCCGCTGTCGCCGTCGTCGAAGTTCGCGGTGACGAGCTCGTCGACGGCAGGCCGCGACCCACCATCGAGCTCCGCGCGCAACCTGAGCGCGCCGGCGTGGCTCGGGTCGCAATCGAGCGCCGCCACGAGGTGCTCCCGCGCGAGGCGAGGATCCCGGTCGAGGACGAGACGAGCGACATGGACGTGGGCATCCGCCGCCTCGGCGCGGCGCCCCAACTCGCCCAGTGCACGGGCCCGCAACGCGAGCGCGCCGGTGTGCTCGGGCTGCTTGGTGAGCAGATCGGCGACGTGCTCGATCGCCTGCTCGAACAACCGGTACTTCACGTAGACGCGGGCCTCGAACAGGATCTTGTCGAAGTCGACACCGCTGTCGCCCGGCGCCGGAGCCTCGGCGTCGGCGAGCACGCGCTGGGTCATGGTCGCCGCGGGCGCCTCGACGGCAGCGGGCGTACTGGCGGTGCGGTGACGGGCCGAGGGCTCGCCGCCGACCTCGGCGATGACATCCGCGTCGTCGAGCTCGAGCACGTCGTCGGTCTCGACGTCGTCGTCGACTTCCCCGTCGTCGTCGTCGCCATCGAGATCGACCTCGCCGAACGCCCGCGGATCGACCTGCGGCGTGGGTCGGGTGCCGCCGCTGCGCGAGGGCATGCGCGGCTCCTCGGGCCGCGGACGGGGACCCGCGCCCGCGTTGGCGGCGGAGCGGAGCTCGGCGTTGTTCGGATCCCACACGAGCGCCTTGCGGGCGATGCGAACCGCCTCGGCGGCCCCGGCCTCGCCGTCGGCGACGAGTTGGCGGACCAGCTCCACCGCCACACTGGTGGCCTTGTCGGGCTTCTCGAGCGCGAGGAAGGTGTCGGCGAGCAGCTCGAGGCCGACGCGGTCGTGGGCATCCGCGTGGAGGAGCGCGTTGAGCTTCATCAAGGCGCGGCGGGCATCACCGAGTACGAGGTACACCCGCGCCAGCTTGCGGATCGTCTCGCCGTCGTCGGGCTGGTGGTAGACGAGCCGCTCGGCCACGCGCACGAAGTCGGCGTGACGGCCGGTCTGCAGCAGCTGGTCGCCGGCGATGCGGAAGTGCTCGACCGCCTTGTCGACCTGGCGCTCGCGCGAGTACAGCTCGGCGACGCGCAGCCGTTTGGGAACAGCGGCGGGCTCGGCGTTGGCGATGATCTCGAAGGTCGCGAGCGCATCGGCGACGGCCCCCGCCTGGAGCTGCGCCTGGCCCAGCTGCTCGTAGATCGCGACCGCGTCGGGGACCCGGCCGAGATCGAGGTTGAGCTGGGCAATGCGCTGGTGGACGTCGAAGCGGCGGGGATCGAGGTTGACGACCTGGCGGTAGACCGCGAGCGCCTTCTGCGGCTGCTGCTGCGCGGAATAGTAGCCTGCGACCTGCATGTAGCGATCGATCGCGCCGTTGCGATCGCCGCTGCGCACGAGGCAATCGGCGAGCATCAGCCACGCGCGAATGTCCTTGGGATCATTCTCGACGATCGTCTGGTACTCGCGGGCAGCCTTGTCGTGCTGCCGCTTCGCGGCGAACTTTTCGGCCCGCTCGTGCGCCTTCTCTTTGCTGAACGCCAACCGCCTTGATCTCCTGTGTGCGCTGGCCGCCCTGACGCCTCAGCCCAGCGGATCGAGTTCGGCGAGGACGGCCTCGCGGTCGAGGTTGTTCTCGAGGAAGTGCGTGTCGTAGCGCCCGGTGACGAACGCCTCTTGCTTGAGGAGCCAGCGGTGCAACGGCAAGTTGGTGCGGATGCCCTCCAGCACGGTCTCGTCGAGGGCCCTGCGCATGCGCGCGATGGCCTGCGGCCGGTCCTTGCCGTGGACGATGATCTTGCCGATCATCGAGTCGTAGTACGGCGTGATCTTGTAGCCCTGGTAGACGTGGCTGTCGATGCGCACGCCGTAGCCGCCGGGGAAGTGGAGCGCGGTGATCGTCCCCGGCTGGGGCGAGAAGTTGATCGGATCCTCGGCGTTGATCCGGCACTCGATCGCGTGGCCGCGGGCTTGGTGCTCGCGGTCGAGGTGCGCGAGCGGCTCACCGGTGGCGATACGGATCTGCTCCTGGACGAGGTCGACCCCGGTGATCATCTCGGTCACGCAGTGCTCGACCTGGATCCGCGTGTTCATCTCCATGAAGTAGAACGACGGCCCGTCGGGCGCGGCCTCGTCGAGGAGGAACTCGAGCGTCCCGACCGACTGGTAGCCGATGGCCTTGATCGCCCGGACCGCCGCCTCGCGCATCTTTGTCCGCAGCTCGGGGGACAGCGCCGCCGACGGGGCCTCCTCGATGATCTTCTGGTGGCGACGCTGGATCGAGCACTCGCGCTCGAGCAGGTCGATGCCGCCGCCGTACATGTCACCGACGACCTGGATCTCGATGTGCCGCGGGCTGGTCACGTAGCGCTCGAGGTAGACGTCCCCGTTGCCGAACGCCGCCTGGGCCTCGGCCTGCGCGGTCGCGAGGGTCTGCACGAGCACGTCCATGTCGCGGACGATCTTCATGCCGCGGCCACCACCACCGGCCGAGGCCTTGATGATGACGGGCAGGCCGATGCGCGCGGCGGCCTCGAGGGCCTCCTCGGGGCTGGAGATGACACCCGTGCCGGGCAGGATCGGGACCCCCGCCTCGGACATCGTCTGCCGAGCGCGGACCTTGTCGCCCATCATCGCCATGTGCTCGGGGCGCGGGCCGATGAAATTCAGCCCGCACTTGCCGCAGACGCGGGCAAAGTCGGCGCGCTCGGACAGGAAGCCGTAGCCGGGGTGCACCGCGTCGGCGCCGGTGAGTTCGGCGGCGGAGATGAGGTTGGGGATGTGCAGGTAGCTCTGCGCCGCAGGACCAGGGCCGACGCACACGGACTCGTCGGCGAAGCGCACGTGCAGCGCCGACTCGTCGACGGTCGAGTGCACGGCGACGGTACGGATGCCCATCTCGCGACACGCACGGATGACGCGCAGGGCGATCTCGCCGCGGTTCGCGACCAACACCTTGCGTATCGGCGTGATGGTCACAGCTTGCGCACCCGGAACAGTTTGGTGCCGTACTCGACGGGTGACGCGTTCTCGACCAGCACATCTTCGATCACGCAGGCCCAGTCGGCCTCGATCTCGTTGAAGAGCTTCATCGCCTCGATGATGCAGACCGCGTCGCCCGCGGCGACCCGCTTGCCGACATCGACGAAGGCGGGGGTATCGGGGCGTGCCGAGCGGTAGAAGGTGCCCACGAACGGCGAGGTGATGAACTCGCCGACGTCGGCGGCGGGCGCAGCCACGGGCGCCTCGACGGCGGCGCGCGGCGGCGGGGCGGCGGCGGGGACGTGCACGACCTGCGGCGCCGGGGCGACAGCCACGGCGGGGGCGTGGTCGGACTGACGCAGCAGGATGCGCTGGTCGCCGGCCTCGATCTCGAGTTCGTCGAGCTCGTACTGGCGGAAGACCTTCGCGAGCTCGCGGATGTAGCGAAGGTCAGGGAACTTGGGATCCGCTGGATCGGTCATGCAGGCTCCATGGTCGCGGCGCGTGCGGAATCGGAGGAGGACGCCACGAGGTGACGCAGGGCGAGGAGGTAGGAATCGGGCCCGAGACCCATGATCACGCCCCGACACGCCGTCGCCGTGCGCGACTCGTGCCGGAAGCCCTCTCGGGCGTAGAGATTGGAGAGGTGCACCTCGACCACGGGGACGTCGAGCGCATGGAGTGCATCGGCGATCGCGACGCTGGTGTGCGTGTAGCCGCCGGGGTTGACGATGACGCCGGCGACCTCCGAGCGGGCGCGGGCATCGTGCAGCAGATCGATGAAGGCGCCCTCGCCGTTGGTCTGATGGGCGCGGACCTCGACGCCGAGCGCATCCCCGAGGGCGACGAGCCGCGCGTCGAGCTCGGGGAGCGTCGTCGTGCCGTAGATCGCGGGCTCACGCTGGCCGAGCAGATCGAGGTTGGGCCCGTGGATGACGACCACGGCCGGTCGCCCCGCGCCTGCGCTCGTGCTCGTGGCCGGGGGCATTGCGGGGCGTATTGTGGAGCCCATCGCGAACGAGCGCCAGAGGATTCAGAGATCGCTCAGCAGCTCCGCCGCGGAGGTCCGCAGCAGGAATCGGCCCTTGCCCAGGAACGACGGGTCGGTGAGCAGGACCCCGACGAAGTAGTCGTCCGAGAGGGCGCGGCACACGAACGACTGGCGTTCACCGCGTACCGTGACGTCCTGGACCTCGCCCATCTCGAGCGAGGCGGCGGCGCGGCGCAGTTCCATGAAGCGGAACGAGAACTCCATCGCGGTGGACTCGAGGTCGATCGCCCCGTCCGCACCCTCGGAGACGTACTGCATCACGGCGATGCCATCGAAGCCCATGAGGATCGCACCCGCGGCCCCCGGGGTGTTCTCCACGATCTTCTTGAGTTGGTCGCCGAGCATGAACGCCGTCGCTAGTTCACCCCAAAGCGTCCGCGCGGTCAAGCGCACGGGCGGCCACCGGGCAACCGGGAGCCGTCCCTTCCCGCAACTCAGCCGGCCGGGGCGCCGCAGACCGCCGGGTACACCTCGAGGTCCTGCGCGTTGCCGCAGACCCCTCCGCCCCATTCGGTGGCTTCGACCGGGCACTCGGCGTCGGGGCAGCTCACGCACGTGGTCAGGCAGCCGAAGCACACCTGGATCGGGAACGAGAAGTCGCGCGCATCGATCTCGCCGACCTTGCCGATGGAGTTGCCCGAGCGGCTGGCGTGGAACTGCACCGCGGCTTGGACGGTGAGCTTGGCGTTGGCGCCGATCTGGGCGGCGATCACATCCCCGAGCGCCATGGACGTCCGCTGTGGGATCACCTCGACCAGCACGCCCGCCGCGCCACCCGGCGGAAGGGAGTTGGTCGACAGCGGCACGTTGAAGCTGACCAACGACTCGTCCATGTCGCGTAGGGCCTCGAGCACGTCGGGGGCCTGCGGCATCGACAAGTCGACGTCGGCGTCGATGAGCTGGAGTTCGTTGGACTGCACGCCCGAGTTGTTGGCGTTCGCGGCCTCCTCGGCGGTGTTGTTGAGCAGGATCGCCGGCATCGCGTAGGGCGTGCCGTACGTCAGGTCGAGCATGCCGTAGGGCAGCGACGCGGCGCTGGTGTCGGCCGTGATGACGCAGCCGCCCATCTCCCATGCCGGCGCCATCAACACGATGAGGGACTCCTCGTTCTCGGCGCAGCCCGTGCCGAGCAGCGCGAGGAGGGTGACCACGGTCAGGCTGGGCTTCGTCATCATCTCTCCCGGCCCGGACCCTCCCGAGGGAGGAACACAGGCGAAAACCAGGCTAGCACCGCCCTCGCGACCGCAGCAAGAATGCGGACCAGGCACGGTCACGACGCGGCGCCCGTCGTGATCGACGACAGGATCGCGTCGACGCCGAGCGAGAGCACCTGCGGGGCCCCGACGTCGCGCAGCGCGATGTAGGTGAGCGCATCGCGGCTGCGCTTCTTGTCGTGGCCGAGCGCCGCGCGGACGCGCCCGATCGGGCCGTCGACCAGCCACGTGTCGAGGTCCGTCGGCAGGCCGAGCGCGGCGAGCACCGCCGTGACGCGAGCCTCGAGCTCGGGGGCTGCGAGCCCCTGCGCATGCGAGAGTCGAGCCGCCGCGACGAGGCCCAGGGCCACCGCTTGGCCATGCCCGAGGGCGTAGTCGGAGGCGGCCTCGAGGGCGTGGCCGACCGTGTGCCCGAGGTTCAGCAGCACGCGGCCGGCCGGCGCGCGCTCGAAGGGATCCGCCGCGACGCACGCGGCCTTCAGCGCGACCGAGCTCGCGACCAGGCCGGCGAGCGCCTCCGGATCGGTGTCGGCAGCGAGCGGCGCGTGCCGGAGCAGGGCGTCGAGGTGATCGGGCGAGAACAGCAGGCCGTGCTTCACCATCTCGGCCGCGCCCCCGGCGAGCTCGTGTGCCGGCAGGGTCGCGAGCCAATGCGGATCGACGAGCACCGCCGCGGGGAACTCGAAGGCGCCGATGAGATTCTTCGCGGCGCCGTGGTCGATCGCCACCTTGCCCCCCGTCGATGCGTCGACCTGGGCGAGCAGCGACGTCGGGCACTGCACGATCGGGACGCCGCGCATGTAGAGGTGGGCCGCGAGGCCGCCGAGATCGCCGACGACGCCGCCGCCGAACGCGACCGCGACGTCGGTGCGCCCGAGGCCGCCCGCGACCCACGCGTCGAGGCAGCCGCCGAGCACGCTGGCCGACTTGCTCGCCTCGCCCGGGGGGATGACGTGCACGACCGGCACGAGGCCCGCGTCGTGGAGGATCGCGAGCAGCGCGGCGCCGTGCAGCGCGAACACGGTCTCGTCGCTGAGCACGCCGACGCGCTGGGCCCGAGGCGCCGCCCGGCGCAGATGGGACGGGAGCTCGGCGACGACGCCGGGGCCGACGCGCACGGCGTAGCCGCGGGGGCCCATCTGCGGCACCGGGACCTGGATCGACACGATCGCGGTCACGCGTCGTCCCGTCCCGGCAGCAGCGCGAGGATCCGCGCCACCACCTCGCTCGGCGCATCGTCGGCCGGCACGACCACCGCGCCGTCGCGATACGCATCGCGCCGCGATGCCCACAGCTGCTCGAGCGTCGCGCGGGGATCGGCGCCGGCGAGGAGCGGTCGCGTCGCGGCGCCCTCGGCGAGTCGGCGCAGGAGCGTCTCGACGCCGACATCGAGCAGGATCACGGTGCCCACCGCCCGCATCATCGCGCGATGCTCGGCCTCGAGCACCACTCCGCCGCCGGTCGCGACGACACAGCCGCGATCGGCGAAGCCCGGCTCGTCGAGGAGGGAGCGCAGCGCGTGGCGCTCGGCGGCGCGGAAGCCGGCCTCGCCCGCCGACGAGAACAACGCCGCCACCGAGCGGCCGTACAGCGACTCGATGCGGGCGTCGAGATCGCAGAACGGGCGGCCGGAAGCGGCGGCGAGGCCCTGCCCCACCGTCGTCTTGCCGCTGCCCATCATTCCGACCAGGAACACCGGCCTGCCGACCAGGAACACCGGCGTGGGCATGCGAGGTCCTAGCCGCCGATGCTGCTCGCGCGGTTGACGATCTTCGGCGTCAGGAAGATCAGCACCTCGGAGCGCACATCGGCCTCGGACTTCTGCTTGAAGAACCACCCGATGATCGGCACGTCGGCGATCCAGGGGATCTTGTCGTAGTTCACGGCCTTGCTGCGGGTGTAGATGCCGCCGATGACCGCCGTGTCGTTGTCGTTGATCAACATGCGGCTCTGCGCCTGCTTGGTGAGGATCGTCGGGTCGCCTCGGGCACCCGTGTTGACGAAGTCGGCCTCGTTCTTCTCGACGACGACGTCCAGCAGGATGGCCCCCTCGTTGGTCACGTGCGGCGTGACGGTGAGCCCCAAGGTCGCGCGGACGAACCGCGTGTTGACGCCCTGCGCGCTGACCTGCGAGATCGGGATCTGCACGCCTTGCTCGATCTGCGCCTCGCTGTTGTCGAGCGTGACGATCTTCGGCGCGCTGATGATGCGGATCTCGCCGGTGCTCTCGGACGCCGACAGGCGGAGGTTGGTGTTGAGGTTGCCGCTGATGCTGCCGAACGAGAAGCCGATCGCACCACCGGTTCCGGTGCCGACCGGCACCGGAAGATCGACGGCGTAGTTGGGGCTCGCCGCCGCGCCGGGGAGGATGAGGCCGCGTCGGTCCGCGGGCTGACCGGTCGCGCCGCCGCCGACACCGACCGAGTTGGGGAACAGCAGCCCGGTCGGGTTGCCGGTGCCCGGACTCGCGATGAAGTCGAAGCCCCACTGGACGCCGAGCTGGCGGGCGAAGCTCGTGCGCGCCTCGACGATGCGGGCCTCGATGAGAACCTGCGGCGTCTGGGTGTCGAGCTGCTGGACCAGGCTCTCGGCCAGCGCGATGTTCTCCGACACGTCCATGATGATGAGCGTGTTGGTGCGGGTGTCCGGCGTGACCGATCCGCGCGAGCTCAGCACGCTCTGGACCTTGGGCACCATCTCGTCGACGGTCGCGTACGAGACCGGCAGGAGCTTGGTCTCGAGCGGCTTCTGCTGGACGCGGGCAGCGGCGCGTTCGATGGCGGCGCGGCGCTCGTTCTCGAGGTCCTCGACCGTGGCGACGCGGATGACGTTGCCATCGCGGCTGGAACCGAGGTTCAGCGAGCGCAGGATGATGTCGAGGGCCTGATCCCACGGCACCGAGTTCAGCTTCATCGTGACGCTGCCCTCGACGTTGCGGCCCGCGATGATGTTGACGCGGCCGATGTCGGAGAACAGCAGGAGCACGTCCTTGATCGGCGCGTCCTGGAGCTCGATGTCGATGCGCTCGCCTCGCCAGCGACCGCGCGAGCGGGTCGGACGGCTGTCCATGATGACGCCGTCGTCGCTGGCCCCGACCGGCGCCATCGCAGCGGCCGGCGGCGCGCTGGCGTAGCCGCCGACCTTGGTGCCGGCGATGCTGACCGCCTCCGAGGGCTTGCCCTTGCCGACCCGCGGGAAGTGCCACACCAGCTCACCCGGCCGCTCCTCGAGCCGCGGCTTCGAGGCCTTCGCCGTCGAGACCACGACCTTGGCGTCCTCGCCCTCGACGAACGAGGTCACGAGCTTGATCGGGCCGTCGTAGGCGGTCGCGTCGAGGCTGCGCTCGAGCGCGCCGGGCATGCGCGCCCCGTCGAGCTGCAACACCTGGATCGTCGGCGTCAGCGTGTTGCCGGTGTACGAGATCGGACCGTCGAACGCGATGATGACCCGGGACTCGTCGCGGTCGTCCTCGAAGCGGACGTCGCGGACCTTGGTCGCGGCGCCGCGGGGCTTCGGAGGCTTCGGCGGCGTGGCCTCGGCAAGCGTGGGCTCGGTCGGCGCCGCGTCCTTCGCGGCGGACTTGGGCTGCGCCTCGGGGGCGCTGCGCTGCGCGGTGACCTGCTCGACGCGGGTCTCGAGCCGGCTCTGCGCGCGGCGGATCTCGTCCTCGACCGCGCCGAGGCGGCTGCGCTCGCCGGCGAGCTTGTTCTCCAGCGTGGCGAGCTTCTGCTCGGCCTGCTCGAGCGCCTGCTTGGCGGCCGCGTTCTTCGCCCGCAGCGCCTCGCCCTGGCTCTCGAGCTCGGCGCGCGCAGCCGTCAGCTGCTCGAGCTCCGACTTGCGTGCGGCGAGGTCTTTGTTGAGCGCGGCGAGCCGGACGTCGGCGTCGTGGTGCTCGGCCTTCGCCGCCTTCGCGGCCTTCTGCGCGGCCTCGGCCTCGTCGCGCGCCGCCTCGAGCTTCTTGCGCCGCGCGCCCTGGGCCTCGAGTTCCTGCAACTTGCGCTCGGCGGCGCTCGCCCGGGCCTTGGCCTCGTCGGCGTCGCTGCGTAGCCGCCCGACCTGCTTCTCGAGGACGGTCGCGGTCGCCTGGACCTTGCGGGTCTCGGCCTGCGCGCGGGCGAATTCCTCGGGCGTCGCACGCCCGCCGAGATCGGCGAGCTTGCCCCGGGCGTCTTCGACCTGCTTGCGCGCAGCGACGAGCTCGCGCTCGCGATCGTCGACGGCTTGGGCCAGCTTCTCGGAGGACTTGCGCTCGGCGGCGAGCTTGCTCGCGAGCTGCTCGCGGTCACCGCTCAGCTTCGCGAGGTCCTGCTCGGCCTGCTTCTGCCGCGCGAGGGCCGAGTCGCGGGCGCGCTCGGCCGCCTCGACGCGGGCCTGCATCTGCTCGGTGAGCTCGCCGCGCTTCCGAGCGCGTGAGGCCTCCGACTTGGCCGCGACCAGATCGCGATCGGCGTCCTTGCGGGCCGCGATCGCGGCCTTCTTCTCGGTCGCCGCGTCGTCCATCGCCGCGCGGGCCTTCGCGAGCGCCGACTCGGCCTGCTCGCGCAGCGCGACCGCCTCGGCCTTCGCCGACGCCGCCGACTGCCGCTCGCGCTTCGCGGCCGCAAGGGTCTGATCCGCCGCCGCGAGCTTGTCGGCGGCCTGACGCTCGAGCGCCGTGGCGCGCTGTTTGGCGCCCGAGACCTGCTTGTCGGCCTCCGCGGTCGCGCGCTCGCGGGCCGCCGCGAGATCGCGGGCCGCCTCGGCCTCGGCCTGCTTGCGGGCCGCCGCGACCTGCGTGGCGGTCTCCTGCTCGGCCCGCTTGCGCAGCGCCGCGAGCTCGCGCTCGGCGTCGGCGACCGCTTGTTTGCGGGCCGCCGCGACCTCGGCATCGGCGCGGCGCTTGGATTCCTTCTTCGCGTCGGCGAGCTTGCGCTCGGCCTCGTGCTCGGCGGCCGCGAGCTCCTTCTGCGCGATGGATCGGGCCTTGCGCTCGGCGTCGGCGATCTTGTCGCGCGCGGCGGCCTCGGCCTCGCGCATGCGGGCCTCGACCGCGGCGTCGGCCTTGCGGCGCGCACCGGCGACGAGCGCCTCGGCGTCGCGCGCCGCGGCGTCGAGCTTGGCCGAGGCCTGGGCGTCCGCGCGGCGCTGCGCTGCGGCGACCGTCTCGTCGGCCGTCTTCTGGGCGGCGGCGAGCTTGGCCTTGGCCTCGAGCTTGGCGCTCGCGAGGATGCGATCGGCCTCGGCGCGGGTCTGCTCGGCTTCGGCGAGCTTGGCCTCCGCGGCCTTCTGGGCGCCCTCGAGCTTGGTCCGCGCGGCCTTCGCCTGGACGGCAGCGGCGTCGAGCTCGCGCTGCGCGGCGGCCAGCTTGTCCTCGGCGGCGCCGAGCTTGCCCTGCGCGTCGGCCAGCTTCGCGTCGGCCTTCGCGTCGGCGGCACCGGCCTTCGCCCGCAGCGCCTCGGCATCGCGCTGCGCGGCCGCGGCGGCTTGCTGGGCAGCCGCGAGCTTCTCGCGCGCCGCAGCCTCGCTGCGATCGGCGTCGGCCTTCGCTCGCTCGGCATCGGCGAGCTTTCGCTGCGCCGCCGACTCCGTGAGACTGGCCTGGGCCTTCGCCGCGGCGAGTTTCTTGGCGGCCGCCCGCTCGGCATCCGTCTGCACCGCGCTCGCGCGCCGCTCGGCCTCGGTCTGCACCTCGGTCGCGCGCTCGGTGGCGGCGGCGAGGCGCTGCTGCGCAGTGACCTCGGCGTCCTCGAGCTTGCGCGACGCGGCGACCTTCATGGCCTCGGCGGAGCGCCGCGCGTCACCGGCAGCGGCGCGATCGGCATCCGCCTCGGCGCGGGCCTTCGCGAGGGCGGCGTCGGCGAGCTTGGCCTGGGACTGGGCGTGTTTGCGGGCCTTCTCGGCCGCGGCGAGCTCCGCCTCGGCGCGACGCAGGGCGCGACGCGACGCGAGGCGGTGCCCCTGACGTGCGTCGACACCCGAGCGCGCCCGGGCCTGCGCCGCGAGGGCCCGCTTCTCGGCGGTGCGCGCCCGCGACTCGGCCTCCTGCGCGTCGGCGAGGCGCTGCTGGGCGCCGGCGATCTCGCGCGCCGCCGCAGCGCTGTGGTGCTTCGCGCTGCGCTGGGCATCCTTCGCGTCGGCGAGCTTGCGCGCAGCTGCCTGCTCCGCCGCCTCGATCTCGGCGCGCCGCGACGACGCGCTCTTGCGGGCGAAGTACGCCTCCGGGGGCACCTGGCGAGGCGTCACGGTGACGACGAGGTTCTCGCCGTCGGGGACGACGATGTAGCTGGCGTCGCGCTTGAGCTCGACCACCAGCCGCACCATCATCGCGTCCTGCTCGGTGACGTCGTCGACCGACAGCCGACCGCAGGCCCAGTTGTCGAGGGGTAGGTGGGGCACGACTTTGCCCCGTTCGCTGCCGGCGATGTCGACCACGAGGCGGTCGGGATCCTGGAGGCGGTAGACGCTGAACGTCGGCTTGGCCGAGCCGACCAGCCGCAGGGTCGTGGTGCCGTCGTCCTGCTCTTCGATCGTCAGGCCGTCGATGCGGTTGGGCGCCGAAGCGCTCGCCGCCTGGGCCTGGAGGGCCGCCACGGCCGACAGGGCCGGAAAGTCAGGTGTCGTCGGGCTCGCCGCCAGGGAGACATCAGGTCGCAGCGCGAGCAGCAGCGACAGCGGAGCGGCCATCAGGCCCAGGGGCGTCACACGACGCACTCCGGTACGGGGTGCAGAACCGAAGCGCATGTGGGGAGGATCGCTCCCCCCTCATTCGTTTCGCAAATAAATGGCGCGTCGCTCCCCGCGCTGGAGGTTGAGACTGCTCGCGAGGTCGTCGTCGACCACCTCGATCTCGACGTAGTCGCGGTTGACCGCGGCGAGCAGGACCTCGGCGCTCGAGAAGTAGTCGCCCTGCTTGATCGAGTGGCTCTTGCCGTCGGACGCGACGAACAGCGCCCGGGGCTTCATGCCGCGGCCGGCGTTGACGATGGCCACGAGCTTGAGGTCCTCGAATGCATACTGCTGCATCTCGACCTTGCGCTCGGCCCGGGGCCGATCGGGCTCGGGCACGACGACCTCGCTCGCGACGAAGCTGAGGAACGGGTCGCGGCGGCGCTGGAACGACTTGGCGTCGAGCGCCACGGGGGGACGGGCGGGCAGCTGCGAGGGCAGCACCTCTTCTTCCCCGTCCGCGGCAGCGCCGGGTGCCGCCGGGGCTCCCGCAGCCGGTGCCGCGGGGGCCGCCTTGGCCGGGGCTCCCGCAGCCCCGCCGGCCTTCGGTGGCGGAGCGCCGCGCTTGGCGCTGACCTCCGCGCCGCCGTCGTCGACACAGGCCGCGACGCCGAGGGAGAGCCACAGCAGGGCTGAACATTGCGACGTCTTCACTTCTTACGCCTGCCCTTCTTCGCCGCGGGGCCCTTGGCGGCCGCGGCCGCCCGCTCCTCGTCGGTGAGGAATCGGTACGTGGCCGCCTCGAACTCGACCTCGAGGCCGGGGTGCTCCTCGGGCTTCTCCCCGTCCTTCGTGGGCTTGGCCGTCGACTTGAGCGACAGCCGATCGACGCTCACGATGCGCTTGAGCTCCGAGACGCGGCGGAAGAACTCGCCGACCTGCGTCCACGTCCCGGTCGCACGCACGCGGATCGGCATGCGCGCGTAGAAGTCCTCGAACTCCTCGGGCTCGTTGGTCCAGCTCTCGACGGTCATGCCGACCAGCCGCGACTGCTGCTGGAACGTCTGCATCAGGTTGTCGACGGTCGAGGCGTTGAGCGGCAACACCTCGCGCTGGGCGTCGAGGCGTTTCTCGGCCTCTTCGACCTTCTGCTTCTCGGCGTCGAAGTTCTCGCGCTTGGTCTTCGCCGCATCGAGTTCCTTCTGCGCCGCGACGACCGCTGCCTCGGCGCTGGTGCGCGCGGCGACGGCGTCGAGATAGAAGAAGTAGTACCAGCCGCCGACGATCGCCGCGGCGACGACGACGAACAGCAGCAGTCGCTGCCAGATCGGGAGTTTGCCCAGTCCGTCGAACACGTTCGGCGCTCCTCAGTTCCACCGGCGGACCGCGACGTCGGAGAGCTTCCACGTCAGGTGCCGCTGGGTGTCGTCGCGATCGCGCGTCTTGAGATCGGCGCGTTCGTAGTTCGGGTGGGGGATGTCGCCGAACCAAACGCTTGCGCGCAGGCGGCGGGTGAATTCGGAGAGGTCGGCGGCGTCGCGGGCCGAGCCTTCGATCGTCAGCCGACCATCGGCCTCGACGATGCTGCTCAGCCACAGGCCCGAGGGATCCCAGCGCTCGTTGATCTCGCTCTGGGGATCGTCGGCCTTGTTCTTCTTGTACTTCTCTTCGTCGATCGTCACGCCGCCGCCGAGTTGGGCGTCGGTGAGCATCATCGCAAGCTCGTACATCACGAACACCGGGGTCCGTTGCTTGGACTTGAGCTTCTCGATGGCGACCTCTTGTCGCTTGATCTCTTCCTCGCGGGCCTTGAGTCCGGCCTCGTCGATCACGGCCTTGATCTCGTTGACCTCCTTGCTGATGCCGGCCGCCTTGGCGCGCACGGCCATCGCCGCGTCGTCCTCGATGCCGAGCAGATACCAGCCGGCGCCGGCGAGGCCGCCCCACACCAGGAGCATGAGCACGAAGGTCGCGGCGCCGCTGTTCGAGCCCGCGGCGGCTTGACCACGCGGCGCCGACGGGCCAGCGGTGGCCGCGGCACGCTTGCGCTTGGTCGGGGCGAGGTTGATGCGGATCATTCGGAATCTCCCGCGCGGCGCGCCGCGAGTCCGAACGCGACGGTGGCCACCGGCGCGTTCACGCGGAGGTACTCGACATCGAATCGTCGCGTGTCGACGACCACTCGCGCAAATGGGTTGATGATCTCGACGGGGATCCGCGAGCGGTCCTGGATCGCCTTGGGCAGCTGCGGCACGAGGCACGAGCCGCCGCTGAGGTAGATGCGCGACAACCGCGCGTCGATGGCGTCGTTCATGTAGAAGTCGAGCGAGCGCTGGAACTCCTCGGCGACCTGCTCGGAGACCTGCCAGAGGATGCGGTGGACCTCCTGCGGGACGACGTCGGCCATCGCTCCGGCGGCTGCGAACGCCCCGCCGACCTTGTAGGCCTCGGCACCGTCGAGGCTCACGCCCAGCTGCCGCTGGATAGCCTCGGTGTAGGTGTTGCCACCCGTGCCGAGGTCGCGGTTGAACGACGGCCGACCGCTCGAGACGATCGACAGCGTCGAGTACGTCGCGCCGACATTGATGATCGCGATGGTGTCGCCCGGGGCGAACCCGATGCCGAGCTCGACCGAGTTCTGTAGCGCGAGGGCCGCGGCATCGACGATCACGGGCTGGAAGCCGGCGTCGCGGACCACCTGCTGGTACTGGGCCACGATCTCGCGCTTGGCCGCGACGAGCAGGACCTCCATCTGTCCCGTCGGCGTCTGCTTGACCAGCACCTCGTAGTCCACGACCACGTCATCGCGCGAGAACGGGATGTTCTGGCGGACCTCCCACTCCATCTGCTCGTCGAGCGCGGCGCCCTCCATCGCAGGGATGGTCAGGCGCTTGATGATCACGCTGTTGCCGGACACGGCCAGCGCCATCGCCTTGCCCTTGAGGTGGATGCGGCGCGTGAGGTTCTTGATCGAGTCCACCAACCCGCTGTGGTTGAGGATCACGCCGTCGACGATGGTTTGCGGCGGAACCGGCTCGATGCCGAAGTTCTGCAGCGCGAGCACGCGCCCCGCGGGCTTGAGCTGCACGAGCTTGATCGCGCTCGAGCCGATGTCCAGACCGATGCACTGCTTGGCCACGGGCGTCCTTCAGCCTGGCACGGCGCACGGCGCCGCGGGAACGTGGAGGGTGGCGTGCACGCGAATGCGCGCGCGCAGCGGCGGCCTCAGCCGAGATCTTCGTCGGGGAAGACTTCTTTGGCCGCCGAGGGGGCGAGCCCGAGTGCCTCGAGGATCTTGCGCTTTGTGTCCATCCGGCATGGGCAGCCGGACTCGACGCGGTCGATCGTCAGCGGGCTGACCCCCGCGCGGCGAGCAAGCTCGGCCTTGCTCATCATCGCGGCCTGTCGCAGCCGCTTCACGTTGTTCGGAACCGTGCCCTCGTTCTCGCGGGGCGCAGGCGTCTTGCCACGGCGACGCGTCGCTGGTGTCGGCGGTGCCGACACGGGCGACACGTCGTGCTCGTCGGGCTCTGGCGTCGCGACGGCAGTCGCCGCCTTCGCACCTTGCGTGGGTTCCGGATCCATTCTGATGAAGCCCGTCCATTGTCGGTCCCGATCCGTGATCCGTCAACGCGTTCGTTGCCCTTCAGTGATATGTAGTTGAATGACAGTGATAGGCCATTGATAGGTCATTGAAGTGATCCCAGCGCGCACAGCACGCTGGCGTGAGGCCCCTGCCGACGAGCAAGTTCCTGAGATCGTTGATAAGCGTAAATCGCGCACTGGAACGCCGGAGCCCTGACGAGCCGGACAAGCATTCCACGCCGCGGCCAGGACCCCAAAAAAGCCTCGCGAACGCGGGAGCGCACGCCGCCCTTCCTTTTATGGAGGGGCGTGGGATCATCTGCGCAACTCGCGCATTCCGGAGTCAGCCGAGCCCGAATTCCTTGATCTTGTACAGCAGGGCCCGGTGGCTGAGCTCGAGAAGCTTCGCGGCATGGGTACGGTTGCCGTCGGTCTGGGCCAACGCCCGCAGGATGAACTCGCGCTCGAGCGTCCGTTGGGCGCGCTTCACCGAGAGGTCGCCCTCAGGAAGCGAGAGCGTGAAGCCTGCGGCCGGCACCCGCGCGAGCCTCACCCGATCGGGGAGGTCCGCGGGACACAGCACGCCGCGCTCGGCCATCACTGCCGCGTGCTCGAGGGTGTTCTCCAGCTCGCGCACGTTGCCGGGCCACCGATAGGCGAGCAGCTGCGCGAAGGCCTCGTCATCGACGGCGGTGACCTTGGTGCCGAGGCGACGGTTGAGCGCCTGGATGAAGTGCTCGACCAACGGGCCGATGTCGTCCCGTCGCTCGCGCAGCGGCGGCACCTCGATCGGCATCACGTTGAGTCGATAGTAGAGGTCCTGGCGGAAGGTCCCCTCCTCGACCATCTGGGCGAGATCGCGCGACGTCGCAGTGACGACGCGCGCGTCGATCTTGATCGAGCGGACGTCGCCGACGCGGCGGACCTCCTCCTCCTGGAGCGCGCGCAGCAGCTTCACTTGGAGCGCCAGCGGGAGCTCGCCGATCTCGTCGAGGAACAGCGTGCCCCCCTTGGCCTCCTCGAACAGGCCGCGCTTGTCGGCCGTCGCGTCGGTGAACGCGCCGCGAACGTGACCGAAGAGCTCCGACTCGAGCAGGGTCTCGGGGATCGCACCGCAGTTCACCGCGACGAAGGGCCCGCTCGCACGCGGACTCGACCCGTGGATCGCACGGCTCACGAGTTCCTTGCCGACCCCAGACTCACCGGTCACGAGCACCGTGGTCTTGAACGGCGCGACCTTGCGGACCGTCCGCGCGATCTGCTGCATCGAGGGGCTGCGGATCAGCATGCCCCCCAGCCAGTCGGTCGTCGTCGCAGCGTCGCGCAACTGTTCGCGCAGGGCGTGGTTCTCGCGGCGCAGACGCTCGCGCTCCTCGGCCTTGCGCAGCGTCAGCACGACCTCGTCCTGCTTGAACGGCTTGGCGATGTAGTCGTAGGCGCCCGCGTGCATGGCCTCGAGCGCGAGCTCGATCGACCCGAACGCGCTCATCACGATCGTGGTCAGCCCGGGGCGATTGGCCCGGATCCACTCCACCAGCGCCAGGCCGCCGATGCCCGGCATCCGAACGTCGGAGAGCACGACGTCGACGTCCTGCCCCCCGAGCAGCTCGATCGCCGCCTCGGCGCTGCCGGCGTGCAGCACGGTGTAGCGCTCGCGACGCAAGAGCAGCTCGAGCATGTGCCGCAGCGCGTCCTCATCGTCGACGACGAGCACGCGCGAGAACCCCATCGGCTCGCCCGGCACCGGCGTCACGACCTCGCCCTGCGTCGCCATCGCCGTGTCCGGGATCATACCCGAAGCTGCTAGGCTGCGCAGGACTCCCGTGGGCACCGGCTCTCGCCCTTCCGTCGCGTCGACCGCGTCTCGGCCAGCACCGGCGGCCCTGCTCCTGCACGGTCTGACGGGCACGCCCGACGAGATGCGGCCATTCGCCGACGCGCTCGCCTCGCGCGGCGTCGGCGTGTCCGTGCCCCTGCTCGCGGGTCACGACGACCTCGCGGCACTCGAGCGCACGGGTTGGCGCGAGTGGTACCGAAGCGCGGACGCGGCCCTCGACGCGCTGCGGGCCTCGACCGATCGCGTGCTCGTCGTCGGCTTCTCGCTCGGCGGGCTGCTCGGGCTCCGCCTCGCGGCGCTGCGACCGGGCGACGTCACTGCGCTCGCGACGGTCTCGGTGCCGCTCGGCATGCCCGCGTGGCAGCGCGCCGCGATCACGGGCCTCTCCCGGCTGCGCGCCGGGCCGCTGGGCCGCTGGATCGGAGCGCTCCCCACCGGCGGCCCCGACGTGCGCCGCCGCGGCGGGTCCCCCGATCGGGGCGCCCTCCCCTTCCCCGCCCTCGCCGAGCTCCTCGCCCTACAGCGCGAAGTGAACGCGCTGCTCCCGTTCGTCGCGGCGCCGCTGCTGGCGATGCACGGCGCGCTCGATCGGACCGCCGACCCGGCCGACAGCGCCCGGCTCGTGCAGCGCGTCGCCTCGCCCCGCGCCGTCCGCCGACTCCTCCCCGAGTCCTTCCACATGGTCGGCCTCGACATCGACCGCGACGCCGCGGTCGATGCCTTGATACGGTTCGCCCTCGCCGAACTCAGCGACCCAGCGTGAAGGAGCCCCCGCCGTGAGCACCCCCGATGTGATCCTGGCCGTCGACCAAGGCACGACCGGCAGCACGTGCCTGCTGCTCGACGCGTCGATGCAGCTGCTCGCCAAGCACACGCACGAGTTCCCGCAGCACTTCCCAGAGCCTGGCCGGGTGGAGCACGACCCCGACGAGATCTGGGACTCGGTGTGTCGCGCGATCGCGGACGCGCTCGCGAAGTCGGGTGTCGCGCCGTCGCGGATCGCGGCGGTCGGCATCACCAACCAGCGCGAGACCTCGCTGGTGTGGCGCCGGGACGATGGTCGCGCGCTGCATCGCGCGATCGTCTGGCAGGATCGTCGCACTGCAGATGTCTGCGAGTCCTTGCGCGACCGCGGCCACGCCGATCACATCCGCGCCACCACCGGGCTCGTGCTCGACCCGTACTTCTCGGCGACGAAGTTCGCGTGGATCCTCGATCACGTCGACGGGGCCCGCGCAGCCGCATCGCGCGGCGAGCTGCTCGCAGGCACCGTCGACACGTACCTGCTGTGGCGGATGACAGGTCGGACGGTCCACGCCACCGAGCCCAGCAACGCCTCCCGCACGATGTTGTGGCCCCTGACGGGCGGCGGCTGGTCGGACGAATTGTGCGCCCTGCTCGACGTGCCGCGGGCGCTGCTACCGGAGGTGCGCCCGTGCACGTCCGCGTTCGGCACCACGCGGGGCGTCCCCGGCTTGCCCGATGGCATCCCGATCCACGGCATCGCCGGCGACCAACAGGCGGCGCTGTTCGGCCAGGCCTGCTTCGCGCCCGCGCAGGCCAAGTGCACGTATGGCACCGGCGCGTTCATGGTCCTCAACACCGGCGATCGCATCGTGCCCTCGCGTCACGGACTGCTCACCTCGGTGGCTTGGCAGATCGGCGAGCAGACAACGTGGTGCCTGGAGGGCTCGTGCTTCATGGCCGGCGCCGTGGTCCAGTGGCTGCGCGACGGCCTCGGGGTCATCGCCTCGGCGGCCGAGATCGAGGCCCTCGCGGCGAGCGTGCCCGACTCGGGGGGCGTGGTGCTCGTGCCGGGACACGTCGGCCTCGGCGCGCCGCACTGGCGCGCGCACGCCCGCGGGCTCATCCGCGGGATCACGCGCGGCACGACGAAGGCGCACCTCGCCCGCGCCGCCCTCGAGGGCATCGCACTGCAGATCGCCGACCTCGCGCGGGCGATGGCGGCGGATCTCGGCCGCCCGCTCGACCTCATGCGCGTCGACGGCGGCGCAGCAGCCAACGATCTCCTGATGCAGCTGCAGTCGGACCTGCTCGACGCGCCCCTCGATCGTCCGCGAATGCTCGAGGCCACGGGTCTCGGCGCCGCGGCGCTCGCAGGTCTCGGCGTCGGCCTGTGGCGCGACCTCGACGACCTCTCGAGCCGCTGGCACCGCGACCGCCGCTTCGAGCCCGACGGAGATCCCGCCGCCAAGGCCGAGCTCCGTGCGCGGTGGAACGAGGCGATCGCCTGCGCGTGACCGCCTCCAGTTGCTCGGGCGCGCTCGCTAGCGACGCGCTTGCGCGACGGTGACGACCACCGCGATCGGGTCCGTGCACACCCACTGCTGCGGCTCGCCGAGCCCGAGCCCGGTGATCCACGCCAGCCGCGCGGCGACGTCGTCGCGCATCGGCGCGCGCCGCCATGGCCGGAGACGGAGCCACCCGGCGGTGGCATCGACCCAGGCGACGTCGAGCACGACCTCGGCACGCAACGCCAACTCGGCGAGCTGCGCCGCGGGCGTCGCGTGCAACGGACCGGTGTGAACGACCGTCCGCGCGGGCTCGGCCGGCGCGTCGCGAACCGCGGCCAGCAACCGGGCCAGCGCCCGCGGCGGGTCGACACCGCCGTCGATCCAGACGGCGCGCTCGTCGAGCAGCGCAGGCAGCCACGTGCCCAGGGGCGCGCAGCTCAGGTGATCTTCGAACCACGACGGCACTTCGGGGTTTCTCTACCATCCCAGGCCATCTTCGAACCACGACGGCGCGTCCGGGTTTCCTACCATCACAGGCCATCTTCGAACCGCGACGGCGCGTCCGGGTTTCTCTACCATCGAGGCGATGGCGCGGCGCGCATGACGACATGGCGGCTCCACGACGGTCCCCGGGCCGAGCTCGCGCCCAAGGCGGCTCAGCTCGCCCGCGCCGCCGCAGCTGGCCTCGAGGTGCCGCGCGGCGTCGTGTTGCCGCTGCACGACGTGGCCCGATACGCCGATGATCCTGCCCTGCGCGAGCTGTGGCGCGACGGACCCACGATCGTCCGCTCGGCGCTCGCGTTCGAGGACGGCGCGCTCCACAGCGGCGCGGGCCTCGGCGTCTCGGTGGGCGGCGTGCGGGGCCCCGCGGCGCTGCTGGACGCGGCCCACGAGATCGCCCGCGGTCGCGATCGCGACGACGCCGACCAGTTGATCGTCCAGGCCGAGATCGTCGCGACGTCGCGCCTGGTCCTGGCGTGCGAGCCGACACGCGACTACGTCGAGCAGTACGACGGGGGCCTCGACGCGTTCAGCGGCGGCACCACGCCGTCGTACTCCGGCCCGTTGCACGCGTGGCCGGCCTCGGCGCAGCCGGCCGCGGCCGGGCGCGTCGCCCGCGTGCGCGCGGTGTTCCCCACCGGCGCCCATGGCCTCGACGTGGAGCTCGTCGTCGACGTCGACGACCGCGTGCACGTGGTTCAAGTGCGACCGTTGACCGCGCCGCTCCACCCGGGATGGCCGGCCTTCGCGGCGGCAGCGGCGGACGCGGGCGATGCGATCCCGAGCCGCGGCGTGCTCGTCCTCGACATCGAACACAACCCCGAGCCGCTATCGCACGCCCACGCGGCGCTCGTGCGCGACCTCGCCCGCGAGCGCCCGCGCACGGGCGGACTGGTGCCGATCGCTGGGTGGTTGTACACGCGAGTGCTGATCCGAGACCTCGCCGATCAGCAGCCCGCCCATGGCGAGTCACCGCGGGCGGTGCTCCTCCGTCTGCAGCACGAGATTCTCCCCGCTGCGCGGGCGCGGCAGACCGCGGTGGCCGACGCCGCAGCCGTCGCGGAACCCGAGGAGATCGCCGCGCTGTTCGAGTCGGCGAGGTCCGCGTTCCTCGCGATGATCGACATCTACGTCGAGCAGTTGATCCCCGCCCGTCGCGGTCACGACACGCTCGCGCCCGATCCCGACGATCCGCTGTGTCTCCGCGGTCGCGCCGACGTGCTGGACGTGTTGCCGCTCGCGTGGGACGTCGCGGCCGAGCCCCTCGGCGATCGCCGTGTCGCCACCGAGACCGTCGCGCTGCCCGACGACGACGCAGGCGCAGCCACGCTCCTGCGCGAGTGGGACGATCATCTCTTCGCCCTCGGCCTCGCGCCGCTCGGCGCCGTCTATCGCCGGGTCGGCTCGCTGACCGGACTTTCGCGCGACGTCTTCCACCTGACGATCACGGAGTGCCTCGAGGCCCTCGGTGGCCGTGATCTGGGGCCGGAGATCCGCGTTCGCGCGGCGCGGCGCCAGGCCGCCGCGCGGCTGAGCCCGCCCGGACGCCTCGTCGACGGCGAGCCCGCCGGCGTCCCGCCGCGGTGGCTTCGCGGCCTGCCGTTCGGCGAGCCAGTGACGGGGCCCGTCGCGCAACGCCGCGATCTCGCCCACCTCCGCGCGGCCCCGCCTCCGTCGGGGAGCATCGTCGTGCTGCCGGCCCTCACCGCCCCGGCGGCGATCATCCTCCACACGCTCGGGCTCACCGCGATCTGCTGCGAGCACGGCGGCGCGATGAGCCACGCTGCGCTGATGGCACGCGAACTCGGTCTCTCGGCGCTGCTCGGATGCCGCGGCGCGCAGACGCTCGCGGACGGCACGATGGTCGAACTCGACACGCGCCGTGGCGTGCTCCGCCCGAGGCCCCGAGGCTAGATGACGTCTTCGGAGACGCCGGTGCCGGGGCGCGCCGGCGTCTTGCTGCCCTGCGGAGCAGGCGTCGCGGGCTTCGGCGGCTGCGTCCGGCGCGGCTCCGCGGGCGCGCCGTCGGGACGCTCGCCGTTGATCCGCTTGCGCAACTCCTTGCCGACCTTGAAGAACGGCAGTCGCTTCGGCGCGACGTGGACCGTATCGCCGGTCCGCGGGTTGCGACCCTCGTACGACTTGTACTGACGGACGGTGAAGCTGCCGAAGCCGCGGATCTCGATCCCCTCGTCGCGACGCAGCGCGTCGACCATGGACTCGAAGATGGTGTTGATCACCAGCTCCGCCCGCCCCTTGGTGAGGTTGGCTTCCTGCGCGACGAGCTCGATGAGTTCGGATTTCGTCACGGCACGATCCCGGCCCCCGGGTCACCTTGGGGCCTCCCATGGTAGGGGGAAAAACCCAGCGATATCAAGGGGGCGCTCCGGCGGTCGGAACGGGGAGCACGGGCAGGGGGGTCGTAGCGCGCCGATAGCCGGGCACGAACCCATAGCGGCGGCAGTCGTGCCGCGCGTAGAAGTCCACCACATCGGCCCAGCTGGCGGCGCCGTCGCGCATCATCTGCACGAGCGAAGCCGCGTCGAGCGCCGCGCAGGTCTCGACCTGCGGCAGCGGGCGATGGGCGTTCGCGGTCACCTCGTCGTAGCCGAGGGCCCGCGGCGGCAGCTGGCTCACGAGCCGATGACTGAACTCGCTCAGCTCGAGGACCTCCGCGCGGTCGAGCCGGATCGATCCACCACCGGCGCAGACGACCACATCCGCGGTCTCGCCGACGCGCAACGCGATCGCGTTGTGCATCCGCGAACCTCGGACCTCACAGCGACCACGCTCCGCGGACGACAGCCGGACGAAGTACGCGATCGGCGTCGCGCCGACGTTCTCGATCCGCGCAATCGAGTGGCTCGCCGACACCGACGCGCCGTGCTGCTGGTACATCACCTTCTCGACCACCGCGGTGACACGCAGGTGCGGCGAGCTCCAGCTGCGCCCGGCCGCGAGCACCGTAGGCGCGTCGAGCTCGAGGGCGTAGGCATTCGGCGCGGACAGCATCGCGACCGTCGGAGCCGCGAGGCCGAACTCCGCGGCGTCGTCCGCGAGCAGGCGCTCGAACGTCGCATCGCCTCCCTCGAGCACCGCCCGCTGCTCGGCGACCTGGGCCCTCGCCGATGTGGCCGATCGCTCCTGCGACCGGATCTCGGTGACGCGCGCCGCCGATTCACGGATGAACTTTCCGGAGAACCACACGCCGATCGCCACCGCGAGGGCGAGCGCGAGCGAGACCCCGAGGCGTTGCGCGAGCGAGACCCCGAGGCGTTGCGCGAGCACGACGCCGGATCATCGCACGCCCGATGACCATCGCTCAGGGGCCGCTCGACCCGCGGAGCATTCGGTCGAGGTCGCCCGGCGAGGCCCCGCAGACCGCGGCGAGCCAGGAGCGCGGTAGCTGGGCCCCCGGCGGCCAGGGCAGCGCAGCCCACCAGGTCGGGTCCGCCGGCCAACGCCCGCTCGTCTCGGTGTCGAGGCCGGCGGGCAGGCACCGCGGATCCGGACGCTCGGCGCGGAGCCGGGCGAGATCCCCGAGCAGGCGGTGCAGCTCGGACCACAGGGGCACCGCGCCGTGCCCGCGCTCCCGCCAGGTCGCCCGGTCGACGGGCCCGATCTCGGCAAGCGCCTGCTCGCGGGCCCGCAGGGCCTCGATCGGCGCAAGCTGGCCCTCCCGCAGCGCCCCTGGCCAGCGGGCCGCGAGCGCCCGCAGGCCGCGGTCCCGCTCGAGACCCGCGTCCAAGGCGATCAACCCCAGCAATGTCGAGTATTTGAGCGCTAGCGAATCGACCTCCCGGGCGTCCATCGGTTCGGACCAGAACGCGTCGGGGGTGGGCCACCGCGGGGTGGGTCGCCAGGGAACGGCGTGGGGGGTGGCGCGTGGCATGTGCGGTCGCGGGGCCTCGAATCCTCTTTCCAAACCCGAAGCGTCGTGGAAAGCTGGATCGTCCGGAAAACTCCCCCGAAGGGTTGTCCTACAGTGCAGGAAGGCCGCTCCGAATCCTCGATGCTCGAGCACGTCGAGAATTTTGCGATTGCTCACGCGCAGCCGAACGAGGCTGCGGCGTCGGAGTCGCGCACGTTCCTCAGCCCCGAGGAACGGCAACTCGTCGCGCGCGCACGGGTCGGCGAGCACCGAGCGCTGCGTCAGATCTACTCGACCTACCAGGCCCAGGTGCGGGCGCATCTCTACCGCCTCCTCGGCCAAGACGCCGAGATCGACGACCTCACGCAGATCGTCTTCGCCCGGGCCTTCAACGCGCTCGATCGCTTCCAGGGCAACTCGACGCTCGGCACCTGGCTCTACCGCATCACCGCGAACACGACCCACAACCTCCTGCGCCAGCGGTTCCGACGCGAGCGGGTCAAGACGGCGCTCAACTGGTTCCACGCCGGCCGCACCACGAACGTCGGATCGACCCGCGTCGAGGCCCGTGACGAGGCGCACCGCATCCTCCAGCAGCTCCGACCCGATCTCCGCGAAGTCTTCGTCCTCTATCACTATGAAGGACTGACCCTGCAGGAGATCAGCGAGATCCTCGAGAAGCCGATCAGCACCATTGGTGACCGGCTCACCCGCGCCCGCAAGCAGCTCCGCGACCTCGTCGTCGCCTGAAGTCCCGCCATGTCCAACCGTGAAACCCAACCGCGCACGCGGTACAGCTGTCAGGAAGCCCGCGAGGATTCCGAGCTCGTGCTGAGCGATCGGGCCACCGCGGTGCTGCGCGAGCACTACGACGAACACCTCCGATCTTGCCGCGACTGCCGGCGGGTCCACCGAGCGCTGTACGCGGTCTATGAGGGCCCGGTCGTGCCGTCGGCCACCGCCGGCCTGCGCGAAGAGAAAGAATTCCACGCGATCCTCCGGCGCATGAAGACCGAGCGGGTCGAGCCCTGGTATCGGCGTTGGGCTGTCGGCGCCACCGTCGGTGGCCTCGCGACCGCGGCGGCGGTGCTCACCCTGACGCTCTTCGATGTCGCCCCGGAGGCGCTGTCGCTCCCTCCGAGCGAGGACGAGGCCCATCACCAGCTCGCGGGTGCATTCGGAGGCTCCGCCGCAGACGAGTCGTCGTACGCCGCCGAAGGTGGCATCGATCACCCCGCGCAGAGCTACGGCCGCGTCGTCGGCGGCCTCGCGATCATCGTCCCGCCCGGCGAGCTGGCGGCGAGTTCGAACACGTTCCCGGTCGGAACGCGCTTCTCCGTCGATCCGGATCAGTCGCTGCAAGTGGGTCTGGTCGGAAAGATCGTCGCCAACTTCACCCCATCCTCGGAGATCGAGTGGACCGCCGCGTCGCCGAGCCTGCTGGAGCTGCAGGTCGAGCGGGGCATCGCCGCGGTCCGCTACGATCGCCGCGCCTCCGATCCGGTGCTGCAGATCCGGACGCCGACCGCCGTCGTCCGCGTGATCGGCACTGTGTTCACCGTCGAGGTCCAAGAGGACTCGAACACGATCGTCTCGGTGTTGCGCGGACAGGTCGAGGTGCTGCACCCGAAGACCAACCGGCTGCTGGCCGAGGTCGAGTCGGGGTTCCGCTACGACGTCGCCAAGTCGACCTTCGACGACCCGGGCAAGACCGAGGTCGAGGCTGCGCTGCCGCTGTCGAACGACCACGGCAAGGAGGACGCGGCCGGGGCCGAGGTCCTCGCGCTCGCCGATGGCCGCATCCCCACGGGGTGGAACGTGCCCGGGCTCCCGCAGGATCCGCGCTTTCGAACGGTCGACTACGTGCCGGCGCGAGCGTCGGAGTCGAGCGCCGCTGGTGTCACCGTCGCGCGGGCGCCTCGCCCCGAGCGTGCGGTCGTGGTCGAGACGCGTGAAGGCCGGCAGGTCGACGACGAGGGCGAGGACATCATCGCCCGCCTCACCCGCGACGCCGAGCTCACCCGCCGCAAGGAGCTCCGCGGTGCGCTGGACTCGTGCCGCGGCCTCTACGAATCGGTCGAGACCCGCTACCTCGCCGCGAAGTGCCTGTCGACCTTCATCGACAAGTACGGCGACGATCCGCTCGCGGTCGAGGGCTACCTCCTCGTCGGCATCCTGCGCATGGACTACGCGCTCGACTATGACGCCGCCGAGGTCGCCTTCCAGACCTTCCTGCGCCGCGCGCCGAACCACGCGTCGGCCGAGGTCGCCCTGTACCGCATGCTGCTCGCGAGCACCGAGAACGGCCGGATCAGCGAGGCACTCGAGCGGGGTCGCAAGTACCTGCAGCGCTACCCGAACGGCAAGTACGTCGGGAAGGTGCTGCAGCGATTCCCCGAGCTGAAGTCCGAGCTGTAGCGGCCCGCGACGCGCACGCGAGCGGATCCCGAGGGCCGACCGTCCACGACGGCCGGCCCTTTTGTCTTGTCCGACGCGGGGTCGGGCTCGTCGGTGCTCTCGCCTGCGCCCTGACCTGCCGGGCTCGTCTTCGCCTTCGCCACCGGCTTCGCCGACTTCGCTGTCGGCGACCGACTTCGCGGCAAATGAAAAGAGGGAGGGTCTCTCCGGAGACCCTCCCTCTTGGTGGCTCGGAGCGTGGGCTCCGAGGGATGCTCAGCGTCGCGCGGGCATCATCGGCTGGAAGGCACCACCACCGCCACCGCCACCGATCTCGGTGAACTCGTGGTTGTTGTAGTCGAACTTCCAGAGCTTGACCAAGAACCAAGGCATGTAGATGCCGAACGTGATCAGGGTCAGCAGGTAGCCGACCAGGAATGTCACGAAGTACTCGCCACCCGTGCCGTGGAACGCCGCGGTGAACACTCGCCCTTGGTAGTGGATGCGGGTGTTCTCGGCCCAGAACTTGGTGAGCTTCACCTGGAACCAGGGGAAGTAGATGTACAACGTGATCGCGGTGAGCAGGCCGCCGACCAGGAACGTCACGAACAGCTGGCCACCCGTGCCCTCGAAGTCCAGGTTACCGACGGGCTGCTCGTTCTCGAGGATCGCCGTGCGCGAGTACATGACCTTGCGGAGCTTGCACATGAACCAGGGCAGGTAGATGTAGAACGTGATCGCGCTGAGCAGGCCGCCGACCAGGAACGTCACGAACAGCTCGCCGCCGGTGCCCTCGAAGTTCAGTCGGTAGCGCGTGCCGTCCTGCGCGGTCGCGGTGGTGTTGCCGACGAAGAACTTGATCAGCTTCACCATGAACCACGGGGTGTAGATGAAGAACGTGATCAGGGTCAGCAGGTAGCCGACCAGGAACGTCACGAACAGCTCGCCACCCTTGCCGGTGAACTCCAGGCGCAGGTCCCCACGTCGCGTGGGCCCCAGCGTCATGTTGGACATCGTGAAGTTCTGCAGCTTGCAGTAGAACCACGGGGCGTAGATGCCGAACGTGATGGCGGTGAGCAGGTAGCCGACCAGGAAGGTGACGAAGAGCTCGCCGCCGGCGCCCTGGAAGTTCGGCCGGATGCCACCGACACCGCCGCCCGCCATTGCGGGCGGTCCACCGAAGCCCTGCGGCGCAGGAGCGCCGAAGCCCGGACCCATCGGCGCCGGAGGGCCACCGGGACGACCCATGGACGGTCCACCCATCGGAGGTCCACCCATCGGTGGTCCGCCCATCGGCGCGCCCATCGGAGGTCCACCCATCGGAGGTCCACCCATCGGCGGGCCGCCCATCGGAGGTCCACCCATCGGCGGTCCACCCATCGGCGGGCCACCCATCGGCGGGCCACCCATCGGCGGGCCCATCGGTGGTCCGCCCATCGGCGGGCCCATCGGTGGTCCGCCCATCGGCGGGCCCATCGGTGGTCCGCCCATCGGCGGGCCGCCCATCGGCGGGCCCATCGGTGGTCCGCCCATCGGCGGGCCCATCGGTGGTCCGCCCATCGGCGGGCCGCCCATCGGCGGGCCCATCGGTGGTCCGCCCATCGGCGGGCCAGGCGGCGGACCGTAGCCACCAGGGGGGCCAGGCGGAGGACCGAAACCGCCCGGCGGAGGCCCTGGCGGTGGCCCGAAACCTCCCGGCGGAGGCCCAGGCGGAGGCCCGAAGCCACCCGGTGGGGGCCCCGGCGGCGGACCGAAACCTCCCGGCGGAGGCCCGGGCGGCGGACCGAAACCACCCGGCGGAGGTCCTGGCGGCGGACCGAAACCACCCGGCGGACCGGGCGGTGGGCCCGGGGGCGGTCCGGGGGGCGGTCCCCATCCCGGAGGCGCCGCTGCGGCCGGGGGCGGACCCGGCGGCGGGCCGTACGGCGCGGCCGGGGGTGGGGCCGCGGCCGGCGGATAGCCCGGTGCAGCCGGGGCGGGCGGACGTGGCGGCGGAGCGCTCCCGGGCGGGCCCCAGCCCGCCGGAGCGGCCGGAGCGGGCGCTCCACCCGGCGGTGGGGGCACGCCGACGGCCATGACCGTTCGTGCCGGTGCGGCCGGCTGCTCGCCATGCACGGCCATCAGCTGCAGCGTCGTCTGTCCCGCTTGGAACCACTGGCCGGGCTCGAGGACGAATTCGGTGAGGCGCTGTCCGTTGAACCACGTGCCGTTGGTGCTGCCGGCATCCCGGACGCGGACCTGCCCGCCTTGGAACAAGATCTCCGCGTGTCGACCCGACGTCTGCGGATCGTTCAACACGATGTCACCGGATTCGCGGCCGATCGAGGTCGACGGCGCGCTGATGTTCCGTGTCTCCGGCGGCCGGTTGACGTACTGGATCTTGAGGACGAAGTAGCTGCTCACACGTGCCTCCGAGGGGGGAGCGCGAGTGTCCCAACCAGACCTCGCGCGCGCAAGGGCGATCGACGGACCAACCGCGTCGCGGTTGCGACGCGGTGGCCCGACGACGACCGACCGGCGCGCATCGAGACCCGGTCATCGACCCGGGTGCTGCGTGTCTTGCCGTAGGACGGCCCGAATCCGGCGTCCCCAAGGCGGGCCCAACATCGTGCGGTCGCCGCGAGGGCGGCTCCTGGCCGTCGCGTGATGGGATCCTACGGCGAACGCGGGCCAACGCGGTCGGGAACCGCGGAACCGATGCGGCCCCGCGGCTTCGGGCGGCGTCTGGCCACGCGAAGCCGCGGGAGCTCGCGACGCTCACGCAGCGACGGCGGGGCGGACGACCGGCGCAGGCGTGGCCAGCTCACGGGCCAGCATCTCGTCGCGCTCCTTGGGATGCGCGCGCAGCCACTCGATCGCTGCACTTCGCCCTTGACCGATGCGCGTGGTTCCGTGTGAGAACCAGCTACCGTTCTTGGCGACGATGCCCCGTTCGACGGCGGCATCGAGGATCTCCGCCTCGCGATCGATGCCGCGACCGAACGTGATCTCGAACTCCGCCTCCGCGAACGGTGGCGCGCACTTGTTCTTCGCGACCTTCACCCGGGTGCGCGAGGCGATCGCTCGGTCACCGTCCCGCACCGTCGCGATCCTCCGGATGTCGAGCCTCACGCTCGCGAAGTACTTGAGCGCGTTGCCGCCGGTCGTCGTCTCGGGCGATCCGAACTGCACCCCGATCTTGTGGCGCAGCTGGTTGATGAACACGACGGTGGTGTTGGTCTGGTGCGCGACGCCAGCGATCTTCCGCATGGCCTGGCTCATCAGCCGGGCCTGCAGGCCGAGGTGTTGATCGCCCATGTCGCCCTCGAGCTCGGCCTTGGGGATCAGCGCGGCGACCGAGTCGACGACGATGAGCCCGACCGTGCCGGTGCGCGCGAGGGTGTCCGCGATCTCGAGCGCCTGTTCGCCGTGATCCGGCTGCGCCACCAGCAGATCCTCGACCGCGACGCCGAGGCTGCGGGCGTATGAGACGTCGAACGCGTGCTCGGCATCGAGGAAGGCGCAGAGCATGCCGCGGCGCTGGGCCTCCGCGACGAGGTGCAGGGTCAACGTGGTCTTGCCCGACGACTCCGGGCCGTAGATCTCGACGATGCGCCCCTTGGGGATCCCGCCGATTCCCAGCGCACGGTCGAGGTTGAACGATCCAGTCGAGATGGTCTCGTACTTGGGCACGTCGCCGGTGTCGCCGCCGAGGGCCATGAGGGCCCCCTTGCCGAAGCGGCTGACGATGGTCTCGACGGCGCGTCCGATCGCTTCGCGGACGGGCTTCTTGTCTTCGTTCTTGGTCTTGAGGGCGCCGATGGGTGGTGCTGCGGTCATGGTTGCTTTCTCCGGTGGAGTTGACCGCCCGCTTTGCGGATGGCGTGCCAGACTGAGAACCGCAACATGCACGTGCGCGACGACGCTTCGCCCCGGCCAGGTGGCCCGCCGGCTGGACGCCGTGGCCCGCGGGCGGGCCACCTGGCCACCCTCGCGCTGTCGCTGGCCGCGTGTCGCACGACGGTCGCGCCCGCCGACGTCGCACCGAGGGCCACCGATCCCGGCGACGAGCGCGAGGTCTCGGGCGCGCGCGCCCTCCAGACGCTGCGGACATGGCTCGATGCGCCGCGGAGCCTCGGGGATCCTCGGCGCGTCGCCAGCATCGCCGCGCTCGCGCATGCGCTGGCGCGCAGCGGGGCCGATCGCGTCGAGCAGGTCCCTCACGTCGCCGAAGGGCCGGGCGACACGGGGAGCTACGCCCTGGTCGAACTCGTCGCTCACTTCCGCGAGCGCGCGCCCCGTCGCTTCGTGCTCGCGACGCACTTCGACACCCGACCGTGGGCCGACGAGGAGCCCGACCCTGCGCGCCATGGCCTGCCTGTCCCCGGGGCGAACGACGGCACGAGCGGGCTCGCCGTGGTGCTGGAGCTCGTCGGCCCCCTGCTCGCGCGTCTGCCCGACGACGTCGGATTCTCGGTCGTCCTCTTCGACGGCGAGGAGCTCGGGCGCCCCGGCGTCGGCGGCTACTGCATGGGCTCGCGCCATCTCGCGGAGCGGATCGCGGCCGGCGACCACCCCACACTCGCCGCCGCCGAGTTCGGCATCGTGCTCGACATGGTCGGCGACGTCGACCTCCGCCTGCGGCCCGAGCCCAACTCCGTGGCGTTCCACCCGCGCCTGGTCGATCACCTCTGGGGCACTGCGCGCGCCCTCGGCGTCGACGCGTTCGATCCCGAGGTCCGCGGCGTCGGCATCGTCGACGACCACAAGTTCCTGAGCCTGGCGGGGATCCCCAGCGTCCTCGTCATCGATCGCGACTACGCGGCGTGGCACCGCGTCGATGACACCCTCGATCGCGTCGCTGCCGACAGCCTCGGGGCGGTCGGCACCGTCGTGCTCGAGGCCGTGGTCCGCTGGTACGAGCGCTGAGCCGCGTGCGACACTCCCCGCCGATGTCCGTGGTCGATCCGCATCGCCGCAGCTTCCTGCTCGCGTCCGTGGCCCTCGCCGCGTGCCGCAAGCTGCCCGATGCGCCTGCGGCCACGCCGGTGCCGACGCCGACGCCGAGCGACGACGGGGGCTTCGATGCCGCGACGATCGCCGCCGCCGAGCGCGTGGCCGGCGTGCGCTACACCGCCGTCGAGCGGGAGGCGCTCGCCCTCGTCCTCGCCGCGGGAGTCCGACGCGCAGCCGAACGTCGGGCCCACCCGCTGAGCGACGACGATGCCCCCGCGACGCGGTTCGATCCACGGCTTCCGGGCCGCGCCTATGGACCGCCGCGCACCGAGATCCGCGTCGACTACGACGACACGCCGCTCCCGCGCAGCGACGACGATCTCGCCTTCGCGCCGCTGCGGCGCCAAGGCGGCTGGCTGCGTCGTCGCAGGATCACGGCGGTGCGACTCGCCGAGCTCCACCTCGATCGCTTGCGCACCCTCGGCGCCCGGCTGTCGTGCGTCGCGCGATCGACCGAGGAGCTCGCGCGCGAGCAGGCGACCGCGGCCGATCGAGCCTTCGCCCGCGGCGTCGACGTCGGCCCGCTGCAGGGGATCCCGTGGGGCTGCAAGGACCTCCTCGACACCCGCGGCATCGCCACGACCTGGGGCGCCGAGCCGTTTGCGGGCCGCGTGCCTGCATCCGACGCAACCGTCGTCGACCGCATGCATCGCGCCGGCGCGGTGCTCTGCGCCAAGCTCACCACCGGCGCGCTCGCGTACGGCGACATCTGGGATGGCGGCGTCACGCGCAACCCCTGGAACCTCCACGAGGGCGCGAGCGGATCGAGCGCGGGCCCTGCGGCCGCGGTCGCTGCGGGCCTCGTCGGCTTCGCGATCGGCAGCGAGACCCTGGGCTCGATCGTGTCGCCGTCGATGCGGTGCGGCACGACCGGCCTGCGCCCGAGCTTCGGCCGCGTGCCCCGGACCGGATGCATGCCGCTGTGCTGGTCGCTCGACAAGCTCGGCCCGATCACGCGCAGCGTCGAGGACGCCCTGTGGGTCCTCGCGGCGATGCACGGCGTCGATGATCGCGACCCCAGCGCCATCCGAGCCCCGCTGGCCTACGACGGGAGCGACGACGTCCGCGGCCTGCGGATCGGGTGGTTCCCGGCGCATTTCGAGGGCGACGACGCGACGGCTCGGCTCGATCGCGCCGCGCTCGAGGCCCTGCGCCGCCGCGGCGCGACGCTGGTCGAGTGCACCCTACCTCCCCTGCCCTACGACGCGCTGTCGACCACGCTCCTGGCCGAGGCCGCCGCGGCGTTCGAGCCGCTGACCCTCGGCGACGACGACGACGCGCTGGGCTGGCAGGGCCCCGAGGCCTGGCCCAACACGTTCCGCGCGGCGCGGTTCATCACCGCGATCGATCTCGTCAACGCCGAGCGACTCCGCCGCGTCGTCATGCGCGCGATGCAGGCGGTCTTCGACGACGTCGCGGTGATCGTCGGGCCGAGCTTCGGGGGCCCCATGTTGCTCATCACGAACATGACCGGGCACCCCTGCGTCGTGGTTCGCACGGGCTTCGCGATGCGTGCCCCCGAGCCGGGCACCGACGGGCGCGCGCCCGACGACGCGACGCCGTTCTCCGCGCCCCACGGCATCACGGCGTGGGGCCGGCTCTTCGACGAGGGTACGCTCGCCCGCGTCGGGCTCGCGCTCGAGCGGGAGTTCGCCGAGGCGCAGTCGCGGCGCCCGGCGATCTGATTCCGTCGCCACTCGGCTACCGCGACGCTTGGTCGTCGCGCGTGCGCGCCGGACCGGGCAGGCCCGCCGCCCGCAGGCGCAGGGCCGCCGGCTCGATGTGGAAGCGCGCCGGCAGCCGCCCCGGCTGCTCGCCGTCGAGGTCGAGCAGCACGACGTCGTCGGGCTCGAGCGGGCGCATCTCGACCACGCGGCCCCGCGCCGACGTCACCTGCGGAGCATCGACGTGCCGCCCGCGGAACACCTGCGCGAGCAGGGCCAGCAGCCCCGCCCGCGATCCGCCGGGCGTGTAGAGGATCTCGAAGACGCCATCGTCGCACCGACCGCGCGGCGCGATCCACATCCCGCCGCCGAAGTACTGCCCGTTGGCGACCACGCCGAGGGCCATCGGCAGCTCGACCGCGGGGCCGCCATCGATCGCGAGGGCAACCCGCTTGGCCCGGAACTCGACGATGCCGCGGACCGAGCCCAGCAGGTACGTCGCCGTCGGGCCGAGCCAGCGATTCGACCGACGCACGTGGTAGTCGACCAGGCCGCTGACGCCCGCGCTCGCGACGTTGAGGAACGGCCGCACCGCGGGCCGGCCATCGTCGTCGACGAAGCTCGCCACACCGTAGTCGACGGCGAAGGCCGGGCCCGCCGCGAGGGCCTCGATCGCGTCTTCGGCCGCTCGTCGACCGAGGTGGCGCAGGAAGTCGCCGCCCGTTCCGGCGTGGAGCAGGCCGAGCTCGGCGTCGGGGAACCGGTTGCGCCCCCGCTCGTCGACGAAGCCCGCGAGCACCTCGGCGTTGGTGCCGTCACCACCGATGCTGACGACGAGACGCGCGCCGGCCTCGAGCGCGCGCCGAGCGAGCAGCGTGGCGTGCCCGGGTCCCTCGGTGGATCGGAGCTCGATCTCGGGGAGCCGCGCGGTGAGGGCCCGCTGCAGCGCCGGGACGCGGCGCAGGGTCCTCCCGCTCGATGACGCGGGGTTGAGGATCGCGAGGACGCCGCCTTGATGCACGCGGTCCGCAGGCTATCCCCACCACGGAACCTTGCCCAGCGCCGCGACGCGGCCTCGCACCGTCGCGTCACGCGTCGGGCAGGCATCGCAGCGCCGCCGCCTGGGCGAGCTCGTCGGCCGTGATCGCGGCATTCGGATCGCGATCGTGGTGGAGATCCGCGAGCGTCCGCGCCACCCGCCGCAACCGATGCTGCGCGCGCGGGCTGAGCCGACGGATGCGCACCAGGTCACGCAACAGCGTGCGCGCGGGCGGTTCGAGGGGACAGTGGGTCTCGATCGCGCCAGCGTCGGCGGGAATCTCCGCGTTGGTGCGCCACGGGGTGCCGACCAGACGCTCGCGCTGGCGGGCGCGCGCGGCGTCGATCCGGCCACGGATCGCCGCGCTCGACTCGCCCTCGGGCAAGTCCGGCGCGTCACCCGACTGCGGGACAATCGGCACCACGAGATCGACGCGATCCATCAAGGGACCGGAGAGCCGGCGGCGATACCGTGCGACCGCGGTCGCAGGATCGATGCACACCCGCTCCGGGTGGCCGAGGTATCCGCACGGACACGGGTTCATCGCGCCCATCAGCTGGAAGCGCGCCGGCAGCCGCAGCACCCCGCTGGCCCGGACGATCGTGACGTCGCCGTCCTCCAGCGGCTCGCGAAGCCCCTCGAGGCACGCCCGCGGGAACTCGAGCAGCTCGTCGAGGAAGAGCATGCCGCGGTGCGCGAGGCTCACCTCGCCGGGTCGCACGGGCGTCCCGCCGCCGAGCAGGCCCGCGACGCTGACGGTGTGGTGCGGCATGCGGACCGGGGGCCGCCGGATGAGATCGGTGGCGACGCGACCCCGCGACACGCCGTGGATCTTGGTCACCTCCAGCGCGGCCGCGTCGTCGAGATCGGGCAACAGGCCCGCGGCCCGCCGCGCGAGCATCGTCTTGCCGACGCCCGGTGGGCCGTGCAGCAGGAGGTTGTGCCCGCCGGCGATCATCACCTCGAGCCCGAGGCGCGCCGTGGCGAGGCCGCGGACATCCGCCATGTCGGGGCTGCGCGAGGCGATCGCGTCGCCGGGGCTGCGGACGTGGGGGGAGATCGTCCGATCGCCACGCAGGTGCGCCACGAGCTCGGGAAGACTCGACACCGCCAACACCTCGAGGCCGGGGATGAGGGCGGCCTCGTCGGCGTTGTCGCGGGCGATGACGATCGTGGACACGCCGTGGCGCCGCGCGGTGTCGGCGACGACCAGCGCACCGCCGGCGGCGCGCACCTGCCCGTCGAGGGCGAGCTCGCCCCAGAGCAGCAGACGATCGAGCACCGCCGAGGGCACGATCTCATGGCTGGCGAGCAGCGCCGCCGCCACCGCGAGATCGATCCCCGGGCTGTCCTTGCGCACGTCGGCCGGCGCGAGGTTGACCACCTGTTTGCGCGGCCGCAGCTCGTGGCCGCAGTGCGACAGGGCGCTGCGCACCCGCTCGCGGGCCTCCGCGACCGCGCCCGCAGCCCGACCGACGATCGTCAGCCCCGGCAACCCGAGGCGGACGTCCGCCTCCACCGTGACCAACGAGCCATCGACGCCCTGCAGCGCCGCGGTGAGACTGCGCGACATCATCGTGGCGGGCCGCTGAGCAAGGGCCATGCCGCGGGAAAGCCCAACGCGACGCCGCGCGGTGGCCCGTGCACGGGCCACCATCGGCCCGCCCACGGGACGGCCGGCCCGCCCGCGGGCCGTCCCGCACCGGCAATTCGTCGCCGCCCCTCCCCGTCGGGACATTTCGGCGGTCCGTCGGTGTTCGACCCCGGTGCCCCGCGCCGCCGCCCCATCCAGTGACGGCGCTCACGACGGACATCCGGACACACATCGTCCGGGAATCGCCACAGATCGACACCTCGGCCGTGATCGTTGCGTCGCGAACGGCAACAGTCAGGTCGGGGAATCGTCGTAACGATAGGCCGCTTCGGCGGCGATCGATCACTGGCACGGGGGTTGTAGTGACCCGCTGCCAACTCCGGGGACTGCTCGCCATGTCGCTGCTTCTCGCCTTCGCCCTCGCCGCCACCACTCCGCTGACCGCCGGCCTCCCCAACGCCGAGACCGCCTGCGACGCCCTCGCGCCCCAGGGCCTCGCCCATCACGAGGCCCTGCGCATCGACCGCGACTTCGGCAAGCCGGAGTTCGACCTGGTGGTCGACGCCTGGACCCCGAGCGCCGCCCCCGACGAGCTCGTGGACGTCCGCCTGTGGTGGGTCAAGACCAGCGCCGCAGACCAGCGCAGCCCCCTGTCGACCCGCAGCAAGAAGTACGTCGACGTCGAGATCATCGAGAACGCCCCGGACGACTGGAGCCTCGAGCTCCGCGGCGATCACAAGGAGTTCAGCTTCGACATCGAGCTCGACGACGCGGGACAGGCCCACGCGTTCACCGACATCGTGCGCGAGGACGGCGTCGAGATCCGCCACTGCCGGGCCACGGCTGGCCGCCTCCGCGCGCGGCGGCTGCTCGGGATCCCCGTGGGCATCGACGCCCTGGTCGTCGACTGTACCGACGCGGACGGCCGGCAGCACCAGGGCCGTGCCGCGGTTCGCAAGCTGCGGCGCTGACCGGCGAGGCCCGCGACCGCCGAGCCCGAGAAGGCCCGCCAAGCGGCGTTTGTGGCCGTTCCGCCGCGAACCGCACCACGTGGTGCCGCGCATCGCGGACTCGCTGCTACCCTCCGGGCTTCCCTCGAAGGCGGGGCCGACGTCGTCGCGGCCTCAAGGAGACGATCGCAGCGATGTCCGACAAGCGCACCGTGATGCAGGTGATGGAAGAGACTGGGACCAAGCACGGCGACAAGCCGGCGCTCCGCCACAAGAAGGGCGGCACGTGGCACACGACCACGTGGTCCGAGTATCGAAGCCAAGTCCGTACGGCAGCCAAGGCGTTCATCGAGCTGGGGCTGCAGCCCGGCAAGGGCGTCGCGATCATCGGCTTCAACTGCCCGCAGTGGGCCATCGGTGACATCGCGGCGATCTACGCCGGAGGCTGTCCTGCGGGTATCTACACCACGAACTCCGCCGAGCAGTGCAAGTACATCGCCGCGCACAGCGACGCGCAGATCGCCATCGTCGAGAACCGCGATCAGCTGGCGAAGTTCAAGGAGATCCGCTCGGAACTTCCCGAGTTCAAGGCGATCGTCATGATGTACGGCGACGACAGCGACGCCGACGTCTACAGCTGGCCCGAGTTCCTCGAGCTCGGGAAGAAGGTCTCTGACGACGTCCTCCAGAAGCGCATCGACGCGCAGAAGCCCGACGACGTCTGTACGTACATCTACACCTCGGGCACCACCGGCGACCCGAAGGCCGTGATGATCAGCCACGACAACATCACGTGGACGTCGCGGTCGGCGCTCGACATGCTCGGCACGCAGGAGGGCGATCGCGTCGTCAGCTACCTGCCGTTCTCGCACATCGCGGAGCAGGTCGTGTCGTTGCACGGGCCGATGGCCGCGGGCATGTGCACGGCGTTCGCCGAGAGCATGGAGAAGCTCAGCGACAACCTGAAGGAGATCCGCCCGACGATGTTCCTCGGGGTGCCCCGCGTCTGGGAGAAGATCCAGGCCAAGATGGCGGCGATCGGCTCGAAGAACACCGGCATCAAGAAGAAGATCAGCGCGTGGGCCCGGGGCCAGGGCCTCGCCGGCGGCTACGCCGAGCAGAAGGGCGAGGGCAAGCCGCTGCTGTTCGGCCTCGCCGACAAGCTGGTGTTCTCGAAGGTCCGCGACGCGCTCGGCCTCGATCAATGCCGGATCTGCGTGACATCGGCTGCGCCCATCTCCAAGTCGACGCTCGAGTTCTTCCTCAGCCTCGGCATCCCGATCATGGAGGTCTACGGCATGTCGGAGTGCACGGGCCCGGCGACGATCTCGCTGCCGAACAAGTACAAGACCGGCTCGGTCGGCAAGATCATGGCCGGCACCGAGCTCAAGATCGCCGCCGACGGCGAGATCTGCATGCGTGGCCGCCACGTGTTCAAGGGCTACTTCAAGAACGACGCCGCGACCAAGGAGACCGTCGACGAGGAGGGCTGGCTGCACTCGGGCGACATCGGCGAGTTCGATGCCGGCGGCTTCCTGCGCATCACCGACCGCAAGAAGGACCTCCTCATCACCGCCGGCGGCGAGAACATCGCCCCGCAGGTGCTCGAGGGCCGGCTCAAGGCGATCGGCGCCCTGTCGCAGGCGGTGGTCATCGGCGACCGACAGAAGTTCCTCGCGGCGCTCGTCACCCTCGACGAGACCCGGCTCGAGGACACCCTGCGCGAGGCCGGCAGCTCGGCGAAGACGATGGCCGACGCCGCGAAGGATCCCAAGGTCGAGGCCTGGCTCATGGCCCAGGTCGAAGAGATCAACAAGACCCTCGCGCGCGTGCAGACGATCAAGCGCATCAAGGTGCTCCCGGCCGAGCTGAGCATCGAGGGCGGCGAGCTGACGCCGACGATGAAGATCAAGCGCAAGGTCGTGAATCAGAAGTACGCCTCGGACATCGCCGCGTTCTACGAGGGCGCCGGCGACTAGCCCCTGCGCGGTCAGTCGGTGCGCAGCAGCACGTGCACCGCGTTGAAATCCGAGATCGCGAGATCAGGACGCCCATCCCCGCTCATGTCGCCGACCGCGACGACGAGCGGCGAGATGGGCGTCTCGACGTTGGCAACGCAGACGATGCCATCGAGTTCGGCGCCACCGTAGGCGATGTTGAGGGTTCCTCCGCCGCCGACCGCGTCGGCGAAGCCGTCCTGGTTCACGTCGGCGACCGCGACCGAATCGACGGAGTTCGGCCACCAACGCGAGATCGCCGGCGCCCCCGAGAGCACCGGCCCCGCCCAGCTCCGGACTACGCTCCCCGCACCGGTCGGCTCGACGAGCAGCACGTCGGCGTCGTCGGTCCCGTCGAAGTTCCCGACCGCGATGTGACGGACCCCGCCGTAGCTCCCGCTGTACAGCTCGACGGCGTTGCTCGACTCGCTGCCGTACAAGCCGTACGCCGTCGTGCCGAACACCGCGAGGTCCTCGAAGCCATCCCCGTCGAGCTGGCCCGCCGACAGCGACATCGACGGCTCCCAGAGGTACGCGGCCTCGGGCCACCCGCCCGCGCCCGCGTTGTGCCAGACGAACGTCCCCTCGGGCCCGGTCGCGATGAGGTTGGGCAGTCCGATGCCAGAGGTGTCCGCGAGCACGAGGGCACCGACAGAGCCCACGAAGGGGAGATCGATGCCCGACCAGGCGTCGTCGTTGTAGACGATCCGCGGCGCGCCGGTCACCATGTCGAGCAGCGCCACGTCCTCGTCGCCATCGTCATCCAGGTCCCGCACGGCGAGGGCAGAGGGGAAGCTCGAAGGCACGATCAGCGTCGTGCTCGCATCGACGCGCGCGAGCGTCAGGCCCGCGCCACCCACGAGCAGCTCGCGCGCGGCGTCGCCGTCCACGTCGACGAACGCCAGGGTCGCAGCCCCGCCAGGGATCGCCAGGTCGAAGCCGATGCCGAACGGCACCGACTCGCAGATCGCCTCGGGATCGAGCAGCTCGCAGAGGTTGTAGTGGCACGCGTAGCCCGGCCCGCAGTCGGTCGAGTACAGGCACTCGTCGTACCAGCACCCCGTCTCGCAACACCCGTCGTCGTAGCAACACCCATCGGCGCAGCCCTCGTAGTAGCAGACGCCGTTGTCGCAGCGGTAGTTCGGCGGGCAGTCCTCGTCCATGACGCACTCGGTCGAGGACGTCGTGCTCGGCGACGTCGTGCTCGGCGACGTCGTGCCCGGTGACGTCGTGCCCGGTGACGTCGTGCTCGGCGAAGTGGCGGTCGCGTCATCGATCGAGTCGGTCGTATCCGCGCTCGCCGAGCCGGTGCCAGCGCCGGTGTCCTCGAGGGGGATGACCGGCCCGCAGGCCAACATCGGCGCACACGCACCGACGAGCGCCACCGAGAGGCCGAGGTTCCAGCGCGACGGATCGACCCGAGGCGCGCTCCCATGTCCCGCGGACGAACCGACGATGCCGCATCCCATGCCGCTACCGTAGCACGCTGGTGCTCAGTCGGTCCGCAACATCACGTACGCGTTGATGCCGTCGGAGATGGCGATGTCGAGGCGGCCATCGCCGCTCATGTCACCGATCGCGAGGACGTACGCAACGTACGGCGTCGGGACACTCGACACGCAGACGATGCCGTCGGGCTCCGCGCCGCCATACGCGATCGTGAGGCCGGTCGCCCCGCCGCCGACGACGTCCGCGAACCCGTCGCCGTTGATGTCTGCGACCGCAGTGGCATCGATCGCGTTCGGCCACCAGCTCGACCACCAGCCGTTGCCCTGCGTCACCGAGCCGGGGAACATCGTGGCGACGGTGCCGCCGTTGGCGGTTTCGGTGAGCATGACGTCGAGGTCGCCTGCCCCGTCGAAGTTGCCGATCGCACCGCGCTGGAACACGTTGCCGACGCCGTTGTAGAGCTGCAGCGACTCGAAGGCGAAGCCACCGACCGTGACGTACGAGCCGTTGCCGGTGTACAGCACGTCCTCGAACGGATCGCCGTCGAGGGGACCCGAGGTGACGAAGTACGACGGACTCCAGGCGAACACGCTCTCCCAGGCCCCGGGGCTGCCGCCGTACTGGTAGGCGTAGCTGTTGTCGGAGACGCTCGCCGTCACGATCTCCGGGAGGCCGTCGCCGCCGAGGTCGACGACGGCGATGGTGTCGGTGATCCCAGCCGTCGGTAGGTCCTCTGCGGTCCAGCCGTTTCCAGCGAACAGCACTCGCGGTCCGCCGGTGTTGGCGTTCGCCATCACGATGTCCTGATCGCCATCACCGTCGAGATCGCGGACCTCGAGGTCATAGGCGTACGGATCGGGGTCGATGAGCTCGCTCGTGCCGTCGATGCGAGCCAGGGTCACGCCCGCGCCGCCGATGACGAGCTCACGCTCGGCGTTGCCGTCGGACTCGATGAACGCGAGGCTGGACACGCCGCCGATGGGGATCTCGAAGCCGATGCCGAACGGCACCGACTCGCAGATGGTCTCCGGCGTCAACGCGTAGCAGTTGCTGTACTGGCACTGGGAGCCCGGCGGGCAGTCGAAGCTGGAGTAGCACTCGTTGTACCAGCCACAGTCCGGATCGCAGCACTCGTCGTAGCAGTAGCCGTTGTAGTAGCAGGTGCCGTTCTCGCAGCGATAGTTCGTCGGACAGTCCTCGTCGCCGTCGCAGCCCGTCGGCGTCGTCGTGCTCGGCGACGTCGTCATCGGCGCGGTCGTGCTCGGCGACGTCGTCGAGATCACGCTGGTGTCGCTGGTGTCGGTCGAGTCCGCCGACGCCGAGCCGGAGTCGGTGTCACCCGCGGCGACGATCGGACCACAGCCGATGAGCGAGCCGCACGCGGTGAGCAGCGCGACCGGGACGCTCAGATTCCACAACGCCGGATCCAACCGAGAGCCAACCATGTCTTGGAGCATAGCCCGAGTCCGACCGTGACACACGGGGCCTTGGCCACGCGAGGGGGGAGGCGATACCGTCGGCGGCGTGCCGGAGCTGCGCGAGGTCGTGGGCGTGTTCGTGGCCGGGGGTGCTGGGGCGGCCGCACGCCTGCTGCTCTCCGCGGCCCTCGACGAGCGGGGATTCCGGCTGCCGCATGTCGGCACGCTGACGGTCAACCTCCTCGGGTGCTTTGCGATCGGCCTGGTCGCGGCCGCGATGCCACGCGGGCCGTGGCGCACCGTGCTCGCCACAGGCCTGCTCGGCGGCTTCACCACGTACTCCTCGTTCGCGCTGCTCACCTACGAGTCGGCGACGACGGGGCGATGGGCGGTCGTTGCGCTGCAGTGCGCGGCGCACCTCGGCGGCGGCATCCTCGCCGTCGCGCTCGGCTGGTGGTGTGGCGGGCTGTTCGGTCCGACCCATGCCCGTTGAGTCGCGTCGCAACTCGGGCCTCGCGGGGCGGGAGGCGTCAGCGGGCGTCCCGGTGGGGACCGTGGGCCGCGACCGCCGCCCGCAGCGCGCGGGCGTGGGCAGTGATCGCGTCGAAGTCCCGGGCGGCGAGCCACGCGGGGCGGAAGAGATCGGCGACGAGCCCCACGGCCCACGCGCCCGCGTCGAGCCACGCGTCGACGTTCTCGAGCGCGACGCCGTTGGTCGGGACGACGCGGAGGTTCGGCAGCGGTGCGAGCACCGACCGCAGCCAATCGGGTCCGCCCGCGGGCGCGGGGAAGAGCTTGAGCAGCGGCGCGCCGGCACGGTGGGCCTGGACCATTTCGGTCGGCGTGTGGACGCCGGGCAGGATCGCGACGTCGGCGTCGATCGCCGCGCGCACGATCACGGGATCGAAGATCGGTGAGACCACGAAGCGGGCCCCCGCCGCAATCGCGCGCTCGAGTTCGTCGAGCGTGAGCACCGTGCCTGCACCGACGATGATCCGAGCGTCGTCGTCGTCGTCGCCGCGATGCGCCCGCGAGAACTCGGTGATGAGCTCGTAGGCGCCCGGCGTGGTGAGGGTGAATTCCAGGATGCGGATCCCGCCCGCCAGCGCGGCCGCCATCGCCGCAGCGGCGCGCTCGGCATCTCCGGCCCGGAGGATCGCGGTGGTGCGGTGGACACCCAGGGTGCGGACGAAGGCCTCGGGTGTCATGGGCAAAGACGTTGCCGGGGCGGGTTCGCGTCGGCAAGGGCCCAACCATCCCAGCGGCTTTGCCGAGGCTCGCCGGATTGGGCAGGATGATGGGTGATGCGTGGGAATGCCAGGTCGGTCGTCGTCCTCGTGGGGGCGCTCGTCGTGGGAGTGCCAGCGGTGGCGGGGGCGCAGCCGCGGGCGTTCGAAGGGGAGCGGGCGGTGGTGAGCGAGGAGGTTGGGGAGGCGCCGACGTCCGTGTCGCCGTCCACGTCGCCGTCCACGTCCACGTCCACGTCCACGTCCACGTCGCCGTCCACGTCCACGTCCACGTCCACGTCCACGTCCACGTCCACGTCAGGGGGTGGGCGGGGGAAGTATCCGCGGTTGGTGGTGGCGGGGGGGCCCATCGTTGGGCCGCATACGTTCGGGACCGAGGAGTGTCGGAGCGAAGAGCGGCGGTGTGAGACGCACGGGACGTTCCTCGGGCTCGGGCTCAACGTCGAGCTGCGGGCGCGGGTGTTCCGGCCGCTGTACGTGCATGCGCGGGGCATCTTGGTGGGCAACGTGTCGCCGCGCGATCCGGTGCACCGCGGGCTGTATGGCGCAGGGATCGGGTTCGGGGCGTATGGACGGCGCGTGTTCGGGCGCGCGGAGTACCTCTTGGTCGACACGTTCGGGAGCGAGTACTTCGCGCGGCCGTTCGGCGACGACAACCAGGGACGCGATCGGTGGGGACATCACTCGGGGTTGTTCAGCGCGGGGGCGCGGCTTCCCTTCAAGCAGCGGATGGGCGCGGAGCTGTGGGGTGGGCTGATGGTCGGACCGCGATCGACGCGCACGATCCCCGATGACCCGATCGAGCGCCGCACGCTGCTCACGTTCCTCGTCGGCGTCAACGTCACGTACGATCTCGTGCCGGGCCGTCCGTAGCGCACGAGATCTCCCGAGGCGCCTGTGCCACAGGATCGTGTCCTGCGGCGTCGGCTTGATCGCCGCGGGCGACGGCGGTAATTGCCAGCGCTCCGTGGATCTCTCGAGTCTCAATCCACCTCAACGCGAAGCCGTGCTTCGCACGGAGGGACCGCTCGTCGTCCTCGCGGGCGCGGGGTCGGGCAAGACCCGCGTGATCACCCACCGCATCGCATACCTGCTCGAGCTCGGCGTGCCGCCCGAGCGCATCGTCGCGGTGACCTTCACCAACAAGGCCGCGGGCGAGATGCGCGAGCGCATCGCCTCGATGGTCGGGCGGTCGACCGCCAGCTCGCTCGTGCTGGGCACGTTCCACAGCATCGGCGCCCAGATGATCCGCACCGAGCCCGAGACCTTCGGCCTCGACAGCCCGCGGTTCAGCATCCTCGATCAGGGTGACGTGCTCGGCATCGTCCGCGGTCTGCTGCGCGAGCACGGGCACCACGGCGCCGATGATCGCCGCTTCGACATCGCCGGCGTGACCGGCCGCCTCAGCCTGTGGAAGAACGCGTTCTTCACCAGCGCGGACCTCGAGCGCGAGATCGTGGACGAATACGACGTGGTCGGCGCGTCGATCTACGACGCCTACGAGGATCGCCTGCGCTCGCTGGGCGCGGTCGACTTCGACGATCTCGTGTGCCTCATCGGCAAGTCGCTCGCCGCCAACCACGAGGCCCGCGAGGACTGGCGCAGCCGCTTCGACTACTTCCTCGTCGACGAGTACCAGGACACGAACACCGCGCAGCTGCAGATGCTCGTGCAGATGTGCGGCCCTCCGCACAACCTCTGCGTGGTCGGCGACGACGACCAGGCCATCTACGGGTGGCGCGGCGCCAAGATCGAGAACATCCTGCGCTTCACCGAGATGTTCGAGGGCGCCGCGACGGTCAAGCTCGAGTACAACTACCGGTCGCGCCCGCACATCCTCGCCTGCGCCAACTCGGTCGTCCGCAACAACACCGCGCGCAACGACAAGACCCTGATCCCGACGAAGAAGGGCGGCGAGCCGGTCGACCTGGTCGTGGCCGCCGACGGTGATCAGGAGGCGCAGTGGGTCGGTCGACAGATCCGCAAGCTCCTCGTCGAGCAGGACATCAGCGGCGACGAGATCGCGGTGCTGTACCGCTCGGCGATGCAGGCCAAGGCGATCGAGGAGCAGCTGCAGCTCCACGGCATCCGCTACCGCGTGCTGGGCGGACAATCGGTCTACGACAAGAAGGAGATCAAGGACGCCCTCGCGTACTTGAAGGCGATCGTGTCGCCCCGCGACGAGCTCGCCCTGCGTCGCGCCCTCGAGACCCCGCCGCGGGGAATCGGCCGGCAGACGATCGAGGCGCTCAAGCGCCACGCGACGGCGAAGAACATCCCGCTGTGCGACGCCGTCCATGCCGCGGGAGCGGGCAACGGCGCGGTCGAGGGCGTGCCCACGCGTGCGGTGGCCGCCCTCGGGCAATTCTCGGCGATGGTGCGCGCCGCCCAGGCCCGCGCCCGCGCCGAGGGCAGCGCGGCGACGGCCCTGCGCGGCGTCCTGGATCACATCGGCTTCAAGGACCACGTTCGCCGCGAGATGGGCTCGGACACCGCGACCGATCACCGGATGACCGGCGTCGAGTGGCTGCTCGGCTCGGTCGATCGCTACGAGCAACGCCGCAAGGAGCGGGGCAAGCCGGTGCGGTGGTCCGAGTACTTCGGTACGGTCGCCCTCGACAAGTCGGCGACCGAGCCCGACGCCGAGGCCGACCCCGAGGAATCCCTCGCCAACCGCGGCGAGATCACGCTCGCGACGCTGCACAGCGCCAAGGGTCTCGAGTGGGACTTCGTGTTCCTCATCGGCCTCGAGGAGGGCAACCTCCCCCACCGCCGCGTGGCGGCGCCGCGGATCAGCGATGCGATCGCGGGCGACCTCGAGGAGGAGCGGCGGCTGTTCTACGTCGGCATCACGCGGGCGCGCGAGCGGCTGTGGCTCACACGCACGGCGATGCGCCTCGATCGCGGCCGCGAGCTGCCGCGCCCGCCCAGCCGCTTCGTCGAGGAGCTCCCTCCGGACAGCATCCGCAGCTACGAGATCGCGCAACAGGAGGAGCTGTCGCCGACCGCGATCGAGGACATGGCCGCGGCGTTCCTCGCGATGACGCGACCGCCGGAGCCCGAGGCGTAGCTCACTCGCCCTGGGCGTCGGCCAGGGCGCGCTTCCACTCGGGGCTGCTCACCGCGGGGCCGCGATCGAGCGGCTCCCCCCCCGCTCCGGCATCGCCCGATCCGTCGCGGTGGCCGTCGTCCGAGTCGCCGTCGTCCGAGTCGCTGCCTTCGCCGTCGCCGAGGTCCTCGACGAGCTCGAGGTCGTCCTCGTCGAGCATCTCGAGATCATCGGCGCTGTCGTGGGGCGGATGTGCGGCGAGGTCCGGCCGCTGCGGCACCGGCGGCAGCGGCATGCGCTGGACCTCGATGGGCGCCGGCCTCGGCACGCCAGGCTGTGTCCCCGTCCGCGCGGGTGGGGCGGCGCGCTCGCTGGGCTCGACCACCACGGACCGCCCCTCGAGCAGGCCCGCCAGGTCGGCATCGAGGCCCTCGGCGAGGAGGTCGTCCGTCCGCTGGCGCGCCCACGCGACGACCTCTGCGATCGGCGACTCGAGCCCGACCTGCTCGGCCAGCGCCGTGATGTCCGCGTCATCCATGGAGCGGCGGCCACGGTACCATGGACCGACCGATCGCGCGCGGAAGCCGGCGCCCGCGGCCCCGCAACGACTCGCCCAGAGGGTTCACCGCGTCCGACCCGCGGCCGCGGCACCGGAGGGCACCGGGGGGCCGCGGCCTGCGGGTGGCTCGCGAGGAAGCCCGTCGCGTCATTCCCCTACGCGTCGGACGATGCTCCAGACTAGCGCCGAGCTGCGGTTGTTTCGGGGTCCGTGCACATTCCCGCCTGCGGGACGGACCGGTGCCACGAGAGCGTCGCGGAATCCCGACCGCGAACACCACCGGCCGGACGCGGTCACCGCGAAGCGGACACCACGAGCGGTCGGCCGCGACATCGGGGTCCGGGGCGAATCGGGCCGGACCTCGAATTCGCGGGAATCCGAGGCGCAGGAGGCCATCCGCAGGCCGCGCGCCCCAGGACGGCCGTGTCGTGAGCTGCCAGCATTGCCCCACCGCCATCACCCGCGCGGCACGACCGTCGGACCTTCCATGCAGCTTCGCACCCTCGCCTTCGCCGTCGGTACGTCGTTCTCCGCCCTCACCCTCGCGCCGTTCGTGGGTCCCGCCTACGCCGCCGAGGGCCAGCCCGAGACCACTGCCCAGGTCGATGTCACGGTGAAGGCGGGCGGCGCCGATGCAGTGCACCTCGTCGCGCGCCAGCTCGCGTGGGACAGCAGCGCCACGCTGCGCAAGTCGGCCGATGATCACGAACACGCGGTCGCGATCGGTCTGCGCCGCAGCGACGACGGCCAGCGGATCCACGTCGCCGTGCGCTACGTCCTCGATGGCGCTGCGGTGGTCACCGAGCGGGATGTCGCGGCGAACCTCGCGGAGCCGGTCCGCCTCGCGAGCGAGGACGGCAAGGCCGAGGTGGTGTTCGTGATCAACGCCGACGCGCCGCGCAAGCGCATCGAGATCGACGACAGCGACGATCCGCTCGGCGGACTCTGACGCCGCGCGTCCGGCCGCGAACCCCGGGCAACCTGCCCCACCGGCGTGCCCCGGTGGGGCACCGCGGACGCCCTACTCGGGCAACGCGGCGCAGGAACGTCCCATCGTGGCGGCCGTCATTGAGGAACCACCACGGCACGCCGCTTGCTAACGCGACGGTCGCATGACCCCCCGTTTGCTCCGCCTCGCCCTCGCCACCGTCGCCGTGATCCCCAGCCTGGGCGCCTGCGCGCCGCGCGTGTTCAGCGACGGCACCGTGCTCACGATCGCGGCGACCCCCGTGGCGCCTCCGGTTCGCGCCGCCGTCCCGACCCGCATCGAGCTGCGCGAGAAGGTCCAGTTCGCCCGCAACTCCGATCGCATCCTCGAGGTCTCGCACGCGGTCCTCGACGAGGCGGTCGCGGAGATCCTCGCCGAGCCGCGCATCCGCAAGATCCGAGTCGAGGGCCACGCGAGCGCCGACGGCAACGACGCGCACAACCTCGACCTCTCCGCCCGGCGCGCCCAGGCCGTGCGGCGCTACCTCACCGAGCACGGCGTCGCCGAGGGCGTGCTCGTCGCCGAGGGCTTCGGCGAGACCAAGCCGATCGGCGACAACGACACCGAGGAGGGCCGCGAGAGCAACCGCCGCGTCGAGCTCCACGTGATCGAGACCGACGAGGGCGCGGACGGGAGCTCCGAGTCCACGCCCTGACGTCGGTCCCGAGTCAGCCAGCGAGCGTCGCGATCGCAGCGCTCGCGGCCGCCAGGGCTGCGTCGAGGCCGGCGACGTTCGGCCCGCCCGCCTGCGCGAGCTCGGGCCGTCCCCCACCCTTGCCGTCGACGTGCGGAGCGAGCACGGCGATGAGCTTGCCCGCGGGCACGCGCGCCTCGAGGTCCTTGGTGACGGCGACGAGCAACATCGCCTTGCCGTCGGCCTCGGCCCCGAGCACGACGATGCCCGAGCCGAGCTTGTCGCGCAGCGCATCCGCGGCCGCGCGCAGGGCCTTGGCGTCGGGGCTCGCGACCCGCCGCACCTGGACCTTGATGCCGGCGATCTCCGTGATGTCGGAGGCCTCGCCACCGCCGCCGGTCGCGAGCTCCTGCTGCAGCCGTGCGACCTCGCGTTGCTGGGCCTTGAGGTCGTGCTGCAGGCGCTCGATCTTCACCGGCACGTCCTCGACGGTGTGCGCATGCAGCTGCGCCCGCGTGCCGTCGACGAGCTCGACCAAACCCTGCAGGTGGGCGAGCGCGCCCATGCCGGTGACGGCCTCGATGCGCCGTACGCCCTGGGCGATGCTCGCCTCGGACACGATCGCCAGCAGGCCGATGTCGCCGGTGCGACCGACGTGGGTGCCGCCGCACAGCTCGATGCTGGCGTCGAACTGGACCACGCGCACCGTCTCGCCGTACTTGGCCTCGAACAGGCCGATCGCGCGGCGGGCCTTGGCCTCGTCCATCGACTGCTGACGGACGTCGGCCGCCGCGTTGGCGAGGACCATCTGTGCGACGGTGGCCTCGATCTGGCGGCGCTGCTCCGGTGTGATCGGGCGGTTGTGACTGAAGTCGAAGCGCAGCCGATCGGGGGTGACCAACGAGCCCTTCTGCAGCACGTGGTCGCCCAGGTGCTTGCGCAGCGCGTGGTGCAGCAGGTGGGTCGCGCTGTGATTGCGACGGATCGCGTCACGGCGCGCGGTGTCGACGGCGACGTGCACCGCCGCGCCCTTGCGCAGGCTCCCGCCGCTCAGTCGACCGCGGTGGACATGCATCGCCCCCTTGGGCTTGTGCGTGTCGGTCACCGCAACGGTGATCGCCGCGGCAGCGGCTCCAGCGGCAGCGACGAGGGTGATCGTGCCCGTGTCGCCGACCTGGCCGCCGCTCTCGCCGTACATCGGCGTGCGATCGAGGACGAGCTCGACCTCGGCGCCGTCGGGCGCCTCGTCGACGACGCGGCCGTCGACCACGATCGCGCGGACGACCGCATCGGACTCGGTCGCGTCGTAGCCAACGAACGTCGTGTCGCCGAGCTCGCCGTGCAGCGCGAAGTAGAGGTCCGCGACCGCCCGCTCCTCGCCGAGGTTGGTGTTGCCCTCGCCGGCGGCCTGGCGCTCCTTGAGCGCCTTCTCGGCGGCGGCCTCGTCGAGCGACAGCCCGTGCTCGGCGACGATGACCGCCGTGAGATCGAGCGGGAAGCCGTAGGTGTCGTAGAGGTCGGCGGCGACCGCCGGCGAGAACGCCGTGCCCGCGCCGCGGTCGTGCTCGCCGACCGCCACCTGCACGCGACGCAGGCCGCGATCGAGCGTGCGGCGGAAGGACTCCTCCTCGCCGCGCACGACCTCGTCGATGGTCGCGGCGCGCTCGGCCAGCTCCGGGTACACGTCGGAGAAGTTCTCGACGACCTTGGCGCAGACCTCGTGGAAGAACGGGCGGTCGAGCCCGATCTCCGTGCCGTGCCGGATCGCGCGGCGCATGATCCGGCGCAGCACGTAGCTGCGCCCGCCCTTGTCGGGGAACACGCCGTCGGCGACGAGGAACGCGGTCGCGCGGGCGTGATCCGCGATGACGCGCAGCGGCGCCTCACCGCGGTCGAGCGGCCGCCGCGAGCCCGCCAGTGCACGGGCGCACTCGACCATCGGGATCAGCAGGTCGGTCTCGTAGTTCGAACCGACCTTCGCCACCGCGGCCGCGACTCGCTCGAGTCCCGAGCCGGTGTCGATGCTCGGCTTGGGCAGCTTGCTCATCGTACCGTCGGGGTGCTTCTCGTACTGCATGAACACGAGGTTCCACAGCTCGACGTAGGCGTTGTCCTCGAACGCGGGGCCGCGACCGACGATGCCGGCGTCCGGCGGGGCGACGTCGCCCTTGAACAGGTGGATCTCCGAGCACGGCCCGCACGGCCCCGTGTCGCCCATCGCCCAGAAGTTGTCCTTCGCGCTGCAGCGGTAGATGCGGCTCGCCGGCACGAACTCGCGCCACATCTCGGCGGCCTCGTCGTCGGCGTCGGCGGCCTCGCCGGTGCCGTCGAACACCGTGACGACCAGTCGATCGGCCGGCAGCCCGACCTCGCCGGTGAGGAACTCCCAGCCCCAGCGGATCGCGTCGGCCTTGAAGTAGTCGCCGAACGAGAAGTTGCCGAGCATCTCGAACAGCGTGTGGTGGCGCGGCGTGAACCCGACGTTGTCGAGGTCGTTGTGCTTGCCGCCGGCGCGGACGCAGCGCTGCACCGTCACGGCGCGCGTGTACGGGCGCTGCTCGCGGCCCGTGAACACGTCCTTGAACTGGTTCATCCCCGCGTTGACGAAGAGCAGCGTCGGGTCGTTGCGCGGCACCAGCGAGCTCGACGGCACGTGGGTGTGGCCACGGCCGGTGAAGAACTCGACGAAGCGCTTGCGGATGTCGTGGGCGGAGGCCATGGCGGGGGGCGGAGTGTAGCAGCGGCGGCGCCGCTGGGCACGGGCTCCGCCCCGGCTCGGCCTGCGCCTCGGACCGCAACGCCGCGCGCCCGGCTACCTCGCCTTGGGGGCCTGCGGGACGAGGGTCAGCTCCACGGCCTTGCCGTCGCGCATGACCGTCACCGGGATGGCGATGTCGGGCTTCATCTCGGCGAACGCGGCCATGTAGTCGTCGAGGCTGTGGATCTCGCGCTCGCCCATGCGCGTGATGACGTCGCCCTTCACCATGCCCGCCTTCTCGGCGGCGCCGTCCTTGCGCACACCCGACAGGCGCACGCCGTCGACCTTCGCGCCGTAGTCGGGGATGGTGCCGAGCGAGACCCGGAAGCCGCCGCCGCGCGGCGTGGCCGGCCGCGCGACCTCGACGTAGTCGGGCACCAGCGTGTCGCGCTGCATCGCGTCGACGATGTCCGCGGCCAACGCCGCGACGGTCGCAGCACCATCGACGTTGATCTTGTCGAGGTCGTCGCTGGGCCGGTGGTAGTCCTCGTGCGGTCCGGTGAAGAAGTGCAACACGGGGATCTGCGCCTCGTAGAAGCTGCCGTGGTCCGAGGGCCCATAGCCGTCGTCGGTGGTGCGCACGGTGAGACCGCCGCGGTGGCCCTCGATCAGCGCGGGCCAGGCCTTCGAGGTCCCGGCGCCGGCGACCACGAGCCCCTCTGGCCCGAGCCGGCCCACCATGTCGAAGTTCAGCATGGCGGCGATGCGCTTGCGCTCGGCCTCGGGCAGCGTCTGCACGTAGTGCTTGGAGCCGAGCAGGCCCATTTCTTCGGCGCCGAAGGCCAGGCACACCACGTCGAACGGGCGCTCGGCCACCGGGGTCGCAGCGACACGCCGGCAGATCTCGAGCATCGCGGCGACGCCCGAGGCGTTGTCGTCGGCGCCGTTGTGGATCGCGTGCTCGCCCGGCGCGAGCGAGGAGTCGGTGCCGAAGCCGAGGTGATCCATGTGCGCGCCGATCACGATCACGCGGTCGCTCTTGCCCGAGCCCGGCAGGCGGCCGGCGACGTTGGCGGTCGCGAGACGCACGCGCTCGACCGGCGTCGACAATGTCCCCGGCTTGCGACTGCGCTGGCCCCGACGCAGATCGGCGGCGACCGGATCGGCGCCCTTGGCCTTGCCGAGCAGCGCGGTGACCAGCGCGGGGCTGCCGGCCTGCCCGACGAACACCGCGGGGAGGCCCAGATCCGACGCTTCGCCGTGGTTCGGATAGCTCGCGCCCGTCGGGTCCCAGAGGATGAAGCCCGCAGCGCCGTGATCGCGGGCTGCGATTGCCTTGGTCGCCGCGCGCGTGCTCGCCGGCGAGAGGTGCGGATCGTCCGGGCCGCCGACGAGCGCGACGACGATCGACCCCGCGACCTTCTTCTCGAGGCCGGCGTAGTCGCCGGTGCCCTTGCCGTCCTTGACGATGCCGTGGCCGACGTAGACCAGGCGCGCGACCACGGGGGCAGCCGTGTCGGCCGAGAACGGGACCATCGCATGCGCGACAGGGATCCCCGAGACGTCGAGGACGGTCTCCTGGCCCGCGCGCAGGCGGACGCCGTCGTTGACCTCGAACTTCTGGACGAATGTGCCGGCGAAACCGGGCTCGAGCGTCGCCGCCTTCATCCGCTCGACGACGTACTGCTGCACGCGGCCGTCGGCGTCGCTGCCGGGGGCGCGGCCCTGTTGCGCGTCGTCGGCGAGGAACGCCACGTGCTCGCGGATCGTCGCGGCATCGATCACGACCGGCGCGGGCGCGGCGGTGGGCGCGGCGGCCTCGGCGGGCGCCACCGTGGCGGGCTTGGGACCGCACGCCAACAGCGGCGCGGCGGCGAGCAACAGGACCAGGCGAGCGAGGGCGGAACGGGGCGCGGACATGGCGGGCGGAGCATACCCGCCGTCGCCGCCGACGCCAAAGCCGACTCCCCCGTGCGTGGCTACGACGCGACGCCGAAGGCCTCGATCGCCGCGCGGATGTCGTCGGGCAGCGGGCAGCCGCGGTGGTGTGTGGGGCTGCTCGGATCGAGGTCCATGACCGCGACCACGGTGCGCCCTGTCGCCCGCACCTCGCCAGCCTCGCCGCGCAGCACGTAGGCTAGCGTGATCGAGGTGCGCCCGAGCTTCGCGACCCGCAGCTCGACACCGATGCGCTCGCCGAAGCGCGTCGGCACGCGGAAGTCGGCCTCGGTGTGGACCGCGGGGAAGCCGAGCCGACGACCGACGATCACAGTCTGGTACGGCAGTCCGAGGCCACTGGGCGGCGCGGCGCCGAACCACGATTCCATCGCGGCGTGGAACATCTCGAAGAACCGCGGGAAGTACACGATGCCTGCGGGATCACAGTGCCCCCACCCGACGTCGACCGGCAGCACGTGCACACCACTGGCGGCGGGTTCGTCGTGGGGCGTCGACACGCGCCGACAGTGTATGCTCCGCCCATGTCCCTCGTCGAGTACGAGACCCTCTCCGGCATCGCCCGCATCACGCTCGTCGCACCACCGGCGAACTGCTACTCCCACGAGATGATGACCGAGCTCGACGCCGCGATCGTGCGCGCGCGCTTCGACGCCGGCGTCCACGCGATCGTGCTGCGCGGCGCGGGCGAGAAGTTCTTCTGCGCCGGAGCCGACATCGCGATGCTCCGCGGCGCGGATCCCTACTTCAAGTACAACTTCTGCCTGCACGCCAACGAGACGCTGCTGCGCCTCGAGCAGACCCCGAAGCTCGTCATCGCGGCGATCGACGGCCACTGCGTCGGTGGCGGCCTCGAGATCGCGATGGCGGCCGACCTCCGGGTCGCGCGCAAGGGCTCGGGCAAGTGCGGTCTGCCGGAGGTCAAGCTCGGCGTGCTGCCCGGCACCGGCGGCACGCAGCGTCTGGTCCGCGCCGTCGGCAAGGCCCGCGCGATCGAGCTGATGGCCACGGGCGCGACCTTCGACTTCGAGACCGCCGAGCGCATGGGCCTGCTCAACCACGTCTGGGACGACCCCGACCACGCGAGCTTCCACGCCCACGTGCTCGCGTGGGCCAGCGAGTTCGTGCCGCCCAAGGCGCCGTCGCGCGCGGTGGGCTTCATCAAGCGCGCGTGCCAGAGCGGCGCCGAGGTGAGCCTTTCGGAGGGGCTCTCGCTCGAGCGCGAGCTGCAGCAGCGCCTGTTCGAGGGCGACGATGCGGGCGAAGGGTTGGCCGCGTACCTCGAGAAGCGCGCGCCGAACTTCAGCGGGACCTGACGGTCGCCACCTGGCCCGCGACGTGACCGGTCACGGCAGCGCGAACGGGACCTCGAGGGAAATCGACTGCCGTGGCGGCGGGATGCGCAGCAGGTGGACCCGTTGCCGCAGGCACTGGGCCACGTTGGGATCGCTGCCGCCACGGTCCTCGGTGATTCCGGCGACCACGGTCGCGCCGTCGGGGCCGAACGCCAACGCAGCGACGTAGCGCCCTGGTCTGCGGGTGCTGGGAGCCGCGGTGTCCCAGCACTCGAACCGCCATTGGGGCAGCGCCTGATCGACGGCCTCGGTGGCGGCTCGCAGTGCGAGCGCATGGCGCACGGAGGTGGCGTCCTGCGCCGCGGGGCTCGGCCCCGCTTCGCCCTCGCTCGTCGGCGCAGGAATGGGCGCGGACGAGGGGCGCATCGATCGAAGTCCGAGGTAGATGCCGGTGGCGACGAGCGCTCCGGCAACGACGATCGACAGCGGAAGCAGGGACTTCACGGGGCGAGGAGAGGCGTGGAGGTGGCGGCATCGTCACCTCCCCGCGCGCGACTCAGAAGACCAGCGCGCTGATGTAGCCCCACTCGTTGTTGTTCCAGTTGGCAGAGCCCGCCGCCGAGGCGCCACACATGCCGATCGTGTACGTGCCCGCCGCCAGGCCGCTGAACACGAAGTTGATCCCGAACATCAGCCGCTGATTCTGTGCGACGGTGAGACCGAAGATGCCGCCGCCCTGGGTGGTGAGCACGCCGCCTCCGGTGTTCTGATAGCAGGGGTAGATGTTGAGCCCGGTGGCTCCACCGGCGGAGGTCGATCCCAGTGCCTTCTCGATGACCATGTGCGCGCGCTGCCCCGCGGCCAGCGTCACGTTGACCGTGGGCCCGATGAACGTGTTCGCCGCGTTGATTCCGCCACTCGCGCCGCCCGAACCGTTGGCACCGGAGCCCGCGGTGGTGACGAACGCGATGACGCCGGTCGCGCCCGCCGGACCCGCCGGACCCGCCGGCCCGACCGGGCCCTCCGGCCCGGTGGCGCCCGCCGGCCCGACCGCACCGTCTGCCCCGGCGGGACCCTGAAGACCCTGCGGACCGTCGGGGCCCTGCGGTCCCGCGGGACCCTGCGCCCCCTGTGGACCCTGCGCGCCCTGTGGACCCGCCGGACCCGCCGGACCCGCCGGACCCGCCGGACCGACGAGTCCCGTCGGATCGCCGACCCACTGCCCATTCTCGTCGATCACCGGACCGACCCCCGGGATGTTGACGGAGCTCGGGTTGATGTCGCCGTTGGCATCGTTGGCGACCATCGCGTACGGCACGCTGCCGACGCGACCCCGCGGGGTCATCTCGGCATCACCGTTGACCGCGACGCCGAGGTACCTCGTGCTGCCATCGAAGACGGTTGCGACGTCGATCGGCGTGGCTTCGCCGAGCTCGGCCGAGAAGTAGCCGTCGTCGAAGTCGACCGTGATCGTGTCGGTCCACAGCACGGCGCCGCCGTTTGCGGCGTCGTAGATCGTGTACTCGACATCGAGCGGGCCGCTCACCGGATCGCCCGCGTCGTCGAAGAGCCGACCTTGGTGGGTCAGCGTGCTCGGCACCGCCGCCTCGGCCTCCACGGTGGAGAGCAGAAGCGAGGCGAACACGCAGAGGGGTGCGAAGAACTTCAGGGACAAGGACTTCATGGCGGGCTCCCGTTGGCGCCGACGAGTCCGCCTTGGAGGCGGTAGTTCGCGGAGTTGTGGGTGGACTGGAGTTGGGATGGCTGGCCGAGCGTGAACACCATCTGGTAGTTCGCGCTCGACATCCGCTCGCCGACGTTGACGAGCTGCGCCTGGGACTGCCCAGGCAAGGCGGGGTCGCCGGTCGTGCTGTCGGTCTCGCTGGAGGTGGTGGCCCTCTGTGCCAACGTAGTGTGAGACAGTCAGTTCTCGATATCTCAGTGCCGAGTGGCGGAGAACGATCGCCTCACCTTGCCCAAGCCATCCTCAACCAAGACTCTACGTCCTGCGCGCGTCGCA
>JBIJCC010000054.1:0-64003 GCA_044344875.1 Nannocystaceae bacterium
CCGAGAAGAACTGGGCCATGCCCATCAAAGACTGGGGCCGCGCCCTCCACCAGTTCGCGATCCACTTCGAAGGGCGACTCCCCGTCTGACGCCGAGCCGGACGCCTACACAAAAAATCGGACAGGCTTCGACCGGGGATCGATCGCACGCGTCGCGACACGTCACCGGCGTGCCTCACCGACCCGTCTCCTTGCCCAGCCTCGGCCTCCTTTGCCTCGCGGCTTGCTACTCGGCGCCGGACGCGGCGGTCACCGAGACGACCGCCCTCGGCACCACGACCGACGCCAGCACCGGCACCGCAGACCCCACGCCGGATCCAACCACCGGCTCCGCAGCAACGTCGACCGCAGACCCGTCCGACGACACGTCGACCGGCGCGGCCGACCCCACCGACGGCGGCGAAACCACCACGGGCACCACCTCGACCGAGACCGAGGGCGACCCCAGCGGTTGCGACGGCGCCCAGCCGTTCACGCAGATCGTGCTCATGGAAGAGGTCTCCGCCGCGGACGACGAGGGCAGCGCCAGCCTGACCAGCGACGAGCTCACCCTGTACTACTTCAGCAACGTGCAGAACCCGGGCACCGCCGACCTCGACGCGTACGTCGCGACGCGAGACTCCATCGACGCGCCGTTCGGCGCGCCGGCGCGCCTCGACACGGTCAGCAGCGGTTCCGACGATCGCGGCGGCTGGATCACCGCCGACGCGCTCGCGTTCTACTTCTACTCGAGCCGCGACGCGGGCTACGAGCTGTGGGTCAGCGCGCGAGACAACGTCGCCGCGCCGCTGGGGCCACCCGAGAAACTCGGGCCCGCGATCAACACCCCCAGCATCGAGCAGGGGCCCTATGTCACGCCCGATGGCGGCACGCTCTACTTCACCCGCGACGACGCGCTCTATCGGGCGCAGCTCGGCGCGGACGGCTTCGAGCAGCCCTCACCGGTCGGCGAGCTCAACGGCGGCAACGTGGCATCGCCGGTCCTCTCCCCCGACGGCACGACGATCTACTTTGCGTCGTCACGCCCCGGCGGCGCGGGCGATCTCGACATCTGGCAGGCGACCCGATCCCGCCCCGACGACGCCTTCGGCGAGCCGACGAATGTCGCGGAGCTCAACCTCGACGACTTCGAGTTCCCCGAGTGGATCTCGGAGGACGGCTGCAGGCTCTACTTCACGTCGCGGCGGCCGGGCGGCGCCGGCGGCTGGGACATGTGGATCGCCTCGCGGGAGTGAGGTCCGGTGGCAGGAGGGAGGGTGCACCTCCTCGGGCGGGGAACTTGGAAGGATTCTCGGGAGTTCGACGGGGACCCGGAGGGGGCGGGACGGAGATATGCGGAACTCAGCAGCGCGACCGGTGGGACGAGGGGTTGACGGAGGCCGATGTGCAGAACTAAGAGTTGGAGGACGGAGCCGGGGTGACTCGGATGAGAACCGAAAGCGTGTCCTTCGAACTCGCGAGTCAGGAGCGCTTCGAACGTCTCGCGGCATTTGTTCGCGCGCTCGCGCAGGCAAAGTCCGAGGACGACTTCCGCGATGACGCATACTGGGAAGCGTTTCTCGACGAGCGAACGAGAGCGGCGTTCTGGTGGCCGACGCCGGCGGAGGTGGAGGACTGGCGGCGCCGCTGGTTCGCGACTCCGATCGAGCGTCGATGGACGGCCCCTGACCTCCAGACCCCTTGGACGTTCGGTTCGTTGATCGACGCTGTCGAGAACGGCGAGTTCGGGCAGCTCGCCTGTCGACGCACCAGCGGCGGCGGGGTGATCGAGCTCGAGCCGTATGCTTGGCCATTCGGAGGCACTGCCTGGATACGCGCGGCCATCGAGGCGTTCGGTGGCCGAGTTGTCGACGACACCGCCGTTTGAGCGGCGGAGAACTCGGCCAATGAGTCCACCCTCGCTACGCTGGTACACGCACAACACGCCACGGAAGAAGTTCCGCGGCAAACGTCGCTACTTTCGAAACCTGAGGAAACGAGCGCTGCAGTTCACCCTCCGAGTCGAGGAGCGCACCTGGTGGCATTATTGGCACTACCATGCCGACTGGCGCGGCTGGGGAAACCTGGGCTGGTCGTACCGTCTTCCGCACATCGAGGCGCTGTGCGAGGTGTTCCGAACGATCGCACGATCGGCACCTCGGTTTCCCACGGAGTTCCAGGCGTGGATCCTGTTGAACGGCGAGGACGCGGGCCAGGATGCGGTGTTCTTGCACTCACCAAATCCCCATGACACGCCTTTTCCCGTGGATCCTCCCGAGATTGCCTCCGACGACGCGGCGCTCGGCAGAGCATTCTCTTCGCTCCTTCCAGAGATGAAGCTCCGTTTCGGCTGGAGTCGTAATCTCTACGTTGACGACGGTGTCGAACGCTGCGCCACGACGTACTGGGTATGGGCCGAAGGGATCGGGCTGCCCCTGTGGCCGTCCCACGAACCGTAGGGCCACCTCCCCCACGCCTCACGGGCTGGGCACCCGCGCCCGCCCGAAATCATACGTTTGCTCGTACTGGAACACGATTCTCGGGCCAACCGCGAGCAGTCGCGTCCGAGTCGCAGTCGGGCGCGACGGGACCCTCGGTCTCCGAGCCCCGTCAGTGCACGTGCTCCCCCTCGACGTACGCCGGGTTGATCCCCGCGCGCAGCTCCTCTTGCCCGCGCGCCGACTCCACCATCCCCAACCCCGCATACGCCTTCGCCGCGACATCGTGCACCCCCGCGGTGCGATACGGCGTCCCCAACACCCCCTCGATCACGCCCAGCGCCTCCGCCATCCGCCCCGCCTTCAGGTACGCCCGCGCCAACCCGACCTGCGCGTCCCCACCCGGCCGCATCGCCACATTCGCCTCGGCCAACGCCAACGCCCGCGTCGGCGATCCGAACTGCAGCTCGTGCTCCAACCCGTGCCCCATCGCGGCCTCGGGCATCCGCGCGATCTGATCCGTCCACACCGCCCCCGCCCGCTCGATCAACGCCGCCGCCGACTCCCCCTGCCCCGCGTGCTGGTACGCCGACGCCAACGCATCCATCAACTGCGGCAACTCCCGCTGCTCGAGCAACCCCTGATAAATCGCGATCGCTCGGCCGTGCTCGCCCAATCGATCGTGCACCGCCGCGACGTGCTCGTGCACCAGCCACCACCCGGGCAGCTCGGCGTCCGCGGACTGCAGGTGCTCGAGCGCGACCAACGATTGCCCGCGCTGCATCGCCATCAGCCCGAGCTGCATGCGGATCCACGCCCGGCGCCGCGGATCCTTCTTCGTCGTCGCCGCCAGCGCCTCCTCGAACAGCGCCTCGGCCTGTGCGAACCCGCCGGTCTTCGCGTGGTACAGCGCGAGCTCGACGCTCGCCAGCCCCGGCGCGGCCGCGGCGATCTCGGTCAGCATCGCGAGCGCCGCGGCGTACTCGCCCCGCGCCAACGCGATCTCCGCCCGCATCACCCGACCCGCCGCGCGCTCCTCGGCCTTGGGCATCGCGCGGCGATCCATCTTGTCCAGGTACACCTCGGCCTGCGCCAGCCGGTGGACCGCGAAGTTGAACCGCGCCGCGAGCAGCAGCGGACCGCTGCCGTCGGGCGCGATCGCGAAGCACTCGTCGAGCACGGCCTGCACCCGCTCGAAATCCTCGAGGTCGTTGCTCAGGCTCGCCCGCTCGAGCAGCGCGTTGCCCAGGTGCATCCGCGTCAGCCAATCATCGTCGCGCTGGGCGACCCGGCCCTGCAGCGACAGGATGCGCTGATCCAGCGCGTGCACCAGCGACGCGTAGCCGTCCTTCGCCGCGGTGCGCGACGACTCGACGACCTGCGACGGCGACGACGACGGCGTACTGCCTCCGCGGTCGAGCTGCACGGCGAGGGCGGAGACGAGGGCGGCGATGCCAGCCCCGAGAACGGTGAGTTTGAAGCCCATGGGAGTGGTTCCAGACGTTGGTGGGGAAATCGGTGGGGAATCGAACCCCCGGGCGGCTGCACCACCCGGGGGATTCGCGGGCACACGGACTACTTGGCCGGGTGCGGAGGCGCGAGGTACGGGAACTCGGCCTCGAAGGGCACGTCGTTCGCCGGCGGGTTCAGCGGGAGATCCGCGAACAGCGACAGCGGCTGCTCGGGCCCGAGCGCGAGCAACACCGCGGCGAGCGTGATGTCGACGGTCGGATCCTCGAGGTTGCGGCCGTTGGGATACGCCGTCGGCTGCGACGGGTCGTACTTGATCGCATCGGGGATGATCACCGGGCCCGCCTGGGCGACCGTCTGATCCACCGTCGCGGGCACGAGCCCGAGCCCCTCGAGATCGTCGTCCAGCGCGTTGTGGAAGAACACCACGCTGTCGGCGATCTCGCCGAGCCACACGCCCGCGGCGTCCTCCTCGGGGTTGCTGGCGTTGTACTCGTCGCGCAGCGAGATGTCGGAGCCCGGCGCGAAGCCGAGGCCCTGCGAGGCGAGAATGCCCGCCGTGCCGGCCTCGACCGCGCCGTGGCGATCGATCTGCGTGTACGTGTTGTACGGATCCTCGGGGAACTCGAACTCGTCCCCGCCGGTCGTGGTGCTGCCCGCCGAGGTGTCGGCCGGCTCGTCGGTCGTGCTGGTGTCGACCGGCGACGTCGTCGGTTCGTCGGTCGTCGGGGTGTCCGTCGTCGGATCGCCCGTCGGCGACGACGTCGGGTTGCCCGTCGGGCCGTCCGTGGTGTCGACGTTGCCCGTGCTGCCGTCGTCGTTGGCGTCGGCATCGTCGCCGCCGCAGGCGACGAGCGACGAGGCGCAGAGGACGAGCGCGACCTTCAACAGTGCTTGCTTGCTTGTGTGCGTCTTCATGGTCGGCCTCCTACTTCCTCGCCGCCGTGACCCAGAACTGCATCGGCTCGTCGCCGTTCTGCAGCAGGGCGGTGTCGATCTCGATCGCCGCGGCGGTCACGTTGAGCCCCGCGAGGAAATCGCGGTCGTTGACGATCGACAGCGTCCCGGTGTCGAGGGTCTCGAGATAGCCCTGCGCGTCGAAGAAGAACGGATCGTCGGCGTGGCCCGCCCACACCCTGGCGCCGTCACCGGCGTCGAACACGGTCTCCACCGGGCCCGACACGAAGTCGTCGGCCCCGGGGACACCCTCCCAGCGGATGCCGACGTCGCCGGCGGAGTTGGTGCCGAAGCGCCAGTAGATGCTGTGGTCCGCGACGTTGTCGCCGTCGTTGTCGACCCAGATCGTGTACAGCGCGTCGGCGTCGTAGACCCCCTCCGCGTCGGGCTGGGGGCGGCTGTCGTTGAAGCCGGCCCAGCACACGATGATGGTGGTGGTGCCGCCGCCGCTGTCGAACACGTACAGGTCGGTGATGTCCTGCGCCGCGTCCAGCTTCACCAGCGGCGCCTCGTCATGGTCAGAGGCGAAGACGGTGGTGGCCCACCACCCGCCTGCGCCGATGGCAGCCGCGGCGGTCAACGCCAGGGCGCCCTTGGATCTCGATGTCTTGTGCATGGTTGTTCCTCAATAGGTCCGCGCGGCGCCTTGGAATCGGGTGGCGAGTTGGCCGCGACCGCTCGCCGCCACGTCAGGTCGAGGCAACTACGCCCCGGGCGATCCGGTGGATCGCCCGGGGTTCGCGCCGAACAACTTTTCTTCGCGGGCGTCGATCTGGGCGGCCGGCCGACGCGTACCCCCTCGAGGGGCGGCTCGGGACCGCGCGGCCTTGCCCGATCCGCCGGCTGCGGGGTATGACGAGGCCGTCAGCGGCGTGCTCGAGGGCCCACCTGCGGCGCGATTTCGCGGACACCAGGACCGACCGTGCGCATCGCCTACCTGACGTCGACCTATCCCTCGGTCAGCCACACGTTCATCCGCCGCGAGCTGTGCGAGCTCGAACGCCAGGTCGGCGAGATCGCCCGGTTCGCGATCCGCCACACGCCCTACGACATCGTCGACCCCGACGACGCGCGTGAGGACGGCAAGACCTTCCGCCTGCTCTCGCAGTCGCGCCTCAAGTGGCTGTCGGTCCTGGCCAAGCGCGGCCTCGGCAACCCCAAGGCCACGATCGCGGGCATCCGCAAGGCGATCGCGATGGGCCGCAAGAGCAGCCGCGGCGTCCCGGTCCACGGCGCCTATCTGCTCGAGGCCATGATGCTGCTCGACGAGGTCGAGCGCCGCGGCATCGAGCACCTGCACGTACACTTCGGCACCAACCCGACCGCGGTCGCCCAGCTGATGCGGGCCATGGGCGGGCCGCCGTACTCGTTCACGGTCCACGGCCCGGACGAGCTCGACGCGCCCGTCGGCCTCAAGCTCGGCTCGAAGATCGAGGACTCGGCGTTCGTCATCGCGATCACCAACTACTGCGCGGCGCAGCTGCGGCGCTGGGTGTCGCACGAGCACTGGGACAAGATCCGCGTCGTCCACTGCACGGTCGGCGACGAGTTCTTCACCGAGTCGCAGCCGATCGATCCCACCTCCAAGCGCCTGGTGTGCGTCGGTCGGCTCGCCCCGCAGAAGGGTCAGCTGCTGCTCGTCGAGGCCTTCGCCGACGCGATCGACCAAGGCGCCGACGCCGAGCTCGTGCTCGCGGGCGACGGCGAGATGCGGGCGGAGATCGAGCGCATCGCCGCGGCCCGCGGGCTCGGCTCGCGGCTGCGGATCACCGGGTGGATCAGCGGCGAGCAGGTCCGCAAGGAGATCCTCGCCAGCCGTGCGCTCGCGTTGCCGAGCTTCGCCGAGGGCCTGCCGATGGTGATCATGGAGGCGTTCGCCCTGGGTCGCCCCGTCCTCACCACGTACATCGCCGGGATCCCCGAGCTCGTCGTCGACGGCGAGAACGGGTGGCTCATCCCCGCCGGCTCGCGCGAGGCGATCACCACCGCGATCCACGAGGTGCTGCGCGCAGAGCCGGCCAAGCTCGAGGCGATGGCCGCGAACGGGCGCGAGGCCGTGCGCCGTCACCACTACACCCCGACCGAGACCGCCCGGCTCGCCGAGCACGTGCGCGGCTCGGTCGAGGACGAGGCGCGCAAGCGGAGCCACCTGACGTGATCTCGATCGTCATCCCCGCGTACAACGAGGGCAAGGTCATCGGCCGGTGCCTGCAGGCGATCCTCGCCGACGCCGCCCCCGGCGAGTTCGAGATCGTCGTGGTGTGCAACGGCTGCAAGGACGACACGGCCGAGGTCGCGCGGCGCTTCTCGGATCGCGTGCGCGTCGTCGAGACGCCGGTCGGCTCGAAGATCGGCGCGCTCAACCTCGGCGACGAGCACGTCACCGGCTTCCCGCGGTTCTACGTCGACGCCGACGTGCAGCTCTCGGCCCAGGCGATCCGCGAGGTCGCGAAGCTCCTCGGGGACGACTCGCCGATCCTCGTCGCCGCGCCGCGGGCGATCGTCGCCTACGAGGATCGCCCGTACCTGGTGCGCGCGTTCTACCGGGTGTGGACGAGCCTGCCGTACTTCCGCGAGAACATGATCGGCGCCGGCGTCTACGCCTTCAGCCGCCGCGGTCGCGCGCGCTTCGGCAAGTTCCCCGACATCATCGCCGACGACGAGTACGCGCGGCTCATCGCCGAGCCCCACGAGCGCAAGGCCAGCGACCGCGCGACGTTCACGATCCACCCGCCGCGCACGCTGGCGGGGATCGTGAAGATCAACACGCGGGCGCGGGCGGGCAGCTACGAGATGCGGCAGAAGTTCCCGGAGCTGATCCCCCACGGCGGCACCAGCTCGGGGCGGACGCTGAAGGTGATCGCGACCACGCCGTCCCTGTGGTTGGACGCGCCGCTGTACCTGGGCGTGATGTTCGTGGCGAAGCTCCGCGCGCACGACAAGCTGCGCAAGCGCCAGGAGCGGGTCTGGGATCGCGATGACTCTTCGCGGGGCGCCGGCTGATGACGTCCATGCTGACCGGCACCTGCCACTGCGGCGCGGCGCGCTGGGAGTTCGACGGCACCCCCGACGGCGCGACCGTCTGCAACTGCACGGTGTGCCGACGCTACGGCGTGCTGTGGGCCTACGACTACGAGGGTCACGGGATCCGCGTCACCGGCGAGACGCGGGCGTACGTCCGTGGCGAGGCGATCGAGTTCCACTTCTGTGGCGTCTGCGGCAACGTCGTGTGCTGGCGCGGCCTCCGGCTCGACGACGACGGTCGTCGCCGCATCGCGGTCAACCTGCGCTTGGCCGAGCCCGAGACGGTCGCGCAGATCCCCATCGACCGCTTCGACGGCCTCGACACGTTCGACGATCTCCCCCGCGACGGCCGCTGCGTCGGCGACTACTGGTTCTGACGCGGCGACTTCAGTCGGTGTGCCCGAACACCACACGGATGTTCGGATACGCCTTCGCGAGCGCGCGCAGGTGCGCCATGCTCTCGGCGTTCGCCGCGTGGTCGCTGGTGAACGTCCCCGGCACGACGTCGTGCTCCCAGCCCCAGCGCGTGTGGGAGGTGTCGCCGACGAACAGCACCGGACCGGTGCGCGCGTTGACGAGCCAGGCCACGCTCCCGGGCGTGTGCCCCGGCGAGGGGATCGCCCAGATCGAACCGTCGCCGAGCAGATCGATCGCCCGCGGGATCGGGCCCAGCGCGATGCCGGCATCGGACGGCAATTCGTGGAACGCCGCGTGGTCCCGCAAGAGCGCGCGGAAGCTCCGTCGCTGCAGCCCCGCGAAGGTCTGATCGGCGGCCGGCTCCCCGGGGCCGACCCAGATCGGCGTGCCCCTGGGGACGTCGGGGAGGCCGAGCACGTGATCGATGTGCAGATGGGTGAGCAGCACGCCCGCGAGTTCGAGCTGCTGGCGCTCGATGACCTCGCCGAGGCTGACGATCGGCTCGATCTTGCCGAAGTACGCGCGCAGCAAGCCCCGCAGCGCGGTGCGTCCGCCGTTGGTGCTCGCCCGCTCGACGCCGGTGTCGACGACGAAGTCGCCGCGGCTGGCGTGACGCACGATCCCGATCGGCAGCACGATCGGGACGTCGTCTCTTCCCGGTCCGGCCTCGCGCGCACGCGGATCGTTCTGGTCGAGCACGCCCTTGCGCGGCACCGCCCAGCGCGCCGACAGCACCACGTCGACGGTCACGTCGGCGGGCGTGGCGAACACGTCGTCCCAGCGCTGAGGCACCGCCGCGGCCGCCGGCGTCGGTGTCACGGTCGTCGGGTGATCGATCGCCCGGCAGGCGACCGACGCCAGGAGAAGGGCGAGCGCGGGGGGGCCGAAGTGGCGCGGACCTGCGGGCATGCGGCCCCGAGCCTAACCGAAGTCCACCCCGCGTCGCCCCCACGCGCCCGGACCGATCACGGGTCGAACGGCGGATTGGGAACCACGCAGTTCACGGGCAGCTTCGCGGCGGCGAACGACTCCCCCGTGAACGTGCCCCCTCCATCGAGCTCGAGCTCGGGTGCGATCATCGCCTGGCCGTCGGGCGTCTGGTACGCCGAGGTGACCCCGTCGCCGCTGCGGGACCATAGCGTGTACGTCATCGCCGGTTGGTCGGGCAGATAGCCGACCCTGCGCGCGACCGCGATCGAGGCCGGACGGAATCCGGCCCCGGGCGCCGCACCGCCGAGGTTGGTGCACGCGGTGCCGTCGTGGGAGATGCATCCCGTCAGGCCGCCTGCCGACGTGAAGGTGTTGGTGAACAGGCGGACGTAGCTCCCGGCCTCGCGGCGGTAGTACGTGATGCCGCCGTTCTCCAGGTTGCCGGTGTCGCGGTAGACCAGCGCGAAGATGTCTCCACCCACCGGCCGGAACTCGCGCACGGTCGCGAAGGGGAAGTTGTTCGGCAAGGTCTCGGTCGAGAGGTGATTGCCCGCGTTGTCGTAGTGCATCACGCGCGGTGCCTCATACTGGAAGCCGTTCTGCAGCGAGGGCGGCCGCTCGATCAGCACCGAGTAGGTCAGCTGGTTGTCGGCGACCGGGGGGCAGATCACGTCCTGATCGGCCGAGAGCCCGCGCGCGCGGAACCCCGTCGGCAGGCCCTGGAGGAGCTTGAACGAGAGGATGTTGCCGGCGTTGTCGAGCCGGAACAGCGACAGCGCGTGGTTGACGTTGCTCTGCCACAGCAGGCGATCGCCCGCGACGGCGACGGCTCGCCACTGCACCGCGCCCGCGGGGACGTCGCGCACCAACACCATGTTGCCGTTGGCGTCCGGACGCATGAGTCGGGCGGTGCCAGGCAGCCCGTACATCACCCAGCGCAGGCTCGGCGCCTCGGGGAGCGCGACCGCGGCCGGATCGACGGCGCCCGCGAGCCCGCCCCCATCCGCGCCGGTGCCGGCCGGGTCGGCGTCCGAGGCATCGTCGGTGTCGGCGTCCGCGTCAGCGTCGGCGTCGGCGTCGACGTCAGCGTCAGCGTCAGCGTCAGCGTCCGCCGATGGTGCGAGCGCTTCGCTCGCGGCGTCGTCGGTGTCCATGCAACCTTGGGCGATCAGGAGGACCGCCACCCACGAGGAGAGACCGTGTTTCATGTCCCACGGCATTGCATCGAATGTGCCGCGCGCGGCGACCGTGGTCGTCCACAGCTCGACCACGGGGGGACGGGCGCGCGTCAGCAGCTCTGCGGAACGGTCTCGCCGTTGGGATCGCGGAATTGCCGATTTCTGCGGACTACCGCCGATGCCCTCCGATGGGGACACTGGGCGTCGAGGATCACGACATGGAGCCCACGCGTGCCGTCGAAGCGAGTCCTGCAACTGCCGCAGGTGGAGGGACAGTCCCCGGGGACGTCCCCTGGCGCGAGGACCGGCGTCCTCGCGCGGCAACCCTACGAACGCGTGATGGAATCCGGGCGTTCGCGGCAGTCACGGGCGTAGAGGCAACTGCATCCACCATGGCACTCGACCCGACGTCGATCCGTCACCGCGTCCTCCAGCGACGCCGACACGCTTCGGCACGCCCCGCCGCATCCACGTGGTCCCTCCTGGCGTTACTCGTCCTCGGCGCCTGCGATCCCGACGCCATCGGTCGCATTCCGACACCGGGCAAGGGCGACAGCCACGACAGCAGCCGCACGCGTCCACGGCCCCAGCCGGAGCCCAAGGGATCGACGTCGTCCGACGACGAGGTCTGCACCGAGGACAACCCCGACTGGTACGGCTGCCCGGGCAACCCGTGCGCCCACGGGTGGTGCTTCGTCGGTGAGTGCGTCGGCGAGGTCGTCGGCGAGGACGGCATGCTCGTCGATCCCGGCGTGTGCTGCGTGGACGAGGAGTGCCTGGAGCCGTCGCGGTGATCGAGGACGCCGCGCGTCGGATCCTCGGCGCGTCCCAGGCCGAGCTCGTGCGGGAGTTCCTCGGCCTCGTCGAGCACGTGCGAGAGGATCTCGAGCGCGACCCGTCCGAGCGGGTGCAGCCCCACCGCGCGAGGCTCGATGCGATCGCGCGCGCGGCCCGGGACGCCGATGACTTCGGGACCGCCGGCAAGCGCAAGGCCGAGGTCGCCCGGCAGGCGGCGTCGCGTGCGGTCGACCTGTTCCAGACCGCGTTCGCGGCGCTCGACGCCGCGCAGACGGATCTCGAGGCGGTGCGATCCGCCCTCGCGGCCAGCCTCGTCGCGTGGCATCGCGGGGCCGCAGCCGCGCTCGAGGCGATCGCCGATCTCGACGCCTCACGCCGACAGATGCTCCTCGCCAGCGAGCACCTCGCCGAGGTCCAGCGCCACGTGCAGCGCGGGCGATGAGCCATCGACTCGGCGAGCCGTGCCGTGACGTGACGATCACGGCTCGCGTCGCAACCACGCAAGAACGCCCACGATCGGTCGATCGTGGGCGTTCTGTGCACCGCCGGCTTGCGTCAGGAGCAGAGGCCGACGTTCTCGAAGCCGGGAGGCGCGAGACCTTCGTCGTAGAACGGCGCGCACGTCAGGTCGCCGGGGCAAGACGGGGCGCTGAGGTCACAGTACGGCACGCAGCAGCCGGCTTCGCCCTCGAAGCAGCCGGGGATCGATGGCACGTTGTCCGCGCACATGAGCCCCGGATCGCAAACCCCGATGAAGTTGCAGGCGTCACCGAACGCGCCCGCTTCGCCCGAGGCGTCCGGGACGCACTGGAACACCTGTTCGATCGGGTGGCAGCCCTCGCCGTCGGCACAATCCTGCAGCAGCGGATCGCAGACGGGCAGGCACACCGGCAGCACACCGCCGTTGAGGATCGCGCACGTGGTGGGCGGCGAGGTGCACACCGGCTCATCCGGGCTCCCGCCGCACAACGCGACGCACGTCCCGGTGAGGGTCTCGGGATCGACGCCCCAGCACATGCTGCCGATGGCGCAGCTGTCGATGCCGCTCGCGCTCGAGCCCTCGACGAGGCACTCGTCGCCGACCTGCCCCGGGTTGTCGTCGACGGGGAAGCAGCCATTGGCGTTCCAGGCGTTGCCGTCGTTCGCCCACGGATTGCACTTCTGGCCATCCGGGCAGTCCTGCAGGAACACATCGCACTCCTCGCCGACGGGCCCGGTCGGATCGCCGGTCGGGTCCTCGGTCGGATCGCCGGTCGGATCGTCGGGTGCGGTCGTGGCACCGTCGCCGACGTCCGGGATGCCGCCCTCGTCGGGTGGGCTCGTCTCGGCGTCGTCGCCGTCCGTCGACGCCGAGCTCGTGGCGCCGGTCGCCGGACCGCTCTGCGAGCCCGCGTCGTCGGAGGCCGTTGCGCTGGGATCGGAATCGTCGCCCCCGCTGCTGCCGGTGGCCTCGGCGTCGAGCGTGCCGAGCTTGGCAGGATCACACGCGACGAGCGATAGCCCGAGGAGGAGGACGCGACGGTGGACGCGATGCAGTGGTCTGGCGTTGTGCATGGGGAGTTCCATGGGCAGCTGCCGCGAACCCAACAAATCCATCACGGCGATCCCGTGCGCGCGCACGGTTGCGCGCGCAGGCGAGCGAGCGCCGGATCCTCCGGGTGCGCCGCGGCGTGGCGACGGACCGCGGCCTCGACCGCAGCGGTGTCCGACTCGCCGCACGCGACGACGATGCGCAGCATCGAGACCTCGCGCGCCATCTGTCCCGCGCCGAAGCGGCGCACGTACGTGTCGAGCACGGCGTCGGCAGCCCGCAGCTTGCCCTTGGCGATCGCCGCCTCGGCCCGGTGCACGAGCTCGGCCTCGAGGGCGATGGCGTCGGTCGCGGGCACGCTCGGCGTCGCGCGGGACTTCGACGACACGACCGGAGTGGGCACCGCGGGTGCCGTTCCGGCCGTCGGCAGCTCCGCGGGCACCGGCGTCGCGACCGATGGAGTCACGATGCGGGCAGCGTCGCCCACGTCCGCGGGACGCGTGTCGCTGGCCTGCGTGGGGGCGGGCTCGAGCGACGCAGGCGCGAGCACATCGCTCCCCAGACCGATCGCGAGCGCGACCGCGGCCGCCGCGGCGATCGCCGTCGCGATCACCCAGCGCATCCGGAGGACGGGCGCATGCACCGTCTCCTGTGAGGTCGGTGCATCCGCATCGAGCCGCGCCCGCATGCGCGCCCAGCCATCGTCGGTGACCGACGCCGGGGGCGTCATCGCCTCGGCGTAGCGCTTCAGCGACCGCGCGAGGGGATCATGAGCACCCATGGTCAACTCGCCTCCCTCGCGCTGGGTTGGAGCCGCTGGAACCGCGCCCGCGCCAGTCGCAGGCGCGAGTACACCGTCGGCAGCGGCGCGCTGACGAGCGCGGCGATCTCCGGGGCGCTCATGTCCTCGAACTCGGTCAGCACGAACACCTCGCGCTGCTCGAGCGGCATCGCGTCGAGGACCGCGGCGATCTGCTCGAGCATCTCTCGGTGCTCGGCGGTCTCGTCCGGCGGGACGACGCGGCCGTCGTCGACGATGCGCTCGAGCAGGCGCGAGCGCGTCGTCGTGGTCCGCAGCGATCGCCACGCGATGCGCCGCGCGATCGCGAAGATCCACGGGCGCAGACTCCGGGTCCGATCGATCTCGTCGAAGCGTCGGTACACCACGAGGAAGCACTCCTGGGTCGCGTCATCGAGCATGGCCAACGGCACGCCCATGCAGCGCAGAAGACGCCACACGGACGGATGGTGCTCGCGGTAGATGCTCTCGAACGACGCCGGGTCCACCCGGATGCGACCCCTTCGGGAGGCGTATGCCACGGCCGGAGCCGATCCATCACCGGCCCCCGCAACTATCGCAATCGGACCAGGAGGGTGGCCCCGACGCGGCCCCCGACGCGCCCCGGGGACGGCACGGGGACGGTGGCTCCATCGGCCTGCCGAACACGAACCGGGCCCGCAGCGCGGCGACCGTGACCGCGCCGCCGACCCCGAGCGCGACCCGGGGGTGCGGGCTCCAGAGCAGGCCCGCGTCCAGGGCCGCCGCGATCGCGAGTCGCTGGCCGACCTGGGCGTCGCGCAGCGACTCCTGCGGTCGACCGACGACGTCGGAGAGCTCGAGCCCGAGCAGTACCGGCAGGCGCAGCGTCCCGGCGCGGCCGCTCGCCACGCGGGGCGCGACGCCGGCCCGGGCCGCGAACGACCACGCCGACAGCCGGGCCGATGCGCCGGGGATCGCGATCTCGGTACGGCGGAACACGTGGGTCACATCGACGTGCACCCGCGCGAGCGATCCCTGCCACGCGGCCGCGAGCCCCACGGCCCCGGTGACCGACGGGATCGGACCGAAGCTCGCGCCGCCCGTCGTGCCCAGCCACCACGTCGCACCCGATCGTCGAGGGGACGCGGCGCGCGTCGGCCTCGGTGCCGTGTCGCCGATCGATCGCGACGCGTTGGTGGCGTCGCGGCGTCCATCGTCGACCGGCGGTGGACCGGGCGGCGGCGCCACGGGCCGGGGCGCCTCGGGCTCCGGCTCGTCGGGCTGGGGCGCCTCGGGCTCCGGCGGCTCGGGCTCCGGCGGCCGCTCGAGGTCGAGCCCCCGCAGGTACGCGCCGATGACCAGCATCGCGACGTTCCGGGCCAACGCGCAGCTGCCCGCGTCGAGCTGTCGCTCGACCACGAGCGCGTCGACCGACACGACGATCTCCACCTGCACGCGGCCCGCCGCGATCGGCCGCAGCGTGATGTCGGCGTGGCGGCGGCCGCTCGGATCGTCGACGAGGCCGAGCTCCGGCCCATGATCGACCGCGCCCTCGCCGTCGCACGCCCCGCCTTCGATGTGCCACGCGAGCCCGACCGGGACCGCCGCGGGAGCCCCATCATCGACGGCATCCGCGGGGAGCGCGAACGATCCGACCAGACCGAGGGCGAAGGCAGCGGCGAGCACGGGCCGCGGGAGTTTGTCAGCGTGCGACGACCGACGCCACCGCCGATGGCGGCGAGGGGATCAGAACGGCCGGATCAGAAGTAGTACCGGACCTTGATCGCGAAGTCGCCGCGGCCCGGATCCCACGGCACCACGTACGGGGCCCACGCGAGCTCGAACACGGTGTCGAGCGGCACGGTGTTCCAGTTCAGCGAGAGCCCGAGCGGAACGCGCACGAACATCGCGGCGCCGCGGCCCGGGCCATCGTCGGGCCGCGGGTGGAAGTCGAACGGCACGGGGCCGTAGGCCCAGAAGGCGACGCCGAGCCCCCGCCGAAGTAGCCGAGCAGATCGACGGTGCTGTTCCCCGTGAACGTGCCGTGGAAGAGGTAGTCGACGTTGACGCGGCCATCACCGTGGTGGAACGGCGCCCATCCGGCGTCGAGTTGGATCGCGTGGCGCCGCGCGAAGTAGGCCTTGAACGAGAAGCCCGTCGGGTTGCCCAGCGTCGCGCCGATGCCGATGTTGCCGCCCTTGCCACCGATCTTGTCCGCAGCGAGGGCAACGTCGGCGACGCCGATCGCCGCCACGCCGACGAGCAAGGGAACAGCCGCGCAGGAGATCCGTAGGGCTCGCATGCGCTCGCCCTCTGCAATGCGTGTTCCGAGTGGAACCGGGGCCGTCCAGGCAACGCGCGGCGCCGTGCATCGCGGGGGGACGTCGTGCGCGCCTCGACTCGGGCGACCGCGTCGGGCAGGATCGACCGTGCGTCGTCGCCCACTGGGGCGCAGCGGTCACGAACTCTCCGCCGCGGCCCTTCGTCGCGGTTTGCCCCCTCGCTGGAACCAAACCCCCGTTCTCGGCACCCATCCACCGATGGACCTGACGCCACAGAATCTCGGACGCGCCGGCGGCATCGTCGTCATCCTCCTCGGCGTCGGCGCGATCGTGGGCGCCGGCTACATGGTGCTGCAGGCCTGGGCGCCGTGGCTGTACGTCGGCGCCGTGGCGTGCGGGGCCGCCTTCGTGTTCGCGGGGATGAGCGCGATCCGATCGGTCCCGCCGCCGGTGGTCGAGGTGATGACGAAGGACGAGCTGAAGCGCCTCATGGAGACGCGACCACTGCCGTTCTCGATCTGCGTGCGCTGCCACGCGATCGCGGAGGGACGGGCGTTGGGGTGCATCGCCTGCGGGTCGATCGTCGACTGCGTCCAGGTCGCCTCGGAGTCCGAGCGCAGCATGGGCCGCGCGGCGCTGGGCTGAGCGCGGCCACGCCGCGCCGGCGCGTCAGCCCTTGAGAAAATCCAGCACGGCCTTCTGCTGCTTGTCCGACGTCTTCACCCTCGACGCCGACGCGCTGAGGTCCTGGATCTCGAACGGCAGGAGACGCTCCTCGTCTTCGAGGTCCTTCGCCTTGCGCGCGACGGCGACCGATTCCGCAGGCATCTCGGCGGTTGGCTTGATCGCGTCGAGGCACGCCGCCTCGCCCTTGCACGCGCGCACCGCCTTGATCGCGAGCTGGTAACCGACGCGATCGCGCAGCGCGTCACGCAGATCGAACGCGAGCTGCATCGTCGCGAGCGCGGTGTAGACCTGCACGAGCTTCGACTTGCCCTTGCCACCGGCCGCGAGGCCCGCGTCGGCGAGCGCCGCCGCGATCGCGGCGTCGACTGCGATGCGCTCGCCCTCGCCGTTGCTCGCCGCGCGCTCGCTCGCGAGCAGGCGCTGCTGGGCGTTGGCGACCGCCTCCGCGAGCTTCGACCGCTGCTCGGCGACGAGCGCCGCCTTGCCCTTCGCCAGGAGGTCCGCGAGGTCGCTCGCGGGCGCCGACGGTGCTTGCTTCGTCGGCTCCCCGGCGTGGGCGGGCGACGAAATCGCGCCGAAGAGCACGGTGGCGATCGCGACATGGCGCAGTGAGAGCTTCATGTCGGGGTAGACTGGCGCCGTCGCCGTTTGATCACTCGGCGGGCGCCCTCACCGACAGCGCCTGCTCGCATCGGCCGGTGGGATTTCCCGGACCCACGGACGAGCCGGCCTGCCGTCAGCCCGCCGGGACGTAGTCGTCGCAGGCCAGATCGATGGTCGCGAGCGCATTGGCGAAGGCCAGCGCGTGGTCGCCCCCGATCGATGCGAAGAAGCCGTTGTCGCCCAGGCGCGAGACGACTTCCCCGAGCATCGGGCTGGGATCGTAGGCGATCGCGATCATCGCGACGCCGTCGGGGTTGCCACCCTTGGCGGCGACGAGCGCGTCGTACCAGGCGTCGGGATCGCCGGCGCTGGGCCACGGGTGGTCGCCGGGCAGCGGCTCGTCCTCGTCGCCCAGCCACACCACCACGAGCAACGCATCGTCGCGCAAGAACCCCTCGTTGCAACCACCCTCGCCCTGCAACTCGGGCGCAACGGCCTGCACGATCGCCGCGGCGGGCCACTGCCAGTATGCGTTCGAGCCGATGAGCGCCATACAGGCGAACGCGTCGGCGAAGTCGGGGGCATCGGGCTGCAGCCACCGAGTGCCGGGCGTGACGGCGCAAGGCGCCCCGTCCGGGGCCTTCACGATCCCCGCGCCCATGGTGTCGTCGCACGAGAACGAGGGCGGATCACCGCTGCAGACCTCGCCGTCGCAGGGGCCCTGTGGGTTGCCGTGCTCGCACACGTACTCGCAGCAAGCTTCGTCGGCGCACGGATACGAGGCCATGCGCTCGGCATCGGTGTCGACCACCATCACGCGGTAGTCGTCGGTCGGGGTGAGCTGCGCGAGGGCCGAGACGAACCCGGGCACCGCCGCCGCGAGCTTCTGCTGGTAGAGCAGCATCGAGTTCGAGTTGTCGATCACGAACAGGAAGTCGATCGCCTGACATCCGCTCCCGGACGAGGGCGGATCCGAGGTGTCGTCGGCGCCGATGTCGAGCTTGGGGCCCGGCGCGTCCGCGCCGCTGCTCCCCTCGCTCGACGCGTCCAACCCGGTCGAGTCGGCGGCCATCGCATCGCCAGTCGTGGCCTCGGCCACGGCGGTGTTGCCAGCGGGCTCGCCGCGCACCTCGGTGCACGCGCTCGCGCAACCCAAGGCGAAGGGCAGCGCCCACCGCGGGGCGCGACGCGCCCCACGCTGAGGCGTCGATGAGGTCTGGTGTCTCATGGTCGTTCAGCCTTCCGGGCTCACGGGGGCACAGGTCGAGACGCCGGCGCCGAGGAAGCGGGCGGGCGTCGGCTCCACCACGACCTCGGCGCCTCCGCCGGCGTCGACGTCGAGATCGAGTCGCGTCACGCGGCTGGTTTGCTCGGCCATCGCGGAGTCGGTGAAGAACCACACGTCACCGCCCCAGAACGCGAAGCCGAGCCCGTTGAACCCGTTGACGCCAGGGATCGGCGTCTCGTCCACGACGCGGGCGTCCTGCTTGTCGAAGTGCACCAAGCTGGCGCCCGTGGTCCCGCCGGCGAAGCCGAACAGCCGCCCATCGGCGGTCCCGGTGAGGTGTCCGGCCTCGAACGACACCGCACCGAGTTCGGCATACTCGCCGGTCTGTCGATCGACGCGGCCCAGTGACGACGATCCGTCGGACTCGGACTGGGCGCTGGTGAAGACGTACAGGTCTTCGCAGACGTCTTCGCCGCTCCGACTCGCGTAGCCCATGCCCGCCAGCCACCGATCCGCGGGTACGCCCAACGTCGTCGTCTCGCACGCACCGAGATCGTCGAGCGGCGCGACGAAGGACTCGGGGACGATCCCGTCGGGCCCGAAGCCCACGTACACCAGGACCAGGTTGCTCTCGCGGTCGAGCGCCATCGCCATGAACTCGCCCTGGGTGGGGCAATCGAGGGCGCCGATGGGCTCGAATGCGAGGCTCGCGGGGTCGAAGGTCCACACGCTCGAGTCGTCCGCCACCAACACGACGAGCTCGGTCGCCGCGCACGGGCACGCGCCGTCGACCCCGCCGGGGCTGTTGCCGGCCACATCCAGCACGGGGCCCCCGTCGGCTTCGGATTCGGCGGCGTCGGCATCGGCCGCGTCGGAGGAGCCGACCCCGGTGCCGCTTTCCGGCGCCTGGGCGACCGTCCCCATCCCATCGAACGCATCGCCGTCCGCGACCGTCTCGGAGCAGCCGAGCGCGCCTGCGAACGCCCCCACGAACAACCTTCGCGTCGTCACGACGCCCGGTGCCGGTGGTCCGCAATCGGGTTGGCCATCGAGGCGGGGCGCGGTGATCCCCCGCACAGTGCCCGCGGGCGACTACCCCCCCGCCCGGACCCGCGCGATCGCCCCCGGTCGCACGCGCCCGCGCAGCGCCGCGTCCATCGGCAACGCCGCCTCGATCATCACGATCCGCGTCGCCGAGTCGATCTGCGGCGCGACCGTCTCGACCACCGTGTCGATCACCACATCCAGGTCGGGGAAGCTCACCCGGATCTTCGCGCCCACGCCCAACCCCGAGAGCTCGCCCTCGTGCGCCGCGAAGCGGACGATCGACTCGTCCGAGATCACGTGCACGATCGCCTCGCCCGGCGCGACCACGGCCCCGGCGTTGGCGAGGCGCTCGACCACGACGCCGTCGAAGGGGCTCCGCAACACGGCGCGCTCGATCCGCTCGGCGATGCGCTGGGCCTGGGCCCGCCGCTCGGCCGCGTCGGCGCCGGCGCGGCGACTGCCGAGCGCGGCGCTGCCCTCGTCGTGCCGCAGCGCCGTGAGCTCGTCGTCGGAGAGGATCCCCGCGATCCGTTGGGCGCGCTCGACCTGCGTGCTCGAGTGGCGGGCCTCCAGCGCATAGCGGCGGGCCTCGGCCTCGGCCGAGCGCACCGCGGCCTCGGCCGAGCGCAGCGCGCCGCGCTCGTTGCTGTCGTCGAGCACGACCACCGGCGCGCCCTGCCCGACGCGATCGCCGGTGCCGACGAGGATCTCGCGGATCGTCGCGATCTCGTCGGTCGCGATCCGGATCTCGCGGCGCGGCACGACCACGCCGAGCATGCCGCGATCGACCGCCGCCTCCGGCTCGGTCGACGCCGCGTCGTGCGGCGCATCGGCCACGACGTGCGCCGTCGCGACGGTCGCCCGCTCCGTGCACGCGCCCACGAGCAGCAGCGCGACGATGAACCCGCGCCCGATCACGCCGGCCCCTCCGAGGACACCAGCTGGCGGCGGTACAGCTGGTGGTACGTGCCGTGCCGCGCGACCAGCTCGGCGTGGGACCCGACCTCCACCACGCGGCCGCGATCCATCACGATGATCATGTCGGCGCCGACCACCGTGCTCAGGCGGTGGGCCACGACGACGCGCGTGCACTGCAGCGACGCCAGCGCGTGCTGCACCGCGTGCTCGGTCAACGCATCGAGGGCGCTGGTCGCCTCGTCGAGGACCAGCACCGCGGGATCGAACAGCAGCGCCCGTGCGAGCGCCAGGCGCTGGCGCTGCCCACCCGACAGCGATGCGCCGCCGTCGGCGAGGACCGTCTCGTAGCCCATCGGTAGCGCGACGAGCTCGTCGTGGATCGCGGCCAGCCGCGCCGCCCCGATCACCTGCTCGAGCGGCGCCCCGGGGCGACCCAGCGCGATGTTCTCGCGGACGGACATGGCGAACAGCGCCGGGGCCTGGGGCACGACGCCGAGCTGCCGCCGCACCGAGCCCAGATCGAGCGATCGGATGTCGACCCCATCGAACATCACCCGGCCGGCCGTCGGCGAATAGAGCCCGAGCAGCAGCTTGGCCAGCGTCGACTTGCCCGCGCCCGAGGGCCCGACGATCGCGACGAAGCAGCCGGCCGGCACGTCGAGATCGACGTCCACCACCGCCGGCGGCGAGTTGGCGTCGTAGCGGAAGCCCAGGCCCCGCGTCGAGATCGCGCCGGTCAGCTTCGGCGCCCACGCGGTGGTCAGGCCCTCCTGCTCGGCCTTGGCCCCGAGCACGTCCTCGATGCGCTCGAGGTAGCTGCCCAGCAGCTGCAGCTTGAAGCCGGTATCGACCAGCGCCGCCACCGGCCCGAGGAACCCGCCGGCCAGGGCCGAGAGCCCGAGCATCGTGCCCAGGCTCAGCTCGCCGCGCAGCACCAGCAGTGCGCCGGCGCCGAGGATCATCAGCGGCGCCGCCACCGAGAACGCGCTGCTCATCGCGCCGACCAGGGCGTCGAGGCGCGAGCGGGCCAGGGACACGTTGAGGTGATCGGTGAAGAGGTTCGACCACCGATCGACCGCGCGGTGCTCGGCGCCCATCGACTTGAGGGTCTCGACGCCGGTCAGCATCTCGACCTCGAACCCCGAGCTGCGGGCCTGCGCCGCCAGGCCCTCGGCCATCAGCTCGCGCTGGCGTCGGCGCGCGACCACGAACAACAGGACGAGCACCGCCGCGAGCACGGTCACCAGCACGCCGAGCTTGGGGCTGACCACCGCGATGAGCACGAGGTACAGCAGCACCATCGTGCCGTCGAGCACGGCCGACAGCGCGCTGGACGTCATGATCTCGCGCACGGTGGCGTTGCTGCCCAGCCGCATCATGAGATCGCCGGTCGAGCGGCTCTGGAAGAACCCCAGCGGCAGCGCGAGCAGGTGATCGACGAAGCCGACCGTCAGCTCGGCGTCGAGCAGCGTGCGCAGCTGCACCAGCAGGTTGGAGCGGATCCACGTCGTGAGGAAGTGGAACGCGACCATCAGCCCGAGCCCAGCGGCCAGCGCCCACAGCAGATCATGATCGCTGCGCGGCACCACCCGGTCGACCAGCAGCGAGGTGAGCAACGGCAGGCCCAGGGCGAGCACCTGGATCAGCCCCGACAGCATCACGATGCGCAGCCACAGCTCGCGGTGGCCGAGGATCTGCCGCAGCAGCGTGCGCGCGGCCTTGGTTCGGGTGCCCCCGGGCACGAACCCCTCGCCGGGCTCGAACAGCAGCGCGACGCCGGTGAAGCTCTCGGCGAAGCGGGCCATCGGCACGCGGCGGCGGCCGAGTGCGGGATCGATGATCGTGACGTAGCGACGGCCGATCGACTCGAGCACCACGAAGTGGTTGAACTCCCAGTGCAGCACCGAGCCCCGCGGCACGCACTCGAGCTCGTCGAGCTCGGCCCGCACGCCGCGGCCGCGCAGCCCGAAGTGCTTCGCGCCCTGCAACAGCGCCACCGCGTCGACGCCCGACTCTCCGCCGAGCACGCGGCGCAGCGCGTCGAGCTCGACATGCTTGCCGTGGTAGGCGAGGACCATCGCCAGGCACGCCGCGCCGCAGTCGGCGTTGGTCACCTGCTGCACGAAGGGCACGTGCCGCGCGCGCGTCGACGCGCCGAGGCGGAGCAACGCGCGGAAGCGATGGGCGCCCGACTCGGGCGCGCCGGGCTCGGACGCCGGGGTCACCGCTTGCCCCCCATGCCCGGCAGCACCGATTCCAGCAATGTGCGCGAGTCGACCTCGATCTCGAGCGCGCCCTGCATGCCGTCGTAGAGCCGATAGGTGTCGCCGTCGGCGGTGAACTCCGCGGCGTCGACCACCGCCTCGACCATCACGACCGGGCCGCGCACGTCGAAGGCGCCGGCCTGGTCCTTGCCGAGGAAGCGCAGGGCCTCGGCCGGCCCGACGACCTCGTCGGCGATGCTGCGCAGCGTCACCGGCACGCGCACGCGGGGGAAGCCATCGAGCTCGAGCAGCAGCTCGGTCCGCGTCGTCGACAGCCGCGGCCGCTCGTGACCGGGCAACATCGCGACCACCACCGGCCGCGAGTCCGGGCGATCGACGGCGACCAGCGCGTCGCCTGGCTGCACGGTGTGACCGACGCGCACGCGGATGTCCGAGACGGTGCCGTCCTCGGGCGCCCGCAGCGTGCGTTCGTCGACCCGCGTGCGCGCGTGCTTGGCCGCGACGTCGAGGGACGCGAGTTGCTTGCGCAGCGCGCCGTCGTCGGGCTCGCGCAGCAGGCGGACCAGGAGCAGCTCGTACTCGGCCTCCGCGCGGGCGAGTTCGGCGCGCTGCGGCCCGTCGTCGAGGCGCAGGAGCACGGTGCCGGCGGCGACGCGCTGCCCCGGCTGCACGGGGATCTCGACGACGCTGCCGGCGGCGAGCGACGCCAGCACCGTGCGCCCCTCCATGCGGATCACCGCGGGCCCGCGGGCGAAGTCACCGACGCGCACGAGCGCGGCGAACACCACCGCGGAGATCACGAGCAGGCCGACCGTGCGTGTGCTCCACCGGATCCACGCCGGCACCACGTGCAGCGGGCTGCCCCAGCTGGTGCCGCGACGGTGGGCGGCCATCGCCTGCTCGCGGAACAACGGCCGCACCGGGGGCGCGAGCGCGGGGGCGCCGGTGCCCTGCACGCCGACGAGGGCCTCGGAGGGCGCCTCGGTCACCGCTGCGGGCTCGTCGACACCCTCGGGCATGCGTCACGTCACCGTCGCGCGCGCCAGGAGGGCCCGGCTGATCGCCGAGCGCACGTCGCTGCCCGACATCGCGTCGAAGCCGAGGAACATCGGCGACGAGTTGAGCTCGAGGATCCGCCAGTGCCCGTGGCGATCGGCCTTCAGATCCATGCCCGTCCAGAGTAGCCCGAGGGCGGCCGTCGCGTCGACGCAGACCTTCTGCGTGGCGGCGTCGAGGTCGATCGGCACGATCCGCTGCTCGTTGGCGCGGAAGTCGATGGCGTCGGTCTCGATGTGGAGGCTGGTCACCACGCGGCCATCGATCACGTACACCCGGACGTCGCGCCCCGGCAAGAGCTCCTGGAAGCACACCGGCGCCCCGACCAGGGTGGCCAGGCGCTCGTCCGTGAGGTCGGCCTCGGTCATCCGCCGCGTGACCGCGCCGCCGGCGACCGGCTTGTAGATCGCCTCGCGCTCGCGGCAGAACTCGCGCACGCGCGCGGGGTCGTTGGTCCACAACGTCGCCGGCACCGGCAGGCCCGCGCGCTGCAGGAGGGACAGCTGGTAGGGCTTGTTGATCGATGCGAGCGCCGAGGGCGGGTTGTACATCGGCACGCCCGCGGCCTCCCAGCGCTGGAGCACCGCGCCGAGCAGGGCGCCCCGCTCGCGATAGGCCATCAGCGTGCGACGCCAGTCGCTCCCCATGTCGGCCTCGGCGTCGACGCCGTAGCCGACCGGATCCTGGTAGAGGCTGCGCAGGTACACCGCCGCCGGACGACCGACGTCGACGCCGTCGATCTCGATCGCGTGGGGCTGGGCGCCCAGGCTCACGTGCAGTTCGTGGGGGAACTTGGAGGCGTCGAGGACGAACGGCGTGTGGCCGTGCTGGCCGAGCCACTCGGCGATCGCGGCGACGTGCTCGTCGAGCAGCGAGCCGACCAAGACGATGCGATGGGACGATGCGGGGACGTGGGTCATGGCGTGCGCCTGCGGAGCGAGGGACGCCGCGGGGCCCGAGGACCCCGCGTGCGTCGGTTGGGTTCAATCGGCCGGCAGGCCGCCGCCCTCTTCGCCGAGCGCGAGGGTCGTCGCCTCTTCACCGCCGAGGATGGTGCTTCCACCGCCGCCGCCCTCTTCGCCGAGCGCCAAGGTGGTGATGGGTCCCTCTTCGCCGAGCGCGAGGGTCGTGACCCGCTTGCCGCCCTGGACCTGGCCGAGATCCTCGATGAACAGCGGGGTGGGCGTCTTCTTCTCGTTGGACATGTCGATTGCTTCTAACGTCGAGTTGGGTTGCAGGTGGATGTCACGATGACGACGGACGCGTCGCCACCGACTCGCGCAGGTATGCCGCGAGTGCACGCGTTCCGTTCACCCGCGCGTCCGATTAGTTTTCGCGTCGCGTTGTCGGCGTAGTGCACCGGACAGGCCGACGAGGTTTGACACAGGCCGCTCGCGCGTTGTGGCCGAATGGCCGCGGCGGCGACGTCGCGCGGCTCACGGCCCCGCGAAGAACCACACGGGGACCATCGCGCCCTCGCTGACGGTGGTGTACCCCGCGTCGCCCATGGCGATGGCCTCGCCGCCGGGCTCGTCCATCGCCGGCAGCGGGCATGGCTCGGTCGCGAAGGCCTCGCCGATCGTCATCTCGGGTCCGCGCCGCCAGCCGAACACCGACGAGTACGTGCGCAGCACGACGAGCGAACCATCCGGGGAGATGTCGCCGCCGGTGACGAGCGGGCTGCCCGGCAGCGGATCGACGCCGACCTCGCCACCGATCGCAATCGACGCGACGAGCTCGAGCGCGTTGGTCGTGCCGACGGTCTGCGGGAACGCGGCCCGGTACACGCCCGACTGGCCCGAGGCGACCTTCGACACCACGTAGAGATCGCCGGTCCGCGGATCGGACATCAGCGCCTCGGCGTCGTGGGGACCATCGGGGAAGTCGAGGTTCAGCGCGGTCGCGGCGACCTGACCGCCGAGCCGTCTCGGGTCGGGCTCGGCGACGCGATACGCGGTGATGAACGGCCGGAACATCAGGTTGTCGCCGATGTCGCCGAAGTAGAGGTAGTCGACGCCAGCCTCGGGCCCCGGTCCGAGCGCCATGTCCTCCCAGTCGAGCGCGAGCGCACCTGCGATCGCGACCTGTCCGAGCAGCGCGCCGTCGGTGCCGATCGCGAAGGCGCGGGCGCCATCCCCGGAGTCGTTGTGCAGCCACAGCACGTCGGCGTGGGCGCGGCTCGCCGCGAGGCCCGAGGTCTCGACGATCTCCGCGTCGGCGACGATCCCCAGGTTCACGCCCGCCTCGAAGCTCGGACACGCGGGGAGGACGTCGCCCGTGTCACCGCTCGACGAGCCGCCATCGGTGGTCGCGGTGGTGGTGGTGGCGGCGGTGGTGCCCGACGTGCTCGACGACGGCTCGACGGTGGTGTCCGCATCCGTGGTGGTCGTGTCGCCCGTCGTCGTGGTCACGACCGACGTGGTATCGCCCGCATCGCCGTCGACGCTCGTCGCATCGCCACCGCAGGCCACGAACACCCCGAACCAGGCCATGCGGCGCATGCCGCAGCGTACCCGATCCGCGTCCTCACTTCGGCGCGGCACGGATCGCGAAGCGGAGCGTCGTGCCGTCGAACGACTCCTCGATCCAGTACACATCTGCGGGACCGACGCGCACCTCCCACTCGGTCTGGTTGGGGAAGAACCCGTCGACGAGGCGGTAGGCGACCTTGCTCAAGCCGCAGGCCACGGCGCTGGGCGTGGGATCGTCGGTGGTGAGCCGAGACATGTGACCGTCGCGGGATGTGTTCGGCACCGTATCGATCACGTAGAGCGCCTCGGCATCCGTCGCGACCAGCACGTTGAGCGGCTGCAGCGGATCGGGATCGATGAGGACCTCCGGCGTCGTGCCGTCCAACGCCCGCGTGGCGACCCCACTGAACCCGCAGGCGAGCCGGGTCGGCGTGGGGTACAGGCCGCCCAGGGGGAAACCGCAGGGATCGTCGGCGACGTCGACGGTCCACAGCACCGCCGGCGTGCCGCCCTCGCCCCGCTTGGGCAACGCGAACACGCGCAGCGGTCCGCCTGCGTCGGCCCCGACGCCGCCGGCGACGAACACGAGGTCGTCGGCGGTCACGCGCGGCTGCAGGGGCGTGCCGGTGTCCACGCTGGCGCCCACCGTGGTGACGACGCCGCTCGTCGGATCGATGCGCTCGAACACAGAGCCCACCGGATCGTTCGTGCCGCGTCGCACGAAGATCCCCTCGGCGTCGACGCCGACGATCGCGGCCTCCTCGAAGGCCGCGTCCCCCACCCGCTCGGCCGCGCCACCGGCCAGCGGCACCCGCCAGAGCTCGGCGACGGGGATCACCGCGGCGTCGTCGCGCTCGAGAAAGTAGGCGGTGTCGCCGAACGCGAACAACGAGACGACGCGGCGATCGGCGGTCGACGTGTGGAGGCTGGTGCGGCCGCCGCCGTCGAAGCCCACGCGGTCGATCGCCGTCGGCCCCGCGAACGTGGGATCCGACACCAGGACGACGAGGCCGTCGTCCGCGATCGTGAGCGCCGACAGCAACGCGACGTCGGGCGCGACGACCTCGCGCACCACCGCCGCCTCGCACGCGACCGCGTCGCCACCGCTCGAGTCGTCGCCGTCGCCGGTCCCCGCCTCGGTGTCGGCGGCCGGATCGGCATCGTCGCCGCACGCGGGCGGGAGGAGGAGCAACGCGACGGCGAGACGGCGGGGCAAGCGGGTCATGCCGGGTAGTCCCGCCCCGCCGGGTTTTGATCACGGCGTCGCGGGCAACCGCGCGATCCAGCCCTGCAGGGCGCTGCGGCCCTCGCCAGCGGGCAGGAGCCCGACGGCGCGCTCGGCGTGGGCGCGGGCCGGACCGATCTCCCCGAGCGCGAGCTCGGCCTCGGCCAGCGCCTGCAACGTGCGGGCGAGCTGCGGGTGCGACGGACCGAGCGCCGCCTCGCGGATCGTCAGCGCGCGTCGGAGCAACCCCACGGCGCGCTCGGGGTCGCCGGTGCGTACCGCGACCTCCGCGAGGTGTCCCAGGGCCACCGCGACGCTGGGGTGCGCCTCGCCGTGGAGCTCGACGACCCGCGTCATGCCGCGCTCGGCCATCGCCCGCGCCGACTCGAGATCGCCGCGCTGCAGCGCGAGGCCGGCGAGGTTGAGCAGCGCGGGGATCGTCCGCGGGTGATCGCGACCGAGTCGACCCTCGAGGATCGCGAGCGCGCGCGAGAAGTCGGCGAGCGCCCGATCGAGCTCGCCGCGCTGCGCCGCGATGCCGCCCTGGTTGAGCAGCAGGTCGGCGATCGACGGATGCTCGTCGCCGAACACCGCCCTGCGGATCTCGAGCGCGTGATCGAAGCTCGCCGTCGCCGCGTCGAGATCGCCCATCGCGAGCTGGGTTCCGCCGAGGTTGGCCCACGAATCGGCGACCAGCGGATGCCGTGCGCCGAGCAGCGCCTCGCGGATCGCCCGCGCGCGTTCGTTCTGCTCGGCCGCCGCCCGGTAGTCGCCGCGCCCGTGGTGGGCGGCCGCGACCACGTGCAGCGCCTCGGCGAGGTCGAGGCTGCGCTCGCCCTGCTCGGCGGTCACCAACGCGAGCGAGGCCAAGCCGCTCTCGAGGGCGAGGTCGAACTCGCCGCGGGTGTACGCAGCGCGGCTGTCGATCTGCAGCAGGCGCGCGCGTTGTCGCGGCGGATCACCCGCGGTCGCCACGGCGATCCGAGCCGCACGGATCACGCCGCGCACCGCGGCGGCGTCGCCCTGTTGGACCACCGCGGCGGCCTGCGCGACCGCGGCGTGGGCGACGACGTCGAGCTCGTGGGCCGATCCCGCGAGCTCGAGCGCCTCGTCGAGGCCACGCGCGGCGCCGGCGGAGTCCGCGAGGGCGAGCGCGGTCTCGGCCTGCTCGACGCGGACCACCGCGCCGAGCGGCGCGTGTCCGAGGGCATCCGCGGCGAGGGCCACGGCCGCGAGGGCGCTCGCCGAGTCGCGGGGTCGACCGGCGCGACGCAGCGCCGCACCGGCCTCGAGCGCCGCGAGCTGTCGCTGCACCTCGGCGCGGGCCTCGGCGTCCTCCGGCAAGGTGATGAGGCTCGCGCGCGCATCGGCGGCGGTGCAGCTCGAGATCGACGGCAGCGCGGCGCTCACGGCGAGCGCCGACTCGACCACCGCGGCGTCGACCCGCTCGAGCACGCCGAGCGTCGCGTCGAACCGCGCGAGGCGATCGCCGAGGCACGCCATGGTCCGATCGAGCGCCTGCTCGGAGGCCTCGGCGCGCACCCGCGTCGCCAGGCACGCCTCGCGGTGGGCGGCGCTCCACGTCTCGGCGTAGCGCTCGAGCTGGGCGTCGAGCTCGCGGGCGACGTCGATCGCGTACGGCAGCGCCGTGGCCTCGACCGCGCCGCGCAGCGCGTCGCGGCGCGCAGGGCTCCACACCGGCGCGAGCTGGGCCGCGGCGCCCGTGCACACCTCGCCGTCGTCCCGCAGCGCGAGGGCACCGAGGCCCAGCGCCGCACCGGCGACCGCGGTCGGGATCCACCACGCCCGACGCGTCGGCACGACGATGCGCTCGAGCCCCGCGAGCAGTGGCGCGAGGCTCGGGTACCGCTGGCGTGGGTCGGCCGCGAGTCCCCGTCGGCACAGCTCGCGCAGGGCCGCGGGTACGGCCCGCGCGCTGGCGGATGCGGTCGAGTCGATCGCCCCGCGCTCGATCGCGACGACCAGCTCGGCCGCGGTGGCACCGACGAACGGACGTCGACCGTGCAGCGCCTCCCACAGCGAGACGCAGTAGCCGAACTGATCGGCGAGCACGGTCGCCGGCTCGCCGCGGAGCTGCTCGGGCGCCATGTACGGCACCGTCCCGACCGCCCCCTGCGTGACCTCGGTGCTCGCGGCGTCGCCGTCGCTGGCGCCGACCTCCGCGAGTGCGAGTCCGAAGTCGGTGACGCAGACCCGACCGTCGGCGGCCACGAGCACGTTGTCGGGCTTGAAGTCGCGATGGACGATCCCGGCCTCGTGCGCGGCGAGCAGGCCGCGGCCCGCCGCGAGGTAGGCGGTGACGATCGCCCGCCAGTCGTCGCCCATCCGGGCGACCGCACCGCGCAGCGTCACGGCGTCGAGCAGCTCCATCGCGATGTGGATCGCGCCGGCGTCCTCGCCCACCTCGTAGACGGTCACGACGTTGGGGTGGGACAGGCGCGCGGCCGCCCGAGCCTCGCGCAGCAGACGGGCCTGGCCCCGATCGTCGTGCCCGTGGCCGCGACGGCGCAGCACCTTGAGCGCCACGTTGCGCTCGAGCTGCGGATCGAACGCGGCATACACCACGCCCATGCCGCCGTGTCCGACCTCGCGGAGGACCTCGAAGCGGCCGATCCTCGGCGGCGGGAGCTCCTCACCGAACAGCTTGCCGAAGGCGCGGGCGCGGACGCGCTGCACCGCCACGACATCCCGATCGACCTCGACCCCCGCGAGGTCGAGTTCGTCGTCGGCGCTGCTGTCCGGGTCGAGCGTCATCCGCGGCGCGGGGATGGTAGCAGCCCACCCGCGACGCCCCTCGCCGCTACGGCAGTTTGCGGACCACCGGGTGCGGGCCACTCGCCGCGCGGGGTCGGGGCGCCGTCCGCGGCAGCTCGAGCGTGAAGACACAGCCGCGGCCCGGGAGATCGCGGACGCGGATCTCGCCGCGGTTCGCGTGCGCCGCCTTGAGGCAGATGGACAGCCCGAGGCCGACGCCCGATCGATCGGCGCTTCGCTGCGCGAACGGCCGGAACAGCTCTGCGATGCTCCCCGGCGGCAACCCACCGCACTGGTCCTCGATCTCGAACAAGACGTGATCGGCGGTCGCGCTCGCCGTCAGCGACACCGCGCCATTTCGATGGGTGAACTTGAACGCGTTCTGCAGCAGGTTCGACACCGCCGCGGAGATGGTCTGTCGGTCGCCTTCGATCGAGATCGACGGATCGACGCTCGTGACGGTGAAGGTCAACCCGCGGCCCTTGGCCTGGATCGACGCGCCGATCTCGATCTCCTCGATCAGCTCGGCCACGCAGATCGAGTCCGAGCGGCCGAGGCCGGCGTCGAGGCGGACCTCGGCGAGCGACCGATCGATGAGCCCGCTGAGACCGACGAGGCAGCGCTCGTGCAGCAGCCCCGTGCTCCCACCGACGGCCACCAGACCGGTCTTGATGCTCTCGAACGCCAGCGTCGCCGTGTTGAGGAGGTTGCGCATCTCGTGCGCGAGGACGCCGAGGCGCTCGGTCCCCTGATCCGCGATCGTGTACTCGCGCTGGCGAGCATAGGTGGTGACCGCCGCCGCGATCGCATCGTCGAGGCACAGGTTCAGCGTGCGAAAGTCGTCCGCGGGGATCGGCGCGCCCTGCTGGTCGGCGAGCGCGGTGATCACCTGGCAGACGTCTCCGTAGTCGTGCACGACCTGACCGATGGTGAGGCCGACGTCGAGCAGCGCCTGCCCGTGGCGCCCGGCGCTCGCGGCGATCTGGGTGTGATCCACGGCGCCGCCGGCCTGCATCAGGCGCAACGCGTCGACGAGCTGATCGAGGAAGATCGGGATCCCGTCGGTCACCTCGAGCTCGCTGGGCCTGGGGCTCGTCCGCGACTCGACGCGGCGTCGCGCGTTCGCGACGATCCGATCGCGGTTCTCGAGGATGAAGTCGGCGAGCAACGCTGGAGGGTGCGCCGCACGGACAATCTGCGCAACTCGACGGCGCCGGCGAGCTGACCCCGGATCGGACCGAGGGTCCGACCGAGCGCGGCCGCACACCCGGTCAGCGTCCACCGTGGTCGGAGCACGGCGGACGTCGCGACAGCGACACGCGGTTGGTACAGGCCGTGCAGCCGATGGCGTAGGGCGGCGCGCGATACCGACAGGAGAGCGAATGAGCAGGAACACGAGCACGAATGAGACCGCTGCGCCCGCGCAGGACCGGGCGACAGGGCCCGAGCGCTCGTTCCGATCCGAGGAGGCCAAGGGTGCTCCCGACGCCGCGCGAGGCGTCGACGAGCGACGCGCCCGCGAGCTCCTCCAGGCCCTGCCGGTCGCCGCCTACACCACCGACAGCACAGGGACGATCGTGCTGTTCAACGACGCCGCGGTCGCGTTGTGGGGCCGTGCTCCCGAGCGCGGGCGCAGGTGGTGCGGAGCGACGAGCATGTTGTCGCCCGATGGCGTCGCGATCGCCCCCGAGGGCTGTCCCCTCGCCGTCACGCTCCGCGAGCGACGACCGCAGTCTCGGGTCCCGATCGTCATCGGTCGTCCCGATGGATCTCAACGCCACGTGCTCGCTCATCCGCAGCTGCTCTACGGCGACGGCGGCGCGATCGTCGGTGGGATCGATGTGCTCGTCAGCATCTCGGGTCAGGCGCGCGCCGAGGCCGAGCTCGCCAGGGCGCAGGAGGCTGCGGTCCGCCACACCGCCGAGCTCGCGCGTCTGCACGAGCTCGCCCTCGTCCGCGTCACCGCCCCACCCTCGCCGCGTGAGGCCTTGGAGCACGTCGTCCGGATCCTCGTCGATCTGCACGGCGCGGACTTCGGTCTGCTGTCGCTGTTCGACCCCGAGGGCGGCAGCCTGCGCGAGGCGGCGAGCGTCGGTATGGACGCCGACGCCCTGGCCCTGGTCGGGAACGTCGCCCCCCTGCGTGGCGTGGGCGCGTGCGGGACGTCCTTCACCGAGCGTCGTCGCGTGATCGTTGCGGACGTCGACGACGATCCCGCCTTCGAGTGCCTACGCGACACGGCGAGGAGCATCGGATTCCGTGCGGTGCACAGCACCCCGTTGTTCTCCCGCGATGGCGAGATCCTCGGTGTGCTATCGGTCCACTTCCGCCGGCCACGGACCCCGAGCCCCCGCGAAGTGGCGTTCGCGGACATCTGCGCGCGCGCGGCTGCCGACACCGTCGCCTCGATCCGCGAGCGACACGGCGTGCAGGAGTCCGAGCGCCGCAAGGACGAGTTCCTCGCCACGCTCGCGCACGAGCTGCGCAACCCCCTGGCGGCGATGCGCTACTCGCTCGACGTGCTCGGGACCGAGGCGGCCGAGCCGGCGGCCGAGGCCGCCCGCGCCGCGCTGGATCGCCAGCTCTCCCAGGTCGTGCGGCTCGTCGACGATCTCCTCGACGTCGGTCGCATCGCCTCGGGCCGGATCGAGCTGCGGCGTGAGCTCGTCGACCTCACGCTCGTGCTGCGCAGCGCGAGCGAAGCCGCCGCGCCCGGGCTCGACCCGACCGAGCCCGCGCGCACGCTACCCGCGGCGCCCGTGCTGGTCGACGGCGATCCGATCCGGCTCGCCCAGGCGTTCGGCAGCCTGCTCGAGGGCACCGAAGGCGCGTTCGTCGGTGCGCACGCCGACGTCGAGCTCACGGTGGAGGATGGCGCCGCGGTGACGCGGGTGCGCCTGCACGACACCCCGTCGGCGACCACCGCCGGCGTCGTGCGCACCGTGCAGCGCCCGCACGGAGGCCCCGGCGTCGGGCTCGGTGTGGCGCGGCGGATCGTCGAGCTCCACGGCGGGACGATCACCACGCTCGCCGAGGAACCACATGCCCTGGAGTTCGAGGTGCGCCTGCCGCTGTCCGCCGGCCGCCATCCGTTCGCAGAGGACGGCGCCGCGGCGACACCCAGCCCGCGACCGCGCCCGCTGCGTGTCGTCGTCGCCGATGACAACGAGGATGCCGCCGCGGCCCTCGAGGTCCTCCTCGGGCTGATGGGGCACGAGGTCCACGTCGCCCACGACGGCGTCGAAGCGGTCGAACTCGCCGATCGCGTGAAGCCCGACGCGATCGTCCTCGACATCGGCATGCCGCGCCTCTCGGGCCTCGACGCGTGCCGCGAGATCCGGAGCCACGCGTGGTCGAGCAACGCCGTCATCGTCGCGCTCACCGGCTGGGGCCAGGCGGAGGATCTGCGGCGCTCCTTCGACGCCGGCTTCGATCACCACCTGGTGAAGCCGTGCGACCGCGCGAGCCTGACCGCGCTGCTCGAGCAGGGCCGCCGCTAACGCGGCGATCACGGCGCGGGCGCAGGCGGATCGACCTCGTACATCACGAGCTGTTTGATGAACGGGTTGAATTGCAGCAGCCGTCGCGGTTCGAGGAAGAACTTGGCAGCGGCGCCGGAGGCCTCGGGGACCAGGAACGGCGCCATGTCGGCGAGCAACTGCTGGTGCGCCGGCTCGTCGCTCTTGCGCGTCAGCAGCGTCTGCCGCACATGCCCGCGATCGTAGAACTCCTTCATCAGGCCGTGGCGCTCGAGCTTCATCTCGAACGTGTCGGCGGGGCCCCCGATCCCGCGGTAGCAACCGTCCGCGCCGAGCTCGTAGCCGTGCACCGGATGCGCGTCGGCGCAACGGATCGCCTCGGGGAAGTGGTACTGCGGCGGCACGAGGGAGACCGTGTCCGGCGCGAACCACACCGGCGGCGGCTCGGCGTCGGCGGCGCGTGCGAGGCCCCAGAACGCGACGTCACCGGGCCCGACCTCCTCCGCGTAGCCGCCGTAGTGCTCGTGGAAGTCGAGCCACACACGGTGCGGCGTGCCGCCAGCGTCGAGGATCAGCTGCTCGACGCGACGCGTCGGGATCGGAGTCTCCCGGGGGAGGGTCGCCAGCCAGGCGCTCGCTCGCTTCGTCAGTGCCATCGCGTGCTCCTGTCGGTCACTTGATCCGGTGCCATCCGCCGTCGCGGTAGACGAACGGCGTTGCGTCACCGGAGAGGTTGTCGGTGCCGCGCGTGATCGGGGCACAGTGTCCGCAGCACTGCGCCGGGGACCCGATGGGGCGGCCGGGTCCGGTGTCGCGGTTCCACACCGGGAGCTGCACGAAGTCGCCGAGATCGTCCTTCGTCACGGGAACCCCCGTCTCGGCCTCGCGCGCCTTGATCGCAGCGTCGAGGGCCTTGACCTCGGCATGCGTGCCGGGCTCGGAGAAGTGGTCGAGCCCGGCGTCGCGCCGCGCCTGTTGCTCGGCGATGCGATCGCGCAGGATTGGGTGGAAGTCCTCGGGGTTCGCCTTCACCGTGCTGGGTTCGTTGTGGGCGACGAACGGCTCGGCGCCGGGACGCGTTCGATCGACGACTGCCGCGACGCAGGCGGGTGGCTTCTCGCCGGACCCCTGCTCGAACCCCGGCAGGCGTCCCTCTTCGAACGCCTTGGTCACCTCGACGCGGTGGGCTTCGGCCGCCGCCTCGGCGCGGGCGATCGCCTCCTCGCGCGACAGCTTCGGCGGCGTCTCGGGCGAGTCGTTCGGGTTCTCGACCTTGGGCTTGCCGTCGCCGTCCTCGTGGTGCGGCGCGCCGTTCTCCGGGTTGTTGTGATTCGTGAGCCCGAGGACATCGACCGCGACGAGCGGATTGGCCGGGTACGCGTAGAGGTTGATGCCACCGCGCACGCCGAGCGGATCGGGCTGCAGGTAGCGACCGAGCCGCGGATCGTAGTCGCGGAAGCGGTTGTAGTGCAGGCGCAGCTCGGGATCGTACAGGTGACCGGGGAAACGCAGATCGAAGTCGATCTGGTTGCCGGGGTGCACGAACAGCTCGCCGTACGGCGTCGCGTGATCGCACCACCAGACCACCTCGCCATCGGCGTCCTCGATGTGCTGCGGCAGGCCGACCTGATCGCAGAACACGGCATACGACCGGCCCGATTCGGGCGCCGCGTCGACGCCGTCGTAGTCGACGAACCCGATCGCGACCCACGACTCGCGATCGGCGTAGAGGTAGATCCGGAAGCTGCCGTCGGGCGATTCCTGGGCGGCGATGCGATCGCCGTCCCACCACAGCCGCGTGCGCCGCTCGCCGCGGCCGAAGCTCACCCGGCGACCGAGGCCGTCGTAGCTCGCCGTCCACGGCTCGGCGTGGCCGTCGTCGACGCGCACGAGCTGATCCTCGGCGTCGTAGTGATACAGCACCTCGGCGCCGCCGAAGCCCACCCTGCGGGCGAGACGCTGGCGGTCGTCGTAGTGGAAGCGCTCGGTCGCCGCGGCGGCGAGACGATTGCCCGAGGCGAGCTGGACCACGCCGAGGGCGGGCAGCTCGACGAGGTTGTGTGCGGCGTCGTATTCGTACTGGACGATCGATCCGTCGGGCCCTTGCACGCGCACCAGGCGGTGCGCCGCATCGAGCGAGTAGCGGTGATTGCCGCGCACGTTGTCGACCGTCGCGGTGAGATCGCCCTCGGGAGTGTACTGGTGCCGCGTCGTCCAGCGCACGACCTCCTCGCCCCGTCGCGAGCACACCCGCGCCGTCAGGCGACCGCGCGGGTCGTACTGCTGCACCTCCTGCGTGCCGTTGCCGTGGTCGACGTGCACGGTGCCGTCGGCGCGGTGGGTCACCGTGCGCCGCCGACCGGTGGGATCGGTGAACACCAGCGTGTCGCCGTGACGATGACGATCGCAGACGAACCGCTCGGCGATCGTGGTGGTGAGCTCGCCGCGCCACCCGATGTCGTGCCGGATCGTCCGACCATCGCACTCCTCGCGCTCGAGCTCTTCGAAGACCGTCCAAGCGCGGCCCACCCGATGGTCGGCCGAGTCGGCGCGGGTCACCCGGCCGTTGCGGTCGTAGTCGAACTCGGCGAAGCCACCGTCGCTGCGATCGACGCGGCCGGTGAGCCCGTTGGCGTGGGGCGTCACCCGCAGCAGCGGCACGCCGTCGGGTCCCTGCTTCTCGACCAGGCGATGCCCGAGATCCCACACGTAGCGCTCGCGCAGCGCCCCGTGGCGATGGACCTCGATCACCCGATCGCGGCTGTCGTACACGTAGCGCGACTCGAAGCCGCCGGGATCGACGACCTTCGTGATCTTCTGGTGCGGGTTGTACTCGTAGCGAACGCGATTGCCGAGGGGATCGACCCGGGCGCCGCACAGGCCCCACCGCACGACCTCGGTGCGGTGGACCCGGCCGTCGCGATCGACGTGCGAGGTCTGGTTGCCGGCGGTGTCGAACGTCCAGCGCTGCTCGTGGCCGAGGGCGTCGCGCAGCGCGACGACGTTGCCGAGGCGATCGCGGCGCACCTCGACGGGTTCGGGCTCGGCCAGCGCCGGCAACACGCCGCCGAAGGTGTAGCCGCGGGTGTCCCGGGGCAGACGCCGACTCGGCATGCGCGGCACGCCCGACGCGTCGAGGCTCGGCGGGAACGTGTGGCCGAAGCGGGTGCGCCGGCCGGTGTGCGCGCCGGATTCGTCGTACAGGAAATCGATGCGCTGGCCGCCGGCCTCGATCTCCGCGAGCACCCGACCGTCGGGCGCGCGCACCCGTGTCTTCACGCCGCCGCACGGGCCGGTGATCGCGGTGATCACCCCGTCTTCGTCGTACTTGTACGAATAGACCGATCCGTCGTGGATGGTCATGTTCGTGGTCTGCTTGTCGGGCAGGTACTCGAATCGCGCGTACCACAGGCCATCCTCGCCCTGGGTCTCGATGCAGCGGCCCTCGTGGTCGTAGACCCAGCGGAAGCCGTAGCCGATGCGATCGGTGGCGTGGACGATGCGATGGACGCCGTCGTAGACGTAGGTATCGCAGGCGCCCGCGGAGTCCTCGGCGCGCAGCAGGTGCCCGGCCAGATCGTAGTGGTAGCGGACCAGCCGCGCCGGCGGCTCGCCGAATCGCGAGCCGCGGATCTCCGCGAGCTGGCCGGCGTCGTCGTAGAGCAGCGAATACGCCGCCGAATCAGCGCCCGCGTGCTCGACGATCTCCGCGGGCCGACGATGCGCGTCGTAGCGGACCTGGGCGACGGTCTCGTCGCCGCGCAGCGAGACCATCCGCGCGATTGCGCTGCCGGGCGCGTCCTGCTGGAACTCCATCGAGCCCAACCGCGGGTGCGAGACGACGAATCGCAGGGCCGAGATCCGGCGCAGGCGATAGCCGTGCATGGTGACGCCGCCGTCGTCCTCGGCGCCGCGCAATCGCGGGAACACGATCGATTCGCCCTGGAAGCCCTCGAAGGTGATCCGGTGCAATCGGATCACCAATCGCGACTCGAACCCGTGGCGCCAGCCCCAACCCAGCACGCCGCGCTGGGCATGGGCCGCGCTCGACGTGTAGCGACGCCAGGTGAAGCCGCCGAGGATCGACGCGAAATCGCGGTGCGTGTTGTAGTTCTCGCCGGTGACGACGTGGACCGGCTCGCCGCCCTCGCAGCTGCGACCATTGGCGTCGGGGGCCGGGCTGCGCTTGCGCAGCGCGCCGCGCATGGACTTCAACGCCCGGCCGAGCGCGCTGTAGATCTTGCCCTGCGCCAGCGCGCCGACGTTGGGGATCGGCGGGCCGCCGGCGAGCACGTTGCCCATCGGCGGACCGAGCAGCATGCCGATGCCCGGCGGACCCGCGGGATCCTTGCCGCGCAGCTTCGACACCGCGAGCGCGGCCGCGTCGAGCCCGGCCTGGATCCCCTGCGCAATCGCGGCGCCCGAGTTGCCCGCCGACGCCTGGGCCAGCGCCCCCGCGGCGCCGGCCACCACGCCCGCGATGCCCATGCCCAGCGCGAAGCCCCCCATGGGCGACGCGGGGTTGCAGTGGAAGGTGATGTCCATGCCGAACCGCGCGACGCGGGCCCCGGCGAAGTACACCCCCGAGGCGCCGGTCATGATCTCGAACGGCGGCGCCATCGAGCCGCACGTGAAGCCGATGCCGATGTCGCCGGCCCGCAGCGCCGGAACGCCACCGACGAGCACCGACGCCGATCCGGCCAGGAACGCGACCCCGAGGCTCGGCAGCGGAATCGGCGGCGCGGGCGGCACGAGGCTCGGCGGATGCACGTGGGTGTGCGGCGTGCCGAGGTGCATGCTGAGGCCGATCGTCGCCACCGGCAGCGCGGGGAAGAGGCCCGACAATCCGAGCGCGTCCAACAGCGCCGACACGCCCTGCGATGCTGCGGCGTCGATGAACATCATCGGCGCGTTGATCACCCCCATCACGCCGCCCAGGCCCTGCGCGACCCAGCCCGCGGCGCCCTGCTCGGGCGGCGGCGCCTGGCGGAACGGCGCGATCGTGTTGTCGAGCGTCTGCAGCACCGAGTCCGCGCGGGCGTTGCCCGTCGTCGCGAACACCGGGGCCGCCGGCGGGCCCGAGGGCCGACCGGTCGGCGGCGCGACCATGGCCGGTGACGGCGGTCCGTGGCTCGGCGTCGACATCAGGCCGCCCTCTGCTTCTGCAGCAGCTTCGCGCCCTGCAGCTTGGTCCACGTCGCGTCGGCCTCGGCGCGCAGGTGGCCCTCCTTGTAGAGGGCGTGGATGCGCTCGAGCACGCTCACCAATCGATCGTAGTAGGTGTATTTCTCGGCGATCGTCTCGCAGTCGCGCCAGGCCTTCAGCGCCGGTTCGACGTTGCCCAGCGCGCGCTGGGCATCGCCCTCGCCCTGCAGCGCGTCGCAGGCCGCGTACGGGTTCATGCACTTCGCGGCGAGCTTGGTCGCGTCGGCGTAGTAGCTCCGCGCATCGTCGTACTTGGCCAGGGCCATGCACGTCGGCGCCGCCGCGAGCAGCAGGTTGAGCAGCACCGGCGGCGCGTTGGGATGCAGCACCTTGGCCTCGGGCTCGCCGGGCAAGGTCGGGTTCGGGGCCACCGGCACCGGCGACTTCGCGGCCAGGGCGATCGCGAGGCCCTGCTGGTAGCGCTCGAGCGCCGCGGGCGGCTGATCGAGCATGCGCAGGCAATCGCCGACGCCCTGCATGCACATCGCCTGCATGATCGGCGCCTCGGCCCGCGCGTAGTAGTCGAACAGCAGCGCGAACTTCCGCACCGCCTCCTCGAAGCGCTTGTACGACAGGTCGATGTTCGCCAGCTGCAGCACGGCCTGCATGCGCTGCGCGACCGGGATGGCCGGATCCACCGCGTCTTGGGCGAGGTCGCCCGCGAACGCATCGGTCGACATCTCGACATCGATGTTGAGCACGCCACGGGCACCGCGACGCAGCAGCGCGCCGCCGATCGGGTGGTCGCGTTGGTCGCGGACGAACACCCGCGTGTACGCCGGCCAGGCCTCGTCGCGCACCGGGGCCGGCGGCGGGAGGTGGACGAGCTCGGCGACGAACGCCGCCCAGTCGGCCCAGTCGTGGATCTCGATCGGCAGCATCGCGAACACGACGCGGTGATCCTCGGCGTTGGGCAGACGCTTGCCGAGGTGCTCGATCGCCATCACGATCCGCTCGCGCGGCGACATCACGGCCTCGGTGAGCGCGGCCGGGAACGGCTCGAGCGGCGGCTCGCCCCGCGCGACGCACTCGTCGCTGGCGACCGCGTAGAGCTGCACGCACCGGCCCGCGACCGTGCGCGCGTAGGTGTCGGCGTCGAGGTACGCGTCGGCGAACATCGCGTAGAGCGACGCCTCGTCGCTGCCCTCGACCTGCTCGAGGACCTTGAGCACATACGGAATGTCACCGTCGACGCCGCTGACCAAGAGGACGTGGTCGTCCGGCTGCCAGATGAACTCCTCGGTGTGGGCACGGAACTCGGCGAGACGACGCATGACTCGACCGTCCTTCGCGCTAGTTGAGTTTGATGATCCCGCCGGTGATGTTCACCGCGCCGGAGCCCGCGATGTTGGCCTGCGGCCCCGACACGTCGACCGCGCCCGAGGCGGTCTTCACCGTGCTGCCGCCCGCCGTGAGCGTCGCGGTGCCGCCCGCAGACACCGTGGACGCGGTGGTCGCGTCGACGGTCGCGTTGGCCCCGGACATCTTGGCGTCGGCGGTGAGCTTGAGCTCGCCGCCGGCCTTGGCCTTCACCAACGCCTCGCCGTTGAGCAGCACCTGCGCGCCCGCCCCCGACAGCTGGGCGTTCGCGGTGAGCAGCAGGTCGCCGCCGGTGTTGGCCTGCATGTGCGCGTCGGCGGTGAGCACGACCTGCGAGTTCTCCTTCGAGGCCATCAGCGCCGACGCCGGCGCCAGGACCACGCGGGCCCCGTCCTTGGCCTGCATCGTGATCTTGCTGGGCTCGATCTTGAGGAACGTGCTGCCGACGGTGAGCAGGATGAAGTCGGGGGCCTGCACCGAGATCGATTGCGAGGCGTCGAGCTTGTACTTGCCGGTGATGTCGAGCTGCCCGCCGGTGACCGTCTGCCCGTCGCTGGTGCCGGATCCGGTGATGGTGATCTTCTGCGAGCCGGTGATCGTGATCGTCTCGCTGCCGCTGACCGAGTGGGTGCGGTCGCCCGTCACCGACAGCGACTGATCGCCACCCACGCTGGTCGAGTCGTTGGCACCGACGGACCGCGACTGGTTGTTGAGGACCGTCTTGTTGAAGTCCTTCTGGGCGTGGACGATGATCTGCTCCTGGCCCGCGGCGTCCTCGAACGTCAGCTCGTTGTAGCCGTCGCCGCCCACGCTGGACGAGGTCTTGATCGTGCTCTTCGTCTTCTCGTCCGGCAGGGCGAACGGCGGCATGTTGTCGGAGTTGTAGACCGAGCCCGTGACCACCGGGTTGTCGGGGTTGCCGTCGACGAACTGCACGACGACCTCCATCCCGACGCGGGGGATGAACATCGTGCCCCAGCGCGGGCCGGCCCAGGGCTGGATCACGCGGATCCACGCCGATGCGCTGGTGTCGGCGGGCGCGAGTCGGTCGTGGTGGAACAGGACCTTGATGCGACCGTACGAGTCGGTGTGGATCTCGTCGTCGCTGCCGGCCTCGCCGACGACGCGGCCGAGCTGCGGCCCGTAGACCTTGGCCCGGAGGTGCCGCTGCAGCGGCCGGAACTCGTGCGCGATCGGGATCGCGGTGAACTCGTTGGTGTACGTCGCCGTCGCCCCGGCGTCCGACGTGTTGGCCTCGCCGCTGTGGTGCACGCGCACGAGCAGCAGCTGGGCGCCCTCGAGATCGGCGCGGTGGTGGCTCGCCAGGGTGAAGCGCGTCCCGGCGCGGAAGCCCGTGACGTTGCCGGTGCCATGGGCGACCTTGCCCTGCGCGCGGTGTTCCTCGAGCACCTGCACCACCATCGCGCCCCGCTGGTCGAGCGCGGTACCGTCGAACGACGTCGCCGCGGGATCGTCGATCGGGTCATCGGTGATCTGCCGCCGCAGGTCGTGGAGGTATAGCTCGCGATCGCGGTGGTTGTGGGTCTCCTGGACCGACGCGTCGCCCTCCTCGAAGCCGTTGGCAGCCTTGAAGTTGTACGCGCGCCCGCTGACCTTGTTGAGCTGCCGACGCGCGCGCCACAGGGCGCCGCGCACCGACTCGCGATCGGCCTCCTCGGGGTCGCTCTCGATGATCGGCACCTCGGTGTACCCGGCGAGCTCGACCTCGGGGTAGTCGTTGTTGTTGTCGACGAGCACGAGCCGCTCGCGCCGCCCGTCCTCGTCGGCGAGGAAGTGGAAGGCGATGCCCTCCTCCTCCATCAGCCGGCAGCAGAAGGCGAACGTCGACTCGCGGAACTGCGTGCAGTAGTCGCGCTTCAGGTACGTGCGCTTGATGTACGTCTCGGCGTCGAGCTCGCGACCGTAGGGCTCGAGCGCGGTCTGCAGCACCTCGGTGAGGATCTCGATGACCGTCTGGCCCTGGAAGATGCGGGTGTCGATCTGATCGGCGAGCAGGCCGAACGCGGGGATCACCCGGACCGCCGCGTGCAGGCGCCCCTGCTCGGGGCCGACGTCGTCGATCTCGTCGACGATGCCGTAGAAGGAGTGCAGCAGGTCGCCGCGCTCGACGAGCAGCTCGCAGGGCGCCCCGAGCATCTCGTCGATCGGCGCGGCGGTGTCGTGGCACACCAGCTCGAGGTGGATCTCGTAGATGCGCGACAGCTCCGAGGTGATCGTGAAGCGCCGGACGTGCCACGCGATGTCGGGGCCCTGCGTGAGGGCGAACTCGAAGCGGACGTGCTCGAGATGGCGGCCGGCGCCGACCATCGCGTCGCGGACGGCCTCGCTCGCACGCGCGAGCAGGCCGGAGGGACCCGATCCCGCCGGGCTCGAGGACGCCGCCGAGCTCGACGAGGCCCGAGACGCCACGCCGGCGACGGTCTGCGCGGCGCCGGCGGCCTGGGCCGTCGTCGATCCGACCTGGGCGATCGTCTGCGCTGCGGACGAGTTGCCGGCGACGCCCGCGACCGCGCCGGCCATCCCCGCAGCACCGCCGACGGCACCGATCGCGCTCGCCGGATCGCCGGACTGGGCGGCCTGCGCCAGCGACTGCCCCGCGCCCGCGGTCGCCGTCACCGCGCGCACGGTGGCGGCTGCGTCGGCAGGCGCGGCGGCCTCGGCCACGCCCGCAGCGCTGCTCGCCGCGTCGCCGGCGACCGCATCGGCCGGGGCACCGCGGGCGGCGTCGCGGGCCGCGGACTCGGCCGCGCCGCGCGAGGCCTCCGCGACCTTGCCGGCGTTCGGGGACCCAGGCTTGTCGTTGTCGGCCATCGGCGCGCGATACTACGTGGGACGCTGCGGGCTGTACACGCGGCGCCCATCCGCGACAGGGTCAAAAATTCGGCGAAGTGACCAACTCGACACGATCGCTCGCGCACGAGCCGCCCTCGCTGTCGCCCCGCGGTGACCGATCGGCCTGGGGTACCGTGTGCCCGTGGGCGAGGACGATGATCTCGGGCTGCTCGATCGCTGGCGCGCCGGTGAGGTCGCCGCGGGCAAGCAGCTCTTCGAGCGCTACTTCGATCGGCTGTTCCGCTTCTTCTGCAACAAGGTCGGCCCCGACGTGGACGACCTCGTGCAGGAGACTCTGCTGGAGTGCGTGCGCAGCCGCGACAACTTCCGCGCCGACAGCAGCTTTCGCACCTTCGTCTTCGCGATCGCCCGCCACCGGCTGCTCAAGCACCGGGCCCGGTTCGCCCGCGCCGGCAGCCCCGACGAGCTCGAGGAGCAGCGGCTCGCGGCCCTCGACGCCGGCCCAGCGACGCTGCTGTGCGAGCACGCCGAGCAGCGGGCCCTCCTCCGCGCGCTGCGACGCATCCCCCTCGATCTGCAGGTGCTGCTCGAGCTGTACTACTGGGAGGACATGACGTCGGCCGAGCTCGCGGAGATCCTCGAGATCCCGCACGGCACCGTGCGCAGCCGACTACGCCGCGGCAAGCAGGAGGTGCGCGAGGTGATCGCGACGCTGCGGGACTCGGGCGAGCTCCTGCAGACGACGGACGACGACTTCGATCGGTGGCTGCGATCGATGCGGGCCCGCGCCCCGCGGGCATGACGGCGGCAGGCATGGCCGCCGCCCATCGTCAGAACCGCGTGCGCAGCAGCAGCCCCGCGAAGCCGGGCCCGATCATCGGCACCGCGGCGCGCTGGGACGCCGTCTTCGCCTTCTTCGACTTCACCGCCCCGGCGGCGATCATGCCGATGCCCGCAAGGGCAAGCACGCCGCCCGACGCCGCGCACGCGATCGTGATGATGTCGCCGCGGTGGCCACGGTCGAGCTGCTCACGACGCGCGTCCTCGTCGGCGAGCTGATCGAGCTTGGGGATCTGGTCCTCGGCGCCCTGGGTCATCAACACCCCTGCGGTCACACCCCCGGCGACCAGGCCGATGCCAGCGACCAGCGCGAGGGAACCACCGATCGTGAGGCCCCGGCCCGCGTGGCTGCGCGACGTCGTGCCGCCGTCGGTCGGCGTGGTCGTCGTCCGTCGTTCGCGAGCGGCCGCCTGGGCCTCGTCGTCGTCGATGCGCGCGCCGAGCTCGTCGATGCGCGCGCGCGCCCGCGACAGCTCGTCGGCGTCGTTGCCCCCGGCGGCGACGTACTCCTCGACGTAGCGCTCGAGCAGGCCGCGGGCCTTCTTCAGCCGCGCGACGTCCTTGTCCTGGGCGTAGGCCTTCTCCTGCGCGCTGGCGATGTTGTAGACGATGGCGTTGCGGGCCGCCGCGACCATCGACTCCTGCTCGGGGGACTGCGGCCGCGCCTCGCGGAGACGACCGAGCGCCTCCTTCCACTTCTCGATCGCGAGATCGTAGTCGAGGGTCTCGTAGTCGGTGAGGCCGTCGGCGTACAGCGCCTGCGCTTGGGCGAGCGCCGGATCCGAATCGGGGTCCGAGCTGGGCGACGCTGACTCGGGTGTGGGCTCGGCCCGCGCCACACTCGACGTCGACACCGCGAGGGCACACGCGACCGCGGCGATGCGAGAGATGGCGCTCACCCGGCCACCGCCGTTCCGAGGTGCAGGAGGTACGGACCGAACTCGGGATCGTCGTAGGCGATGAGCAGGTCCGACGGCATCCAGTAATCATACACCGCGATCGCCGTCGCATGATCGACCGGGAACACCGCGAGCAACGATAGGCTGCCGTCGGCGCTCGACCCGTAGATCCGCAGCCGCCGTTCACCACCCTCGTCGACCATCACGACCAGGTCGTCGCCGTCCGCGCCGTCGAACTCGCCGACCTCGAAGTCGGCGATGACGTTCCCCACATCGACCGGACTGACCAGCGGCCCGGTATCGTCGAACATGATCCGTGAGATCGCCCCGCCCCCGGCGACGACGATCTCGATGTAGCTCGAACCACGCAGCACCGCGGTGTAGTCGGCGGGGACCTCGGCCAGTGGGCCCGCGGCGTCGAGCGCCATCGCGGACGGCAAGTACACGTCGAGCTGCCCACCCGCCGCCGCCGTCAGAGCGGTCTGCCCCTCCAACCCCGGGATCGCGTCGACGTCGAGCACGGTGCCCGCCGCCTCCAGCAGCGACTGCCCGTCGAGCAGGGTCGAGGCCGTCGCGAGCCGCAGCCCATCGCCCGCCGCGAACGCGAGGCCCGAGGCGACGGCGCCCGTGTCCAGGTCGTAGATCATCGGGCCGACGAGCGGCGCGACCGCACCACCTTCGATCAGCTGCTCACCGAACGGCAGCCCGTCGGTCACCGGCGAGAACGTCGAGACGCCGCCGCTGTGGGTGACGGCGATGACAGCCTCGTCGAAGCCGGAGCCCAGGGACATCGTGCCCACCGCGAGGCCGTTGGGGGCGCCGCTGGCGAAGTAGGCCGGCGCCATGACCGGCGCGAAGACCCCGCCGAGATCGCCAGGGTGTTCCCACACCGCCCCGTCCGCCGTGACCGCGACGAGGAACTCGGGTGCGTTGGGATCGATGCGCGCTGCGGCCATGCCGACGACGCTGCCACCGAAGGGCAGGATCTCCTGCACCCAGGCGTAGCAGTAGGGCCCGATCGGCAGCCCCCCGTCGCAGGGATCGAAGTCGCCGGTGTCGTCGACCGGCGTCGTGGGATCCGTCGGCAGCGTCGGATCGACCGTGGGATCCTCCGCGCTGCTCGGATCTCCGCCGGTTTCTTCCGGCGTACCGGTGGTGCCTCCGGTGCTGCCGTCGTCGGCAGGCGGCGGCGCCACCGCCCGACGCGCGACCCGGACGGTCCCGCGTTCCTGCGAGGCAACGATGATCTCGGTGATGCCGTCGAGATCGAGATCGGCGAGCACGACCGCGGAGGCGTCGTCGATGCCCAGGCTTCCGCCGTAGATCGGCCGGCCCTCGCCGTCGTTGTCGAACAGGAACACATCGCGGCGCCCGCCGGGCGCCTCGCCCGAGACCAGGAACTCCGGCTCGGGATCGTCGTCGAGATCGACCGCGGCGAGCGTCGTGGGCGCCCAGCCGAGCTCGTAGACCGCGATCGGCGAGCGCGGGTCGGCAAAGCTCGGGTCACGGCCGGTGGTGAGCCACAGCTTGCCGTCGGACCCCGCGGTGAGGATGTCGCCGAAGGCATCGCCGTCGAGATCCGCGAGGGCGAAGCGAGTCGGGCCCGGGCCGACGTCGATGGTCGTCGTCGCTGCGAACGCGCCGGTGGCCGTCCGCGAGTGGCCGATCACGGCGTCGCCGCTGCCCGAGGCGACGTACACCCGACTCGCGTCGATGCCGAGCGTGCGGAGATCGGTGGGCGCCTGCAGGGCCGTGTGCACCGGATCGCCGAAGGTGGCGAGCTCGCGCTGCGGCACCACGTCGAAGCCGTCGGCGACGAGGACCGCGACGTCGGCGAGCCCGTTGACGTCGTCGACGAACTGCCCGATCTGGGGCCGGGCTGCGCCAGCGAGGCCGTCGGCGAGGACGAGCGCGTCCGCGAAGCCACCGGCGGCGTCGGCACCCGGGAGGATCGGCACCAACGCGACCGAGGCCTCGGTGGTCGCCACGACGTCGCTCCAGCCCGCGCCGTCGACCGGACCGATCGAGAGCTCGCGCGCCGCGAAACCCAAGGGTGCCGAGGTGACGGCCTCGGCGAACTCGCCGTCGCCGAGGTTGCGCAGCAGGGCGAGGGTCTGCGAGCGGCCGTTGCCCACCACGATGTCCGGCAGCGCGCCGGGATCGATCGTTCCGATGGCGAGCGCGTCGACGCCCGGGGTCACGGTGAACTCGCGGGCGTCGACCGTGAAGCAGTACTCGCCGACGCCCGCGCCGGCCTCGCACCGCGTCGGCCCGCCGCACACGCCCTAGCCGCACGACAGTGGGCCGCACGCGGCGTCGTCCGAGCACGGCAGGCCGCGGGTGGCCGCGGCCGGGGCGAAGCACGCGCCCGTCGAGGCCCCGATCGCGATCGCGAGGACGGCACGTGCTCGTCTCCGGCTGGGGATCATCGTCGAAGGGGATTGTCTCAAAACTCCCGAAGGTTACGAATTTCCCGATCGTTCGGTGCGCGCACAGTCGCGCACACCCCAGGTCCCGGCATCTACGAAACCCTTCGTTGACATCTACGATGACCTTCGTAATACTCGGATCACGATGTCCGACGCGACGCCGCGACCGACGCCGGCCGAGACCGAGATCCTCGGGATCCTATGGGACCGGGGGCCGTCGACGGTCCGCACGGTCCTCGAGGCCCTCGGCCCGGGTCGCGACGTCGGCTACACCACCGTGCTCAAGCTGCTCCAGATCATGGCCGGCAAGGGGTTGGTCCTGCGCGACGAGAGCGACCGCACCCACGTCTACCGCGCCGCCGTCCGCCGCGAGGCCGTCCAGCGCGACCTGGTCGGCGATCTAATCGATCGCGCGTTCGACGGCTCGGCCGCCGAGCTCGTGATGCGCGCGCTCTCGAGCGGTCGCTCGACCCCGCAGGAGCTCGACCGCATCCGCGAGCTCGTCGACGAGCTCGCCCGGGCCCGGGGGCGCAAGCGATGAACCTCCCCGTGGCGCTGTCGTCGCTGGCCTTCGCGCTGCTCCACGCGCTGTGGCAGGGCGCGGCGATCGCCGGGCTGGCGTGGTTCGCCACCCGCGTGCTCTTGCAGCGACGTTCGGCGAGCACCCGCTTCGCGGTGATGCACGCCGCGATCTGGTCGACACTCGTCGCATTCCTGTGGACGTGGTCGGCGCTCGGCTCCGCCGCCCAATCGATCGCGACCGGGGCTGCCGTGCCCTCCGCCGCGCCGTCGATGCTGCCCTGGTGGGTGCTCGGCGCCTGGGCGACTGGCGCGACGTGGCACGCCGCGCGGCTGGTCGGCGGGCTCGTCGGCGTCGCGCGATGGCGACGCGATGCGCTCGCGCTGGACGGTCCGTGGCACGGCGCGCTCACGTCCCTTCGCCGCACGATGGGCGTCGCTCGACCCGTCGCGATCGGGGCCCTCGCACGACTCGACGCACCGATCGTGTTCGGCGTGCTGCGCCCGATGATCCTCGTGCCCGCGGCGTGGGCCGCCGGGGTGCCGACCGCGGCGATGCGCGCGGCCCTCGCCCACGAGCTCGCCCACGTGGTGCGCCACGACTACGGGATCGGCCTCGCGCTCCATGCGATCGCGGCGCTCTTCCACTTCCACCCCGGGGTGCGGTGGATGTTGCGCGAGCTCGACGTGCTGCGCGAGCTCGCGTGCGACGAGCTCGCGATCACCCGCGCCATCGATCCCGTGGAGTTCGCCCAGGCCCTCGCCGAGCTCGAGGGACTTCGGGTCCTCGACGCCCCGGTCCTCGCCGCCAACGGAGCCCCCCTCGTGCAACGCATCCAACACCTCGTCACCCACCCCACCACCGCGCGCCCCGTCGTCCGCGCCCCGCTCGTCACCGCGATCGTGGCGCTGGCGATCGCGACGGTGCCCCCGCTGTTCGCGTTCGCGTGCCAGGTCGAGGGCGAGCCCGCCCGCCCGCGCGAGGTCGTGATCACCGGCACCGAGGTCGATGGCGGCACCGACACCGACGCGCCCGCACTCGCGGTGCCATGGCTGCGGGGCCGACTCGACGACCACGCCGCGGCGATCGACGCCGCCGCGCGCCGCCACGGCGTCGATCCCTCGTTGCTCGCGATCGTCACCTGGGTCGAGTCGCGCGGCCACGCCGACGCGCGCAGCACGATGGGCGCGCGGGGGCTGATGCAGTTGATGCCCGAGACCGCCGCGGGCATCGCCCTCGAGCGCGGGCTGGTCGATCACCGGATCGAGCGCCTCGACGACGCGGCGTACAACCTCGATCTCGGCGCGTACCACCTCGCTGCGCTGATCGACACCTACGGCGGCGGCGATGAGCTCGACGCCGACGTCATCGGACTCGCCGCTGCGGCCTACAACGGCGGGCCGCGCCGCGTCGACGCGTGGCTCGCCGGAGAGGCGCTCCCCGAGGAGACCGCCCGCTACCGCGAGATCGTCGTCGCGATGTGGCAGGCCCGGCACGACGCCGAGGCGCCGCGCCTCGACTGACGCTCCACGGGACCGTCACGGGAACTCGGCCGCACGCGCGGACCAGAAGTCGCGCGCCGCGTCCTGGGCGGCGTGCACCGAGCCGACCGAGCTCTCGCGCCGCGGATCGGCGAGCACCCACGGCTCGATCGCCGCGGCGACCCCGTCGATCTCGGCCTGCACGTCGAACGCCGCGATCGCGGCCCCGACCTCGTCGAGCGCGTCCTCGTAGCGGGCGAAACAGACGGCGTCGTCGATGCATCGATCGAAGAGCACGCCGCGGTCCTGGATCGGCGACGAGCCGTAGCGTAGATCGAGGAGGTACTCCGAGGTCTGATCGAGCCCCGACGGCACGAAGTCGAACACGCCGGCGGCGTCGCTGTGCAGCTCGTAGTTGTTCTTGCCCGGGGCGTAGCCGTCCCAGTGGCCGATCCACATCGTGGCCGCCCACATGCGCAGCGCGGCGTCGAGGTGGACGCGGGCCTCGAGCGCGTCGAGGAACTGATCGTCGGGCAGCACCCCGACGGCCATCAACGCGGTGAGGTCCGCGGTGTCGAGGGGATCGCCCTCGTCGACCTCGAACTCGCCCTCGCGCCCGGGATCGACGTCGAGGCCGAAGGTGCCCTCGTACAAGTGCGTGGTCGTGTCGTAGAAGCGCGACATCAGCACGTCGTCGGCCCGCTCGACGCTGGCGTGCAGGCCGTAGCTGTCGCCGTTGAGCCGGACCTCGGCGAAGCCGGCCCGCGGCGCCGGGACCCCGGCCGCGCCGAAGATCGCGTAGCCCACCGCCTCGTGGAGCTGCGAGGCGTCCTCGCGCATTTTGTTGAGCTTGAGGCCCTCGAGCCCGAGGAACCGCCCCTCGGGATCGACGAAGTCGAACTTGATCTTGAACGCGGCCTTGCCCGACAGATCGGTGAAGCTGCCGATCGGGCTGCCCTTGAGCGCGATGCCGACCATGATGGGCGCCGTGGTGTCGCCGTCCTTGGTGACGGAGAAGGTGCCGGCCACGTACTCGCGGGGCTCCACATCGAGGGCGTCGAGGCCGGCCTGATCGATGGTGAGATCGATCTCGACGGGGTGCATGCGATCGAACAGCACGCCGCCGGGATCGACGTACGCCAGGTTGGCCGCGCCGATCGTCGGCGTGCACAGATCGAACGGTGACGCCGAGACGCCACTGCACCAGGTCGTGCCCTTGGACGAGCCGGGGAACGCGGGGAAGCTCGCCGCATCGAGCACGACATCGCCGTGCACCAGCTCGACGACGTCGTCGCTGCAGCCGATGTTGGCCGACAGCCCGGCCTCGGCGCCGGCGGCCTCGCGCACGACGAACAGGCCCTCGGAGAGGGTGCCGTCGGGGATCGTGTAGTCGATCGCGCCGTCGATGACGATCGCGAGGCCGCCCAGGTCCGTGCCGGGCTCGGCCGCGATCTCGACCGCGTCGCGGCCGTGGCAGTCGATCTCCGAGATCGTGGCGACGACCTCGGGCGCGCCGGTGGTCGTGTCCGGATCGCCGGTGACATCGGCGGTCGCGTTCGTGGTGACCCCGTCGCTGGTGTCCGCGACCGTCTCCGACGCCGTCGACGGCCCGGTGCTGCCGCCGCCGGAGCTGGTGCCGATGGAAGGATCCTGCGCCGCGTCCGAGCGACAGCCCGCGATCCCCTGCCCCATCACCGCGACGACGACGACTCGGCGCAACATCGGACCAGCGTACCACGCCTCCGCGCAGCCGAACCCGCGTGGTGACGTGGCGTTGGTCACCGGTGCGGACGCGAGGCCATCGCCGCCGACAGGCCATCCCCGAGGCCGACGTCGTTGCAGCTCAGCCGGTGCTGGCACAGGATCGCGACGACCTGGGTGGTCCCGGCGGCGAACACCATCCCGTCCTCGCCCATCAGCACCGCGGCGTCGTAGCGCCGCACGCCCCACTCGTCGAAGATGCCGAACAACTCGAGGTAGCCGATCTCCTCGTCGTTGATCCAGTCGCTGCCGCAGCCCTGGATGCCGCGGGCGCACGTCTCCACCTGCTGGGCCTGCAGCGGGGTGAGCTGCGATGCGTGGGTCGGCGCGGCCAGCTCTCCGCAGGACAGACGCGGGGCCACCGGCAGCGCCGCGAGCCGCGACGCGACGGTCGCCGCGAGGACCACGTCCCCCGCGACGGCCTGGCGCAGCTGCTCGTAGAGCGCGGGTCGTGGCAGCGTGAGCTCCTCGTCGGCGAAGGTGTCGAAGCACGCATCCACCAAGCGCACGCTCGGCACGGCGGGCAACAGCGCGAGCAACAGGCCCACGCGCTCGTCGGCGAAGCGCTCGCGGATCGACTCGAGCACCGCGTCGGCGCGACGCTCGACGGTCAGGGCGGCCACCGCGGCGCGGCTCGCCGCGAGCGCGGCCTCGGGGCGGGGCACGAGGAACAACAGGGACTGGTGGGCGGCGGCGATGGATGTGCCGGCGCGGGCGAACGCGACGGTGGCGAGCCAGCGCGCGGCCACCGGCGGCGCTGCGGCACCGAGCTCGATCGACAGCGAGGGATCGGCCCACAGCGCGACGACGTCGGCCGCGTAGTCGGCGGCCCACGTCGCGGCCTCGGGGCCCACGGTGAGGCCCTCGGCGATCGTCGTGTCGTCGAGGCCGTAGGCGCCCAGCGCGAGCTCGGCGAGCACGGGTAGGCGCTCGCCCGGCGTCAGCGCGGCGAGGGCCGCGTCGCGGATCGCCCGGGCATCGCCGGGCAGCTCGCCTCGCTGGGCGAGCAGCAGCACGCGCCACAGGGGCGCGTCGGGTGGTGCGCCGGCGATCGCGACCCGTGGAGGTCGTTCGAGGGCCGTCGGTGGATCGAGGCCGAGCCAGCGGCGGCGCCGGGCAGGCAGCCGCGGGATCGCGAGCTTCCGCAGATCGAACCCGCGATCGGCGACCGCGACCGCGACCTCGCGCTGGGCGGCGGTGAGCGTCGACGCCACGGGGATCACCTTCGAGGGCCAGTCGACCGCGGCGAAGATCGCCCGCAGCGCCTCGCCCTGGGCGGGGTCGACCCGCGGCGACATCGTCACGCGCAGGCCCGGGTACTGCATCGGTGGCGCCTCGTGGTGCTGCAGCTGTGGCGTCGGGATCGCCAGGGCGGCGTCGAGCGCCGCGCGGAGGGGAGCAGGCAGCGCGGAGACCATCGCGGGCGATCCCAGCATGAAGCGGCGACGATGAGAAGCCTGCTGTGGCGGACATGGTCGCCGAGCGTCTGGCGGTCTCGTCGAGGCGCAGCCGAGGGTCGCGGGGATCCGGTACAGTCCGCGGCGCATGTTGTTGACGCGCGCCGAAGCCACCGGGTTCCGCGAGACCTCCCTGCACGCCGACGTGATGGCGTTCGTCGCCGCGCTCGATGCCCGCGCCGACCCACGGCTGTTCGTCACGCAATTCGGCGTGAGCCCCCAGGGACGCGCGCTGCCGCTGCTCGTGCTGTCGGAGCGCGGCGTACGGACCCCAGACGAGGCCCGCGCCCTGGGCCGCCCGGTCGTCCTGATGCTGGACGGCATCCACCCCGGCGAAGTCGAGGGCAAGGAGGCGAGCCTCGCCTTCGTCCGCGCTCTGCTCGACGGTGAGCACGCCGATCTGCTCCGGCACCTCACGCTGCTGGTGGTGCCGCTGTTCAACCCCGACGGCAACGACGCGCTCGATCCGGCCAATCGCCGGCTCGATCTCGCCAAGCTCTCCGGGCAGCTCGGCCCGGTGGTCGGCACGCGCACGCAGAGCCACGGGATCAACCTCAACCGCGACTACCTCCGCCAGGACGCCCCCGAGATGCGCGCGCTGCAATCGGGCGTGTGCATCCCGTGGCAGCCCGATCTCACGATCGACAACCACGCCACCAACGGTAGCGTCCACCGCTTCCACATGACCGTCGACGTGCCGCACGCCGTGGGCTCGGGGCGCGCCGAGCCGATCGAGTTCATGCGCGGCCGCGTGGTGCCCGAGGTGATGGCCGCGGTGAAGCGCCGCGGCTTCGACTCGGGCTGGTACGGCAACTTCGCCGAGGACGAACGCGTGCTCGACGGCGGCGGCGACGTCGACCCGCGCGCGAGCGTCGGCGAGGGCTGGATGACGTACCCGCACCACCCGCGCTTCGGCTCGAACTACCGCGGGCTCACCAACCGGCTCGATCTGCTGCTCGAGTGCTACAGCTACCTCAGCTTCGAGCAGCGGGTCGCCACCGCGAGCGCGTGGCAGATCGAGACCCTGGGCTGGGTCGCCGCCCACCCCGACGACGTGCTCGAGGTCGTGGCCGCGAGTCGTCGCCCACCGGATCGCATCGCGGTGCGCTATCGACTCGACGCGTTCGAGCGCCCGGTCGAGATCCTGACCCGTACGCCGCGGACCCTCGAGGGCGCGCCGAGCTCGGTGCACCTGCCCCACTTCGCGCGGTTCGTCGGCACCGTCGTCGTCGATCGACCGAGCGCGTACCTCGTGCCCGCGGTCGTCGGCGAGCACCTGGCGCGCCACGGGCTCGCGGTGCAGTCCGCGATCGGGCGGATGGAGTGCCAGGTCGCGCGCATCGAGACGCTCGGCGCTGCGGTGGGCCGCGGCATCCTCGAGGCCGCGGGCACCGGCGATCTCGGCGTCTCGTGGCACGACGAGCTGCGCGACGTGCCGCAGGGCTGGATGCGCGTCGAGACCGATCAACCGCTGGGGGCGATCGCGACGTACCTGTGCGAGCCGCAGAGCGACGACGGCCTCGTCGAGAACGGGCTCGTCGCCGCGCCCGCGGTAGGCGACGAATTCCCGGCCTGGCGCGTGGTGTAGCGCGTACACCGGCTCACCGGCTACGACGAGCTGCGGGCGGCTGAAGGTTCGCGGACCCGCCGCTCACCCCGGCGGGTTCACGACCAGGCCGAGCCCCGCACCCGTCATGTCCGAGTACGTGTACGGCTGCACCAACCCCTCGACCGTCGTCACCGCGTAGTCGTCGGGGTCGACGCGGTACGCCCGCTCGGCGTCGCGATCGACGACCCAGATCATCCCATCGGCGTCGACGCTGACACCGACAGGTGTCTCGCAGCCGGGGAGATCGATGTGACCGTCGACGAGCTCGTCGGCGATGGTGTCGTAGCGCATCAGTCCGCACGGCCCGTTGCCGGCGACCCACGCGTGGCCCTCGGCATCGACGGCGAGGCCGCGCAGCCGCGAGGGTCCTCCGTCGGTGCCGCCCTTGTCGACCCACGCCGCGGTCGTGCGATCGAAGTTCCACAGCTTGCCGTCGTAGCCGGCGACCCACGGATCGCCGGCGGCGTCCAACGCGATGCCGTACATCACGTGCGAGACGGCGTTGTCCCAGCGCTCGACGCCGAAGTCGTCGCCGTCGACGCGGAACATGCTGCCCGAGGTGCCGAGCGCCCAGAGATTGCCCTCGGCATCGGCCGCGCCGCCGTAGGGGCCGTGCCCCCAGTTGTCGGGCCAGTCCTCGATGACGGCCTCGCCGAGCGTCGAGCCATCGACGCCGGAGATCTTGCGGATCGTCGCGGAGCTCTCGGGCTGGTTGCGCCAGCTGACCCACAGATCGACCCCGGTCACGGCGCACGTATCCGGATCGAGCGTGCCGCCGGTCCACGCGGTCGCCCGGGGGCCCCCGGTGCTGCCGGCGATCGATGCGTCGAAGCTGGTCGACGCGTGCCAGAGCACGCACTCGTCCCGGCCCCAGTCGAGCACGTCGCCGGCGCCGCTCGAGGTCCGGATCTCCCCGTCGCCGTCGGCGTCGACGCACCCGGCGAGCGTCCCGGCGATCTTCGTGATCGAGCCGCGACGGTTGCTCACCGCGACGTCACCCGCGAGATTGACCGCCGTGCGCGACGGATCGGGGCCGTCGGGGCCCGTGCGGTAGCGGGCGAGCTCGACGGCGCTGCCGGTGTCGATCTTCGACACCGTGCCCTCGGGGCTGTTCGCGATCCAGATGATCGAGAACGCCGTCGTCACCTCGCCGTCGGTGCAGTCCAGCGTGCCCGTGGGGCTGCCGACGTCGTACTTGATCGGCTTCGGGCCGTCGTCGTCGTCGTCGTCGTCGTCGTCGTCCCGTCGTCGGCCGCGCGCCCGCTCGCATCGCTCGCATCGACGACGATGCCGCTGGTGCCGACCTCGGTGTCCTCGACCGGCGCGTCGGCGCGGCCGCAGGCGAGCAATACGGACGACACCAGGCTCCATCGCGGCAAGGACGACATGCGGGCAAGAGGTCGGCCGAGGTCGCGCCGAGCTTGAGGTCGGGACCGCGCGATCATGCGGGGGCGCCCCGAACCCGGCCACCTCACCCGGCGAGGGCGCCGGCGCATCGACCGGCGCGGCCGGCTCTCCGCGGCGCCGCACCATCTGCCTGCAGTCCGTGCGAAGCTTCGGCATGGAGTTTCGGTGGACGAGGATCGTTCTGCTCGGCGCAGCCGCGGCGTGCGGACCCGAGATCGACGCTCCGAACGCGTGGGACCGCTTCGATCTCGCGTATCTCGCGGTGGACGCGGACGGATCGCGACGTGTGCGACTCACCGATCTCGACGGCACGGAGACGGTGGATCTCGCCACCGATGCGGTCGCATCGGACGGCATCGCGTGGGCACCTCGCGGAGACCAGATCGCGTATCTCACAGCGATCCCTCCGACCCCCTATGGCGATGGATGGTTCGTGCGCAGCGTCTCGGACGAAGGCGACCGAGAGCTCGGGCGAGCCCACCGGACTACGCACTACGAGGGCACCCCTCCGAGCGTCGCGCTCTTGTCCTGGTCACCCGACGGGGACCATGTCGCGGTGATCGGTCCCGGCGGATCATGGTCATTCCAGTGCTCGATGGATGCGCTCCAGCTCTGGGTCCTGGCGCTCGACGATGACGATGACGCCGAAGCGGAACCTGTCGCGTCGGACGTCGATGAGGCGGCGCCCGTCTGGTCCGCCGACGGACGCGGGTTCATGTACGGGCACCACGACCTCATCTGTGGGGACGACTTCTCGCTCGCCGATTTCGGCTGGAACGTTCGAGCGCACTCGATCGATCGGGACGACCCGGTGGACGACGTCGACAGGGTCCATCAGCACGACGAGTGGGGACCGGTGTGGTCCCCACTCGACGACCTGGTCGCGTACAACTCGGGCAGTCGTTCGGATCCGATCGGTGAATGGGAGATCGTGATCGAGGATCCGGCCGCGGGAATCGTGTCGCGCATCGCGAGTGCGGGGTGTCGGCTCGAGGCCACCGCATGGTTCCCCGATGGCGCGCGGTTGCTCGCGCGGCGAGCATGCGGCGCGGAGTTCGGCCATGTGGTCCTCGATGTCACCGGCGGTGCCGTCGTGCACGAGCTTCCGGATCTCGGACGGACGGTGGCGCTGTCCCCCGACGGCGAGCAGATCGCGTTCGTGAGGGCGACCGACGACGGGCCACAGGTCATGCGGTTCGAACTCGCGGGGGACCGCAGCATCGGAGTCGGGGGCGGCACGGCGCCGGCCTGGCGGCCTCGGTGAACACGAGGCCGACGGCGCCGGCGTCCACCGCGAGCATTCGTGAGTAGATTCACGCCTCGGCCGTGGGTCCCGGGGAACCGAACTCGACGCTGCGGCTACCCGGAATCACCGTGCCGTTCGTTCCACGAAACATCCGCCCAACTGCCACGCACTGCGGCGCGACTCGCGTGGACCCCGAGCCGCACCGACGCCTCGCGCGATGGTCCATCGCCTGCCTCGGCCTCCTGCCCTCGGGGCCGTGGGCATGCTCGGTCTCCGTCGACGAGCAAGATGCGGCGCCGTGTACCGATGATTCCGAGTGCGCCGAGCGGGTCGGGCCGGGGTCCATGTGCGTGGCGGGCCAGTGCTCGACACCGCCGGGGGCCGAGACCGGAACGACCGGTCGTGGGGACAGCTCGTCCACCGGCGACGCCGACAACCCAGGCACCAGCACCACGGCGGCCGGCGACACCAGCGAAGCCACCGGGCCGAGCGACACGACGAGCAACACCAGCTTCCCCGGCGGAGAAAGCGAGACCTCGGGAACTGGCAGCAGCTGTATCCCGACCGAGGTGAAGGAGGTCAGCTGCGACGATGTCGACAACGACTGCGACGGATTCGTGGACAACGTCGATGCCGCGCTCGATGGATTCTGTGACTGCCTCAACGTCGGCATCCTCGGTGACACGGGCTTCGCTCCCACGGCGAACTTCGTGGCCTGGCTGCAGGAGCAGGGGACCGCGGTCACGCGCACCAACCTCGCCGACAACCCGGGCGTGGTCACGCCCGAATTCCTCGCCAGCTATGACGTGCTCCTGATCGACCGCATCGAGCGCCCGCTGAGCCCCGAGGAGGCCGCCGCCGTCGAGGACTTCGTCAAGGTCGGGGGATCCGGGTTGATCTCGTTGATCGGGTACAACTTCGACGCCAATGACCCGGGCCCCGAGCGGGATCGGGCCAACAGCGTGCTGAACGCCTTCGGCCTCGCCTACGAAGGCGAATACCTGCAGACGGAGGGTACCGGCGTCATACCGACGTTCGTCGATGACCACCCGGTCTCCATGGGCATCCTCGAGGTCAACTACATCGGCGGCCTCGTCCCGGTCGACAACGGCGACCAGGGCGAAACCGTCATCTTCGCCACCGTTCCAGCCGGCGACGCGGGACTCGCCCACCAGACCGCCGGTGACGGTGGCCGCGTCATCGCGTGGGGAGACGAGTGGTTGACGTTCGATTCGGACTGGGTGGGATATGCCGACGTCCAGCAGTTCTGGTCGCAGATGCTGGGGTGGGTGAGACCCGCCGACATCTGTTCCACGCCGCGGGGCTGAGGTCGTCGACCAAGTCGGCACGAGGGCGGCGGCGCACCTCGCTCACTCGACGGTCGCGCTCACCTCGGTCTCGTCGCCGTTCCCACACACCTGGTCGAGCGACGCCATGTAGATCACGAACGTCACCTCCGTCCCAGGCTCGATAGCATCGTCGGCCGCGAACATGACGGAGAGATCGACCGACGAATCCTCGCCGATGCCGAACAACGAAACGCTCGGCATCCCCGACGTGACGAGCGGATTGTCGCTCTCGACGAGAATGCTCGGGTAATCGCCGTAGTAGGGCCCGGGGTTGTACATCGTCACGCCGACGGTCACGCTCCCACCCGCCGTCCACGCCTTGGCTTCGACCGGTGTGACATAGGGGTCGTTCAGCTCGAGGAGATCGATGCCCTCGCAACTCTCGGGGACCGGGCCGGTCGAATCGTCGCCCGACGAACTCTCGGAGCCGGTCGTGGTGCCGCTGGTGTCGGAATCGACGCCGGTGGTCGATGGATCGTCGGTCGTCGGATCATCGGTCGTCGGATCATCGGTCGTCGGATCATCGGTCGTCGGATCATCGGTCGTCGGATCATCGGTCGTCGGCGCATCCGTCGTCGGTTCATTTGTCGTCGGCGCCGTATCCGTCGTCGCCGTATCTGTCGGCGCCGTATCCGTCGTCGTATCCGTCGCAATCCCCCCCACGTCGGAGGTCGAGTCGACGACCGGTTCCTCGGAGGCGCACGCGAGGATGAACGCTGTCTGCAGCCAGACGATCTTCATGCTGCTGCATGGCGTCCGGCGGCGCGCCCTTCATCAACATCGACTCAACGCTGGCGTAAAGCTCGGACGGAGGATCAACACCACCGCACCAGTCAGCTCGCGACATCGGAGCGTAGAGCACGACGTTCCGGATCGCCCGGCTCTCGAATGCAAGAGTTCATGCGTGGGAACCTCGGGGGGGGACTCTTCGACGATGCAGCCCGCGTATCCGCGACTACGGATCATCCGGTCGAAAGATGCGACAGGCGAAGTGGCGCGAACGCGATGCGCACCAGCTTTGGACGAAGCCGACTGCGACCCCCGAGGTCGTCGAGGCGGACAGTCGGCCGCAGCGCTCGACGAGCCTGTTCCCAGTGGCGGGGTCGGTCGTGGCGGCGTGCATCTCGAGAGCACCCTACGCGTGGTGGGTCCCCGGCGGCCGTGGGGAACGACGGCCTGCACGCGCCTCAACCCCGAGTTCAGTGGCGCCGATACACCGACCTCTGCGAACTCGAAATCAGCCAGCGCGGGGTCGAGTGGCGCGAGCGTACGGGGATCGCTGCGCCACACGGGCGCCGCGCTGACCCATGCACGCGCTCGTGCCCCTCACCCTTCCGTGGGTTCGTCGAGCGGGGGGTCCGCCGAACTCGGGCCTGGCCCCTCCAGCCGCCGCAGCAGCGCGAGAAACCGGTCGAGGTTGGCGGCGATGCGATGAAGATCGTTGCCGATGCGCCACGCCTCGGCGCCGGCGAGCTCGAGCACGCGGTACAGTCCGGCGACATCGGGCTGATCCCACCGGGTCCCGGCCTGAGCGAAGCAGTGCTGTAGGACCTCGAGCGGATCGATCTCGTCGTCGGTGACGTTTGCAACCTCGGCGACGAAACACGCCGCGAGCAACCGCGGGACCTCGTCGAGGCGGACCTGGGCGAACATCGGATCGCCGGGATCCAACTGCACCGTGACCCCGGAGGTCGGGAGTCCCGCGGCACGCCACGCCAGGATGCCTCCTGCGACGTTGACGATCTCGCGTCCCGAGGCCAACTCGAGCTCGCGGGCGGCCAGCCCGCTGCGCCGGCCGCTGAGGCACACCAGCGCCACGCGCTCATGGGAGGGTGTCGCCGCTGCGGCGGCGAGCAGTGCCTCCACGTCAGGGTCCACGCCGACGGAGCCCGGCACGAAGCCCATGCCGCCGTACCGCTCGGCATGGGGGCGGATGTCGAAAACCCGCACGGCGCGGTCGGCCGCCAGGTCGCGGACGTCGATCATCATCCTAGAAAACCAGGCTCATCCGCGACCCATGTGCGGCCTCGACGAACGCCGCGACACCCCCGTACTCGAGGTTGGTCCGCGCCTGCAGATCGCGACGGGTGATGCCCATGACCTGCATGCTCATCGTGCAGGCGATGAAGCGCACGCCTTGCTCCTGGGCCGCGTCGAGCAGTTGCGGCAGACTCATGATGTTGTTCTTCTTCATGATGCTGTCGAGCATCATCTTGCCGGCACCGCCGAAGTTGAGCTTGCCCAGGGCCTGGCGTCGAGGACCCTTGGGCATCATCCACTTCAGCATCCGCTGCATCCACGACACCTCTTGCGGGCGCTCGGCCGAGTTCGGGGACTCGCCGCGCAACAGGTTCAGGCCCCAGAAGGTGTAGAACATCACCACCTCCATGCCCTGGGCGGCCGCACCGACGGCCACCAGCAACGCCGCCAGCAGTGCCTCCTGATCGTTGTGGAGCACCAAGAGCGTGCAGCGATTCGCAGCCGGGGCGAGGTCGCTGCCGTCCTGGACGGCCAGCGCCGTCACCGGCGCCACGGGACGAGGCTTGCGCTCACGAAGCTCGACCTCGGCGATGATGGGGCCGCGGCTGTCGAGTCCGACCAGCGCGTGCCCGGTCTGCGCACACCACTGCACGATCGAGGCCGACAGCTCGGGGCGCTCGGCGACCACGCGAACGCGTCGGCCGACCTCGACACTGCCCGCCATCGCTTCGAGCTCCGACTCCCACTGCGCAACCGGGTAGTCATCGAGGCGCAGCTCCAAGACGCTGCTCAGGCTCGCGCGTGTCGGCGGCGGGAGCACGTCACCGTTGCGCCGCGCTGGCGCCGGCGGTTCAGCCTCGCGGACGCCCGACGTGCGAATGCGGGCGCAGAGTTGGTCGCCGTTGCGGTCGAGTGCGATCAAGGTGGCGTTGGCGGTACGACACCAGCTGGTGACGTCGAGGGCGAAGGCGTCATCGTCGGCGAGGATCTCGATGTCGCTGGCCGGCGGCAGCTTTCGAGCGAAGCGCGAGAGCGCGAGGATCGGCTGCGGGCACTTCATCCCCAGACAGTCGAGCTGCGCCGGTCGCGAGGTGACGCCGAGGTTGGCCGCGGCGGTGGAGCGCACCGGCACCTCGGCGGATCGGACCTCGACCTGCGGGCGCGTCGCCACCGCGGGGCCGACCCGGACCAACGCGAGGTGGTCGTCGCCATCCGTGGTGAGGCTCAGCAGCTCGGCCTGGGCGCTGCGGCACCAGCTGCGCAGGTCCAGGGGAAACGCGGCGTCATCCGCGGAGATTTCGAGCACACCGCCGCCGGCGGCCTTGATCGAGCGCGCGGCCTTTGCGGCGGCCATGATCGGCGCGGGACACTGTTGTCCGCGGCAGTCGAGACGGGTGGCGGTGGATTCGTTGAGTGACATCGAAAAACTCCAGAGGGCAGTTGGAAGGATCAGGCTCGGAGCAGCGTGCGCCGCACGTTCATGAGCTGGCGGAACACCACGGCGTACTCCCGTTCCATCTCTCTGTGGAACCCGGCGATCAAGCCGAGTCCCTCGATCGCGACGAGTTCAGGCAGCGCCCAGGCCAGGCGCGCGAGGTGATCGGCACCGACGATCCGCGAGCTGATGGCCATCGCCTGGGCCACTCGCCTGACGCCGGCGAGATCCGTGCACTCCTCGAGCGAGGCGAGTCCCTCGGGGATCTCGCCCACGAACATGTCGATGGTCTGCAACGCGAGCTCGGGGTTGTCGTTGATGAGCCCGCTGAGGGCGGTCTCATCGAGGGAGCCGCCCGGACCGGCGCTGGTGACCGCCGGGTTGTTCGGACGCGCACCCGCGATCTCATCGAGATGTTGCTCGAGTGCCGGCAGCGAGCTGGGGACATCGATGAAGGCGTGCGCGCCGAGGGCCTCCGGATCGATCTCGCCCCGGCGGTGACCGAGCAGGAGCGTGGGGCGCTCGGGCATGTGCTCGCGCAGGAACTCCAACACATCGGAGACAGCGACGCCGTTCAAGTGCGTGCTCAGGAGCAGCGCGTCGAACTCGCTGGGCGCGGAACGGGTCGCGCGCCGGGGATCGCTGGTGACTTCCACCGAACAACGGAGCTTGCGCAGGTAACCGTGCACCAGCCGTTGCGAGATCGGATTGGGGTCGACGAGGAGCACGCGAAGGTCGCGGTGGCGCGGGAACTCCTCGCGCGTCACCGCCTGCGGCAGGGCGCCTCCCCAGCTCGGTGGCGGCGCGACTTCCGAGGGTCCCGGCGGCGGCGCTGCGCGTTGCCCCGCCACGACGCGTGACCAGAGGCGCAAGAACTCACCCGCGGTAGGACGCCGGCGTGGATCGGCGGCGAGCATGCGGTCGAGCAACGTCAACATGGCCGGCGGCGCCGCGGGTGAGCGGGCCGCGGCCTCATCGATCAGTGAAGTCTGACGGCGACCGGGGTTCATCAAGTGGCGCGGCGCGGCGTCGTAGGGGATCCCGCTGAGCGCCCACCATAGGATCGCCCCCATCGCGTAGATGTCCGACGCCGCCACGGCGCTGCCCATCATCTGCTCGGGGGCCATGAAGCCAGGCGTACCCAGCGCACCGACGGTGCCGGCGGATTCACCGACCAGCTTGGCCACGCCGAAGTCGAGCAGGGTGGTCTTGGGCCTGCCGTTGACGTCGCGGCCCCACATCACGTTGTCCGGTGAGAGATCACGGTGAACGATCCCGGCGATGTGGATCGCCTGCACCGCGCTTGCGAGTTGCTCGAAGCAGATCGCGACCTCTTCGATCGGCATCGGGCCCCTCAGCGTCCGCAGGTGCTCGCCCAGCGTCGCGCCTTCGATGAACTCCATCGCGATCGCCGGCAAACCCTCGGGTGTCTGCCCCGCCTTGAACAGCTGCACGAGGTTGGGGTGCCGGATCCGCGTGATCGCCCTGATCTCGTCGGCGAAGCGGCGGCGGATCTGAGCGGCGTGCGGACCGTCGAGGAGGTGGGATCGTGCGATCTTCACGACGCACTTGCGACCGTCGCGGGTGTCCTGGCCCTGGAACGCCAGGGCGTAGGTCCCGGTTCCGATCACACGTTCGAGTCGGAACCACTCGAGCACGACGGTGCCAAGCTGGGACGCCGGCACGTCAACCGCCACCGCGCGTCCACCTTGGTCCAGTCGATCCAGCATGCTGGGTATCGTATCGGGACGGGTGTGCGAGCGCAGTACCAGAAGTTACGTTCGCAGGCCTCCGCGGCTGTTCGAGCGTGAAACCCGTTGGGGGTCGTCGGCACCAACCGAGATCGCCGTGACGTCGGGACGTGCCTGAAGAAACGCGAAGTCGGACTCGGCTCGGAGGCGCGCCGTGCATCCGGATGCGGCTGCGCATCCGCACAGCGCCTCGAACGCGCCGTGACCCCCGACGGGCTGTTTCGGGACGCACTTCCTCCCAGATGTAAGATGAAATACATCAACTGCCTTGACACCCCGGCAGGAGGCGCTATCCCAGTTTTCCCTCTGGTATCGGACGTAGTAGCGATGACTCCCAACCACGTAGTTGCAAAACTCCTTGTCGGTCTTGTCATGTCGTCGGCCTGCGATCTCGACGCGTACGAGGTCTGGCTCGTCGACCAGTCCGACTCCCCGGGGCAGACGTTCGGCGGCGCCCTGTACGTCTTCGACGGCGAGGACCTGCAGGGTGCACAGGCCGCGAACGCGGTGCCGACCGTCGTCGACCTCGGGGCAGAGACCGCCGCGATGTGCTTGGCAGACACGGGCGCAAACCCGGTTCGGCCGCACATGTTGGCGTTCAACGCCGATCACAGCCACGGGATCCTCTCCTTCGTCGCCTCCGGCCACGTCGTCATCTTCGACGGCCCGACCCACGCACCGCTGGCATGCTTCCGCGCAGACGTCGGGGCCGGTGGTGCGCGGCAGGCCCATGGCGCGTTCCCCACGGCGAACGATGCGCACGTCGTCGTCGCCAACCAGAACGGCAAGTTGCTCGAGCGCATCTCGACCGACTTCGACGCGGGCACCTTCGCCCAGGATCCCGCAGCGACGCTCAACCTCGCGACATGCACGACGCCCAGCGGTGCCCCGTGCCAGGTGTTGACGCCGGCGAGGAAGCGCGTGAATTCGCCGGCGAGAGTCGGACGAGGGGCCGCGGGGGTCACCGAGGCTTTGGCGAGCGGCGTTGGTCGCGGCGGAGCTTGGCGCGGAGTTCGGCCTCCT
>JBIJCC010000026.1:0-103108 GCA_044344875.1 Nannocystaceae bacterium
GTCTTGGTTGAGGATGGCTTGGGCAAGGTGAGGCGATCGTTCTCCGCCACTCGGCACTGAGATATCGAGAACTGACTGTCTCACACTACGTTGGCACAGAGGGGGTGGCCGTGGACTAAGCCGAGCAGCATCGCGGCGGAGGTGTCGGCGTGATCGCAGACATCACCGGTCGGGGGGAAGGGGATCCACGCGATCGGAGCTCCCACTGTCGCCTCGTCGCGCAACTAGACAACCGACGCGGCGTCGGTGGCGGGCACGGTCGCGCAGCGCGGGCTCGGCGGCGTGATCTCGACGAGACGGTTCCGTTGCTTGACGATGTAGTTGGCTGCGCCGGGAAGCGGAGCATGGCGCGACTGGTGAAGGGCGTCGGAGCAAAGCGAACCAAGAACAAGCCCGAGTGACTCCGGCGGCGACGCTGAGCATTCAAAAGGCCTGAACACCTCAGCCGTTGCCGAGGATCGCGGCGGCGGCCATGTGACCGCTCTGGCACGCAGACTCGATCGTCGCCGGGATCCCGGTCCGCACCCAGTCGCCGGCGAAGAACAGACCCGCCACCGGCGAGCGCACCTCGGGCCGGCGGTGATACGTGCCCGCCGCGTGGCTGATCGTCGCGCGCTTCTCCTTCACGACCTTCGACGACAGCACGCGGATCGGCGACTTGGGGAAGTAGCGCGCGGCCTCGCTCCGGAACAGCTCGACCAGCGTCTGCGGCGAGTCGTCGACGAAGCCGCGGGCGCCGGAGATCGTGCAGTTGAGCAGGACCTTGCCGCCGTCCTCGATGCCCTCGATCTTCGTGCGGTCGAACAGCCAGTGCAGCGGCGATCCGACCAGCCCGAGGAACGGCACGTCGTCGAACAGCGGCCGATCCAGGAACAGCCACAGGTTGATGATCGGACTGGTCGTCAGCTTCGCGACGTCCTGCAGCACCGGGTGGCGCAGGACCGCAGGCGGCAGCACGTCGAGCAGCGCCGCGGGCGGCACGGCGGTGACGACCTCCCGGGTCTCGATGATCTCGCCGCCGCGCAGCTGAACGTTGCTCACGCCCCGGTCATCGCACGCGATGGCGCGGACGCTCTGGCCGAAGCGCAGGTCGGCGCCGTGCGAGCGCAGGTACGCGACGGCATCATCGACGTACAGCCGCGACAGCGGCACGCGCGGGACGCCGAGGCGAGACGCGTCACGCGTGCCCATGAACGCCCGCTCGAGCACGGCGACGAGCATGGCCGCCGACGCGACCAGCGGATCGTCGTTGAGCACGGCCCAGATCAACGGATCCCAGAAGGCACCTCGGATGCCGTCGGTCTGGCCGAGGCGGCGCAGCCATGCGTCGCAGGTCTCGTTGTCGTCGGGGCGCACGACCTCGCCGCGCAGGAACATGCCCACGCGCAGGGCTGAGGCCTTGTGCAGCGGGCCGAGCCCGCGCATCGTCAGCAGGCCCGCGGCGAGGTGCAGCGGTGCGGGCAGAGCAGGGCAGCGCAGCTTGATGCGCGAGCCGCCGAGCTTGACCATGTCGAGCTGGAGGTTGCGCTGGAACGACACCGCACCGTCGCGCCCGATCGCTCGCAGGAACGCGAGCGTCTCGTGGTAGCAGCCCATCATCAGGTGCTGGCCGTTGTCGAGCTGCATCCCGCTCTCGTGGTCGAACGAGCGCGAGCGGCCACCGCCCTGGCGCGTCGCCTCGACGAGCACCACGCGTCGTCCGGCATCGGCCAGGCGCACCGCCGCGGCGAGCCCGGCGAACCCGGCCCCGATCACCACCACCGGTGGCCCGGACGCGACCGTCTTCGCCCCGTCGTTTCCCGCTGCCACTATTCCGCCGTCCATCCGCCGTCCATGTCCGTCTACTGGCGAAGGGCGCGGCGGCCGAGGCTGGCGCGCGCGATGGCGAGTGCCGCGACCTTGAGCTTGTCGCGACGACGAAGCGCTGCTCGGCGGGTGTAGACGTTGAAGTGCCGCTCGCGGATCTCGTCGAGGATGCGGTGGTATGTGCGGCCCATCACCTCCGCGGGGAGCAGCGCGCGGACGTCGGCCTCGGCGAGGGCGCTCCACGCCAGCTGGTACTGCTGCTCGGCCATGTCGGCGAACTCGCCCGCCATCGCGACGAATCGGGCGTCATAGCGCTGCGCGAGGATGTCGGCGGTGCCCATCTCGTGACGCGCCAACAGCGTCTGCGGGACATAGACGCGGCCGCGCAGCGCGTCCTCGCCGATGTCGCGCAGGATGTTGGTGTACTGCAGCGCGAGCCCGAGGTGCTCGGCGTAGCGCTGGGCCGCTGGCCCGACGTCGCCGAAGATCGCGATGCACAGCAGACCCACGCACGAGGCGACGCGGAAGCAGTACAGCCGGAGTTCGTCCTCGTCACGGTAGATGGTTCGCTCGAGGTCCATCTCGCAGCCGGCGATGATCTCGTCGAAGCCGCGACGCGGGAACGGGAACCGACCGAGGCTGTCGGCCAGCGTGCGGCCGAGCTCGGTCTGCGGCGCGAGTCCGTCGCCGTCGTTGCCCTGGCCGTGCTGCGCGTACATCCGCGCGACCTCGAGCCGCCACAGCGCGAGCCCTTCGCGGGCCGCCGTCTCGCCCTCCTCGCCCGGCGGGCGCTCGTCGACGATGTCGTCGACGACACGGCAGAATTCGTAGACCTGCTTGAGCGCGTCGCGCTGGCCCTGACCGAGGAACAGGAAGGCGAACTTGAAGTTCGACGAGCTGCGCTTGGTCAGCCGCCGCAGCAGCTTGGCCCCACGTTCGGGCAGGAAGTTGGCGACCTGTTCGAGGCGTTCCATGGCGTCACGTCGTCGCGATCCGAACTTCACGCTTCGCCGCGGAGGAACCGGCGACCGAACGCGAAGAGCGATCGCAGGGCGATGCCGGCCATGTCGCGCTTCTCGAGCGTGGGACGGACCGACAAGGTGGTGTACTCGAGGTCTTCGATCCGCTGCAGGATCGCCATGCCGCCGCGCCAGGTTGCGTCGAGCTCCATCGACAGGCCGGGCGAGACCCGGCGGATGAGCGGGCGGCCGCGGTGGAACATCGCGCGCACGCGGGCGACCTCGTAGGTCATCAGCTCGCGGAACTCCTCGGTCGCGCGGCGGCCGAGCAAGTCGTCGTGGGCGACGCCGAAGTGCACGAGGTCCTCGGCCGGGATGTACACACGACCGCGCGGGATGTCGACGGACAGGTCCTGCAGGAAGTTGGCGATCTGCAGGGCGCTGCAGATCTCGTCGCTGAAGCGGTGCAGCTCGGGCTCGCGGTGGCCGTGGACGAACAGCACGAGCTGGCCGACGGGGTTCGCGGAGTGGGTGCAGTAGCCGAGCAGCTCCGAGAACGTCGCGTAGCGGTGCTTGGTGAGGTCCATGCGGAACGCGGTGAGCAGCGCCCGCAACGGCCCGATCGGGATGTTGTGGCGCCGCACGGTGTCGCGCAGCGCGATGAACACCGGGTGCTGGACCTCGCGGTGGTAGCAGGTCTCGAGCAGCGTCTCCCAGGCGCCCAGCGCCTGGCTGCGTCGGCCCTCGAAGCGCGGCTCGTCGGCGAAGTCGTCGGCGGTGCGGGCGAAGGCGTAGATCGCCGCGACGTGCGGGCGCAGGTGCGGCGGCAGGAACTTGCTCGCCACCGGGAAGTTCTCGTAGTGCGACGACGCCATGCGCTCGCACCAGCGATAGCCGGCCGCGACCGTCCACGGCCCGGGCGGGGCGCCGTCGGGCGGCACGAACTTGTCGCTGGTGTCGTCTTGCGCGACTTGGGGCGGGACGCAGTAGAGGCGAGGTTCGGTGGCGGCGACCATGGTGACGATTCGCTTTCGGGGTCAGCGGGCGGGACGCAGCTGTGCGAGCAGTGCACAGGCGCGCTCGACCTTGATCTCGCCGCTCTCGATGAGCGCGGCGACGAGGGGTTCGACTTCGGGGCCCGTCGCGCCAGCCGACAGGGCGACGGCGCGGGCGTGCAGGGACATGTGACCGCGCTGGATGCCCTCGGTCGCGAGGGCCCGCAGCGCGGCGAGGTTGCTGGCGAGGCCGGCGGCCGCCATCACCTGGCCGAGGAAGGCGCCGGTGGGCATGCCGAGGATCTCGATCGCGATGCGGGCCACGGGGTGGGCCTGCGTCGCGCCACCGACCACGCCGACCGCCGCGGGCAGGCTCATCTGGCCGCACAGGAAGCCCTCGTCATCGACACGCCACGTCGCGAGCGGGGCGTAGCGGCCGCCGAGCGCTGCGTAGGCGTGGGCCGAGGCCTCCATCGCGCGCCAGTCGTTGCCGGTCGCGAGCACGACGGCGTCGACGCCGTTCATGATGCCCTTGTTGTGGGTCGCGGCGCGGTACGGATCGAGCTCGGCGAATCGCGACGCCGAGGCGATGCGCGTCGCGACCTCCGAGCCGGTGAAGCCCGGCGCGGCGAGGGCGGACGGCGGCACGCGGGCGGCCACGTGCGCGCGGCGACGATCTGCGAGGTTGCTGAGGATGCGCAGCCCGGGGGCCCAGCCGGTGAGCGCCTCGAGCCGCACCGCGACGGTCTCGGCGACCGTGTTGATGAGGTTGGCCCCCATCGCGTCCTGGCAGTCGACGAGCACGTGGACGACGACCATGTCGTCGGCGAGCACGCGGGCCTCGACCTGGCGGGCACCGCCGCCACGACCGACCAGCCGCGGGTGCGCCGAGTCGGCGAGCGCGAGCAACTCGCTCGCGTGGGCCTGCACGATCTCGAGCGCGGCCGCGGCATCGTGGGTCGCATCGGCGCGGCACAGCTGCACCTGGGCGATCATCCACGGCGGATCGCTGTGGGCCGAGAACCCGCCGCCCTCGCGGATCATCTTCGCGGCGTTGGACGCCGCGGCGACGACCGAGGCCTCCTCGACGCACATGGGCACGAGCACGTCGCGGCCGTTGATGCGGAAGTTGGTCGCGATCGCCAGCGGCAGCTCGAAGCGGCCCACGACGTTCTCGATCATGTGATCGGCGCGGTGCTCGTCGAGGCCCGCGGATGCCAGTTCGTCGAGGCGTGCTTCGGGCAGACCCGTGGCCTCGGCGACGGCGCGGCGGCGCTGCGCGACGCTCAGCTTGAAGAACCCCGACAGACGCGACACCGTCGGCGTGCGGGCCTCGACGCGCAGGCCGTCGGCGGGGGCCCGCAGCTCGCCGAGCAGGGGCTGGCTCGCCTGACGCAGGGGCTCGGCGAGGCGATCGATCGCCCCGCGCTCGGGGGCGAAGAGCACGACGAGATCACCACCGCCCGCGCCGCTGGGCTTGGCGGCGACGCCGGCCGCGGCGCACTGCTCGACGATGGCCTCGATCGCGGGCGTCAGGATCGGGACGTCGGCGACGGCTTGCAGCGCCCGCAGGCCGCGGTTGTGCAGGGCGACCGCGGCGCTCAGCTGGGCGAACGCCGTGGCGCGGTCGGAGATGGGCAGAGCGTCGGCGAACATCGCGGCGGCTTCGGCGAGCAGCGCCATCGCATCGCGGTAGCCGCGGAGGTCGCGACCGGCGGATGCCTTGACCGCCTGCACGAAGGAGCTGGTCACCGCGGGCGCGCCGGCGTCGACGAAGCCGAGGGCCAACCACGGTGGCAGCGACACGGACTCGGCGCGGCGATCGGCGAAGCGGATGGTGCCGCCGAGGACTGCGGTCGCGACGTCGGCCCCGCTGCCGCCGCCACCCTGGGCCTCGGCGTGCGCGGCCTGGGCGATCGCGAGGGCGTGCTCGCGGACCTCGGCGAGGCTCGGATCGAGACCACCCTCGGTGAGGTGGTAGCCGACGACCGCAGCCGTGACCGCCGCGCTCGAGCCGAGGCCGAGCTTGCGCTGGCCGAGGGTGAAGCCACCGGTCTCGACCGCCGGTGCGCCGCCGACGGTGACACCGCGCGCCGCGAGGAAGGTCGTCACGCGGGCGTGGGCGCACTGCACGACGGCGGTGTTGGACGCGGGGCGCTCGTCGCTGGCGGCGTGGGCCACCGCGCGCACGTCGACGGCCGTGACGATCGCCGCGGCGCCCTCGAGCACGGCGTACTCGCCGATCAAGAACGCCTTGCCCGGCGCCGAGACGGCCGTGCTCACGCGATCACCTCCGCGGCCGCGTCGGGGCCCGGCGCGCAGGTCTGCACGGCCACGACGCCCGGCAGCGCGCCGAGCTGTTGGGCCCAGGTCGCGGCGGTCTGCGCGGTGCACAGCACCTTCACGTGGGGGCCGGCGTCGATCGTGACGAAGCCGTCGAGCCCCGCGGCCCGCGACGCCCACACCGCGCGCATCACCTCGACGGTGGTGCCGTTCCAGTAGGTGAACGGCGGCGAGCTGGCGAGCATGCACGCGTGCATCTTGAAGCAGCTGTGCTCGACCACGGCGCCGAGCGTCGGCAGGTCGCGGGCCACGAGCGCCGCCTCGGCGCGATCGAGATCCTGCGGCGCGCCGTCGACCCACGCGTCGTAGTACGGCGACGTCGTGCGCGAGCGCTCCATGCCGGCCGTGGAGCCGATGGGTTTCTTGCCCGCGGTGGTCTGCACGACGACGAGGCGCACGTCCCAGTGATCCGCCGGGAGCAGCGACCGCGCCACGCAATCCTCGCCGTCCGGTCGGGATCCGCGATCGAGCCGCACGAAGCCGCCCCAGATCGATCGCGCCGCGCTGCCCGAGCCCATGCGGGCGAGCGCCGCGAGCCGCGTGCGATCGAGCTCGGCGCCGAAGGCCGCCGCGGCGGCCATCGTGAGCGCCGCGAAGCCGCTGGCGGAGCTCGCCAGGCCCGCCGCTGTCGGCAGGTGATTGGTCGACCGCACGTGCGCGTGCGGCCGAGCGCCGTCGCGCCCCGCGGCGCGCCACATCCGATCGAGGTGGGCGAACACCTTGCGCGCGGCGTCGTCGACGTGGGTCGCGCCGTCGAGCTCGAACCTGTCGGCGCCCGCGGGCTCGATCACGGTCTCGGTCCACAGGGCGTCGAGCGTCAGCGACAACGATCCGGTCGCGGGCAGGTTGAGCTCCGCGGGCGCGTCGACGCGCTTGCCCCAGTACTTGCACAGGGCGATGTTCGAGTGGGCGGTGGCGCGTGCGGTCTTCATGCGGCTCGAACCTCCACGCACAGCGGCGAAAGGCCCTCCGCGCGGAAGACCGCGGCGAGGTCCTCGGCCGGCCCCGATGGCACGGCGACGATGCAACCGCCGCCGCCGGCTCCGGTGAGCTTGGCCCCGAACGCCCCGTGGGCCCGGGCCTTCGCGCACAGGCCGTCGAGCACCGGTGAGGACACACCGAGCGCGCCGAGCAGCGCGTGCGCCATGTCGGCGAGCTCGCCGAAGCGGGCGAAGTCTCCGCGCGCGAGCTCTTCCTGGCCGGCGTTGGCGATGCGCCCGAGGGTCTCGACGATCGGCCGCGCGATGGCGGGCCAGCGCTCGAGGGCGCGGTGCACCTTCGCGACCTGGTCGGCGGTGTTGCGCTCGACGCCCGAGGGCACGATGACCAGGGGCAGGGGCCGCGCGAGGCTCAGGGCCTCCGGCGCCTGGCCGCGGACGAACCGCAGCACGCCGCCGCGCGCCGCGACCTCGCTGTCGATGCCCGAGGGCGTGCCGTGGAAGACACGCTCGCCGACGATCGAGGCCTCGACGACGGTCTCGATCGCCGCGCCGGGCCCGAGTACCAGCCGCGCGAGCGCGACGGTGATCGCGGCCGACGAGCCGAGGCCCGCGCGCGCGACGATCGCCGTGGTGCCATCGATGCGCCAGCCGGTGATCGGCCCGTCGCAGTGGCTGATGACGTCTCCGCAGGCGCGGGCGACCGGGTGCGTGCCGACCTCGGCGAGCGTGAAGTCGAGGTCCCACGCGGGGATCGAGCAGCGCAGCGGCGCGGCCGGATCATCGAGGCGGGTCGCGCGGAGCTGCAGCGCCTCGGGCAGTCCCGCGGCGAGGGCCGGCTGGCCGTGCACCACCGAGTGCTCCCCGAGCAGGATCACCTTGGCGCAGGCGCTGGCGTGCTCGTGCAGCGCGAGGCTCATCGCAGCGGGCCCTCCGGTCGCCACGATGCGAGCGGCTCGTGGAGGATTCGCGGTGCCCGGCGCAGCGCGTCGACGGTTCGGCACCCGCACAGCAGCATGATGGCGCGCACGACGAGGATGGCCCGGTGCAAGAAGGCCTTCGCGCCCTCGTAGCCCCCGGCCTTGTGGGCCTTCAGCACGGCGGCCGCGATGCCGCCGCAGGTGGCGCCCAGGGCGACCGCACGGGCGACGTCGGTGCCCGACTTGAGCCCGCCGGTGGCGATGATCTCGAGCGGCATGCCGGAGAGCTGCAACACCGAGGCGCCGGTCGGGATGCCCCAGTCCCACAACTCCTCCGCGAGCGCCTTGTCGTCTTCGTCGACGGCGCGGTGGGCCTCGACGGCGACCCAGCTGGTCCCGCCGGCGCCGCTGGTGTCGACGGCCTTCACGCCGGTCGCGACGATGCGCTCCGCGGCGCGCCGCGACAGACCGCAGCCGGTCTCCTTCGCGACGACGGGGATCCCGAGCTCGGCGACCAGGCGCGCGAGGGTCTCGAGTCCGTTCGAGAAATCACGGTCGCCCCCGGGCTGGACGATTTCCATCGCCGGGTTGAGGTGGATGCACAGGGCGTTCGCGCCGACGGCACCGCACAGATCCGCGATCTGCTGGGTCGACATGGTCCGGGCCTGGACGACCCCGAGGTTGCCCAGCAGCAGTACGTTGGGGGCGACGTCGCGGATCTGGAACGTCCACGTCGTCTCGGGCCGCACGAACATCGCGCGCTGCGAGCCGAGGCCGAACGCGAGGCCGAGCTCGTCGGCGGCGCGGGCGATGTCGCGGTTGACCTCGGCGGCGCGGTCGGTGCCGCCCGTCATCGCCGCGACGATGATCGGCGCGGCGAGCTTGCGACCGAGCAGCATCGTGGAGCTGTCGACCTCGTCGGCGTGCATCTCCGGCAGGGAGTCGTGCACGAGGTCGACGCACTCGAGGAGCGTCGTCTTGTTGCGGAAGCCGACGTTCGGGCCGGCGCAGAGCGCAAGGTGGTCCTTCTTGCGCTGCGAGATGTCGAGGCGATCAGCCACCGGGCGCGAGCTTACAGACTCGGCTAGAGCGCGCCACCGGCAACGGGTGATCGACCGCACGATACTTCGGGGTGTCGCATCGATGCAACACCCCCGCGCGGGGCCGCGCGAGGTGTGCAGCTGCATGCGCGCTGGCCTACGTGCGCTACGTCGATCGACGGGCGCGCCGTCGGCGATCCGCCGCGCTGCGACCGCGGCGGCGCACCGCGGAATTCCTGCGCGCACGCCGTCCGCGGGGCTGCAGCCCGCCCGGTGGCGGTGCCATGATCCCCACGACGACGATCGTGGCGGTGGTCGGACGATACGCGCCCTCGCCGAGCGGGCGACAGCACCTCGGCAACGCGCGCACGGCCCTGCTGGCCTGGTTGCATGCGCGCGCCCAGGGCGGCCGCTTCGTCCTGCGGATCGAGGATCTCGATCCGATCCGCTGCCGCACGATCTACGAGCGCACCGTGATCGAAGATCTCCGCTGGCTGGGGATCGACTGGGACGAGGGCCCGGACGTCGGCGGTGGCCACGGACCGTACCGTCAGTCCGAGCGGGGCTCGCACTACGCCGACGCGCTCGCGCGGCTCGAGACCTTCGCGTGCACGTGCACGCGTCGCGAGCTCCGCGACGCCGCCGCTGCGCCCCATGGCGTCGAGCCGGTGTACCCCGGCACGTGCCTGCGCCGCGGCGTGGTGGCGGGGCGGCCCGTCGCCGTGCGCTGGCGTGCTCCGCCCGGACGCGCGCGGGCCGAGGATGCGCGGCTCGGCGAGCTCGAGCAGGACGTCACCACCGAGATCGGCGACGTCGTGCTGCGTCGCGGAGACGGGGCGTGGGCCTACCAGCTCGCGGTGGTCGTCGACGACGCCGCGATGGGCATCACCGAGGTCGTGCGCGGCGAGGATCTGTGGACCAGCACGCCGCGGCAGGTGTGGCTGCAACGGGCGTTCGGACTGCCCGTGGTCCGCTACCTCCACGTGCCGCTGCTGCTCGCCGACGGCGGCGACAAGCTCTCGAAGCGGCACGGCGCCCCGGACATCGCCGCCCTGCGGGAGGGCGGGGCCGATCCGCAGCGCGTCGTCGCGGCGCTCGCCCGCAGCGCCGGCCTGGCGTCGCCTGCGACTCGCGCCGTCACGCCGGCGTCGTTGGTGGCCGACTTCGCGCCGTCGCGCATCGTCGACGCACCGCTGTCGTTCGAGCCCGACGCCTGACGTCCGCGTCACGACGCGACACACGCGGCGCCCGGCGAGAGGCTTGTCGCCGTGGCCACGGGGGCGCTACAAGCCGAGGATGCGATCCGCCGTCGTCGCCCTCGTCCTCACGCTCGCCGCCTGCCGGCGCCCGCCCGTCGACGCGACGCCGCCGCCCGCGGATCCCTCGGCGCGGGGTAACGCCGCCGCGGAGCCGATCGTGCCCCGCGACCCGGATCTCGCGTACCCCGACGCGCGCCGCGGTGACGACATCGACGTCTACCACGGCGTCACCATCGCCGACCCATATCGCTGGCTCGAGGACATGGAGTCGACCGAGACGCGGGCGTGGATCGGGGCGCAGAACCAGATCACCGCGTCGCACCTGTCGCAGATCGCCGCGCGACCGTGGCTGCTCGGCCGCCTCGAGGAGGTGTGGAACTACGAGCGCTGGGGCGTGCCGAGCCGCGAGGGCGAGCTGCTCGTGGTGTCGCGCAACGACGGGCTGCAGAACCAGTCGCCGATCTACGCGTTGGATCGCGAGGGGCGCGAGCGACTGCTCATCGATCCCAACGGCCTCTCGAGCGATGGCACCGTCGCGCTGGCCGGCACGACCTTCAGCCACGACGGCGCGAAGCTGGCGTACGGTGTGTCGGCCTCGGGATCGGACTGGCAGACCTGGCGCGTGCAGGACGTCGCCACCGGCGCGGCGACGACCCACGAACTGTCGTGGATCAAGTTCACGCCGCCCACCTGGGCGCACGACGGCAAGGGCCTGTACTACGCGCGCTACGATGCGCCCAAGGCGGGGCAGGGGCTGTCGGGCGAGAACTACGACCAGAAGCTCTTCTACCACCGGCTCGGCACCCCGCAGTCCGCGGACACGCTGGTGTACGCGCGCTCCGACCAACCCAAGTGGGGCTTCGAGCCCGAGGTCAGCGAGGACGGCCGCTGGCTCGTCATCACGGTGAAGATCGGCACCGACCCGAAGACCAACATCTTGGTGCAGGACCTGCGGCGGCCGCCGAAGGCCCGCCGCGTCGTGCCGCTGCGCGAGGGGTTCGCGGCCCGCTGGCGCTTCGTCGGCAGCGACGGCGACACGCTGTGGCTCCTCACCGACGAGCGCGCGCCGCGGGGCAAGCTCGTCGCGATCTCGGCGTCGCGTCCCGGCCCCGCCAAGGTGGTGATCCCCGAGTCCATGCGCACGCTCGTCGACGTCTCGGTGGTCGGCGATCGGTTCATCGCGAACTACCTCGACAGTGCCCAGTCGCGGGTCGCCATCCACCGCCTCGACGGCACCCTGGAGCGCGAACTGGAGCTCCCCGGCATCGGTACTGTGGCCGGGTTCACGGGCAAGCGGCGCGATCGCGAGACGTACTTCTCGTTCACTGGTTTCGCGACGCCCACCGAGATCTGGAAGCTGGATCTCGGCACCGGCACGAGCTCGAACTGGCGACGGCCGACGGTGGCCTTCGACCCCGCGCAGTACGTCACCGAGCAGGTCTTCTACGCCAGCGCCGATGGGACCCGCGTGCCGATGTTCCTGTCCTACCGCCGCGGGCTGCAGCGCGACGGGAACAACCCGACCTACCTGTTCGGGTACGGCGGGTTCAACATCTCGCTCACGCCCACGTTCTCGCCGGCGAACCTGGTGTGGATGGAAATGGGGGGCATCTACGCCGTGCCGAACCTGCGCGGCGGCGGCGAGTTCGGCGAGGCCTGGCACCGCGCGGGGACCAAGCTCGAGAAGCAGAACGTCTTCGACGACTTCATCGCGGCCGCGGAGTACCTCGTCCAGGAGAAGTACACCAAGCCGCAGCGGCTCGGCATCGGCGGGCGGAGCAACGGCGGGCTCCTGGTCGGCGCCGTGATGACGCAGCGCCCCGATCTGTTCGGTGCGGCGCTGCCGGGCGTCGGCGTGCTCGACATGCTGCGCTTCCACAAGTTCACGATCGGCTGGGCGTGGGCCTCGGACTACGGATCCGTCGACAACCCCGACGAGTTCGCCGCGCTGCTCGCCTACTCGCCGTACCACAACGTCCGGGCCGACACCGCGTACCCGCCGACCCTGGTCTACACCGCCGATCACGACGATCGGGTGGTACCCGCGCACAGCTACAAGTTCACGGCGGCGCTGCAGAACGCCCAGACCGGGCGCGCCCCCGTGCTCATCCGCGTCGACACCAAGTCGGGGCACGGGGCGGGCAAGCCGACCCGCAAGCAGATCGAGGAGTGGGCCGACCTGTGGTCGTTCCTCGTCTATCACCTGCGGGTCGACACCGGCGCCCGCGACTGAGCCTCAGGTCGCGGCCGTCGCGGCGGCGACCCACGTCGCATAGTCGCGATCGATCGCGGCGGGATCGAGGGCGATGATCTTCGGGCAGGTGTACGGGTGCAGCTCCCGTATGGCCTGCATCGCGGCCTCGACCCGAAGGGTCGCGGTCTCGAGCAGGAGCACGACCTCCTGCTCGTCGCAGACCTCGCCCTCCCAGACGTAGATCGAGCGCACGCCCGGCACGATGTTGCCGCAGGCGACCAGGCGCCGCTCGACGAGGGCCCGGACGAGCCCGGGCGCGACGTCGGCCGGGGCGGTCACGAACAGCACGCGCACGGCCGCGGCGACAGGCTCAGGCATTCTCCCAGTCTCCGACGTGCATGCCGGCGACACCCGCCTCGGGTCCGCGGCCCATCGCCCGCGCCGCGTCGAACGCCGCGCGCAGCACCGGGGCGTAGCGCGCGACGTCGTGGGCGATCCGAGCGATGCGATCGACGACCTTGGGCGCCGCGATCTCGCCGTCGGCGATGTCCCCGGGCCGCACCGCGGCGTGAAAAGGAAGCGTGAACCCGTGACACCACGCGAAGCAGTTCTTCACCGCGATGATCGACATGTCCCCGCCGCCACCTCCGGTCACCGAGATCACACCGGCGAATTTTCCGGCGAGCTCGAGGTAGAGGTAGTCGAACCAGTTCTTCAGCGTGCCGCTCATGTTGCCGTGGTACTCGGGCGTGACCAGCACGAAGCCGTCGGCCCAGCGGGCGTCGGCGCGGATGCCCAGCACGCTGGGGTGCGTGCTCTGATCGTCGCTGCCCCATTCCATGATCGGCAAGCGCACGCTCGCGAGATCGCAGTGACGCACGGTGGCGCCGGCGAGCTGCACGAAACGCGTCGCGGTGACGACGGCTGCGTTCACGTTGCTCTCAGGGCGCGAGGCCCCCGACACGACCAGGATGTTCGTCATGGGCGACGAGAAGCCTGATCGGCGAGGGCCGTCGGCGCAAGGGCCACCGCGGGAGGCGCCGGCGGACTCGTGCGCGGACGGATCTGGTACAGTCGCGGCCGGTGAAGGTCGCGATCGTCGGTGCCACCAAGGGAATGGGGCGCGCACTCGCCCGCGAGCTCGCCGCGCGCGGGGATGCGCTGTGTCTGCTCGGCCGCGACGCCGCGGATCTCGAGCGCAGCGCCGCCGATCTGCGGGCGCGGGCCCCTACCGTGACCATCGGCACCGCGCCCTGCGACCTCGAGGATCCCACCGGCTTCGAGGCGGCGCTCGACACCGCGACTGCGCAGCTTGGGGGCATCGAGGCGTTCGTCGTCACCGCCGGCGCGTTCGCGACCCAGGACGCCCTCGAGGCCGACCCGTCGCTCCTCGCCCGCGTGCTGACCGTCGACTTCACCCACACTGTCCTGCTGTGCGAGGCGGCGCGCCGCCGACTGCTGGCGTCCGGGGGCGGCACGCTGTGCGTGTTCTCGTCGGTGGCGGGCGATCGCGGCCGCAAGCCCGTGGTGCTGTACGGCGCGGCGAAGGCCGGGTTGTCCGCGTACCTCGAGGGCCTCGATCACCGCTTCCACGCCGCTGGACTGCGGACGATCTGCGTGAAGCCGGGGTTCGTGCGCACGGGCATGACCGCGGGCCTGAAGCCGCCGCCATTCGCCGGTGAGCCCGAGGCCGTGGCGCGCCGGGTCGCCGTCGCGATCCGCCGCGGCACCCCGGTCGTCTATGCGCCCGCCATCTGGCGGTGGGTCATGCTGCTCATCCGGTGGCTGCCGCGGTGGGTCATGCGCAAGGTCGGGTTCTAAAGCTGGACGCCCGCTTGCCGCGTCTTGCCCCCACGGGCATCCTGGTTGGCTGCGATGTCCTCCGACGCGTCGATGAGCGAGCCGGACGGCGATCCGGGGCAGGGGACCGGCGGCGAGGTCGTCCAGCTCACCCGCGGTCGCATCAGCGCGCCGACCGTCGTCTACGACGACGTCCGCGTCCCGTCGCCCGCACCCGGTGACGATCGCGTCCCCGACAAGCTCGGCCGCTACGTGGTGCTCGACGTCGTCGGCGTCGGGGGCATGGGCGTCGTGTGCACGGCCTACGATCCCAAGCTGGATCGCAAGGTCGCCCTGAAGCTCCTGCGCCGGCGAGAGCACGACGACGCCGCGCGGGTGAGCATCGGTCAGGCCCGCCTGCAACGCGAGGCGCGGGCCCTGGCGAAGCTCAAGCACCCCAACGTCGTCGCGGTCCACGACGTCGACATCGTGGACGATCGGCTCTACATCGCGATGGAGTACGTCGATGGTCAGACGCTCGACCACTGGCTGGAGACCACCGCGAGGCCGTGGCGCGACATCGTCGGTGTGTTCATCCAGGCGGCGCGGGGGCTGGTCGCCGCGCACGCGGCCAACATCACCCACCGCGACTTCAAGCCCGCGAACGTGCGGATCGAGCCGTCGGGGCGCGTCGTGGTGCTCGACTTCGGGCTCGCGCTGGCGAACGAGGGCCTGAACACGACGGACGAGCACCCGCTGCTCGATCCGATCACCGACCTCGACCTCCCGGTGCCCGAGCTCAACCGGCGGCTCACCGCTGCGGGGCGGCGCGTGGGCACGCCGGCGTACATGGCTCCCGAGCAGATCCTCGGTCACGCGGTCGGGCCCGCGACCGACCAATTCTCGTTCGGGGCCTCGCTGTACGAGGCGCTGTACGGTGTGCTGCCGTTCCGCGGCGACGCGAGCACGGCGATGTGGAACGCGGTCGAGGGTGCCGTCGCACCGCCGCCCAAGGATCGGGTGGTGCCGCCGTGGTTGCACCGCGTGGTGCTACGGCTGCTCGCCCGACTCCCGGAGCAGCGCTTCGCCGACATGCACGCGGTGATCGGCGCGCTCGAGCACGGGCTGGGCCGTCGCACGCGGACGCGCCTCGTCGCGGGCGGACTCGTGGGACTGCTGGTGCTCGGCGCAGGCGCGTGGGGTTACATGCGGGCTCGCGCGTGCCCGGGGGCCTCCGCGCGGATCGACGCCCGGTGGGACGCGACACGGCGCGACGCGCTGGAGCGGGACTTCGAGGCCACCGCCGCGCCGTTCGCCGCACACGCGGCCGCGCGGACGATCGCTGCGCTCGACGAGCGTGCGTCGGCCTGGCGTGCAGCGCACGTCGAGATCTGCGAGGCAACCCGCGTACGCGGCGAGCAGTCCGATGCGTTGCTCGACCATCGCATGGCGTGCCTCGACGCGTCGCTGCTCGAGTTCGGCGCCCACGTCGACGTCCTCGCCGAGACCGACGTCGACCTGGTCGAGCACGCCGTGGCGGCGACCCTCGCCCTGGGCGATCCAGGCCGCTGCCGCGAGGATCGTCCGGACGACGCCGACGCGGCGCCCAGCCCCGGCGAGGCCGATCGGGTGCTCGCGCTGCGCCAGCAGGACGCCCGGGCCCGGGCGCTGATCGGCGCGATGCGGATCGAGCCGGCGTATGCCGAGGCGAGCGCGCTGTGGGCTGCGGCCGCCCAGCTCGAGCACGCCCCGACCCGCGTCGCGGCGCGCGAGACCTGGGCGCGCGCGCTCGAGCTGCGGGGCGATTTCGCCGAGGCGGGCGGCGAGCTCGTCGCGCTCATCCAAGACGCGGCGGCCCACCGCCTGTTCGAGGCCGAGGCGACGGCGTGGACCCGCCACCTGCAGCTGCTCGGCAACCACCTGCACCGCCCCGAGCAGGCCCTCGACGAGCGCCTCGCGGCGGAGGTGGCGGTCACCCGCGCGGGCGATCGCCCGGATCAGGTCGCGAGCCTCGCCCACGCGCTGGGCGTGACGCTCAGCGCCCACGGCGACCACGAGTTGGCGGCCGAGCAGTTCAGCGCCTCGATCCGGACGGAGGAAGCCTCCCCGAGCCCGAGCGCGGTGAGCATCGCGGGGGCGCGCAACGATCTCGGCATCGCGCTGGCTCGGCTCGGCCGACACCGCGAGGCCGAGGACGCGTTCGCAGCGGCGCTCGAGGCCAACCGACGCACGCACGGCGCGACCCACCCCTTGGTCGCGACGAACTCGTTGAACCTCGGTCACGCGATCGCCGAGGGACGCGGGGACTGGGACCAGGCCCAGGCGCTCTACGCGAGCGCGCTGGCGATCCGCGAGGCGGTGTTCGGGCCCGAACATCCCGCGTGCGGCGAGGTCCTCGTGGCCCAGGGATCCCTCGCGCGTCGCCGCGGGGATCATGCGGGCGCCATCGCTGCGCTGCGCCGGGCCGTCGCCCTGTTCGGCGGCCCCGACGGGCACGACCTGCGCGTGGGGATGGCCCTCAACAACCTCGGGGCCAGCCAGCTCGCGCAGGGGGACGCCGCCGCGGCGATCGAGAGCTACAGCCAGGCCATCGCGCTGTTCGATCGCGAGGGCGCGACAAAGCACCTCTCGCGGATGCGCGCCCACCTGCGCCGCTGCGAGGCGGAAATCGTCGCCGGTGCGCTCGCCGCCGCTGCCGCGGATTGCGACCGCGCCGAGGTGATGATTGCGGACATCCCCAAGCCGATCGCCTCGGATCTGCAGGACCTCGCGACGCACCGGGCCGCGATCGCGGCCGCGGCTCGCTGAGGCGAAGTGCACGTGGGGGCACGTCGTGCGGTCGGCGCCGCGGCCGAACGGCCCGAATCCGCTTGCGCGGCGTCGTGCAGTGGACCCACGCTGCGGTCCATGACTTCGAGTCCCCGTAGGTTCCTCCGCGCGTGCAGCGGTCTCGTCGTGCCCACGCTCCTCATCGGTTGCCCCGCCGACGACGCCTCTCCGAGCACGGGCGAGAGCACCGGCGACCCCGGTTCGACCGACGCGACCTCGGACGGCTCGGGCGTCGATCCCGACTCGTCGACGACGGACGCCACGACCACGACCGCCACGACCGTCGATCCCGACTCGTCGGGGTCCGAGTCGAGTGACAGCTCGTCCTCGGGTGGGTTCGTCGGCTGTGGCGACGGCCAGGTCGATGCCCCAGGCGGTGAGCTTTGCGACGGCGACAACCTCGACGGCCGCGACTGTGCCTCGGAGGACTTCGTCGACGGTGTCCTGGCCTGCAACGCCGACTGCACGCTGGATACCAGCGGCTGCAATTACATGTGTGGCGACGGCAACGTGCAGGGCGACGAGCAGTGCGAGGGCAACGACTTCGAGGGGGCCGATTGCATGAGCCTCGGCTTCGACGGTGGCGATCTCGACTGCGCCGCCGACTGCACCTTCATCACGACCGGCTGCGAGAATTATGTCTGCGGCGACGGCATCATCGCCGGACCGGAGGTCTGCGACGGCGTCGACCTCGGCGGAGAAGACTGCCTCTCGCAGGGGTTCGACAGCGGAACGCTGGGCTGCAGCGGAGATTGCAGCGCGTTCGATACCTCGGGCTGCTTCGTCTGCGGCGACGGGGTGATCAACGGCACCGAGGTCTGCGACGGCGCGGCGCTGGGGGGCGAGACCTGCGTGTCGATGGGGCTCGACGGGGGCGCGATCAGCTGCGCCGCCGACTGCACCCTGGATCTCTCCGAGTGTGTCGGCTGCGGCAACGGGGACCAGGATCCCGGCGAGGAGTGCGATACCAACGACTTCGGCGGCGTGAACTGCTTCGACCTCGGGTTCGACGGCGGTCCACTCACGTGCACGGCGCAGTGCGAGATCGTGGCCGACAGCTGCGCGGGCCTGCACACGTTCTGCACCGCACCCGATGCCGCGATCGGCCCCGGTGCGGGCGTGCTCACGCAGAGCACCATCCCCGTCACGGGTCTCGCGGGCACCGTCCTCGACGTCGATGTGCTCGTCGATGGCAGCCACACCGCGCTCGGCGATCTCGCGATCGACGTGCGCCACGTCGACACCAATCAGTCGGTGTCGCTCGCGGCGGCGCAGTGCGGGACCGCCAACGACATCAATGCGACGTTCGACCAGGACGCCGGATCGCCGCCGACGTGCGTCGGGACGCCCGCGATCTCGGGCAACGTCCAGCCGCTCGGCAACCTCGACGCGTACGTCGGCACCGTCGGCCCGGGCAACGGATCCTGGGAGCTCAGCGTGCTCGACCAGAACGCCGGCGAAGGTGGGACGCTCGCGCAGTGGTGCGTGGCGATCACCACGGGCCGCACGGTGCGGCCGAACCTGCTGCAATGCGGGAGCTCGACCCGCGACATCTCGGCGTTCATCCCCGAGGGCGAGGAATTCCAGGTGGTGTTCTCGTGCACACCGGACGAGGACACGCAGGCGATCCTCGTCACGCGCGACGGCGCCTTCGACGGACCGACGCTGCAGGACTATGTCGCGGGCGGCGGCATCGTCCTCACCGAGGTATTCATCAGCGACGAAGTGTTCAACGCGGTCTTCGACGAGGCGGTGGTCGAGAACGGCTTCTTCGGCTCGTGCCTCGACATCGCCCCCACCGTAGAGCAGTTCACCCCGGGCGATCCGTTCTGGGCAACCAACGACTTCGTCAGCATCCCCCTGGATCAGTCGGGCTGCGGCTCCAACATCGTCGACTACCCGGGCATCGTTCCGCTCGCCGGCTGGGCCGCTGGCCAGGTGTCGATCGGTTGCCGCGACGACGGCCCCGGCCGGGTCTGGCTCACCGAGTTCGACTGGACCGACGGCCAGATGGGGGACTACGCCTACACCGAGCAGCTGATGGGCTCGATGATCATGACGGCGGACTGAATCGGGTCGGGTTCGTCTCGAGCGCCATCCGGCTCGAGACGGCCGCTCGCCTCAGTGGTCTTCTTCGGCCTCGTCCGCGTACAACCCGAGGCCACCACACTCGGCGCTGATCGCCGCCGCGAGCGTCAGCTTGCGCTTGGCCTCGGCGTTCGAGATCGCCGTGGTCGCGGTCGCGAGGATCGCCCCGTCGAACTGCGTGTGCTCGTAGATGCTCGCGCCGAAGAACGTGTACTCGAGCTGGTTGGCCATCTGCTGGACCACGGCGAGCACCGACTGGTTCGTGTCGATGTTGCCGCTGAAGATCCACGGCCCGATGTTGGTGAAGAGCACCGGGCCCCCGGGCCCGCCCTCCCGCAGCCGCGACGTCAGCAGGCCCGTCGACAGGCTGCACTGCAGGGTGCCGTTCGCGTCGAGGATGCTGTTGCCCGAGAGGTTCATGACCAGCGGGGCAGCCGGGGCCCGGCCGGCGTACACCTGGGTGCCGACCGTGGTGTAGATGAGGCAGTCCTCGCTCGCGGTGGAGGCCCCTTCGTAGACCGCCAGATCGCCGTTCCCGGGGTAGTTCGCCGGGTTCGGGAAGCCCCCGAGGCGCAGCGTCGACTCGAACTCGGCCTCGATGGGGTCGGGCTCCGCCGCGTCACAGGCACCCAACACCACCGCCAACGCCATGACGTACCGCATCTTGCGTAAGGTACACCGCTTCGCCAACGCGGCAAGCAAAACCATCACGGCGGCCGGGCGGTGATCTTTGGATCAGTGGGTCCGGAAGGGACCCGTGTGTCACAGCAGGGCGCCGGCCCGGGTGTTCACCGCGATGGTGATCGGCCCATCGCCGATGGAGTGCACCATCATGTGCGCGCCGAATCGACCGGTCGCCACGGTCACGCCGGATGCCGCGACCGCGTCGCAGACCGCAGCGTAGAGCGCCCGCGCGGGCTCCGGGGCCATCGCCGCGTCGAAGCTCGGCCGTCGACCCCGGCGGATCGACGCCAGTAGGGTGAACTGCGAGATGAGCAGCATCCCACCACCGACCTCGCGCACGTCGTGGTCCATCGGCGTGCGCCCCGGAAACAGCCGCAGCTCGACGAGCTTGCGCGCGGTGGTCTGGGCGTCCGCGAGGGTGTCGCCGTCCTCGACGCCGACGTACGCGAGCAGGCCACGCTCGATCGCCCCGACCACCTCGCCGTCGACGACGACCTGGGCACTCGCGACGCGCTGCACGATGGTCCTCATGGCGCGGCGCCCCGCGGCGCAGACGATGCATCTTCGGCCTTCGCGTCTTCGGCCTTCGGTAGGGCAACGGACCGCGGTGTCGCCGAGGGCAACCGCGCTGGGCCCTCGCGCACCGACACGATCTCGCGCGAGGTGATGGTCGTGCGCACGAGCAGCTCCGCGACCAGACCCGTCCCCACGAACTGGATCGACGCGAGGGTCAGCAACACGCCGAGGGTCAGGAGCGGTCGGGTGCCGATCGGCTCCCCCATGAACCACAGCACCGAGAGATAGGTGAGCAGCGACAGCCCCGTGAACCCGGAGATCCCCGCGAGGGCGCCGAACAGGTGCAGCGGTCGGGTCCGGAACCGCGTGACCATCAACACCGTGAGCAGGTCGAGCGAGCCCTCGAACAGCCGCGTCGCGCCGAACTTGCTGTGTCCGTGGGTCCGCGGGCGGTGCTGGACGACGAGCTCTTCGACGTGAAAGCCGCGCTCGCTCGCGAGCACGGGCAAGAACCGGTGGAACCCGCCGTACACGGACAGCTCGCGGATGCACGCCAGGCGATAGGCCTTGAACCCGCAGTTGAAGTCGCGCAGCGGCACGCCCGAGACCCGCCGCACCACCGCGTTGAACACCCGCGAGGGCAGGGTCTTGCCGACCGGATCGTGGCGCACCTGCTTGTACCCCGACACCAGATCGGCGCCGCCCTCGATGCGCGCGACGAACTCGGGGATGAAGGCGGGGTCGTCCTGCAGGTCGCCGTCGAGCGTGATCACGATCTCGCCGCGGACCCGATCGAAGGCGGCCGCGAGCGCCGGCGACTTGCCGTAGTGCTTGCGCAGGTGGACGGCGCGGATGCGGGGATCCTCGGCCGCGAACCCGTCGATGAGGCCCGCCGTGCCGTCGGTGCTGCCGTCGTCCACGAACAGGATCTCGAATGTGCGCCCCGTGGCCTCGAGCCCGGCGACCAGCTCACCGCGCAGCTGGGGCAGGGACTGCACCTCGTCCCAGACGGGGACGACCGCCGAGATCCCGAGCGTGTCGTCGGGTGCCGCGCCGAGCTGGGACGTCACGTGGGCGACAGCGTAGCGCACGGGTCCGCCGCCGTGAACTTCACGGCCGCGGCCGGGCCACGACCATCGTCCACGGCGGCACGATCGGCGCATCGACGATCAGGAACCGCCGCGCCACGAAGGCCAGGAACGCCGCGCGCGAGAACTGCTGGACGTGCTCGGGGTGATTGCCGAGCCGGCGCAGGTGGTGACCGCGCAGGAGGTTCAGCCCGCGGAATAGCGGCTCGTGCGGCACGGACAGCACCACGTGCCCCCCGGTGATCCCGGCGAGCACGTCGAGCATCGGCGTCGGATCGTCGAGGTGTTCGAGGACCTCGAGCATCATCACGACGTCGAATCGGCGCCCGGCCGCGAGCTCCCGGACGTCCCCCTGACGCAGCTCGATGTCCGGTCCGAGGCGCGCGCGGGCAGCCGCGATCGCGTCACCGCTGATGTCGACGCCGGTGTACGTCGCGTCGATGCCAGCATCGCGGAGATCGGCGCGGACGGCCGCGAGCATGTAGCCCTCGCCGCAGCCGACGTCGAACACCGTGCGCGGCCGCAGCCCCCGGACCACGCGGCACAGCGTGCGACGGAAGTGCCCGAGCACCAGCCGCAGCGCCGGGTTGTTGCTCTCGTGCTTGCGCGCGTTGCTGCTGGGCGCCGTCATTGGTTGATCCTCCTGTACCGCGCGTGGCTGCTGGACGCGCGCCGCGGGCCCAGAGAATCGCCCGCGGGCGGCCCGCCGTCGACAGGGGCTATACTCCGCGCGCCGAGCCGACCGCCGGCCCTTCGCCATGTCCCAGCACTACGCGCGCACCCTCGTCACCGGCGGCGCCGGGTTCATCGGATCGCACCTCGTCGATCGCCTGCTCGCGGCAGGCGGACACGTCGCCGTCGTCGACGACTTCAACGACTACTACGACCCGGCGCTCAAGCGGGCCAACGTGGCGCCGCACCTGGACAACCCGCGCTATCGCCTGGTCGAGGGCGACATCCGCGACGGCGCGAAGATCTCGGCGCTGGTCGAGTCGTTCGCGCCCGAGTGCATCGTCCACCTCGCGGCGCGGGCCGGGGTGCGGCCGTCGCTGACCGACCCGATGCTGTACGAGACGACCAACGCCGTCGGTACGCTCAACATGCTCGAGGCGGCGCGCCACCACGGCGTGAAGAAGTTCGTGTTCGCCTCCTCGAGCTCGGTGTACGGGCTGAACACCAAGGTCCCGTTCGCCGAGACCGACGCGCTGCTGCGGCCGGCGTCGCCCTACGGCGCCACCAAGCTCGGCAACGAGGCCATGTGCCACGCCTACGCCCATCTCTACGGGCTGCCGATCGTGTCGCTGCGGTTCTTCACCGTGTACGGCCCGCGGCAGCGGCCCGACCTGGCGATCCGCAAGTTCGCCGAGCGCATGCTCGCGGGCAAGCCGATCGAGCTCTACGGCGACGGCAGCACCAGCCGCGACTACACCTTCATCGACGACATCGTCGGCGGGGTCCAGGCCGCGATCGCGCTGGATGCCGCCGGCCACGAGGTGTTCAACCTCGGGAACTCGAGCCCCGTGACGCTGGCCGAGCTCGTCGCCGCCCTCGAGACCGCGCTGGGCGTGACGGCGATCCTCGAGCGGTTGCCCGAGCAGCCCGGCGACGTGCCGCGCACGTTTGCAGACGTGACGAGGGCCGAGACCCGCCTCGGGTTCCGGCCCAGCACCCCGCTCGCCCATGGGCTCGCGGTCTTCGCGAAGTGGCTGCGGGCCCAGTGACGGGCGTCGCGGCGTGTCGCCGACTCAGCGCGCATACTTCTCGTGCAGCGCCCAGTGATGGGCGCGTCTCCCGAACTAGCGGGCGTACTTCTGGTGCAGCGCCCAGATGATCGTCTGCACCGTGCGGTCGTCGATCTCCATCAGGCGCTGCATGGTCTCGAGCAGCTGATCCTCGGTCTCGTCGACGTCGCCCGACGACATCGCGATATCGGCCGCCAGCACGAACGCCTTGTGCTTGAGCGCGGGCGTGCTGAGGTAGCCCAGCGCCGCGACCGACTCCTTCACGCTCGGGTAGCGCCGCATCATCTTGCGGGCCTCCTCGACGAGCTGGCCGAAGTTCTGGCTCTTGAACTCCGACAGACAGCTGACGAAGGCGTGGACCGTCGAGATCTCCTCGTCCTCGATGACGCCATCGGCGCCGGCCATCAACAGCATCGCGTGGACGAGCAGGATGTCGTCCGTCGGCTGTTTGGTGGAGTTCATTCCGGTCAGTCGCGAGAGCATGCCCATGGGTCGTTGGTCTCCTTCGGGAAACGGGATAGGGGGACGGAGTTGGAGGCCTGCCGACGATGCGGGATCGCGCCGCGGCGGGCAAGGCCCATCCGTGCGGCGCGTCGCCGTCGCCGTCGGCCGGCGGCGGACGGATGCAGTCGACCGGGGTTTGTGACTCGGTCGCGCGACGATCAGCCGAGGGGCCGACCGAGCTTGGCGCGACTGACGACCCGGACCGGGAGATCGACCTTGCGCTGCTCGTTGAACACGGCCACCGAGTCGCTCTGGTCGATCCACGGCAGGAGCATCGACTCCTGGAAGTTGGTCGAATTCGCGACGTAGATCGAGGTCGCGTCGCTGCCGATCGCGAGCCGCGCGAGCTTCGCGTCGCTCCCCGACCCGTCGAGACCGTCCTGGATGCGGATCTCGGTGTCGGTGAACTCGACCCGCCGGCTGAAGGTGACGTCCGTCCGCGGCTTGCCGGTGATGAGGATCTTCTGCAGCGTGGTCCGGACCAGGTTCGGGTTGTAGCGCCCGACCGTCAGGTTCATCGCGCGGAAGGCCGCCTGCTTCACCGGACTCGCGAGCTGGTGCTTGCGCTTGCTCATCTTGCCGCGGGTCGAGAAGCGCCCCGTCGCGGGCTCGGCCTCGATCGGGTTGTCCTCGACCATGTGGCTGACGAGCACGTCGCCACCGGTCGTCTTCGCGATCGGACCCGTGTCGCTGTAGAGCGGGCCCTGGTCGTCGTAGACCTTGAGCACGCCGCCCTTGGCCAGGGACATGACCGCGTAGTAGGCCGGCGTCTTCTTCACCAGCATCTTGGCGTTGGGGAACCACTTCGTGAAGGGCCCGCGGTGCTGCTCGAGCGTGCCGTCGCGCGCGTCGCCCTGCCAGTCCAGCCACGACTGCATCCAGTCGTAGACGTAGTGGGCGCACATCCGGTTGTCGTCGTTGTAGTAGCGGCGACGCTCGGGCAGGCCCCGCTGCAGGTACGTCTGCGCGATGCGACCCGCGAGCGGGAAGCGGTCCGCGAAGACCTCGAAGCCGTGGGGATAGAAGTGGTACGTGTTGCGGCTGCCGTACTCGCCCGCGTACGAGCCGTCGGGATGCATGAAGTAGCTGGCGAACTCGATGGCGCGGCCGATCGGCGCGACCAGGCGCTCGTCCTTGCTCTTCTGCCAGAGCTTGGCGAGGAACGCGATCGAGCACGAGTGGTAGCCCGGATCGGCGCCCTCGTACTCCTGGAACCAGCCCTCTTCGTTCTGCCACGACAGCGTGATGTCGCGGTAGTCGTCGCTGGCCTTGCGGAAGGTCTCGTCGCCTGTCAGCAGGAAGACGTTGTAGAGCGCCAGCGCGGCCAGGGCCTGGTGGTTGGCGAGCTGGCCGCTCTCGTTGTGCTTGCACAGCCAGCTGGCGCGGGTGTGGAAGAACTCGACGAGGTCGGGCCGCTGCAGCCCGAGCACCAGGTACGACTCGGTCATCGCGTACAGCGAGAAGACCAGGGCCCCGAGCGCGCGCTCGAACGGGAAGTAATCGTCGCACGAGCCGTCGGCGTGTCCCGACTTCTTCGCGAACTCGATCGACCCGACGACCAGCTCGCGCAGGCGCTCGTTGCCGTAGTACGGGTTGTTCGGGAACGGGTGCTTGAACGCCATCGCCAGGGCGAGGCAGAACTCCTGGCTCATGCCGCACGGGAAGTCGATCGTGCGGTAGTGCCAGTACTCGCGATCGAAGCAGCCGTAGGTCTCCGAGAACGGGTTCTTGTCGACCATCAAGATGATGCGCGGCAGGGCGCGCAGCGCCTCGAAGGCGTACCAGTCGCGGTGCCCGGGGGCGGGCTGGGGGAAGCGCTCGTTCTCGTGGCTCATGGCTTGCTCGCGACGATGCACTGGTTGACGAAGCCGAAGTTCAGCAGCTTGAGCTTGGACACCCAGCGATCGATCTCCAGCGATCGTGCGGGGTCGAGCTTGAGCTTGAGGTACGGCAGGACGCCGACCGGAGCCCACATGAACCGGCGGAACTCGATGTTGACGAAGCCCGCGGCGGCGACGATGCGGCGCAGGGCCTTCTCGTCGAGTTCCTGCTCGTGGTGCTCGGCCGCGACCATGCCGAGCTTGCCGGCGATGTCGTCCCACAGCGGGTTCGGGGCGGTCGCCACCAGGACGCCGCCGGGCCGCAGCACGCGGAACGCCTCGCGCAGCGCCTGGGTCGGATCGGGCAGGTGCTCGAGCACCGCGAGCGCGGTGCACAGATCGTAGTGCCCGTCCTTGATCTCCGCGGGCAGCGTCATCACGTCGCCCTTGAGCAGGCGGGTGTTGGCCGGCACGCTGGGCGCGGCGGCGAGCAGCTCGTCGGAGAGCTCGATGCCGTCGAACTCGCCCTGCGATCCGAGCAGCTCGCGGATCGCCAACAGCGTCAGGCCGTCGGCGGCGCCGAGCTCGATCACGCGGTGCGTGCTCTGCCGCGCGACGCGACTGCGGAAGGCGTCGACGGCGAGCTGCGCACGCACGCGATAACGAAACTGCAGGTGGGGTGCGCGGCGACGGCCCGCGGCATACTCCCGGTCCATCACGCCGTCCGAATGGTCAGTCATGGGTCCTCGTTCTGCCCGACGGCCGCACGGGCGGTGGCGGCCACAGCGGGGCGCCGAAGGCGTAACACGAACTGGACCGCAAGGGGGATCCCGAGGATCGCGAACAGCCACGTGCCCACGGCGGAGTACCCGAGCGTCGCCGCCAGCAACGCCCCCTCGCGGATGGGCGTGTGCCCCGCGGCCCGCAACAGATAAATGAACGCGACGTCACGCGTGCCCATCCCGGCGAGGGTGAGCGGCATCATCCCGGCGAAGATCGCCGCCGGCCACAGCGCCGCGGTGGCGACGATGCCGACGTCGGCGTCGACCATCACCAGCAGGCACTGGAACAGGGCGGTGCCTGCGATCCACGACAGCAGCGAGGTCGCGCTCACCGCCGCCAGGCGTCGCGGCTGCTGCAGCAGGGCCGTGAACGCGACGAGGACCTGCTCGAGCTTCTCGGGCTTGCGGCGCAAGAGGGGCAGCCGCGCGATCGCGGCCCGGCGATGGACGAGGAGCCAGACGAACGCCCACTCCGCCAGCAGCAGGCCCGCGGCGAGCACGGCGACCAGCGGCACGCCGAAGGCCAGCGAGCCGACGATCGCGAGCAGGCAGAGGCTCTGCACGTCGATGGCCTTCTCGGCGATCACGCTGCCGGCCCCGAGCAGCGGCGGGCAGAGATCGGCGATCGCCAGCGAGCGCAGCAGGTCGCTCGCGCGCGCCGGGGCCAGCAGCGCCATCGGCCACGTCGCGAGCATGGCCTTGGCGGCGCGCATGAACGGGATCGGGTGGCCGAGCGCGTCGAGGATGATCATCCACCGCCGCGCGGCGATGTACTGACAAACGAACAACAGCCCGATCGAGGCCGCGCCCCACTCCCAGCGCGCACTCGCGAGCGCGTCGGTGAACTCGTCGGCGCCCGCGAGGTTCCGGACCAGGATCCAGATGACGAGGCCGGTGAACCCCGCGATCGGCAGGATCCGCCAGTCCCACGTCTTGGGCGCAGCGGGGCGTGCGGGCGTCGCGGGCGGTGGGGACGGCTCGACCATCACGGCAGCGCCGCCGTCACGGCAGGCGTCGGTTGAGCATGTCCGCGAGCAGGCCGACCATCAGCGTCTGGAAGCCGGTCGTGAAGAGCACGACGGTGGTGACATCCATGACCCGGCCGGTAATCGAGTAGCTTCCGATGCCGATCACCAGCGACGCGAGCACGAACAGGGCCGCGGCCGGGATGAAGACCCGCAGCGGATCGAAGTACATCACCGTGCGGAAGATGAGCTTGGTGAACCCGATCGTGTCGGCGATGGGGCGGATCTTCGACTTGCCCTCGCGCTTCAAGTAGTCGATCTGCACGAACTTCACGTGGAAGCCCGCGGAGAACATCGCGAGCGTGATCGTGGTCGTGTAGCTGAACTGGTTGGGCAGGATGTTCTCGAACCGCTCGAGGATGTCCTTGCGCATCAGCCGGAGCCCGCTGTTGAGATCGGGAATGTCCTGGCGGCTCAAGTACGACGCAAGCTTGCGCAGCACGTACTTGGGCGGCCGCCGCAGCATCGCCACCGCGGCCTTGGGGCCCGTGCGCGCGCCGACGACCATGTGGAAGTGGCGGCGGTGCGTGAGCAGCTCGGGGATGTGCTTGGCCGGGTAGGTGCCGTCGGCGTCGGTGATGAGGATCCAGGGATAGATCGCCTCGGAGACGCCGGTCTTGATCGCGGCGCCGTAGCCCTTGTTGACCGGGTGACGCACGAGGCGGAGTCGACCGCCGACGTGCTGCTCGATCACCTCGGCCGTGCGATCCTTGGAGCCGTCGTCGACGACGATCACCTCGTGCGGGATGCCGGGGAGCTCGCGCTCGAGGAGCTCGAGCAACTCGACGAGCACCGGCCCTGCGCCGCGCTCCTCGTTGTACGCCGGGATGACGATGCTGACGCCCGCCAGCTCGTTCATATACGTGCCGGTTTGCGAGATGCCCGTGGAGTGGAGATCAGGAGAAGCCGAGTCGGTCATGCGCGCGTACCGTGCGTTTCCACATGCGTGGCGGCGCAAGGAGTACCACAGCCACGGCCGTTCCGTGCGGCTTGACGGCCTGCAAACCACAACCCTAGAGTCCCGCCGCCTCGTCGCACCAAGGCCGGCCGAGCTCGTCACCGATGTCCGCGCCGCCCACCGCGCCCCCCGAGGATCCGGACCCCGCGGATGGTCGCGGACGCGAGCCCCGGCGGGTCCCGTGGCTGCGGACGATCCCCCGCCGCGTCGCCGGTGTGCTCGCGCGGCAGTGGCCCGCGCTGTTGCTGTGCGCGTTCGCGTGCTGGCTCATCTGGCCGGGCCCCATCGGCCGCATGCCGCTGTCGCAGGACCACACCGTCCACGTCGCGCGGGCGTGGATGGTCGGGGAGGAAATCAAGACCGGCCACCTCTCCGGGTGGAGCAGCTACTGGTACTTCGGGTTCCCGGTCGGCGAGCTCTACCCCGTGCTCGGCGATCTGTTCGTCGGGCTGCTGCGCGCGCTGTCGTTCGGCACGCTCCCGTGGCCGCAGTGCTACGCGTTCGTGTTCTCGGCGGCGTACGTGCTGCAGGGGATCGCGATGCTGCGGATCTCCCGGGCGACGGGGTTGGGGCGCGCGCCGGGGTTCATCGGCGCGGTGCTGCTCTACCTCGACCCCGGCGTCCTGCGGGAGGGCGGCTGGGCGTACACCGTTCACTTCGGCGTGTGGATGCAGCCGGTCGCGTGCGTGTTCATCTGGTGGGCGTTCGCCGAGATCGCGCTCCTGCTCCGCGCCGACGAGGTGAGGCCACGTGCCTTGGTCGGACCGGCGGTGCTCGTGGCGCTGGCCATGCTCGCGCACCCGATCGCGCTGCCGATGGCGGCCCTCGGCACGCTCGTCATGCTCGTCGCCCAGGGCGTGCGCGCGAACATGCCGCGGGTGCTCGTGTCGTTCGGCCTCGTCACCGGCCTCGGCGCGGCGATGGCCGCGTGGTGGGTGCTGCCGATGATGACGCACAGCGCCTGGATCGCGAACCTCGGCACGCTCTACAGCGACATGGACACGATGCTCCGCCGGGTGTGGTCGGGGTCGTGGGCCAAGTTCATGACGCCCTCGGTCGGCTACGCGATCTTGGTCGGGTTGCTCTGGGGTCTGGTGCGCGGCAACCGGTTCGTGCGCGGCCTCGCCGTGCTCGCGGTCGTGCTGTGGCTGATGTCGACGTCCGACTTCTTCTTCCGATTCCGGCTCGACTGGCTGTCCGAGAACTTCCGCTACCTGCAGTACCAGCGCTTCATCATCTGCGCGAAGCCGGGGCTGTACCTCGCCGCCGGCCTCGGGCCCGCGGTGCTCGGGCACACGGCGTGGGGGCTGTGGCGCGATCGGGTCCGCGGGGATCGTCGCCGCATCGCGCTGGCCGTCGGTCTCGTCGTCGCCGCCGCCTCGGTGACCGCATCGATGTTCGCGAGCGCCGGCGAAGTCGCCCGCGACAACGGCGTCGGCGACTACCGGACGATGCGCGTCCAGGGCGACCGACGCACCGATCGGGACTTCGCCGAGTTCAACGCGTGGGCCAAGAAGCGCTGGGCCGACCGGGGCGACGACTACTGGCGCATCGCCTACAAGGCGCGTCGGCACAGCCACATCTATGCCGACGCGCCGGTCTTCAACGGCGCGCCCTCGTACAAGATCGGCTACATGCCGGGCGAGGTCTTCGTCCACCGGCCCGAGTCCGAGCAGGCCGCGGTGCTCGATCGCTTGCGCGTGAAGTACTTCGTCGGCGCCAGTGGGGTGAAGGACGGCAAGGTCATCAAGCGCTTCGGGAAGATCAAGGTCTCCGAGCGCGATGTCACCGAGCAGATCGCCCGCGTGGTCGGGCAGGGCGAGCTCGAGGTCCTCGTCGACGACGTCGATCACGAGCGGGTCGCGGTGCGCGTCCGCGGGGCGACGCCGGGCTCTCGGCTCGAGTTCAACGTCGCCGGCTTCCCGCGCTGGCAGGTGCTGCACGACGGCGCGCCGGTCGACTGGGTCGAGGTGCCCGCGGTCGGCAACGGCCCCTCGGCGTCGCCCGAGGAGCGGCGCGCTGGCAAGTTCCGCACTGGCAAGGGCAACACCACGCCGCCGACGGATCCGATGCTGATCGGCGTCGACGCGGAGGACGGCGTCTACGAGCTGCGGTGGCGGCGATGGATGCTCGCCGATGTGATCGGCGTCTCGGCCTTCGCGGCGGCCCTCGGCCTCGCCGGCGCGCTGGCCTTCGCGTCGCGCCCCGCGGCGGCCATCCTGGCGCGGATCGAGGCCTGGCTGCGCCCGTGGGTGTTGGCAACGCTCGCCGCGATGTTCGTGGTCGCGGCGCTCGCCCGCTACGGCTCTGGCTTCGTCGCCGAGCGCCACTTCGCGAGCGGACACCTGCGCGAGGGCAAGGTCGCCTCGGCCCACGGCGTGACCAACGGCCCCATCAAGGTCGATCGCGTCATCGGCCCGGCGATCCTCGTCGAGGCCAGCGCCGACGATCCGGCGACCGTGGCGCTGCCGGGCGTCTCGCCCGCCACCTCCGAAATCCCCGGCTGGTTCGCGATCGACGACCACGCCCTGAAGGACGCCACGAACGGCTGGGAGATCGTCGTGGAGGGGCGCCCCGGCGAAGGCGACGGCGACGGCGACGGCGACGGCGAATGGCAGGAGCTGCGCCGGGTCCCGATCCGAGCGCGCAGCGGCAAGCAGGACCTGACCCTGGACATCGACCGCTTCGCCGACGCCGCGACGATCGACCTGCGCGTCCGCGTCCACGGGCGCGCGAGCAAGACCCCACGCCTGGGCTTCGACTTCGATCTGCGGTGAGCGCCGGCCGTCCCGCGCCTCGCGATCGCGGGTTTGCAGTCGTGACTCCGCTGTGACAAGCTCGCCCGGGTCGATGGGGCAGGGGTCGCGATGGTCGCAACGCTGGGTCGGATGGCGTCGCTGGGGGCTCGCGGCGTTCCTCGCCGCGACCACGACGTTCGTGATCGATCGCGTGCGCATCGCGGTCGTCGGGGCCACGACCACCGGGATGAGCCTGGCGCAGGAGTGGACGCTGTGGAGCGGGCACGCCGTGCTCGCGGCGATGGTCCTGGCCATGGGGACGCTGGGTTGGCTCGCCGGCGCATGGGTTCCCGCGCGGGCCGTGGGCTCCGCGGCGCCGCGGCCAGGATGGGTGGGACGGATCGGGATGCCCGCACTGGTGGTGCTGGGTCTGTTGCTCTGGCCCCTCCTCTGGGTCGGTGACCAGCTGGCCTCCGGGGCATGGATCTCCGAGCAGTGGTTCGCCCCGCTCGTCGCGTGGGCGCCGGTCGTCGGCGGTTTCTTTGTCGTCCCCGCATGCTTCACGCTCGCGTTCCCCGTCACGACGGCGACGCGTTGGGCCCGTCGCATCACCGCCGCGCTCGCGGGCGCCGTGGTCGTGATGGGGCTCGCCGATCACCGCATCGCGCCGGGGATCTATCCGCCGTTCCACATGACGGTGCACGTGCTGATGACCACGGCCGCGCTGCTCGCCGGTGCCCGATGGCTGGACCGCGAACCGCGGGCGTTTCACCGCCCTTGGCCGATCGTCGCGGCGATCGCCGCTGTGGTGCTCGCGGCACCGGCGAGCTGGGCGACGATGTCGGGACCGACGCGATCAGCCCTGGTCCTGCGTTCGGCGGTCGCTCGCGATTGGATCCGTCATGCGATGCCACAGCGGCCCAAGACGCTGTTGCACGACATGCTCGCCACGCTCGACGCGACGGCGGGCACCTATGCTCCGAGTGAGGTCGCCCAGGCGCCGACGCCCTTCGCCGGTCGCGGGCGGCACAACATCGTGTTGGTCGTCGTGGACACCCTCCGTGCTGACGCCCTGCCGCCTGCGCGCCCCGAGGGGGGGATGCCCTTCGTCGTCCCGGAGGACACGCCACGCATCAACGCGTGGATGGAGGGGGCGTTCCGCTTCCGCTACGCGTACTCGACCTCCACGAAGACCCACCGGGCGATGCCGACGATGTTCCGCTCGATCCGCGCCGGCGACGACCCGCTCAACAGCGGTGTCGCCCTCGGGCTGCGCATGGAGGCGTTGGGCCTGCGACCGGGCGCGTCGGTGAACACGTTCTTCATCGCGCAGAAATTCCCGCAGATCGCCGCGCTCATGGACGGGTTCGGCGAGGATGTGTCGGTCTACGAGAAGCTCGACACGAACGATGCGGTTCCCAACACGCTCGAGCTCATCCGCTCGTTCGGCGATCAGCAGTTCTTCATGTGGCTGCACATGTACAACGTCCACGACCCCGGGTTCGACGGGCAGATGTTGGGCGCCAAGGACGGCAGTCGCGTCGAGCGATACCAGCGGTCCCTGCGGTATCTCGATGCCCAGTTCGGCGCGTTGCTCGACGGTCTCGCCGAGCTCGGCGTCGCCGACGACACGATCGTCGTGTTGACCGCGGACCACGGGGAGGGCCTCGGCGATCACGGGCAGATGCTCCACGGCCCGAACGTGTTCGAGGAGGACATCGGTGTGCCCCTCGCGTTCGCGATCCCCGGCACGACGGGTCGGGTGATCGAAGAAACCGTGGGGACGCTCGATCTCCCGCCGACTCTGGTCGACCTGCTCGGTGCCCCACCGGATCCGGCGGATCGCGGGCGCTCGCTGGTCCCGCTCTTCGTGGCGGAGCCGCAGCAACCGGAGCGCCCCTATTTCTTCGAGGCGGCCGACAACGACACCGTTGGTGTCGTGATCGGTCGCGACAAGCTGATCTACGAGAGCGACATCGACGTCGCCCATCGGTTCGATGTGGGGGTCGATCCGGACGAGCGCAGTGACATGTTCTCCCCGGACGGGGAACTCGACGCACGCCTGCTGCGTACGCTCGTGGAGTACCGCCCCGCGATCGTTGCCGAAGAGCTGGAGCAGGAAGCGGTCGTCGCCCTGCTGCGCGAGCGTCTCGCGGAGGTCGATGCGACTGCCCCAGGGGCCGCGCTGCCGCTGCTCGTGCAGCTCGTCGCGCTGAAGCCCGAGCGCGACCTCGTGCGGCGCTGCGCCGCCATCTTCGAGGCCGGAGGCCGTGACGTCCGCCTCCTGGTCGCACGTCACCTCCTCGGGCGAGCGCCGAAGACGATGACGCCGAAGGTCGTCGAGTGGTTCGAGACGATCGCGGATACCCCGGAGGAACTCGAGGTCGTCACCGGCCTCTCGCGCCAGGGCCAAAAGGCGTTCGCCACCAAGATGATCGCGAAGCGCCTGGATCACTACGCGAAGACCGGTGCTCCGGCCACGTGGGAGCCATGGCTGCGGTTGGTCACGCCTTGGCCCAAGCCCGCGGCCGAGTTCGTCGCCCCCCTGACCGCCATGCTCGCCCGGTCGCAGGCTGGGGACGTGGAGGTCACCGAGACGGTGCTCGAGCTGATCCTGAACAACGCTGCGTCGTTGGACCTCGGCAACAAGGGCAAGGCGAAGCGAAAACCGGCCCCGTCGACAGGCCCGCTCGCGGAGACGCGCTCCGAATTGGTCGCGGTCGCCCGCGGTCTGTTCGCCCACCCCGATCCTCGAATCCGAACCGCTGCGATCCACGTCCTCGGGCAGTTCGACGATCTCGACGCCATCGACCTCGCGCGGGGCCACATGCTCGACCGCAAGGAGGACCTGCGCGTGCGCCGGGAGTCGGCCAACACGTTCACCCGGCTCGCTGGCGAGTCTGGGATCGACGACCTCATCACGCTCGCCGAGGACAACGACATGACGACGTTCGCCGTCCGGAACCTGCGGAGCATCGGCACCGCGAAGGTGCTCCCATTCCTGCGCAAGGTGCAAAAGGAGCACTACAACGGCTACCTCCGGCGCGAGGCGGGCAAGGCCGCGGACGCGATCGAGAAGAAGCTCGGGCGCAAGTCGCAGGGCTGAACGACGCACCGGCACGTTGCCTTCGTGGACCCCGTATGACACCCTCCCGGCCTCCCCACGATGGATCGACGCCTGGTCGATAGGGCGCGGACGCTCTCCTGCTGGCTCGCCGTCGCCGCGGTCGCCGCCACCCTCACGTTTGCCATCGATCGATGGCGCGTGGTCGTGCTGTCCAAGGGGCATGCACGCCTGCGGTGGATCCACGAGGTCACGCTGTGGAGTGGCCACGCGTTGCTCGCGATGGCGGTCCTCGCATTGGGGGCCTTCGCGGTTGCCGTCGCCCGTCGCGCCGTCCGCCCCCGCGATGGCGGAGCCGGCCTCCCGATGTGGCGCCACGTGGTGCTGGCGACCGCGGTGGCGTACCTGCCCCTGGCGTGGCCGCTGCACTGGGTCGGCACCACCCTGGCCTCGGGTCCGTGGGTGTCCGAGCAGTCCTTTGCCGGTGCGGTTCGCTGGGCGCCCCTGGTCGCGGGCCCGCTCGGCGTCGGCGCGCTTCTCTGGCTCGGGACGCTGCGCGCGGGACGGTCGCGGCGCAGCGCCCTGGCAACGGTGGCCGCGGGTGTCGGGCTCGCCCTCTTCGCGGCCGCCGACCACGTCGTTGCGCCGGGCCTCTATCCGGAATTCCACCTGATCACGCAGGTCCTCGCCAGCGCGTCCGCGGTGATCCTGGGCGCTCGCCTGCTCGCCCCGCGTTGGACGGACGCGCCGCGCTGGCTCAGGACGGCGGGATGGATCAGCGCGCTCGCCTGCGTCGCCGCACCGCTCGCATGGTTCGGCATGGCCGCCAGCACGCGTTCGGCCCTCGTGCTGCGATCGGCCGTCGCGCGCGACTGGATCCGGATGGCCATGCCGGAGCGGCCGTCCACGCTGCTGCGCGACGTGCTGGCGGAGCTCGATCCGAAGGAGGGGCGATACTCGGTCGAACGGGAGGCCGTGGACACCTCGGCGTTCGGTCGCAGTCGCGACTGGAACGTGGTCCTCGTGGTCGCGGACACCCTCAGGGCCGACGCGCTGCCGCCGGCGCGCCCGCCCGAAGGCACCGAGTTCGCCCAGCCCGGCGACACCCCGCGACTCGATGCCTGGATCGAGGGTGCCTACCGGTTCAACTACGTCTATTCGGCCGCGACGGAGACCAAGCGGGCGATGCCCGCGATGTTCCGGTCGATCGAGGCCAGCGACGACCCCATCACGACGGGGATTCCGCTGGGTAGCCGCATGGAGACGATTGGTCTCGAACCCGTGGCGGTGGTGCACCGCTACTTCATGCCCGCGAAGTACCCGCCGGTGGCTGCGCTGCTCGACGGGTTCGCCGACGTTCGCGTCTACGAGAATCCCAAGACGAACACCGCAGTCCCGCAGGCGCTGGAGCTCGCCAAGGGCCTCGGCGATCGCCAGTTCTTCATGTTCCTGCACCTCTACACGGTTCACGTGCCGGGGTTCGACGGGAAGGTCCTCGGCAGCGGCGACGGCTCGCGGGTCGAGAAGTACCGCAAGTCGCTCCAGTACCTCGATGGTCAGTTCGGCGCGCTGCTGGATGGGCTCGGAGAACTCGGGCTCGCGGACAACACGATCGTCGTCTTCGTCGCCGACCACGGCGAGGGGTTGGGCGACCATGGCCAGATGCTGCACGGCCCGACCGCCTTCGAGGAGGACGTGCGGGTTCCCCTCGCCATCGCGGTTCCCGGACACGAGGGCCGGCAGATCGACGAGACGGTGGGCACGATCGATCTGGCGCCGACCCTCGTGGACCTCCTCGGCGCCGCCGCGGGACCCGGTGACAGTGGCCGTTCGTTGGTGCCGTTGCTGATGGAAGAACCGCGGGAGCCCGAGCGGCCGTACTACTTCGAGAACAACAAGGGGACCACGATCGGGGTGGTCATCGGCCACGACAAGCTGATCTACGAGCGCAAGGTCGATGTCGCGTATCGGTTCGACGTCGTCTCGGACCCGGACGAGCACGACGACCTCCACGACCCGAACAACGCGATCGACCGCAAGCTGCTGCGCACGCTCGTGCAGTTCAAGCCGGAGATTGCGGCGGAGGAACTCGAGGAGCCGGCGACGCTCGAGCTCCTCCGGCAGCGTTTGACGGAGGTCGATCCGAGCGCACCGGGCAGCGCGCTGCCGTTGCTCGTTCGACTGGTCGAGCTGGAGCCGAAGCCCGAGCTGGTCGAGCGGTGCGGCGAGATCTTCGACGAGTCGGCCGATCCGGCCGTTCGCCTCCTGATCGCACGGCATCTCCTGGACCGTGCCCCCAAGACGCTCGGGCCGCGCATGGTCACCTGGCTCGACGACCTGCAGGAACGCCCAGAGGCCGAGCTCCAGGTCATCGACGCGTTGGGCTTGCAAGGGCAGGGCGAGTTCGCCGAGGCGAAGATCGCCGCGCGCATGCAGCACTACGCGGCCAGCGAGCAGCCGGCGACCTGGGTTCCGTGGCTGAGGCTGATCCGGCCGTGGAAGACCCCGGCGAAGTCGTTCGGCCCTGCGCTGGTCCAGATGCTCACGCGGGCGCGGACGCTGCCGAGCATGCCGTCCGCGACCCTCGAGCTCGTCCTCGAGGCCGCGGGCGACGTGACCGGGGCCCATGCGTCGACGGCGGAGCTCGTCTCCGGCGCCCGAGCGCTGCTCGAGCACCCCGAGCCGCGGGTGCGCGCCGCCGCCGTGCGGGTCCTCGGCTCCCTCGGGGCGAAGTCCGACGCCGATGCCGTGGAGGACGCGCTGAAGGACAAGAAGGAGGACATTCGCGTCCGACGGGAGGCCGCCGCCGCATTGTCCTCGCTGCTGGGCGACGACGCACTCCCGATGCTCGACGAAGTCTCGCGTCAGGCCGCGATGACGACCCTCGTGGTCCGCCACCTCCGCGACGAAGGGACGATGCAGGCGGTCCCCGTGCTCGAGCGCATCGCGAAGCGCGAGCCCAACGGAGACACCCGAGTCGAGGCGAAGAAGGCCATCGAGGCGATCGAGGCCCGCGCGGGCAAGAAGCGGCCGAAGAAGAAGAAGGCCAAGGCGAAGCCCAAGCCGAAGCCCCGGGCCAAGCCCGCGACCGCGACCGAAGGCTGAGTCCGACTCACGGGATGAAGATGGGCTCCGACTTCATCCCGCCGGGATAGGCGTAGCTCGAGTAGCAGGGCCTGATCGGCAGACCGGTCTTCGGGTCGAGGTCGTCCGGATCGGACAGCGAGCACTTCACGTCGACGCCCTCGATGCTGTAGCCGACCTGGATGATGCCGAAGGGCGCCTCGCTCTCGATGAGATGCGGTCCCTCCTTGATCTCCACGTCTGCGAGCTCGTAGTCGGTGCCCACCGGCATGAAGAGATCCTCGTCGACCGGTTCGCCGTCGAGGTCGACGGCCGGCCCACCAGCCTCCCGGATGACCTGGACGTAGTTCACCGGGAAGTTCAGCGCCGTGACGAAGACGTAGCGGCTCAAGAACTGCTCCACCGGCACCATCTGATACATCGCGGGGTCGCCGATCTTCGTCGACTCCTCGGGAGGCTCGATGATCCCCGGTGCGGCCGGGGCATAGTCGTCCCAGCGGCTGCTCTGGAGGTACTGGACCGGCATGAACACGCCGTTGTCGGCGTGGAAGACGAAGCTCGTCCCGTTGGGGACGTCGAGGTCGACGTAGTCGCCACGCTTCGCCAACGTGAACGGTGTCCCGGGTTGCTCGGGCTCGGTGGTGACCTCGACACCGTCCTTGCCGGCGTAGATCCGCCACCAGTGGCGCTCGTCGTTGCGCGACGGCGAGGCTGCGGCGACGTACGTCGTGCCCCAGTACTCGAGTGGGATCGGGACCTCCTGCAGCTGGTCGCAGTGGCCCAGGGGATAGACGTCGAGGTCTCGGGCCGGGACGCGCGAGCAGACACTTCCCGAGGTCACCCAGATCGGCTTGTCCGCCTTGATGACCGTTCCGGAGATGTCGCGCAGGGGGAGGATGTCGTTCTGGCTCCCCGACGCGGCGATGCGCACGGTGTCGAACCGGTTCATCTTGAGCTGACCGGTGCCGCCCGCGGGCACGAACGGCACGGGGAGGCCGTTGCCCGCGGTCGCAACCGGCGGGAACCACGCGAGGGTGGTGAAGTTCTGCAGCGCGACGACCTCGAAGTAGGTCGGCTCGCCATTGCGCGGACCCGCGTTCGGTCCGTAGGACAGCGCGATGTACTCCTTGCGCTGCGCGGACTCGGGCAACAGGAGCGACGAGTCATTGCCCAGCGACATGCGCACCGGCGCGTGGTGGTAGGCGATGATGGGGACATCGCTCTGGACACGGTGGGTCCCGCCGGTGCGGTACATCGAGCTGAACCCCTGGACGAAGTTCGTGGTCAGTTCGAACGTGTGGGCCTCGAGCGGGTCGAGGACCACCGGATCCCCGACCGGCTCCTCGGTCGACTGGCCCTCGGGCGTCAGGTACAGCTGCACCGTCGCTTGGACGTCACCGTTGGGGTTCGCGACGACCAGGCCATCGTTGAACTCGGGCACCAGGTGGAGCTGGCGATTGGCGATGAACGAACAGCCCGCGGACGACGGGAGCTCGTCCGCCGAGTCGCACGGGCCGATGCAGCGGTCCTCGGTGCAGTCGTCGTTGTCACACGGGACGCACTGGGTCATGCTCGGGCAGGGTTCGTTGACCCACTCCTTGCCCGTCGGGGCGCAGCGCTCCAGGCTCGTGCCGTCGGCGCACTGGCGCTCGCCCGGGGTGCAGACGATCGCGGGGCCGCCGCTGCTCGTCGCCGGTGCGGTGGTCGCCGTGGTGTCCGCGGCCGAGGAGCCACCCTCGGCATCGGCGCTACCGTCGTCGCCACACGCGGGAAGTCCCGCCGGCGCGAGGATCAAGAAACACAGACGAGACCACGGCGTGACGTAGGACATGGTGAAGCGACCCCCTGAGCTTGCCACGTGGGGCGCGTCGGTGTCATCCCACCGGCAGAAGCGGCTGCGACGCCAGCCACACGAGGCCCCGCAAACTGTCACAGTCGGAGGTCGAAGCCCATCCGTGGCGTCTTCCCGCCGCGGCCGCGCACCGTCACCTCGAGATCCACGTCGCTGGCGCCGCCTAGGGCATCGAGCGGGATGTTCACGGTCTGCTTGCCGGAGCCCTTGCGGATGGGGACCGAGAGGAGCTCGGTGAACTCGTCCTCGGTGCCGGCGGCGCGGCCGGAGACGACGAAGTGGAAGGTGCCCTTCCCGTCCTTCACGCTCGTGTCGTCGACGGCGATCCAGCCCTCGATCGGATCGGCGCCGACGTGGACGCCGGACAGGAGCATGTGCGCAGGATCGTCGGTGCTCGCCTCGACCAGGACGGCGGGGCTGATGAGGCGGTCCACCTTGAGCGGACCGTTGGTCATGCCGTCGACGTCGTCCGCACGACCGACCCGCAGCCAACCGCTCGCGAGCGACCACTCGGAGAGGAAGCCGGCGGTGTAACGGCCCAACACGACCGTCGCGGCGAGGCCGAGGAGCACGGCGGTGACCCACGGTCGCAGCAGGCCTTCGACGCGCGCCAAGAGGCGATCCACCGGCGCCGGCCGCCCGAGGAACAGCCCGCAGGCGAGCAGGCCGAAGGCGAAGGCGGCGACGCCGAGGATGTCCGCGGGCATCCAGTGGCGGTAACGCAGCTCGTAGGTGCCGTCCTCGGCGTCGATCGCCATCAGCATCGGGTCCCGCGGCGACGGCATGCTGCCCTGGCCGGCGCGCAGCTTGCCAGCCTTGCGATCGGCCTGCGTCGCGATCTTGTCCCCGCCGATCGGCGCGACCTCGTACCAATCGACGGGCACGCCGTCGTGCAGCAGCTGCCACCGCGGGAAGCCGGCGATGTTGAACTCGAGCCGCGAGGTCTCGTCGGCGCCCTCGACCTGCACGACGACGCCCTCACCGTCGGGATCGTCCTGCAGCACCTCGAACGATCCGGGGCCGACGAGGCGGGCGACCTGCTCGGTGACCTTGCGCTCGGTGACCTTGATCCGCCCGAAGCGCTTCACCGCCTTGGCGCCCTTGGCCGTGACGGTGCCGACGATGTAGCGCACGCGCAGGCGATCGAGCACCGCGGCCTGCTCGCTCTCGAGCTTGTGCAGGAACACCTCGCCCGGCGTGAAGCCGATCTTGTACGCGGGCGCGTGGGTGTACAGCGGCGCGTCGGCCAGGGCGTGGCTGTGGCGCTTGGACTTGTAGGCGAAGCGATAGAACGACTCGCGCTCGTCCCACTTGGTCCTCGCCCACGCGCCGAACTGCCGCCACTCGCCCTCGAACTTGGTGTCGGTGGGGTTGCCGGAGGCGAGGCGGTTGAGGCGGATGCGACCGACCTTGTTCTCGCGCGCGGCCCACAGGGCCCCGGCGAGGATCGCGACCGCGACACCGGCCGACAGGGCGATGCGCCCGCCGCCGCCGAGCCAGCGCGCCCGTGGCGTGCTCGCCCCGCGGTAGATCGTGAGGCCCCAGCGACCGAGCACCGCGACGACGGCACCTGCGCACAGGAAGAGGCCGGGCTTCGCGACGATGATGAAGCGCTGGTACTGCAGGTAGCGAAAGTTCTCGGACAGCCAGTCGAGTCGGAACCGGAAGAAGAAGTCGGACGTCGACATCAGCCACAGCACCACGGCGAAGGTGGCCATGAACTTCGCGAAGCGCGGGCCGCGGATCCACGCCCACAGCAGCCCGAGCATGATCGCGAAGCCGATCGTCGGCGCCATGTTCTTGGCCCACGCGCCGCGCAGCAGGCGGCTCGCCATCGTTCCGAGATCGCTGTAGAGCGTGCCGAAGTTCGCCATCCACGCGCTGTTGGCGATGAGCGGCAGCACCCACCAGGCCGCGATGCACAGGCCGAACACGACCGGGATGCCGGCGGCGACCAGTGTGCGCGCGAGCCCGGCGCGGAGCCCCATGTGCAGCACGAACAGCACCGCCCCGAGGGCGAGCACCGGCAGCGCGACCGGGTGCGCGAGCATGGCGAGCCCGAGCAGCACCGACGGCAGCACGAGCCTGCGGGCGGCGAGCGGCGCGGCCCGATCACACAGCGGTGCGATCTCGGCGAAACCCCACCACAGCAGCGCGCAGCACACCGGTTGCAGCCATACGCCGTAGTGGACGGTGTAGCTCCAACCGCCCTCGCGCAGCACGCCCGGATCGAGGAAGGTCAGCACCGCGGCGATGACCCCGGGCACCGGCCCGAGGCCGATCGCCCGCGCGACGCGGAGCAGCGCGAGCCCCTGCACGAGGTAGCCTGCGGAGAACACCAGGGCGTAGCAGAAGGGCCACGTCAGCTTGCCGAAGGTCAGCGCGCGCACGATCGCGACCGCGAGATCGCCGAGCATCGGGTAGAGTTCGCCGAGCGGAAAGCCGAAGTACCAGTACGAGCTCCACGCCGAGACGTGGCCGCTCGCGAGGGTCTCGCCGTACATCCACGCGCGCGCGAGGTGGACCGTGTGATCCTGGCTCATCGGCATCGTGCCGATGGGGGCGGGCCAGATCACGGCGCAGCCCACGGCGATGACGACCCACGCGGGCCAATTTCGGAGCAGGAATCGCCGAACGGCGGACATGCGAGGGCGCCGAGTCATAGCAAGAAAACCGGCCCCGCACCGGACGACTTGGACGCCGCCTCACCCGCGGTGGGTCGAAAAGCCGCCGCGTTCGGTCCCGAAACCGGTGGCACGTCCGGTCCCGTTTGGCCATCATCCCCGGCATGCGCGCACGACCGCGGCCCGGCCAGGACTCGTTTTCCCCGCGCCGGCGCGCGCCCTGGCGACTTCGGACGGCCCGGGGCCCGCTTGGGCTGCTCGTCGCGCTGCTCCTCTGCGCATGGACGGGGGCAGCCGTCGCCGCACCCCCGCAGACGCCGTGGGCCGAGGCGGCGGCCCGGGGGAAGGGCGGGCCGGGGCGCTTCGCCCGGGAGCTCGAGCGGCGCGGCGAGATCCTCTCGCGCCACGGCGGCCGCGATCCGAGCGCCGTACTCGCGTTGCTCGGCCTGCTCGGCGAGCTCGTCGGTGAGATCGAACCCGCGAAGCTCGAACGCTTCGTCGGCGGGGTCGCCAAGGACGCGCGTCGCCATCCGTTGGTCCGCAGCTACGCGAACTACCTCGCGGCACGCCTCGACGAGTCGGCGGGTCGATTGCCCGCGGCCGCCCGTCGCCTGCGCGCCGAGGGCTATCTGCTGGACTGGCAGATCATCGGGCCGTTCGAGAACGCCAACCGCGTCGGGGAGTCGACGCGCTACGAGCCCGAGACGTCGCCGTTCTCCGCCGATGCGCAGCTGTTCGGCAAGCTCGCCGGCGAGGCCATCGGCTGGCGCGCGTGGGACTACGAGAGCCTGCCGCGGGGCGGCTACGTCGGCTTCGACGATCTCCTGCGGCCGGCCGAGACCGCGGTCGGCTACGCGACGACGTGGGTGCACGTCGAGCGGGACACGGCGGCGGCGATCCACGTCGGCACCGGCGGACCCTACGCGCTGTGGGTCGACGGCGTCGAGATCGGCAGCGGCGATGCGTATCGCATGCCGGATCCGCTGCAGGACAGCCACGGCGTCGCGCTGCGGGCGGGCTGGAACCGCCTCCTCGTGAAGGTCGCCGTGATCGAGGGCATGTGGGGTTTCTACGCCCGGCTCTCGGCGGTCGACGGCGCGCCGATCCCCGGCTTGAAAGTCCTCGGCGAGCCGCCGGTCGGATCGGCGAGCACGGGGGCCCGGCCAAGCGCCCCGGCCAGCGTCGCCTCGCTGCGCGGCGAGCTCGAGGCCCGCGCGTCAGGCAAGGGCCGCGGTGACGCCGGCCTCGCGTTGGTCGAGTTCTACCGCTGGGTGCACCCGTTCGATCGCGACGACAAGTCGGCATCGGTGAAGGCGCGCGAGGTCGACGCGAAGCTCGGCACCGCCCGGTCCGCGCTGATGCTCGCGATCCTCGACCCGGATCCCAACGGCAGCCGACAGGCGCTCGCGGCCGGAGCCGCCCGCGCCGAGACGCAGCGCGGCGGCGCGGCGCTGCACGGCCAGCTGTTGCTCGAGCTGGCGTGGCGCGAGCGATCGCTGGGGCTCGATCAACGCCACGACGAGCTGCTCGAGGCGGCCCACCGCGCCGCGCCCGATGATCCGATCATCGAGCTCGCCCTGGCCGATCGCCTCGCCGAGCGCGGCATGGCGTGGTCGGCCCTGCGCTGGAACGAGGACCTCGCGCGCCGTCACCCGGTCTCCCAGACGATGCAGCTGTCGCTCGCGGCGCGGCTGCGCGACCTCGGGCGGACCGCCGCCGCCCTCGCGGTGTACGACGCGACGACGCGGGCCCACGGCGGCAATCGATCGACGTTGGCGGCGCGCATCGATGCGCTGCTCGAGCTCGGGCGCGCCGACGAGGCCGCCGATCAGGCGCGCCGGGCCGCCGACGCGATGCCTGGGCTCCCGGAGTCGCACGCCGAGGTCGCGCGGCTCGAGCAGGCCCGCGGCGATCTCGAGGCCGCGCAGGAGGCGATGGCCCGCGCGGTTCAGCTCGCCCCGCAGGACGCCGAGCTCCACGCGATCCACGGGCGCCTGCTCGCGCGGATGGGCGCCGGTCCGGCCGCGGTGGCGAGCCTCAAGCGATCGCTGGCGCTGCGGCCCCAGCAGCCGGACGTCCGCGAGCTGCTCGCGTCGCTCGATCGCCGCGAGGCCAAGGATCTGTTCAACCGCTGGGGCGTGAAGCTCGAGGACGTCGGCGCGCGCAAGACCCCGGGATCGTGGAAGGGCCAGCAGGCCGGCGTGCTGCACCACCGCATGGCGGTGAAGGTGCTGCCCAATGGCCTGACCGAGCGGCTCGATCACCGGATCATCCGCATCCTCGACGACCGGGGAATCCGCAGCCAGGCGGTGCAGGTCTACTCGTACGACCCGGCCGAGAGCATGGTCGAGGTCCGTCGCGCGCGGGTGCGTCGCGCCGACGGCTCGATCGAGGAGCTCGGCGACGAGCGGCTCGTGGGCCTGGCGTCCGCGGGCTACCGGATGTTCTACGATCAGCGCCAGCTGCAGGTGCTGTTCCCGGGGCTGCGCGTCGGCGACACGCTCGAGGTCGCGTTCCTGCGCCGCGACACGGCGGCGCGCAACATGTTCGATCAGTACTTCGGCGACATCGTGCCGCTGTCGGGCACCGAGCCCCGCGCCTTCATCGAGTACGTGCTCGAGGCCCCGACCGACAAGCCGATGTACTTCAACGTCGAGGTCACCAAGGCGGCGAGCAAGGACGCCAAGACCACCACCTACCGCCACGTGCTGGAGGACGTCCCGGCCATCAAGCCCGAGCAGGGGATGCCGGGGTGGATCGAGGTGACGAAGTTCCTCCACGTCAGCACCTACAAGACCTGGGACGACGTCGGGCGCTGGTACTGGGGCCTGGTCGAGGAGCAGCTCATCGTCGACGACGCGATCGCCGGCGCGGTGAAGGACGTCCTCGCGAAGCTCCCCGCGGGCGCGACCGACAAGCAGAAGGTCGACGCGATCTACGAGCACGTCGTCCGCAACACCCGGTACGTCGGGCTGGAGTTCGGCATCCACGGCTACAAGCCGTACCGCACCACGGACATCTACAGCCGCCGATTCGGCGACTGCAAGGACAAGGCGAGCCTGCTCAAGGTGATGCTGAAGCAGGCCGGCATCGACAGCAACCTCGTGCTGGTGCGGACGCGCGATCAGGGCAACGCGCCGGGGACCCCGGCCTCGTTGGCGCTGTTCAACCACGCGATCACGTACGTGCCGTCGCTCGATCTCTTCCTCGACGGCACCGCCGAGTGGTCGGGCCCCGACGAGCTGCCGTCCAGCGATCAGGGCGCCACGGTGCTCGTGGTCAAGGACGGCAAGGGCGCCGAGTTCCGCCGGATCCCGATGAGCACGGCGACGGCGAACGTCCGCGACTCGGTGCAGAAGGTCCGCATCGACGCCGCCGGCGCGGCGAGCATCGAGCAGGAGCTCGCGGTGCGCGGGTCCGCAGCCGCGGGCGTGCGCTACGAGTTCCAGTCGGCCGGCGAGCGGGTCGAGAAGCTCCAGAAGGCCTTCGGCGATCTGTACCCCGGCGCCGAGATCGAGCGGCTGCGCGCCGACGGCCTCGACGACATCACGAAGCGGCCGAGCCTGTCGATCGAGCTGCGGGTGCAGCGGTGGGCGCAGGCGCAGGGCGACGGCCGCCAGCGGTTCCGCGTGCTCGGCCGCGCATCGCGGCTCGCCGAGAGCCTCGCGCCGCAGGACGAGCGCAAGTACGACCTCGTGATCGACGTCCCCTCGGTCGAGACCCACAGCGTTCGCTACCGGCTGCCGCGCGGCAAGCGGTTCTCGTCGCTGCCCGCGGCGCGCAACATCGAGGGTCCATTCGGTCGCTTCGATCTGGCGATCGAGTCCACCGAGGATGGCGCGACCGTGCGCACGTCGATCGAGCTGAGCCGGCCCCGCGTCGGCAAGGCCGAGTACCCCGCGTTCCGCGAGTTCCTCCGTCAGATCGACGCGGGCCTCGAGCAGACCTTCACGATCGAGGACGACCGATGAGCTCGCCACACCGTGTCCGCCTCGGCGCTCCCGCGCCCGCACGCCCGAGGACGCGCGCCGTTCGATGGGCGCACGTCCTGGGCGTCCTGTGCTTCGTGCTCATCGGCTGTCGCCCTCACGGGCGCGGCGGGCGGCCCGACGGCGACGATCCGAAGCAGTGGGAGGCGAAGCTCGCCGCGCGCGTGGCCAAGCACCCCGAGGATCTCGACGCGGTGCGCGACCTCGCGATGGTGCGGTGGCTCCACCTGGGCAAGACCGACGTCGCGATCTCCGGGCTCGACGCCGCCGCGAAGGCCGGCGATCCGCTGGCGCGGCTCGGTCGCCTCGTGATCGCGGACGCGCGGCTCGAGTCGGACACGACCGTCGCGCTGGCGTACGCGATCGTGCGCGACGCGGCCAAGGCCCCCGACGGGCCCGAGCGCTGGCTGCACCTGGGCGCGGCCGAGATCGCGGCCCGGCGCATCGGCGGACTGCACGGCGAGCACCCCGACGACGACGCGCGGTTCATCGCGCTGTTCGATGGTCTGGACCTCGACCGACTCGGCACGGCGACGCGGCAGAGCCTGCTCAGCACCCGCGCCAGCATCGCCCGCAACGCGAACGCCGAGTACGCGCCGTACTATCGCCGCCAGGGCTGCGTGCAGGAGTGGGAGCTCGGGCCGGTGGAGGGCGTGCAGGCCGACCTCGAGCTCGCCAAGGATCACGGGCCGTTCCGTTCCGATCCCGCGGCCGCAGCGGTGAAGCTCGCGTGCGTGGTGCGACTGTGGAACCCGACGGTGCACGCCGGCATCCGCCGCATGCGGACGACGCTGGTCGTCCCCGGCGAGACCCTCGAGCTCGAGGTGTCCGCCGAGGAGGCGATGCGCGTGTGGCTCGACGGCGAGCTGGTCCACCGCACGGATCGCACCGACCGCTTTGCGCGCTCGCGCACGGTGCTGCGCGTGCCGGTGGCGAAGGGCGAGCACCACCTGGAGGTCGCGACCGTGATCCCCCGCGATCGGGCGTGGGTGCTGGTCCGGGCGAGCACCCCGGGCGGCGCGCTGGTCGAGAGTCGCGCCGGCTTCGCCGGGACCCCGGCGGCGCGCACCGGATCCCCGCGGCCGGTGCAGTCGGTGTGGCTGCGTCCTGATGCCGCGATCGATGGCCCGCTGTACGCCCCGCTGCGGGCGATGCTCGCCCTCGAGGACGCGATCCACGACGGCGACGTCGACGAGGCCGAGCGGCAGCGCGACGGGCTCGCGCGGTTCGAGGGCCTCGCCGAAGCGAGCTTCGCGATCGGTCAGTTCGAGCGGTTCGATCCGTCGCGCGGTCGTACCGTGTCGCTCGCGCGCGAGCAGGCCGCGCTGGACCGCGCGCTCGCTCGGGACCCGCGGGCCGCCGCCGCGCGGCTGCGGCAGTACGAGCTGATGCTCGAGCGGGGCGAGCACGCCGAGGTCATCGAGGCGCTCGCATCGAAGGACGCCGCGCTCCCCGGACTGCGCGGCGAGTTGCTGCGCGCCCGCGCGTTCCTGCAGGCCGGCGACGAGCGCCGCTGCGACGACGCGATCGCACGCGCCGCGACCATGTCCCCCGGCAACTGCCGCGTGCTCGCGATGCAGCGCGGTCGCGCCCGCGAGAAGGACGACGTCGCACGCGAGGACGAGGTCACCCGAGCGCTGGCGCGCTGCGGTGGGAGCCTCGAGCTGCGCGCGGGCCTGGCCCAGCGCCGTGGTCGATTCGACGAGGCCGAGGGACTGTGGCGCGAGGCCCTGACGCGGGTTCCCGACGATCTCGACGCGCTCGAGTCGCTCGCCCGACTGCAAGTCGCGCAGGACGACGTGCGCGGCGCAACCGAGACACTCCGCCAGGTGCTGGTCCGCAACCCGCTGCGGGCCTCGGCGCAGGTCGTCCTCGCCGACATCGCGGCGGCCTCCGACGACATCGCCGGCGCCCGCCGCGAGCTCGGCGCTGCGCTCCAGCGCTTCCCCCACGCCGATGCGTTGCACCACAGCGCCGCGCTGCTCGGCATCCCCGACGAAATCGAGTCTCTGCGCGTCGACGGGCTCGCGGCCCTCGCCGAGTACCGCAAGTCTGGGAAGACCTACGAGGGCGTGAGCGAGGTGCTGGTGCTCGATCGCTCGGCGGCACGGGTCTACGCCAACGGCGGCCAGCGTCAGGTCGTGCACCTGGTCGTGCACCTGCTGAGCAAGGCGGCGCTCGATCGCTACGGCGAGATCGAGGTCCCGCAGGGCGCCCGGCTGCTGACGCTGCGATCGATCAAGCCCGACGGCACGCTCGTCGAGGCCGAGGTCGTCCCCGGCAAGGACGGCATCGAGCTGCGCGATCTGGCGATCGGCGACGTGGTCGAGCACGAGTTCCTCATCGAGCGCGAGCCCGCGTCGGCGTTGCCGGGCTACGTCGACGTCTCGACGTTCCGCTTCCGGTCGCTCGACATCCCGTACCACCGCACCGAGCTGTACGTGGTGCACCCGCCCCAGATGCCGATCCGCGAGGACCTGCGCAGGGGCGCGCCGAAGCCGGAGATCTCCGCGCTGACGCTCGGTGGTGAGGCGCTGACGGGACGGCTGTACCGCATGCGCGAGGTCGAGAGACTCGGCGACGAGCCCGGGCACCGCGCGCTGCTCGACGAGCTGCCCAACGTGCGCGTGTACACCGACCTCGACGTGCCGTCGTACCTCGACGGGCTCGCCGTGCAGATCCGGGCGGGGCAGCGCAGCAACGTCGAGCTGCGGCGGCTCGTCCGGAGGATCGTCGGCAAGCGCACCGACGCCCGCGAGAAACTGACCGCGCTGTGGAGCTGGGTGGTCGAGAACATCGAGGACGCCGGGGACCTCGGCGCGGCCTCGACCGCCACGCTCGCGGCCCGCTCGGGCAGCCGGTTGATGCTGCTGCGCACGATGCTGCGCGAGGCGGGGATCCAGGCCGAGCTGTGGCTGCTGCGCGATCGGTTCGGCCCGGCGCTGATCCCCGGCGGTCACCCGATGCTCGAGAACTACGACGCGGCGATGCTCGCGGTGCGCCTGCCCGGCGCCAAGGGGGACGCGGTCGCGGAGCCGACGATGGTGCTGACCGCGTCGAAGGTGATGCCGATCGGCTACCTCAGCCCGGGCTACGCCGGGTCGAACGCGCTGCGCGTGCACATCGACGATGCCGACGGCAAGTCTGGCCCCGTGACCGTTCCTGCCGCGCGGGCGGACCTCGCGGATCGGCGGCAGTGGTCGGTCGAGATCGTCGTGGACGCCCAGGGCGGCGCTGCCGTCGAGGGGACCATCACGCTGCAGGGCGTGGAGGCGCTCGCGTGGCGCCAGGCCCTGCGCGAGGTCGATCGAGACCGCATCCGCGAGGTGTTCCAGCAGGCCGAGCTCGGGTGGCTGCGCGGCGCGAGCCTGCGCTCGCTCGACATCGTCGACGAAAAGCACCTCGAGCGCCCGCTGGTGCTGAAGTTCAGCGCGACCGGGAGCCAGTACGCGATCCAGCAGGGTGGGGCGCTCATGATGCGTGGCAACCCGCTGCCGCTGTCCACCGCGGCCCGCCTCGCGACGTTGCCGACCCGCAAGACCGGCATGGTCGTGCCCTACGCGCCGCAGCTCGAGGCCAAGCTCGTGGTGCGGACCGCCGCGGGCGCCCTGCGCGAGGTCCCCGGGCCGATCCGCATCGACACCCCGTTCGGCCGCTACGAACGCAAGCTCCGCAAGGGCGGCGTCGGCCAGGACGTGATCGAACTCGAGCTGAGCTCGAAGCTGCACGCGGGGATCGTCGAGGCCAAGGACTACCCCGCCTTCCTCGATTTCGCCGGTGCGGTGGAGACGGCGGAGCAGGCCCTGCTCAAGGCGGACACGAAGTAGCGAGACGCGCCCAGGGCCCCATGCAGACCGACCCTTCCGATCTCAGTATCCAGGCCCTCGCGTCGCGGTTCGTCGCCGCGGCCGCGCGGCCGATCATCGCCGCCGTCTCGACTGGCCTGTGCCTGTTCGCGGTCGACCGGGGGCGCGCGTTGTTCTCGACGACCGGTCGAGCCGCGGGCCGCCTCATCCCCGCCATCACGCTCTTGGCGGGACACATGCTGTTGCCGATCGCACTGACCCTGCTGGGCGGCATTGCGTGGGCCCTGGCGCAGCGCGTGCCCGCGACGAAGCCCAGGGACACGTGGCGGCAGATCGCAGTCGCCTCGACGGTCTTCGCCGCGGCCCTCGCATGGCCGGCATGGTGGGTGGGCACGCAGCTCACGCAGGGGGAGTGGATTTCGAAGCAGTCCTTCGCCCCCGTGGTGACGCTGGTCCCCGTCATCGCTCTGCTGTTCGCCGCGCCGGTGGTCGCAGCCCTCGCGTTCCTCCCCGTCGCCACGACCGGTCCACGGCGATATTGGGTGATCGCGGCGTTGGCTGTCCTGACCGGCGCCATCGAACTCGCCGACCACCGCGTCGGGATCGGCTTGTACCCCGAGTTCCACCTCACGATGCACGTGCTGGCGGTGACGGCGTGCCTGCTCGGGTTCGGGCGCGCGATCGAACTCCTCCCCGGCGGCGGGCGATGGCGACGCCCGACGACGATCGTCGCGATGGTCGTCAGCGCCGCCGCTCCGCTCGTGTGGTTCAACATGTCGGGGGCCACGCGAGGCGCGCTCGTGCTCGGTTCACCGGTCGCACGCGACTGGTTGCGGCAGACACGGCGGACGAAGGACGCCCACCTGCTCCGCGACACGCTGGGGTCCCTCGACGTACGCGCGGGCACGTACGACCCCGGCTCCGCGACGCTGCCGCGCGGTCTGATCGATGGCCGGGAGTACAACGTGCTGCTCGTCGTCGTCGACGCGCTGCGGGCCGACGCGCTTCCCCCCGCCCGGCCCGCCGACGGCGTCCCGTTCTCGCAGCCCGGCGACACGCCCAACCTCGATGCGTGGATCGACGGGGCCTTCCGGTTCAAGCACGCGTACTCGGTCGCCACGAAGACCCACCTCGCGATGCCGGGCCTGTTCCGCTCGGTCGAGGTGAGTGACAACAACGTCACCATGGGCGTGCCGCTGGCGCTGCGCATGGAGGAACTCGGCCGCACCCCCGTCGCCGTCGCCGTCGACTATTTCTTCACGCCCAAGACAGACTCGGTCGGGGCGTTGGTCGAGGGTTTCGGTGACATGGTCTTCTACGAGAAGAAGCACACCGACGACGCCGTGCCGTCCACGATCGAGATGATGCGCTCGATCAAGGACCAGCGCTTCTTCCTGTGGCTGCACATGTACAACGTGCACGACCCTGGGTTCGACGGGACGCTCCTTCGCTCCGCAGATTGTTCGCGCGTCGACTGCTACCGGCGTTCGATGAAGTGGCTCGACCAGGAGTTCGGGAAGCTGACCGCGGCGATGCAGGAGATGGGCCTCGACGAGAACACCATCGTCGTCCTCGTCGCCGACCACGGCGAGGGGCTCGGCGATCACGGGCTCATGCTCCACGGACCCAACGTGTTCGAGGAGGACGTGCGCGTGCCCTTGATCGTGTCGATCCCTGGGCACCCTGGGCACATCATCGAGGAACCTGTCGGAACCATCGACGTCGCGCCGACGCTCGTCGACCTCCTCGGCGGGCCCGCCGAGCCACAGGATCGAGGGCGATCGCTCGTCCCGATGATGGCGGGCGTCGGCGACATCCCACCGCGTCCGTACTACTTCCAGAACCACAACGGCAAGGTGATGGGGGTCGTCTCCGGACGCGACAAGGTCATCTTCGACAGCACGCTCGACGTCGTCTACCGCTTCGACCTCGCCGAGGACCCGGACGAGTTCGACGATCTGTTCGACCCCGAGGGAGACCTCGACCGCGAGCTGCTCCGCCACCTCATCGGGTTCAATCCCGCGATGGTCAGCGACGAGCTGGAGGACCCCGCGACCCAGGGCTTGATCGCGGAGCGCCTCGGTGAGATCGACGCCGCGCACCCCGGAGCCGCCGTTCCACTGCTGGTCCGCCTCATCGATCGCGAGCCAGCGCCCGAGCTCGTCACCGCGTCGGTCGACCTCTTCGAGCGCACAGAGCACCGCGGTCTACGCCTGCTGATCCTTCGATACCTCTACGATGCCGCGCCGCGCCGGTTCGGTGCCCTCATCGCGAAGTGGCTCGAGCAGGTCGCGAACCGGCCCGAGGAACTCGAGATCGTCGAGGACCTCGCGGCGCAGGGGCAAGCAAGCATCACCAGTCGCGATCTCGTCGGCCGCGTCAACCACTACGCGAAGGCCGGCCGGCCCGAGCAGTGGACGCCGTACCTGCGCCTCATCCGGCCGTGGACGCGTACCTCGACGGCGTATGGGACGTCGTTGACGACGATGCTCGAGCGCGTCCAAGCGGAGCCGAACGTCCCGTTGACGGTCGTCGAGCTCGTGCTCGACAGCGTCGCGACCCTCCAGACCAGCGAGACCAGCGCGACCCCGCTGGCCGCCGCCGTGCGACCGCTGTTGACCCACGCGGAGCCCCGCGTCCGCGCGATGGCGGCGCGGGCGATCGGCGGCCTCGACTCGCAGGCCGACACCGAGACGATTCGTCAGATGCTCGCCGCGATGGGGGAGGACCCTCGGGTGCGTCGCGAGTCCGCGGCGGCGCTGGCCAAGCTCCGTGGTCCGGAGGCCATCGACGATCTCATCGCTGCGGCGACGGATGCATCGATGGAGGTGATCGTCGTCCGGCAGTTGACCGCGATCGGGAGCGAGCGCGGACTCCCCTATCTGCGGGAGATCGCCGAGAACCACTACAACTCGTACCTTCGACGGGAGGCGGCGCGCTCGATCACCAAGATCGAGGCTGGCCCGCCGAAGAAGCGCAAAGCCAAGTCGACGAAGACGAAGTCGGCCAAGAAACCCCGTCCTGCGCGCACGACGACGGAGACGAACCGCGTGCGCCCGATTGCCGGCGAGACCGGCTGACGTCGATTCGCCGGCGGTCACCCGCCGCTCAGGGTGATCGCCATCGTGTCCCGGTGCTCGCGCAGCCGCAGGCTGTAGCCTTCGTCGCGCATGCAGTCGACCATCGCGGTCACCCGGGAGGCACCCACGCCCGCGAGCTTCGGCGGTGCGATCGACTGCAGGCGGCCCTCGGCGAGGGTGACCCTCACCTCGACGCGCGCCGGCTTGGCGGGGCGCGGGCCGAGCTCGGGCAGGCAGCGGGGGAGGGCATCGGCGAAGTTGCGCAAGCGCTGCTGATCGTCGCCGGCCAGGGGGAACGGCTGGTCGATCGCGATGGCGCCGACGTCGGCCCAGGCGACGCGATCGGCGAGCAGGCGCTCGACGGCGGGGTCGGCCGCGCCCGGTGGACGGGCCTCGTCGGGGAGCCAGCCCGCCACGGCGAAACGCGGCGCCGTGCCGCCGACCAGGGCGATCATCGCGTCGACGATCTGCTCGTAGCGGACGTCGGGGCCGAAGGTGATCCGAACCGCGCGCTCCCGCGGATAGGCCCGGCGGATCGCGGCGAGCCGGCGCTCGACGTCGTCGCGTCCACCGGCGACGCCGGGGAGCCACTTGCCGTCGAGGGCGAACTCGAGGCCGCGACCGCCGACGTGGACGTGCACGCGCGACGCGGTGATCGCCGCGGCCGAGGTCCCGCCCGCTCCATCGCGCAGGACGAGGACGGGCAGGGCGGTGGCCACGTTGCCGCCCGCCGCGTGGGGCTCGAGCAGGGCGAACTCGACGCGCGCCGCGTTTCCGCGGCGGATCGCCCGCAGCGCGCGGCGCAGCTCGGGCGCGGGGAGCTGAGCATCCGCGACGAGCAGCAGCGCACCGCGGCCGTCCTGCGCGAGGGTGTCGCGGACCGCGTCGCCGAGCGCGGTGACGTCGTCGTCGTCGAGGGGGAGGCCGCGCGCCTGTGGGCGTCCGGCGTCGACATCGGCGCGGCCGGCAGACAGGTGGATCACCGGGGCGAGACCCTCGGGTTGGCCGGTGCCGCGCGGGCGCAGCGGCGCCATCCATGGCGCGGTCCGGGCCGCCGGCAGGCCCGCCAGCGCAGCGTCGACGAGTTGGCCGTCGTCGTGGGCGCGGGCCTCCATCGCCCGGGCCCACGCGGGATCCTCGGCGAGCGCGGCTCGCTGGGCCTCGAGCAGGGCGACGAGCGGCGCGGCGCCCTCCCACCGCGGATGATCGTGCACGCCGGTGTCGGCGAGCTCGGCCTGCAGATCCTCGCGCGAGGCGTAGCCGGCCTGGATCGCGACGTCGATGCGAGCCTCTGCCGGCCGCGCCATCGCGGCGACGAGCGTGCCGCGGACGTGGTCGTACAGCCGCCAGTGGGCGTTGTCGCGGATCCGCGGGTGCCCGGTCTCGGCGAGACTGCGATAGGCGAGGGTGCGCACCGCGAGGCCGTCGGCGTCGATCGGCGTCTGCAGGTCGGTCGCCAGCAGGGCGATCGCGTCGTTGACGAAGCTGCGGGCGTCGTCGTCGGTCACGCCGACGTCGTCGAGCGCAGTCGCCTCCGCGAGCATCCGCGTGAGCGCCTCGCGGGTCGCCTCGGGACCGCGCCCGCTGGCGTGACCGCCCAACGCCTGCCACAGGACGTCGCGCGCGTCGTCGTCCCCGGCGAGGCGCGCGGCGTCGAAGAGATCCAGCAGCCGCTCGAGCCGGACCGCCCGGGCCCGCGTGCCAGCCGACGCCTGCGCCGCGAGGCGATCGACCTCCGCGACCCCGGCCCCGAGGGGCGAACGATCCGCGAACGCCACGGTGGGGGAGGCCGGGCCCTTCGCGCCGTGGGCGCAGCCGCCGAGACCGGCCGCGACACACAACAGCACCACGCGGCGGGCCAGACGTCGGCGCATCGCGTCCTGGGACAGCGGGGTCCCGACGAGGTTCCCGGGGGGCACGACGCGGGGCATCGGGGTGCACTAGCATACCCGCCGTGGCCGCGACCGACGACGCCTCCGTGCCGCGTGCGCCGGTCGGGACGCGCCCGCGCCGTGGGCCTTGGCGTGCGCGCGCCGTCGGCCTCGGTCTGGGCGTCGGTCTGGGCCTCGGTCTGGGCCTCGGTCTGGGCTTCGGTTCGGTCGGCACCGCGCAGGCCGCCGACGTCCGCACGATCTCCCGCACGATCGGCGAGGGCTACATGGTCCGCGCCCCCGGTCCCGACGGCACGCTGCTCTCGCGTCGCCGGCTCGTGCAGTACGTCGGCGTCGGCGTCTACCGCATCTTGCCGCCCAAGGAGGTCGACGAGCTCGTGCGCGCCGAGGCCGACGGCCAGCTGCAGATCGTCTCGAGCCTGCGGATCCGCCACGACTTCGGCACGTTCACACGCAACGCGACCGGCGACGCGGCGCGACTCGTCAACCAGATCGACGGGCGGCAGATCGATCTGCTCTACGGCTACCTCGAGGGCCGCAACCTCGGCGGAGCGGTCGACCTGCGCGTTGGTCGGCAGTTCGAGATGTCGGGCCTCGATTTCTACGCCTTCGACGGCGGCTGGATCCGCGTCCGCACGCCGGCCCACCTCGCGGTCGAGGCCTTCGGGGGCTTCGCGGTCGACGTCTCGGACATCCTCGGCTACGCGACCTTCGAGCCCGACGGCACCGCCGACAACTCGACCGATCGCATCACGACGCCGATGGTCGGCGCGGCGTTCGCCCTCGCCGATGTGAAGTTCATGGACGCCCGATTCGCGTACCGACGCGCGTGGTCGCCATCGTCCTTCGGCACCGATCTGGCCAACCCCGACGGCTCGATCGGCCTGCCGGGCGCGGTCGATCAGGAGTTCGTCACCGCGACCGCGGCCCTACGCCTGGCCAAGGGCAGGCTGTCGCCGTCGTTCGCGGCGCGCTACAACCTCGGGACCTCGCGGCTCGACGACACCAGCGTGATGCTGTCGTGGGCGATGACCGAGATGCACACCGTGCGCGCCCAGTACATCCGCACGATCCCCGCGTTCGACCTCGACTCGATCTTCAACGTCTTCGCGATCGAGCCGATCGAGGACGCGCGGGTGGTGTACGAGGTGCGACCGGGCCCGTACTGGACGATGTACGGGCGGTTCCAGGGCCGCATCTTCCGCAACGATCGCACCGCGGCGCTGGGCACCGACCCGGCCAAGCCCACGCGATTCGGCGGCGGAGGGGCGGCGGGCGCGAGCTACCGCCGCCGCCGCTTCGCCGCGCGGGCCGATCTGTTCGGCATGGGCGGGGAAGGGGGCCAGCGCATCGGCGGCGACCTCGACACGCGCACGCACGTCGTCTACGACCGGCTCGCGATCGACGGCCGGCTCTACGCGGTCGGCTACCGCGACGATCTGGTCGCGGCGCGCCGCGGCTACTCGGTCGCGCTGCAGGCCGGCGGCAACCTCCGCATCGCCCACGGCGTGTACTTCACCGTCATGGGCGAGCAGCTGTTCACGCGCTTCTATCGCTCGGCGTTCCGCGCCCTGGGCATGCTGAGCTTCGACTGGGCGGTCCGAGGAGGTCGACGATGAGGCGCCCTGGCGTGCTGTGGATCCTCGCGCTGTGCTGGACGCTCGCCTGCGGGCTCGGCCTGTGGCTCGGCGGTGACGTCGACGCGGCGCCTGCGGCCAAGTCGAGCGTGCGCCCGGCCGGGGTCGGTCGCGGATCGGTGAGCCGGCAGGGCAAGCCGCCGCGCCATCGTGGCGAGCTCCCAGCGACCGTGGGCGCCGCGAGCGGACCGACGATGGCCGGCAGCGCGGTGTACCCGGCGCAGGACATCCCGCTGCGCTTCACCCACGATCAGCACCTCGCGCTGAACCTGTCCTGCGATCGCTGCCACGACCGGGCCGCGACCAGCAAGCGATCGTCCGATCTGCTCATCCCCTCCGGGGCCGCGTGCGACGGCTGCCACGGTCAGCAGCACCCGCGCCCCGCCGACGAGCCCGCGCGCTGCGAGATGTGCCACACCAAGGTCGAGGACGGCGAGCGCCTGACGGCGAGCGTGCGGATGCCCCGGCCGCTGCTGCACTTCAACCACGAGCTGCACACGCGCCGCGGCCAGGACTGCAAGGACTGCCACGACATGAGCCGGGTGCGCCTCGGCAGCGTGCTGCAGCTGCCGACCGAGGCGAGCTGCCTCACGTGCCATGATGGCTTCACGGCGACCGATCGCTGCGGCGCGTGCCATCCCGCCGGCAGCGACGGTCGCCTGCTCACGCGGGCCCAGGATGATCGCACGCTGCCGGCGCTCGTGCCCCGCGGCGCATCGGCGTGGGGGGCCGCGCACGATCTGATGTTCGTCGAGGATCACGCCGCGATCGCCAAGTCGGGCGGCAAGCTGTGCAACAGCTGTCACGACGACGCGTTCTGCATCGACTGCCATGACGGCCCGCTGCGTCCGATGCGGATCCACGCCGGCGACTACATGACGCTGCACGCGATGGACGCCCGCGCGGCGACGTCCGACTGCCAGAGCTGCCACCGCGCGCAGACGTTCTGCCAGGGCTGCCACGAGCGCGTCGGCTTCGGCCAGCGCGACGACGGCGAGTTCGGCGTCGGTGGCTCGCTGCAGTTCCACCCCAGCGATTGGTCGGGCCCGCCCGGCATGCCGCAGGGCCACGCCCACGCCGCGCAGCGCAACATCGGCACCTGCGTGTCGTGCCACACCGAGGACAGCTGCCTGGCCTGCCACGCGACCACGGGCGCCGCGACTCCGGGCCTCGACGTCAGTCCGCACGGCCCTGATTTCGCCCGCTCGGCGCGTTGCGATGCGCTCGCGGGGCACAACCGGCGCATGTGCCTGCGCTGCCACGCGCCGGGCGACCCGCAGCTGGAATGCATTTAGTCTGTCTGGAGGACACTGCCGCGTCCTCCCCCGCGCCGGCGAAGCCGTCGCGGGACCCCTCCTTCCATCGCTTCGCTCCTGTCTCTCCGGAGGACACTGCCGCGTCCTCCCCCGCGCCGGCGAAGCCGTCGCGGGACCCCCTCCTTCCATCGCTTCGCTCCTGTCTCTCTGGAGGACACTGCCTCGTCCTCCCCCGCGCCGGCGAAGCCGTCGCGGGACCCCTTCCATCGCTTCGCTCCTGTCGCGCTGCGCGGACGGAGGGCGGTGGGTGGTTCAGGGGCGCTACCCGGGCGAGAACACCGTGAACAGCTCGACCTCGCTCATGGCGAGGAGGCGGTAGTTCTTGTCGGGATCGATGAAGACGGGCGCGGCGGGGAGGAGCTCGACGCGGTCGAGCTCGGTGCCATCGTGGACCTCGAGGATACCGCGGCCGCCGGTGAGCATCACGTGCATGTCGCGGCGGTTGGCGGTCGAGACGACGACGTTCTCGCCCTCCTTCACCCGCAGCACGGTCGCGACGTAGTGCTCGCCGCGGGCCCACACGAACGAGGCGCCGAACGACTTGGCCGAGAAGGGCGGACCGAAATCGGAGTCCTCGTCGAGCACGTCCGAGGACTCGTCGTCGACGGGCAACACCGCGTCGGTGACGTCGGGCGGCGAGGCTTCCTCGGGTTCGGGCGCGTCGGGATCGACCATTACGGCGGCGAGCCTACCGCAAAACCCGTCCGCGCGAACGCGGGGTTCACTTCGGCGCCGTGGTGCCCTTGGGCTTCACGGGGGTCGGCGCGGGCCCGCTGCCGCCGGGCGACTGTGTCGTCGGCTTGGTCGGCTTGATCGGCTCGGCGGGCTTGCTCGACGCAGCCGGCTTGCTCGGCGCGGCCGGCTTGGTCGGCGCCGTCGGAGTCGCGCCGGCCGCGGGCTTGTCGGACGTCGCGGGCGCGCCGGCGTCGGGCTTGGTCTTGTCGCCCTTCGCGTCGGGCTTGGCCTTGTCGCCCTTCGCGTCGGGCTTGGTCTTGTCGCCCTTCGCGTCGGGCTTGGCCTTGTCGCCCGTGCCCTTGGCCTTGTCGTCGACCTTCGCCGTGTCGTCGGCGGCCTTGCCCTTGTCCTTGCCGGGCTCCTCGACGTACTCCTCGCCCGCCTTCTTGTCGGCGGCCTCCGTCTGCTTCGTCGTGCGCGAGTTCTCGGCGAGGCGAGCCCGTCGCGCGGCGTCGTGATCCCACTGATCGACGCGGCCGTCGCCGTTCACGTCGTAGCCGACGCGATCGATCCGCCCCGACAGGTAGTACGTGTACATGTCCGGCTTGCCGTCGCCGTCGCGATCGACCTGGATCGTCAGCAGCCGGCCCTTGTCGTAGCGCCGCCACGCGTCGACGAAGCCGTCGCGGTCGAGATCCTGCTCGTCGTACTCGAGGTCCTTGCCCTTGTAGTGGCGACCGAGATCGATGCGGCCGTCGAAGTCGAGATCGAACTGCTCGCGGACGATCTCGCCCTTGTCGTCGAAGTGGAAGTACGCGTCGATGCGGCCGTCGAAGTTGAGGTCGGCCTGCTTGCACGCGAGCTGGTCGGCCTGCGCCCCCTGGCCCTGGTAGATCGCGACCAGATCGCCGCGACCGTCGTGGTTGAGATCGACCTGATCCGTGCGCCCGCCGCTCGCGCTGCACCGGCTGGTGTCGACCACGAGGGCGCGCAGGTTGGGGTTCACCGGCGCGGTCGCGCCCTGGACCTCCTCGGCCGCCTCGTCGGGCGCCTTGGACTCGGCGTCCTTGGGCTTCGCCGCGCACGCCGCCAGGCACGCCAAGCCAGCGCCCCCGACCACCACGAACCTCAGCCCACGTCGTTGCACCCTCGCTACTCTAGGGTCCAGCGACGCGGCCGGCAAGCAACGGGCATCTATGATACGTCTCCCGCCGGGACGCCGGGCTCGCTCGTGCGGGCCCGAAACGACTCCGTCCCACGCCGCCCCATGAACGACCCACAGGTCAAGGCGCCGGTCCCCACCGCGCCGCCGTCCGCCCGGATCCGCAGCTTCTGCATCATCGCGCACATCGACCACGGCAAGAGCACGCTCGCCGATCGGATCATGGAGGCGACCGGGCTGGTCGGGGAACGCGAGGCCCGCGCCCAGTACCTCGACCGCATGGACATCGAGCGCGAGCGCGGCATCACCATCAAGGCGCAGAGCGTCCGCATGGCGTACACGGCGCCGGATGGTGAGACCTACGAGCTCAACCTCATCGACACGCCCGGCCACGTCGACTTCGGCTACGAGGTCTCGCGCAGCCTCAAGGCCTGCGAGGGCGCGCTGCTCGTCGTCGACGCCGCGCAGGGCGTCGAGGCCCAGACGTTGGCGAACGTCTACATGGCGCTCGACGAGGATCTCACGATCATCCCCGTCATCAACAAGATCGATCTGCCGTCGGCGGATCCAGAGCGGGTGCGCGGCGAGATCGAGGAGATGGTCGGGCTCGACTGCAGCGACGCGCTCATGGTCTCGGCCAAGAGCGGCATCGGCATCGAGGACCTGTTGGTCGCGATCGTCGATCGCATCCCGCCGCCCAAGGGCGACCGCGAGGGCCGCCTTTCCGCGCTCATCCTCGACAGCTGGTGGGACAGCTACCGCGGCGTCATCTCGATGATCCGCGTGTTCGAGGGCCGCATGCGCCCCGGCCAGCAGGTCCGCCTGCTGTCGACCCGCAAGACGTACCAGGTCATCAACACCGGCGTGTTCGCGCCCGAGATGATCGAGCTGACCGAGCTGTGTGCGGGCGAGGTCGGCTTCGTCGTCTTCAACATCAAGGACGTCGCCGACAGCAAGATGGGCGACACCGTCGCCGAGCCCGACGACGAGGCTGCGGTCCCGCTGCCGGGCTTCAAGGAGATCCAGCCGATGGTGTTCGCCGGGGTGTTCCCGACCGACAACGCGGCCTATCCCTCGCTGCGCGACGCCCTGGCCAAGCTCTCGCTCAACGACGCCAGTTTCTCCTACGAACCGGAGACTTCTCTCGCGCTGGGGTTCGGCTTCCGGCTGGGTTTCCTGGGTCTACTCCACATGGAGATCGTCCAGGAGCGACTCGAGCGCGAGTACGACCTCGACCTCATCACGACGGCGCCGTCGGTGAAGTACCTCGTCCACGGCAAGGACGGCAGCACGCAGGTCATCGACAACCCGGCGAAGTTCCCCGATCTCGGCCACGCCGACGCGATCGAGGAGCCGGTCATCGAGGCCCGCATCCAGCTCCCGCAGGAGTACGTCGGGCCGATCCTGAAGCTGTGCGAGGAGCGCCGCGGTATCCAGAAGGACCTCAAGTACCTCACGCCGACCCGCGTACAGCTGGTCTACGAGCTGCCGCTGGCCGAGGTCGTGTTCGGGTTCTATGACATCCTGAAGAGCCGATCGCGGGGCTATGCCAGCATCGACTACGACGCCGCCGGGTACCGGACCAGCGACATGGTGCGGCTCGACCTGCTGGTCAACGGCGAGAACGTCGATGCGCTGTCGCTCATCACCCACCGCGACACCGCCTACAACCGCGGCCGCGACCTGTGCAACAAGATGAAGGACCTCGTGCCGCGCCAGCAGTTCGAGGTCGCGATCCAGGCCGCGATCGGCTCGCGGGTCATCGCGCGCACGACGGTCAAGGCGATGCGCAAGGACGTCACCGCCAAGTGCTACGGCGGCGACATCAGCCGCAAGCGCAAGCTGCTCGAGAAGCAGAAGGCCGGCAAGAAGCGCATGAAGGCCATCGGTAGCGTGGAGATCCCACAGGAAGCCTTCCACGCCGTGCTGACGCTGGAGGATGGGTGAGCGCGCCCGAGACCCCGGGCCCGCGGCCCGCGTCCGGCGAACGCCCGGCCTCCGGGCAGCCCGCGTCGACCGATCGCGCCGACCGGCCCGCCGAGCGCAAGCGTCGGACCCCGCGCCAGGTCCGGGCGGCCGCGGCGATGCTGCAGAAGGAGGGCCGGCGGATCCTCAAGCGCCACGGCGCGAGGATCGCAGCGAGCCCGGCCAACGACATCCGCGCCAGCCTCGGGGCCATCGACACCCTGCGCGTCGCCGAGAACTGGCCTCGGCTCGAGGACGAGGCCGAGCGCCTCGACGAGCTGCTGCACAACCACGCCAGCTTCGCCCGCAAGAGCGCCCTGCGCGAGACCTTCGAGAACGTCCTCATCGCCGTGCTCGTGGCCCTGGGCCTGCGCTCGTGCTTCTACGAGCCGTTCAAGATCCCGTCGGGCAGCATGATGCCGACGCTGCGCGCGGGCGATCACATCTTCGTCAACAAGTTCATCTACGGGATCCAGATCCCGTTCACGACCACCGTCGTCGGTGAGTCCATCGGGAACATCGAGCGCGGCGAGGTGATCGTGTTCCGCTACCCGATCGACGAGGCCGAGGACTTCATCAAGCGCGTCATCGGCCTGCCGGGCGACGAGATCCGGATGGCCGGGCGGACGCTGTCGATCAAGCGGGCAGGGGCCGCCGACTTCGAGGAGGTCCCGCGCACGCCGATCACCGAGCGCTGCCTCGACGAGGCCGGGGTCAAGAACATCGCGAACTGTCAGCTGTTCGAGGAGACCCTCGACGGCAAGACGTATGTGGTGCGCTACACCGCGACCGTCGACGACCGCGACGACATGCTGCCCAAGCCGCGGACGTGGAAGGTGCCCGAGGGCCACCTGATGGTCATGGGCGACAACCGCAACCAGTCGCACGACTCGCGCGAGTGGACGGTGCAGGTCGAGGCGGTCGGCGCCGACAGCCTGCTCACGCTGAAGGATCTGCGCGACCTGACGGCCGACAGCATGTTCAACATGGACCGCGACGACGACGTCGGCGGGATCGACGACGGGCGGCACGACAAGGTCACGTACCTGGCGAGCCACCGCTCCGAGAGCCACGACGTGCTGCTCGAGGTCTGGCGGAGCCCGACGCTCGGCACCCAGGCGGTGTTCGACACGGCGGCCGCGGCGATCGCCGGCAGCCGGCCGAGCACGATGGCGGAGTTGCTGACGGGCGCGAAGGCGGGGCCGGAGCTCGACCGGGCCCTCGAGCTCGGCGCGGGGCTCGATCGCCTGGTCACGGCGAAGGACGCCGACGCCCGCCAGGCGGTGCTCCTGCTCGAGTCGGCGGGTGCGGTCATGCGGGTGTCATGTGGCACCGGCGTGTGCAAGGACGACCCGAAGCTCGGGCTCGTCGTCGCCGACGTGCTGGACAAGTTCCACCGCAACCACGCCCAGGACGCGCGCACGCTGCTCGATGCGCCGAAGCAGGTCCGCTACACGACGCACTGGTCGGGGCGCAGCGACGCCCGCGAGCACTACTTCGAGCGCACGCTGGTGAAGCCCGGCGGTGACAAGCCCAAGGACAAGGTCCGCCTCCGGGCGTTCCGCAAGCCGGTCGAGGGCGTCTCGTTCGTCCGCGACGCGGCGCTGTGGGCCTTCGGCAGCTCCACCGGCATGGCCGATCGCGTGCCGGAGCTCGGCGAGGACGCGCTGCGGGTGGGCAGGGCCGACGGGCAGGTCCTCGTGCTGACCGACGCGGCGCGCGAGATGGTCGTGGTGCTCGAGTGCGGCGCATCGTTCTGCCCGGACGCCACCGCGGCGACGGCCCTGGGCAAGATCGTGGCCGAGGGCATCCCGGCGGCCGCCGGCGATCGTCGCAAGCTCCGCGTGCTGCTGACCTCGGGCGAGGTCCCGGGCTACGAGGAGCTTCCGGTCGGGCTGCCCGAGCTCACCGAGTTCGATCGCGTGCGCCTCGAGGGCACCGTCCGCGGCAAGGAGCACTCCGTCGACGTCGAGGCGTGGCTGCGACCCGAGGGCGGCCTCGCCGGCAAGGTCGCCGAGCTCGCCACGCCCGCGGGGCTGCAGCGCGACGACGGCATCGCCGAGGGGGCGATGGGCCTCGAGCGCGACGACGCCTTCGAGTACGTCTTCGGCGTCCCGCAATCCGAGACGGTGGTCCGCATCGAGTGCCGCAAGGGCCTGTGTCCGACCCGCGAGGTCGCGCTGTCGCTGGCGCACCGGGCCGCGGCCAAGGCCGTGGACCCGACCAACTTCATCGACCCGCAGGCCGAGCGCCCCAGGCCCTTCGTGCCGCGTGGGAACGTGAAGGGTCGCGCGGAGCGGATCTGGTTGCCGCTGGCGCGGTTCTGGTTGCCGATTCGGTAGTCGCGCGGCGAGCCGCGCGACTCCGTGCCCGTGCCCGTGCCCATGCCCGTGCCCGGCCGGAACCACGGACGACGCGGCGCCCAGCCCCATCCACACCCCAACCTTACTTGACATAATCTATCTTATCGGCGTTCGAACAGGTCCCCAAGGAGCCCAGGAACCCAGCCCCCCGACGCGGCACGCATTCCCCGAGGAATCCGCGTGGCAGCGTTCTAAGAGGTCGATCTCACCCACTGCGGACCCCTGCGCCTGGTCATCGAGGCCCGCCCTGCACGGTGGCTGCAGGCGATCTTCGCGGTGGTCCTGGCCCTCGTGGCCGCCACGATCGCGTGGACCTGGCTCTGCCGGATCGAGGTCGTCGTCGCGGCGCCCGGACGGCTGCGGCCGACGACGACGCCGGTCCCGGTGGCCGCGACGGTCGACCCCGGGCGCACGGCGGGCCGCGTCGCCGAGGTCCGCGTGGAGGCCGGCGCCCGTGTGGTCGCCGGCGACGTGCTCGCGGTCCTCGACACCCGCGCGCTGACCCTCGAGCTCGAGGAGCGCCGCGGCGCGATCGCGGGCCAGCGCGCCGAACAGGCCCTGCTTGAGGCCCTCGTCCTGCAGCACGCCGCCCAGACCGCGGCCGAGCGCGCGCGGCTCGACGCCGAGATCGATCAGGCCGCACGGACCCACGTCCGCAGCGACCGCACCCGACGCATCGACCTGCGACGCACCGCCACCGCGCTGACACGGCTGCGCGAACGCGAGGCCGAGATGGAGCGGCTCGTCGTGGGCGGCCACGCCTCCCGCGAGGAGCTCGAGGCCCTGCGACGCGAGCGGCAGGCGCTCGACGCCGACGCGCGCAAGCTCGAGCTCGGCGAAGCCACACCCGTCGAGGTGCTGCGGCGCTCCGTCGAGGTGCTCGAGCGCACCGCGGAGGTCGAGCGCCTGGATCTCGAGGTGCGATTGCAGTCGCTGCGCCAGGCGGTGGAGCGCTCCCGCTCGGAGCTCGCCAAGGGAGAGCTCGCGCTGTCCGAGGCGAGCCTGCGGGCGCCGATCGACGGCGTCGTGACCGAGCGACGCGTCGAGGTCGGCGGCGCGATCCAATCCGGCGCCACGGCCTTCGTGATCGCGCCGCACGGCGGCTACCTGTTCGAGGCGGTGGTCGACAGCGCCGACGCCGGTCACCTCGCCGTCGGCATGCCCGCGCGCATCGCCATCGACACCTTCGACGCCCAGACCTACGGCACGATCGACGGCACCCTCAGCTATGTGTCGGCGGACTCCGCCGCGGAATCGGGCGCCGGCGACGGGTCGCGCAACGAAGGCGCCGGGCTGCGCTACGTGGTCCGCGTCGAGGTCCCGACCGACGTGATCGGCCGCGGCGATCATCTCGCACCGCTGCGCCTCGGCTTGGGCGGTCGCCTGCGGGTGGTCGTGGGCCGCGAGCGCGTGCTCGCCCTGTTGCTGGCCGATCTCGAGGACCGGTTCGACGTCGAGTGGTCGCCGTAGCCGTTCGCCCGAAGCGCCGAAGCGAGGAATCCACCATGAAGTACACGTGCGTTCGTCAGACCGAGCAGGCCGACTGCGGCGCAGCGGCCCTCGCCACCGTGTGTCTCCACCACCGCCGCGCCGTGTCGTTGCCCCGCCTGCGCGACCTCGCCGGGGTCGATCGGGTCGGCGCCAGCATGGCCGGGCTCAAGCGCGCCGCGGAGAACCTCGGGTTCGTCGCCACGGGCGTCAAGGGCCCGTGGGCGGCCCTGTCGACGGTCCCCCTGCCGGCCATCGCCCACGTCCGCAACGCCGACGGCTTCGGCCACTTCGTCGTGCTCCACCGCGTCGACGGGACCCAGGCGATCATCGCCGACCCGGGGCGCGGCATCGTGAAGGCCACGCGCCAGCAGTTCGAGGCGATGTGGAGCGGACGCCTGCTCCTGCTCGCGCCCCAGCCCGAGTTCCGGCGGCAGACGCTCGAGCAGGCGGGCAGCGTCCGCTCGCCGCTCGGTCGTCTGCTCGCCCTGCTCGGCCCCAACGGCGCCGTGCTCGCCCGCGTGGGCCTCATCGCCGTACTGCTCACGGTGTTGGGTCTCATGCCCGCGGTGTTCGTCCGCGTCCTCGTCGACGACGTCCTGCCCGGGGCGCAGCTCGATGTGCTCGACATGCTCGGCATCGGGATGCTCGTCGTGCTCGGCTTCCGCGTCGCGTTCTCGGCCTTCCGCGAGTACTTCCTGTCGCACCTCGGGCGGCGCATCGACCTGCAGATGCAGTCGGAGTACCTCCGGCACGTCCTGCGCCTGCCGCTGCGCTTCTTCGAGACCAAGCGGACCGGCGACATCATGTCGCGCATGATCGACGTCGCGAAGGTCAACGCCGTCGTCGGCGGTGTCGCGCTCGGCGTCGTGGTCGACGTCCTGCTGCTCGCGGTGTTCGTCGGCATCATGTTCTACTTCGATGCGCGCCTGGCCGCGGTGTCGTGCGCGTTCATCCCCGCGTTACTGGCGGCGCTGTACCTGCACCAGCGCGCGCTCATCCGTCACTCCCGCGATCTGATGGAGCACGGCGCGCGCCTGCAGTCGCGCCTGGTCGAGGACCTCGGCGGCGTGGCCACGCTGCGCGCGTGCGGAGCGATCGAGCAGCGCACGCACCGGCTCGACGAGCGGCTCGTCGAGACCGTGCAGTCGCGCTTCCGCATGCGGCTGCTCGGCCTGTCGATGACGAGCACCGAGGCGCTGGTCTCGGGCGCCGCCTCGCTGGTCGTCCTGTGGTACGGCGGGCACCTGGTCATCGACGGGGCGCTCAGCATCGGCCAGCTGATGTTCTTCAACACCCTGCTCGCCCAGATGCTGGTCCCGCTGCGATCGCTGACCCAGGCCAACCTCACCGTGCAGGAGGGCCTGGTCGCGCTCGAGCGGCTCGGCGAGGTCGTCGACCTCGAGCCCGAGATCGATCCTGCGGCGCGGGTGTGCGCCCCGCCGGCCCTGACCCGGGGCATCACGTTCGAGCAGACCGCGTTCGCCTACAACACCCGCGGCAGCAAGGCCGTGCTCGAGGGCGTGGACCTGGTGATCCCCGCCGGGCGGACCACCGCCTTCGTCGGCACGAGCGGTTGCGGGAAGTCGACGATCCTGCGGCTGCTGATGGGCTTCCACCGCCCAACTGGCGGTCGCATCGCGCTCGACGGCGTCGACCTGCGCGACGTCGACCTCGAGCGCTGGCGGGGTTCGGTGTCGTGGGTGCCACAAGACCCCACGGTGTTCGACGGCTCGCTCGCCGAGAACGTCGCGCTGGGCGATTCGAGCGTGGACGCGGCGCGGGTCGTCGCGGCGTGCCGGCTCGCGGGCCTCTCCGAGTTCGTCGATGCCCTGCCCGATCGCTACGAGACTGCGATCGGTGAGCGCGGCGCGTCGTTGTCCGGTGGACAGCGGCAGCTCCTCGCGATCGCCCGTGCCATCTATCGCAACGCGCCGGTCGTGGTGTTCGACGAGGCCACGAGCATGCTCGACGCCGGCACCGAGCGAGCGCTGCGCGACCGCCTCGCCCCGTGGCTCGCCGGTCGCACGGTCGTCGTCGTCGCCCATCGGTTGGCGTCCGTCCGCGCCGCCGACTGGATCTACGTCATGGGCGCGGGTCGGCTGGTCGAGGCCGGGACGCACACCGATCTCCTCGCCGCCCAGGGCACCTACGCCGGCTACTGGCGCGATCAGAACGGCGGCGTGCTCGAGGTCCTCCCGAGCGCGGGCGCGCGTCCTGCCCTCGCCCACTGACGAGGCCGGCGGTGAGACACGCGGGCGAGCCCCGTGGTACTCGACGTGGATGACCGAGGCCGAGGATCCCCTCGTCGCGTTCCTCCGCCGCCTGTCCGTGGGCACTCGGCGCATGAACGCCGAGTTGGTGGCCGCGCTGTCGGCCCTCTCCGTCGACGAGTCCGAGCTCGACCACGCCACCCGACTGGTCTGCCGGCTGCTCACCAAGGAGCCCTACTCGTTCATGCAGGCGTGCCTCGGCGCCTCGCACTGGCGGGCGCGCATCGACGACCCCAACGTCCCGGCGCGGGTGATGCGGATGACCGCGAGTCGGATCAACCGGATCAACCAGCGCGTGTTCGAGCTGTACGAGGCGGACTTCGGCTCGACCCGTCGGACGATGCACCACCTCGACGAGGTCGCGCAGCACAACGAGCACATGGTGCCGTACCTCGAGGTCCTGCTGCAGAACGCCGCAGCGGCGATCTTCGGGGTCCACGAGGCCGGACCCGAGCGTCTGGCCGATCACTGGGTGCCGCAGTTGCTCGATGATCGCGGGCGCCTCGCGGACTGGGTCGACGCGGTGGTGGCCCGGGGCGACGCGCTCAAACACTACGGCGGCGACACCAACACGATCATCGGCATCTACGACTGGATCCGCGACGAGCCCGGGCTCGGGTTCCTGCGCATCCCGAAGGACGTCGAGCGCTTCGATCTCGGCGCCGGGTTCGGCACGCCGTACGTCGAGGATCTGTTCGGCGGACCGTTCACCGCGCTCGATCTGCACCCGCCGTCGGATGCTCGGCGCCTCGGGCTGACCCTCGCGCTGCAGCGCGGCCGTCGGGATGAGCGGCGCGCGCTCACGCCGGAGGAGCAGGAAGTCTATTTCTCCCGGCTCGAGGCCCAGCGCTGGATCAAGTACGACATCTTCGCGCAGCCCCTGCCGACGACCTCGGATCGGCTCTTGGTCGCGTCGTTCGGCTTCCTGTCGAGCACCGTCGTGAGCCTGTCGCCGCTGCAGCAGGCCATCCCTGCGCGCCTGCGCCCGTTGCATACGACGTACACGGCGGTGCGCCGCGTGCTCGAGCCGGTGGCCGCCGGCAAGGACGTCTCGCTGTTCACGCTGCAGCGGGCCACCGCGCGGGCGTACATGAACCGCGCGGTGTTCCTCCGCTTCGCCGAGGGTCGCCTGGTCGATCACGGGCTGGCGGCCGAGCCCCACCAGGGCCGCTACGTCCGCGGGGTCGTGCCGATCCGACGCCCGCGGCGCAACAAGAAGAAGGCCCGCGCCAAGGCGGACTAGCGGCGACGGCGACGGCCGAGGAACGCGAGCAGCCCGAGGCCGAGCCAGCCGCGCGCGCCGTTCGATCCGCCCTCGGTGCAGCCGCAGCCGTCATCGCTGCCCGCACCGCCCGTGGCACCCGCGCTGTCGCTGCTGTCGCCGATGCTGGCGCTGTCGGTGTCCGACGCGCTCGCGCTCGCGTCGCTGTCGCTGGCGCTCGCGGAGTTGCTGTCCGAGTCCCCGGCGTCGGCGGTCGTGTCGGCCGCGGTGTCGCCGGTGGTGCCGTCGCCACCGCCGCTGGTGTCCGCCGGCGGCTCGACGTAGTCGATCTGCACCGGCACGGCGACGTAGGGCTCCTCGAGCGGATCCTGGCCGACGCAGCTGACGTAGCTGTAGTTCCACTGGGGACCGACCTGCCAGCCGGCGCCGTCCGCCGGCGCATCCGCAGCGCGGACGGTGATCACGATCTCGCGGGTCTGGTCGGGACCGACGGTGCCGATGGGCACACCGGTGGTCAGGTCGGCGGTCGCGACCGGGTTGCCGTCGATGTCCCCGGCGGCGCCGTCGATGGTGAACGCGTCGAGCTCGAGGCCCTCGGGCAGCGGCGCCGTCAGGGTGACGGCATCCGCGTTCACCAGGCCGCTGTTGGTCATCGAGATCGAGATGTCCGTGGTCCCGTCGATCGTGACCTCGCCGGGGTCCACGCCGACCATCGTGTTGCGCCCCGAGAAGTCCGGGGCGTTGACGCCGATCGCGAAGGCGACCGCCGTCGGCACGTACGAGTCGTCCGTGGTCTGGGTGCGCAGCACCGCCTCGGTCTGGCCGTTGTCGAGCTGCCCATCGCCCGACGAAAGCCGCAGGTGGGTGATGTCCCAGCCCTGGCGGCCGCCGGAGGTGTTCATGCCGAGGATGGCGTCGTGGTTGGCGTCGCCGAAGCTGCCGCTGGAATCGAGCTGGCCGTCGGTGCCGTTGATCTGCGAGGCGAAGAAGTTGTTCTCGGGGTTGTTGGGCCCGCTCAGGTCGACGAACGGCCCGGCATCGGTCTGGGCGATCGCGAGGCCATCGCCGACCAGGTCGGCGTCCCCTTCGATCGCGCTGATCACCGCGGAGCCGTCGAACGGCCCCATCGGCGGGGTGCAGAAGCCGGCGAACCCGTAGTCCTCGGTCGACTCCTCGTCGACGAACGAACCGCCGACGAACACGGTGAGGTTCCGGATCGGCTGCGCGCTGTCGCGATAGGCGACCACCAGCGTCCAACCCGCCGCGTTCAGCGAGTTGATGCTGGTGTCCTGGGTCGCGGGCACGCCGCCCAGCGAGTAGGTGCCGGCGCCGTGGCCCGCGACGAACTCGGTGACGTCGGCGGTCCGCATGTAGTAGCGGACGAAGAAGCCCTGGGCCGACATCTCGTCGATGTCGAGGCCGGTGGCGACGTCGGGGTTCACCGACACGGTGTCGCCGCCGAAGTCGAAGATCACCGCGTCGTCGAGGAACGGGCGCACGTCCTCGACGCCGTAGTAGGTGCTGCCGCCCCAGACGAGCTCGGCGTAGAGCACCTCGGCGTCGTCGGGCAGCACGAGATCGGCGGTCGACCCGTTGAGACCCCAGTCCTCGGTCGTGTTGCTCGGCCACGGGTTGGCGAGGTTGACCGGGTGGGTGTCGGCCAGCGTGCCGTCGAGCGTGATGAACGTGCCGATCGAGTCCTCGGTGCCCGGCCCGTTCGCGTTGACCTGCTTGGCGAGGCCGAGCGTGTTGCCGGTGGCGACGACGTTCCCCGCGGCGGTCGTGTTGAAGCGGAGATCGTTGGCGGATGCGGGCAGCGCGATGGCACAGAGCAGACCAATGGGAAGGACGCGACGGAGCATGTGCCGGAGCCTATCAGCGTCGGGCCCCACGGGGATCCGGCAGAGCGCCGCGCGATTTCACGCCGCAGGGAAGCAACCGCGCGGTGACGGAGTATCCTCGCCCACGATGGCCCGTCGACGTGCGCTTGCGGAGCTGCTGACCCAGGCCGGCCCCGCCCATTCGCGAGTCCCCGCACGTCTGCGCGAGGTGCCGATCACCGCGACACGTGAACGTGTCGTCGAGCTCGAGGCGCTGCTGCACCTGCGTGACGGCTTCCGCACCCTCGGAGGCGCGCTGTGCGTGCGCCCCTCGGTCACCGTCGCTCAGGTCCGCGGGTGCGGCGAGTGGAACTCGCTCACCCTGTGGCGCGCGCCGTACCGTCACGCGACGATGATCTGGCTCTTCGCCGAGGACATCTTCGGCCGGCAGTTCGGGATCCACCGCCACGGCATCGTGCGCCTCGACCCGGCGACCGGCGCCGTCGATCCCTGGGCCGACGATCTCGAGGGCTGGGCCGCGCGCGCCATCGACGAGGCCGACGCGCTGGGCTGCGAGCACCTCGCCGCGTGGGAGGCGGCGCACCCTCCCCTGCGCGCGCACGATCGACTGCAGCCCCGCGACCCGGACGCCCTCGGCCTCGACCTCGACACCGAGTTCCGCGTCCGCGAGGACGTCGACCTCATGCGCCGCTGGGTCCTCGTCTTCCGCGCCCACCTCGCCCAGCCCGGCGAGGTCCTCGTGGCCGGCACGCTCGACGACGCGGCGTGGTGGGGCGCCGAGGGATGACGCTGTCGCGCCGGCCGACGGTCTGCTAGGTTGCGGCGGCTCGCTCGCGTAGCTCAGTCGGATAGAGCGACGGTTTCCTAAACCGTAGGCCGCAGGTTCGATTCCTGCCGCGGGCGCCCGGCGCATCGGTCGCTGCGCTACCATCCCAACATGCGCCTCGGGCTCCTCGCCTGCGTGTCCGTCCTCGCCGCATGCAAGGTCCCGAGCACGCTCGGGCTGCCGTGCAGCGACGACACGCACTGCGACGCGGGGCAGTTCTGCGACGCGTCGGGGACGTGCTCCGCGGGCACCGCGGAGACCTCGACCACCGCGACGCCGAGCACGACGTCGACCACCGATCCCACGACGACGACGACGACCCTCGATCCCACGACGTCGACGTCGACCACATCCACCACCGAGCCGCTCGACACCACCTCCACCGGCCCCGCGTGCGGGCAGGCGGTCGGGTCCTGCGACAAGGTCGACGTACTCGTGCTCATCGACAACTCGGGGAGCATGAGCGACGAGTTCGGGGCGTTCATCCCCGCGCTGGCGCAGTTCACCGAGCTGCTCGACACGGTGCTGACGGGGCCGTGCAGCTACCACCTCGGGGTGACGACGACGGATCCGGCGCCCGACTTCCAGCCCGAGTCGTGTCAGATCCGCGGGGCACTGTCGCGCAGCGGTGCGTTGCTCGACGGCGCGTCGTGCTTCGGCGACGACGCCCACCCGCCGTACCTCGACGAGTCCGATGACCTCGCCGCGGTCGGGTGCCTGTTCGCGGTCGGGCAGGACTACGACAGCGACGAGAAGCAGCTCGACACGGTGCTCGCGGCGCTGTCGCCCGAGCTCGCGGCGCCGGGCGCCTGCAACGAGGGGTTCCTCCGCGACGACGCGGCGCTGCTCGTGCTGTTGCTGACGGACGAGGACGACGACAACGACAGCGACGACCCCAACGAGTCGCCGAACCGCACTGGCTCCGAGGGCGAGCCGACGGCATGGTTCGATCAGCTGTCCGCGATCAAGCCGCCGTCGTCCACCGGCGTGTTGGCGCTGCTCGCCAACTCGGAGAACGCCTGCCCGCCGTGGATGCCGTCGCCGGGGAACTCGGATGGTGAAGGCGCCGAATACGGCGAGCGGATCCTGACGTTCATGCAGCACTACAGCGGCATGGGCCTGGTCGATCACATCCACGCGGGGAACATCTGCAGCCCCACCGAGGAGCTCGTCCCGCAGATCGCGGACCTGCTCGAGGTGCTGCAGGCGGTGTGCGAGGATTCCGGGCTATAGAGCCGCTCGGTGCAGCGAATTGCGGATTGCCGGCCGCGCGCCCGTGGCCCAACGTGCAGGGATGCGGGGGCAGGCAGCTTGCGGGATCGTGGTCGTGATCGCGATCCTCATCGCGGGCTGCAGCGCGGCGCCCGACGCCGACGGCGATGACACCACGGGTGCGCAGGCGTCCGTGGATCCCTCCGACGCGGACGCGGAGTCCTCCGCGGATCCCGACACCACCGCCGCCCCGGATCCGAGCGGCGACACGAGCGACACCGGTGTCGATCCCGAGCCGCCCCCGGAGCCGGTGCCGGGCCTGTTCGCGGAGTACTTCGCCGACTACCACGACGCCGTGCTCGCCCGCGTGGAGCCCGGCATCGACGCGGTGTGGGGACTCGACGCGCCCGATCCCAGCCTCGGCGTCGACCGGTTCTCGGTCCGCTACACCGGGTGGATCACCGCGCCGTCGACGGCGACCTACACCCTGGTCACCGAGGCCGACGACGGCGTCCGCGTGCGCATCGGCGACACCGTCGTCATCGACGACTGGATCCCGCACTACGTCACCCGCAACCAGGCGACGGTGGATCTGGTCGGCGGCGTCGCGACGCCGATCGTCGTCGAGTACTTCGAGGCCGACATCGAGGCCTCGCTCCGACTGCTGTGGTCGAGCCCGAGCACCCCCGAGGCGCCGGTCCCGAGCACGGCACTCACGACGATCGCGGCGCCGTCGGACCTCCCCGGCCCGAAGCCGCCGTACCGCAACCCGGTGGTCGGCTTCGACTGTCCCGATCCCGGGGTCACCGCGACCGACGATCCGGCGTCGCCGTGGGCGATGGTCTGCACCGGCGGGAGCTTCCCGATCCGAACGTCGCGGGACCTCGTGCGCTGGGCCGACCTCGGCGTCCCGATCCTGCCGAGCGGCAAGCCGAGCTGGGCGGCGAACGGCTGGCGCAACTGGGCCCCCGAGCTGCACCGCCTCGGCGACGGGCTCATCGCGTACTTCACCAGCGTCAACGCGAACGACCAGCTGTGCATCGGGGCGGCGACCGCCGCGGGTCTCGACGGGCCGTGGATCGAGTCGCCCGGCCCGCTCGTCGAGCACGGCCAGGGCGTGATCGATGCGACCTTCGTCGTCGACGGCGTCACGCCCTACCTCGTCTACAAGATCGACGGCAACTCGGTCGGCGCGCCGACGCCGATCCTCGCCCGGGCCCTGACCGCCGACGGCCTCGGCTTCGCGCCCGGCAGCGAGGCGACGCAGCTCCTCGTCAACGACCCTGGCACGTGGGAGGGCGGCGTGGTGGAGGCGCCGTCGATCATCGCGCGCGACGGTCAGTGGCTGCTGTTCTACAGCGGCAACGTCTACGACCACCGCTACCGCACCGGCGTCGCGCGGGCGCCCGCGCTGCTCGGCCCCTACGAGAAGCACGGCGCGCCGATCCTCGCCAACAACGAGGCGTGGGTCGGGCCCGGCCACGGCAGCGTGGTCACGGTCGCGGGGATCGACTACCTCGTCTACCACGCGTGGCCCAACGCCGGCGATGGCACGCACGACGCCGCGGCCGGTCGCCACGTCCTCGTCGATCGGATCGACGTCGTCGACGGCTGGCCGCGGATCCACGATGGCACCCCGAGCCGCACGCTCCAGGCGTGGCCGGGGGAGCCCCCGGGGGCCTGATTCGGGCCCCCTGCCCCGCCCTTGGGCCCAGGTCGCGAGGCGGGTGAAATCGAGGGGTCATCGAGGCCCGCCGACCCGGGCGTACACTTCGAGGTGCGCCGATGGTGGATGGCACGACCCAGGCCCGGCCGCCGCCGACCCTCGGCGACGAGGGCGTGCCGGCCGGCGCGCCACCGCCGGTCGATCTGGGGACCTCGATCGCGCGCTACGTCGTGCTCGAGCGGATCGGCGCGGGCGGCATGGGGGTCGTGTACGCGGCCTACGATCCCGAGCTCGATCGCAAGGTCGCGATCAAGCTGCTGCAACCCGACGCCGAAGCCGACGCGAGCAGCCTCGGGCGCGCCCGCCTGCTCCGCGAGGCCCAGGCCCTCGCTCGGCTCACCCATCCCAACGTCGTCGCCGTCCACGACGTCGGCACCTGGGCGCAGCGCGTGTTCGTGGCGATGGAGTTCGTCCACGGCGTGACGCTCGGGCGCTGGCTGCAGGCGAGCAAGCGATCGCCGCGCGAGATCATCGACGTGTTCGTCCAGGCCGGCGCCGGGCTGCGGGCGGCCCACGACGCCGGACTGATGCACCGCGACTTCAAGCCCGACAACGTGATGATCGGCGACGACGGGCGCGTGCGCGTCCTCGACTTCGGCCTCGCCCGCACCGCGGGGGCGCCGGTGCTGGAGCTCGAGGCGCCGACGCCGGTGTCGCTGGAGAACTCGGAGCGGGCGTCGCGGGTCGACAGCCGGATCACTCGCACGGGGGTGATGGCGGGCACGCCGGCGTACATGGCCCCGGAGCAGCACCGCGGCGACGAGGTCGATCCGCGCGCCGATCAGTTCAGCTTCTGCGTCGCCCTCTGGGAGGGGCTGTGCGGCGAGCGGCCGTTCTCGGGCGGCGATCGGATCGGCCTGGCGCTCGCGGTCTGTGCCGGGCAACGCCGACCGATTCCCGCGCAGGTCTCGATCCCGGCGCGGTGGCGGCGGGCGCTCGAGCGGGGGCTCGCGCCGGATCCGACCGCCCGCTTCCCGAGCATGGCGGCGCTGCTCGCCGAGTTCGCGCCGCGACGATCGCCGGTGGCGATCGTGCTCGCCGGCGGTGGCCTGCTCACCGCGGCCGCAGCCTTCGCCGCCGCGCGACCGAGCGACACCCCGTGCACCACCGCGGGGGCGAAGCTCGCGGAGGTCTGGGATCGCGATCGGGCAGCGTCGATCACCGCGGCCTTCACCGCGGCGCACCCGAGCCTCGGCCCCGAGACGGCGGTGCGCGTCGATGCGTCGCTGGACGCCTACGCGCGGGGTTGGGTGGCCGCGGCGCAGGATGCCTGCGCCGCGACCCACGTGCGCCACGAGCAATCCGAGGCGCTGCTCGATCGCCGCGTCGCGTGCCTCGGCGAGCGCCTCACCGCGATGGGGCTGTTGGTCGAGCGGTTCGTCGACGCCGACGCCGAGGTCGTGCCGCGGGCCGTCGACGCCACCGCGGCGCTGCCGGAGCTCGACCGCTGCGCCGACACCGACGCGCTGCTCTCCGCGATCCCGCCGCCCGAGGATCCCGAGCTCGCCGCGGAGGTCGTCGCGGTGCGCGAGGCGATCGCCCAGGCCGAGATCGGCGGGCGCGTCGGTCGCTACGCCGACACCTGGGCGGAGGCCCCGGCGCTGGTCGAGCGGGCGCGACGGACCGGCCATCGCCCGGTCGTGGCCGAGGCCGAGCTCGTCGCCGGGGACCTCGCCGCGGTCGCCGACCACGACGCCGAGGGGATCCGATACCTGCGCGACGCGGTGCTCTCCGCAATCGCCAGCGGCCACGATCGCGTGCACGTGCGCGCGGCGACGCGACTCGTGCGGGTCGTGGGGCTCAGCCAGTCGCGCTACGACGAGGCCCTGGGCTGGGCGCGGCAGGCCGGCGCCGCCCTCGAGCGCGTCGGCTACGGCGGCCCCGAGGAGGCCGAGACCAGTCAGACGATGTGCAAGGTGCTCGCGGACAAGGGCGACGTCGCGCTGGCGCAGGCCTACTGCGTGCGGGCGCTCGAGCTCGCCGAGGCGCTCTGGGGCGCGGACGACCCCCGGACCGCGCGCGCGCTCGAGGCCGTCGGCATCGCCCACTTCGTGGGGGGACAGCACGCCGAGGCCGAGGCGGCGTTCCTGCGGGCCGAGGCCATGGTCCGCCGCGACAAGGGCGAGGAGCACCCCGACCACGCGCAGATCACCAACGCGCTGGCCGGCACCTGCTACTACCTGCGCGGGGCGGCGCCGTGCGTCGCGAGCTTCGAGCGCGCGGTCGCGGCGGCGCAACGCAGCCTCGGCGACGACCAGACCGCGGTCGCCGATCTCACGAACAACCTCGCCCTCGTCCTCGTCGAGGTCGGCCGGCTCGACGAGGCCGAGGCCCACGCGCGGCGGGCCCTCGAGATCCGTCGGCGGGTCGGCGTCGAGCACCCCGGCATGGCCGCGTCGCTCAGCGCCATCGGCCAGGTGGAGGCGGCGCGCGGGCGACCCGAGGCCGCCAACGCGGCGCTCGACGAGTCGCTCGCGATCTACCGACGCACCCGCGGTGCGGTCCATCCCGACGTGCTCGCGACGCTCCGCACGGCGGCGACCGAGCGCACCCGACAGGGCGATGTCACCACCGCGCGCGCGCAGCTCCGCGAGGCGATCGGCGTCGCCGAGTCCCTGCGCCGCCCCGACGCCGAGCTCGCCGACATCCGGGCGCAGCTCGAGGCGCTGCGGTAGCGCAGCGCCTCAGCGCCGCGACGCCGGCGGGTCGCCGAAGCGCACGTGGAGGTGATCGTCGTGGGCGGGCTCGTGCCGCACCAGCCCGCGCCGCGCCCAGCGGCCGTGGGGGTACTGGAAGACCTCGCGGAGCACCCGCTTCGACACGCCGTGCTTGCGGGCCCAGTCGTGGATCTCGCCCTGGACCTCGTAGTCGAGGAAGATCTGCACCGGTCCGCCGGCGCGCTTCGACTGCTCGTAGAACGCCTCGATGAGGGCCCACGTCGCGGACAGATCGAGCGGCGCCGCGTCGGCGCCGACGAAGCGCTGCGGGTAGCTCTCGGGGGTGCGGCGGAAGTACAGCCCGACGTCGACGTCGCGGCCGCTGCGGTGCGACTTGTGCCCCGAGAGCCGACCGCCGCGCTGCGCGGACAGATCGCCGATCGCGAGCCGGTGCACGCCGGGGTGCTTCTTCTTGACGGCGATGACCGCCGCGCGCGTCGACTCGACGACGTGCGGCAGGCCCCACGCGCGCTTGGGATGACGCAGGTAGTACGCCCGGTCGCGGGGGAGCTGCACGGCGCCGACCAGGGGCGCGAACGTGGCGGCCGTGGTGCCCCGGCGTGGGCTCCGATCCGACGGGGGCGGCGGCAGATCGAAGCGCGTCGACGGGGGCGGCGGTAGGTCCTGCGTGCGCGCATCCACCTCGAGCGCGGGCTCCTCGGGCATGGGCTCGGCGGCGGGCTTCGGTTCGGGCTCGGGCTCGGGCTCGGCGACGGTGAGCCGCTGCCCGATGACGATCGTGGTGCTGCGCAGGTGGTTGAGCGCCTTCACGGCCTCGACGCTCGTGCCGTGGCGCTTCGCGATCGCCGACAGTGTCTCGCCCCGCACGACCTCGTGGATCTTCGGGCCCGTCGGGGACGTCGAGGGCTTCGAGGGCTTCGAGGGCTTCGAGGGCTTCGAGGGCTTCGCGGAGGGCTTCGCGGAGGGCTTCGCGGTCGAGGACACCGCGGCCCTCGGTGGCGGCGTGGCGCGCTTCGTCGCGGGGAGGCTCAAGCGCGCGCCCGCCTGCAGCGGCTCGATCAAGGCGGGGTTCGCCGCGCGCAGCTCACCGACCGTGCAGCCGTGGGCACGGGCGATGCTCCAGAGACTCTCGCCCGCGGCGACGTCGTGCGCCGCAGCCGACGCGGGGCCGGCGATGCTCAGCCACTGGGCCAGGAGGAAGGCACGCATGTCGGTCCGCACTGTGGTCGGGCGATCCCGACCGCGCAAGTTTTCGGAGGCAAGCCGCCTGGGCAACCTGCACGTCGCGTGGACCCCGATGCCCCACCCGTGCCCGCGAACCCGCGGACGAGGCGGCTCTTCGGCGTGGCACGCGGGTTGCTGTCGCGGCGTCGCCGATGCTCGACGACCACGGGATCCGAGTCGCGCGAGAGGATCATGCGGCACGCGAACGGTCGGCCCCCAAACCCTGGCGCACGCTCGCGTTTCCGTCGCCGTCGGAGGCCGCACCGACGCGGATCTGGATCGCCCCGCGACGCGACGTCGCGCTCCCCCGCCCCGCCCGGCTGCGCCCGGGTCGTCGCAATCCGTGCTCGCCGCCGTGGACGTGGCGAGCCTGAGGGCGCGCCCCTCGAACGCGGCGCGCGACTGTGGCATGTGTGGGGCGCGTGCGAGCGGCGTCGCCACTGCGTCCCTGGGAGGATGCCCGCGCGAGCTGGGCCCTGCCGGTCGTGGCCGCGGGTGTTGCCGCGTCGCTCCTCGGCGGCGCCGCGGGCCTCGGTGAGGCCGCGCAGCGCAGCGCCGCCTTCGCCCTCGGGCCCGCGGTCCTCCTCGTCACGCTGCATGCCCGCACCGCGGGGTACCTCCACGACGACGGTCTGGCGGCGACGCTGCCCCTGCCGATCCCGCCGTCGCGGCGCTTCGCCGCCGCAGGGCGACGCCACGCCCTCGGCCTGGTGTGGCAGGGCGCTTGGGGGGCGCTCGCCTTCGGGCTCTCGGGCCGCAGCGTGGCGGCCTCGGGGATCCTCGTCGCGGACTTCCTCGTGCTCGTGGCAATGGCCGCCCTCGTCGAGCCCCTCGCCGCGGCTGCCGCGTCAGCGCTCGGGCGCCGGGTCCCGGCCGAGAGTGTCGCCGGACAGCTGCAGCGCTCGTTGGGGGGCGGCTGGACGCTGCCCGAGGCGGTCGTGCACCTGTGGGCGCCGGCGGGGGGCCTCGCCCTCGCGGCCGCCCTCGCGATGCCCGAGCAGCTCGCGATCGATCGCTGGGCCGACGGCGACGCGGTGAAGGCGGGGCACCTCGGGATCTGTGCTGCGGCCATCGCCGTCGCCGCGCTGGGTCGGCTCCTCGCGCCGCGGATCTACGCCGACGGGCTCTTCGACGCGGTGCCGTGGCTGCGCCAGGCGATGCGAACCCTCGCCGGTCCGCCGGTGCCCGCCCCCGCGCCGCGGTGGCTGCCGCTGTTCCGCGATCCGGCCCTGCGCCTGCTGGTGCTCCAGCACCAGCGCCTGACCCCGGTCCCAGTGCTGCGACTGCTGATGCTCCTGGGCGCCGCGGCGATCCTTGCCGGCCGGGCCCAGGCGCCAGGCCTCGCGGAGCTCGGGATCCTCCTCGGGCTCGTCGCGCTGTGGCTCGTCCCCGCAGGGGCGCTGGCCCGCCACGCGGCGGATCAGCGGCGGCTGCTCGGCCCCTTACCCCTGCGGAGCGCCCGGTCGCGGGCCTGGGCGTGCCTGCTCGCGCCGGTCGCCCTCTCGCTGGTGCCGGTGCTCGCGAGGATCGGGGGCGCCCCGTGACCGCGATTCCCCTGCGGGTCCGCGGCGTGCAGAAGCGCTACGCCGCGCGCGTGATCCTCGGCGGCGTCGACCTCGACGTCGGGCCGGGCGAGCTGGTGGTGCTGCGCGGGCCCAACGGCACCGGCAAGTCGACGCTGCTCGGCTGCGTCTGCGGACAGATCGTCCCCGACGAGGGCACGATCGCGATCGCGGGCGCCGACCTGCGCGCCGCCCCGATGGACGCCCGCCGGTCCCTGCGGGCCCTGGCCCAGGAGGTCGAGGTCCCGCCGGGGATCACCGGGCGCGAGTGGCTGGCCTTCTGCGCCGACGTTTTCGGGGCCGCGGCGCCCGGCGCCAGCGGAGACGCGCAGCTCGACGAGGTCCTCGATCAGCTCGCGACGACCTACAGCGTGGGCCTGCGCCGTCGGCTCGCGTTCCTCGGGCTGTGCGTCGGGACGCCGAAGCTGTTCGTGCTCGACGAGCCCTTCGCCGGGGTCGACGTCGACGGCCGCCGCGCGATGCTGGCTCGCCTCGCGGCGGACCTGCGCACGGGCGCGGGGGCGCTCATCGCCGCCCACGATCACGAACTCGGCGAGCTCGCGTCGCTCGGGCCGCGGGTCGTCGACGTGCGCAGCCTCGGGCCTCAGTCGTAGCCGAGCACGGCCTCGACCCGCAGCGCGCCGAGGCGCTGGCGTCCACCGAGGAACCCGAGCTCGATGAGGAAGAGCGCAGCGACGACGTCGCCGCCGAGCTTGCCGACCAGGTCGCGGGTCGCCGAGGCCGTGCCGCCGGTCGCGAGCAGGTCGTCGACGATGACGACGCGCTCGCCGGGCTGGATCGCGTCGGCGTGGATCTGCAGGCGGTCGGTCCCGTACTCGAGCTCGTAGGTGGTCTCGACGACCTTCGCCGGCAGCTTCCCCGGCTTGCGGACGACCACGAAGCCCGCGCCGATGCGGGCCGCGACCGCCATCCCGAACAGGAAGCCGCGGGACTCGATGCCGACGACGGTGTCGACGTGGCCGACGAGGTCGGCGATGCGATCGATGTGCAGGTCGAGCGCGCCCGCGAGGGTCTCGGCGTGGGCGAGGACCGGGGTGATGTCGCGGAACAGGATGCCCGGCTTGGGGAAGTCGGGGACGTCGCGGATCCGAGCGCGCACGGCCGCGCGGAGACGTTCACGGGTGTCGGCATCGAGGGCAGCGGGCATGGGCGCGTCCTTTGGAATCAGGCGTCGGATCGAAGCGCGGCGACGATGCTTTGGGTCGGCCCGAGATCGTGGGCCGTGAGGTCGAGCTGCAGCGGCGTCAGCGAGACCTGCGATGCTGCCACCGCGCCGGTGTCGTGGTCGAGGTCCGACGAGCCCGGCTCCGGCGGCCCGCCGATCCAGTAGTAGGCGCGGCCCATCGGATCGGTGCGCGGCTCCACCCCGTCGCGGTAACGGCGGACCCCGAGGCGCGTCACGGTGATCGGCCGCGGCGCGGCGAGCTGCTCGGCGCTGGGCGCCTGCGTGGGATCGTGCCCGGCGGGCGCCGGAACGTTGAGGTTGAGCAGCACGTGCGGCGCGTGGCCGATCAACGCCGGCGCGATGCGGCGCACGATCGGTACGGCCCACGCCGCGCCGTGCTCCCCGCGCTCGGCCGACACGGCCAGGGCATTCGCGCCGCGCAGGTGGGCCTCCGCCGCGGCGCCCACGGTGCCGGAGTAGAGGACGTCCGAGCCGAGGTTGTAGCCGACGTTGATCCCCGAGCAGACCAGGGCCGGCGGCCGCGGGCACAGGTGCATCATCGCGAAGTACACGCAGTCGACCGGCGTGCCCGACACGCTCCACCAGCCCGGCCGGATCGCGTGGGCCCGCAGGTGGGTGTGGAACGAGATCGCGTGGGCGGATCCGCTGCGCTCGGTCTCCGGCGCGCACACGACCACCTCGCCGAGATCCTCGAGCGCCCCGACCAGGGACGCGAGGCTCGGCGCCAACACGCCGTCGTCGTTGGTCACCAGGATGAGCGGTCGCGTCACGGCAAACCCTCGAGCCCCCGCGGACCGCGGCCCTGGAATCCCCCAGGGCCGCGGATCCGTTTCGTCGGGGCGGCGGGATTTGAACCCACGACCCCTAGACCCCCAGTCTAGTGCGCTACCAGGCTGCGCTACGCCCCGAAACGGCGGTCGGGCTTATACCCGGCCCGCTTCGACAGCACAAGCGTCCCGTGCCAGGCAGCCCGGGATCGCCGTCAGCGGACGTCGCCGCGGACCGTCGAGCCGGGCGTCGGGGCGGCCTCGTCGTCCTCGGGGAGCAGCGCGCGAGCGCCCCCGGCGCGGCGGACGAACATGCTCGGGTCCGCGGCGACCCGGGCCTGGGGCTGCTCGGCCTCCACGAAGGTCCGCAGCTCGTCGAGCATCTCGCGGACCCGCCGGGCCGACTGCCGGGCCAGGTACGCCCCGGTCGGCTTGGCCCGCTGCTCGCGGGTCGCCGGCTCCTTCAGCTCGGCGCGGGCCCCCGCGATCGTGAACTTCTTCTCGTACAGCAGGTGCTTGATCCGCAGCAGCGTGACGACGTCACGGCGCCGGTAGACCCGCTGCTGGGTCCGCGACTTCTGCGGCCGGATGGCCTTGAACTCGCTCTCCCAGTAGCGCAGCACATAGGCGGGCACGCCGACGATCTCGGCGACCTCGCCGATCTTGAAGTAGAGCTTGTCCGAGCCGAGGTCGGCGTCGTCCGGCTCTGCGGACGCGCGCGGCGTCGAGGCCCGCGCTCGGACCTTCTTGGTCGTCTCCGCGGTCATCTCGACTCGCTTCAGGGCTGGTTCAGGGCCTGCTTGAGCACCGGCGACGGCTTGAAGGTCAGGACCTTGCGCGCATCGATGGTGATCTCGGTGCCGGTCTGCGGGTTGCGACCGGGCCGCGGCTGCTTCTCGCGGACGAGGAAGTTGCCGAAGCCGGAGATCTTGATCTTCTCGCCGTTCTCGAGCGTCGACTTCATCACGTCGAAGATCTTCTCGACGAGATCGGCGGCTTCCTTCTTGGAAAACCCACCGACGACTTCGCAGACCCGATCGATGATGTCGGCCTTCGTCATGGCTCGACATGGTTGCCGATCCCCGTTCGCCGCGCAAGGCCCCGGACACGCCAGCGCAGGGCGGCCGGCGGGGCGATGTGCTCGGCGTCAGCGGCGGCGCAGGTGGCCGTCGAGGGCACGCAGCTCCGCGAGGGCGGTCTCGACGATCGCCTCGTGCGTCTGTTGGACCTCGGTGTCCGTCACCGAGCGCGTGCGGCAGCCGTAATGCATGCGCAGCAGTAGCGCGCGTCGACCCTCGACGATCCCCTGCGCACGGTAGTCCTCGACGAGCTCGACCGCGCCGCGTCCGAGCTCGCCGGGCACGAGCCGCGGCGGATCGTCGCCCACCGCGACGTTCGCCGCGGCGACGAGCAAGGCCGAGACGATGCGCTCGACCGGCAGCGCGATCGCGGCGTCGAGCGAGAGGTCGCGGCTGCTGCCGGGGAAGCGCGGCACCGCGGTGAACTGGGGCACGCGGAGATCCGGCACGTGTTCGAGCTGTAGCTCGCCGTACGCCGCCTCGACGCCGCGCGGCAGATCCCACGCGACGAGCTGTTGCGGGTGCACTCGACCGAAGCGACCCACGACGACGCCCGAGTCGAGCACGAGCTCGGCCTGAGCACCGGGGTGAAGCCAAGCCACGGGCGTCGCGGCGACCCGGATCGTCGCGCGGGCACCGACGCGGGCGAGCGCGTGCACGAGCGCGGCGCCGACCCGACGCGGATCGACCGCGGCCCGCTCGGCGTCGCCGGCCGGGAGCGCGCCGCACAGGACCGCGGCGCGCGTGGACTCCTCGGGCAGCGCGGCGTCGACCTCGGCGGTCGGCCCCGGCGCGGTGCCATGCGCGGCGTTGCGATAGACACGGCCGCACTCGAACAGGGTCACCGGCCGATGGTGCCGCGCGACGTTGAGGGCGAGCGCATCGAGTAGGCCCGGCAGCAGGTGCGTGCGGAGCAGACCCGCCTCGCCGCGCATTGGATTGGCGATGCGGACGATGGCGGCGGAGTCCGGATCATCCCCGATGGCCGCGATCGACGAGGGGCGCGCGAACGCCAGCGAGACCACCTCGTGCAGGCCCTGCTCGCGCAGGGCGTCGACGACAGCCGCGGTCACGCGCTGGCGCATGCGGACCTCGGGCGGTGATCCGGCGGCCTCGGCCGTCGGCGGCGAGGCCTGCATCGGCAGTCGATCGAGGCCGTGGTGACGCACCACCTCGTCGATCAGATCGACCTCGCGCTCGAGATCCGGGCGATGGGTCGGCGCGACGCACCGCCAAGTCGACGGATCGGCGGCGTCCGCCTCGACCCCGACGCCGCGGAAGATCCGCTCGACCTCGGGCCGCGCGACCTCCATGCCCAGGAGCATGGAGCACCGCGCCGGTCGGAACGCGATGGTGACCGGCGTCGGGCGTCGGCCCTCGGCGACGTGCATCGCGAGCGGTCGTGCGCCGCACCAGCGCTGCAGCAGCATCGCCGCCTCGGCGCAGGCGCCCCGCAGGCCGTCGCCATGATCGACGCCGCGCTCGAAACGATGGCTGCTGTCCGTGGACATGCCGTGCCGCCGCGCGCTGCGGCGGATCCCCGCCGGCTGGAACCACGCCGCCTCGAGCAGCAGCGTCGTCGAGCTCGCCGCGACGCCCGAGTGATCGCCGCCCATGATACCCGCGAGCGCCATCGGCCGCGAGGCGTCCGCGATGACGAGGTCGTCTGCGGCGAGCGAAAGATCGCGGGCGTCGAGCGTACGCAACGGCTCGCCGTCGCGGGCGCGGCGGACGACCACGCGGCCCTCGCCGAGCTCGGCGCGATCGAAGACGTGCAACGGTTGGCCCCACTGCATGAGCACGAGGTTCGTGACGTCGATCGCGTTCGACAGCGGTCGCAGGCCGAGTCGATGCAGCCGCACGCGGGCGGCCAGCGGCGACGGCCCGATGCTCGCGCCGTCGAAGGTGATCCCGAAGTAGCGACCGCAGCCGTCGTCGGCCTCGATGCGGACGAGGCTCGGGTCGTCGGGGACCTCGGGCAGCCCGGCCGGGCTCGGCCGCCACTGCGACCCCAGCTTGACCGCCAGGTCCCGCGCGACGCCGACGTGGCCGAGGGCGTCCGGACGGTTGGGCGTCACCGACAGCTCGATGATCGTGTCGACGACGCCGGCGATCGCCTTGGGCAACGGCGTGCCCGCGGCAATCGGCTCGGCGAGCACGACGATGCCGCTGCCGTCGGGCCCGATGTCGAGCTCCGTCTCCGAGCAGATCATCCCCCCACTCACCACTCCCCGAACTGTCGCGTCGGTGATCTGTCGCCCGTCGGGCAACCGAGTGCCGGGCCGGGCGAACAGAACCCGCCCGCCGGGCGCCGGAACGTTCGCGGCACCGCACACCACGACGCGCACGCCGTTGCCGTCGTGCAGCTCGACCACGCGCAGCCGATCCGCGTCGGGGTGCGGGCGCACGCTGACGATCTCGCCGACCACCACGGTCTCGAGGCCCCCGCCCGTCCGCGCGACGCTCTCGACCTCGAGCCCGAGCCCGGTGAGCGCGTGGGTGAGATCACCGTCGGACAACGCCGCGAGATCGACCGCATCGCCGAGCAGCTCGGCGAGCCAGACCCGTGAGATCAACATGGGAACTGCTCCAGGAAACGGACGTCGCCCTCGAACAGCAGGCGCAGGTCGTGGATCTGATGCATGAGCATCGCCATGCGATCGATGCCGAAGCCGAAGGCCCAGCCGGTGTAGCGCTCGGGATCGATGCCGCACGCCTCGAACACCGCGGGGTGGACCATGCCGGCGCCGCCGAGCTCGATCCAGCCGCTGCCCTTGCACACGCTGCAGCCCTTGCCGCCGCAGAACGGGCACTGCATGTCGAACTCGGCGCCCGGCTCGACGAACGGGAAGAACGACGGACGGAAGCGGACCTCGAGCGGCCGCTCGAAGAACGCGCTGACGAAGCGGTACAGCGTGGCGCGCAGGTCGGCCATGCTCACCCGCTCGTCGACGCACAGGCCCTCGATCTGGTGGAACATCGGGCTGTGCGTCGCGTCGTCGTCGCGGCGGAACACCGTGCCGAGGGCGACGATGCGGATCGGCGGACGACGCGTCAGCATCGTGCGGACCTGCACCGGCGACGTGTGCGTGCGCAGCACGAGATCACCGGGATTCCAGCGCGAGCCGGATGGCGGCGACACGAAGAACGTGTCGGCCATGTCCCGCGCCGGATGATCGGGCCCGATGTTGAGGTCGTCGAAGTTGTAGCGAGACCACTCGACGTGCGGACCGTCGACGACATCGAAACCCATCGACGCGAACACGCGCTCGAGGGCCCGACGCGTGCGCGTCACCGGGTGCAGCGTGCCGGGCGGTGTCGGAGGGATCCACGTCAGGTCCTCGAACACGCCCAGCGCGCGGGCCTCGGCCTCGGCCTTCAGCGCGGCGCAGCGGGCCTCGTAGGCGAGCTCGGCGGCGGCCTTCGCCTCGTTGATTTCCTGACCGCGGGCGCGGCGTTGCTCCGGCGCGAGTGAGCCCAACGTGCGGCTCAGCTCCGTCAGCAACCCCTTCTTGCCCAGGTACTTGACCTTGCACGCGTAGGCGTCGTCGAGGGTCCGGGCTCCGGGGAGCTCGACCTCGACGAACGCATGCAGCAGTCCTGCGAGTGTTTCGTCGTCGGACACGGCCGAGACCTTAGCCGACAACGCCGTCGCGCGGCCAATCCCGCGTCGCGGATCGACGCCCGCGCGTCAGGCCGCGGCGGCGGCCTGCTGCGCGGCGGCGACGACCTTCGCGAACGCGGCCGGATCGGCCACCGCGAGATCGGCGAGCGCCTTGCGATCGATCTCGATCGAGGCGCGCAGCAGGGCGTTCATCAGGCGGCTGTAGGTGGTGCCGTTGATGCGAGCGCCCGCGTTGATGCGGACGATCCACAGGCGACGCATGTCCCGCTTCTTGTTCTTGCGGCCGCGGTACGCGTGCATCCACGCGCGGTGCACCGCCTCGACCGCGCGTCGCCACATGCGACGGCGACCTGCGACGAACCCCTGAGCGAACTTCAGGACGCGGTTACGGCGACGACGGGCCTTGAATCCTCGTTTTGCGCGTGGCATGGCTCACCTCCCCCCGTGCGGAAGCATCAGCTCGATGTGGATCTGATCGGGCTTCGAGACCACGGTCGTGCCACGGAGCTTGCGGACACGGTCCGCATTCTTCTTGGTGAGGATATGGTTCTTGTGGCTGAACTTCCGCTTGGCTTTGCCAGTTGCGGAGAAGCGGAAGCGCTTCTTGGCGCCACTATGAGACTTCATCTTGGTCATGCGGACCCCGGGGGCGGGCTTCTACCCCATGTTCGGCGGCCAGGGCAAGTGGGCGTCACGCCCCCTGCTCCGCCGCCCCTTCCTCAGCAGTGTCGTCGTCGTCGTCCTCGTCGTCGTCATCCTCGTCGGGCAACGGCGGCAAGTCATCGTCATCGTTGGCGGCCGGCTCACCCGCCGTAGCGGTGCCTGTGGCCGTTTTGGGGCGCTGCGCCGGGGCCGGTGTCGGGACGACGCCGGGGCGCTGGGGTTTGGGCGCCAGGACCATGTTCATGCGGTTGCCCTCGAGCTGGGCCATCTGCGCGACGGTCGCGATGTCCGCAATGCCTTTGCACACACGGTCGAGGATCGCGCGGCCCGTCTCGGGGTGGGTGATCTCTCGGCCGCGGAACTGGACCACCAGCCGGACCTTGTCGCCCTCGCCGAGGAACCGGCGGATGTGCCGGAGCTTGAAGTCGAAGTCGTGCTCGTGGGTCTTCGGCCGGAACTTGACCTCCTTCACCTCGGAGGTCTTCTGATTCTTCTTCGCGTCGCGCTCGCGCTTGGCAGTTTCATATTTGAACTTGCCATAGTCCATGATCTTGCAGACCGGTGGAACGGCCTTCGGATTGACCTCCACGAGCTGCAGACCGGCCGTCGCGGCCAGATCCATCGCGTCTTGCGTCGTCATGATCCCGCGCTGCTCGCCTTTGTCGTCGATGACGCGAACTTCGCGGGCGCGGATGCGCCGGCCGACGCGATGCTGTTCGGACGGACGCGGGGCGGGTCTGGATTTCGTGCGGGAGATGGCGATGACTCCGGTTCGGGCGGTGCAGCACGACGGGCCCCCGCGCGAGGGAGGGGGTGCTTCGGCCGGGTGGAGCTTCGAACGCCGCCCGCTCGGTCGTCAAGCAGGCAGCCCGGTGCCGATGAAAAATCGGCATCCGGGCTGCCGCCGTAGGGCCGGACGGTCTCGAACCGTCGACCTCTACCGTGTCAAGGTAGCGCTCTACCCCTGAGCTACGGCCCTGCGGTGTCGTGTGGACGCTGCCGCCCGCACGACGGGCAGGGCGTGTATCGCGTCCGGGTGTGCATCGTCAAGCCCCCCGCTCAAGAACCGCTCCGAGTGCCCTTTCGGGCGGCGTGCGGGCCGGACCACGGGAGTTCGAACGGCGGGACGCCAAGGAGCGACTGGCTCCCGCGGCTGCCCGCAGCGGGGCCGGCGACGGCCAAGAGCTGCGGGGATGCGGCCTCGACGAGGGCGCCGTGGCGCGCCGCGACCACCTGACGCCGAATCGCGCCGGCGGCGGTGAGTTCCCCCGCAGACGCGCGCAGGGGCTCGGCGAGCATCGCGAACTCCGCGATCATCTCGTGACGGGCGAGGGTCGCGTTGACCGCGGCGATCGCGTCGGCGACGTGGGCCCGGATCCGCGGATGCTCGACGAGATCCGTCCGGCTGCGGCAGCCGAGGTCCTCGTCGGCCGCGAGTTCCCCCATCGCCGCGTCGTCGATGTCGACCAGCGCGACCGGACGCGCCCTGCCCTCGCCGAGCACGACGGCGCGGGCGATCCCGGAGTGGCCGCGCAGGCGCTGCTCGATCTTCTGCGGCGCGATGAGCTTGCCCCCCGTGGTCTTCAGGATGTCGCGCTTGCGCCCGACGAGGCGCACGAAGCCCTGCTGGATCTCGACGACGTCGCCGGTGTGCAGGAAGCCCTGGTCGTCGATCGAGGGCTGGCTCCCGTCGTGGTGCAGCGGACGACCCAGCGACGGCGAGCGCACACACAGCTCACCGTCGTCGGCGACGCGGGCCTCGCAGCCCGGTAGCAGCTGGCCGACCGTGCCGAAGCGGAAGCGGTCGGGGCGGTTCCACGAGACCACGCCGCCCGCCTCGGTGAGGCCGTAGCCCTCGAGCACGAGGACGCCGAAGGCATGGAAGAAGTCCGCGAGCTCGCGGCGTAGGGCCGCGCCGCCGCAGCCGATGAAGCGCAGGCGACCGCCGAGGCGCGCTCGCATGCGGGCCAGCAGCATCCGCTCGGCGAGCCTGTGCTGCACGCCGAGCGACATCGGGATCGCCTCGCCGCGCTGCTGCAGCGCGCTGACGCGGCGTCCCACGTCGAGGGCGCGCTCCAGGGCGGGACGGGCCCAGGTCCCGGCCTCGAGGGCCTCGCGCCACCGCCACGCCATGCGCTCGAGCGCCTCCGGGACCGCCGAGAAACACACCGGCCCGACCTCGACGAGATCCCGGTCGAAGTTCCGCACGTTGCCCAGGGCCGTCGTCGTCCCCGCGGCGATCCCGGCCTGCAGCGCCATGCGCCCGAACACCTGCGAGGTCGGCAGGGCGAGGAGTTGCTCGTCGTTCGGGGTGAACGCGCTGGCCTCGGCGAGGGCGCGGCCCTGGTACACGGCCGCGCCGTGGGTGAGGACGATGCCCCGCGGCGCCCCGGTCGTGCCGGAGGTGTAGAGGATCGACCACGGGTCGGCGGCGCCCAGGCGCTCGGGGACCGCGTCGAGGGCCTGGGCGATCTCCCCGCGCTCCGCGAGGGCTGCCCTGCCCGCATCGCGCAGCGCGGCGACCATGCCCGCGGTCGCGTCCGCGTCCGGTGGGGGCAGCTCGATGACACGGGGGGCGACCTCCCCGAGCCCGGCAAGGCGCGCGGCGAGCTCGGGTTCGACGAACATGCACGCGACCTGGGCGTCACGGAGGATGGCCCCGATCTCCGGCGGCGGGACCCCGAGCGGTAGCGGGATCGCGATCGCGCCCAGCGCCGTGATCCCGAGGTCGACCGACAGCGCGGTCACCCCCTCGCGGCCGAGGATCGCGACGCGATCGCCGGCCCGCACGCCCCGCGCCGCCAGTCCCGCGGCGATCTCCCGCGCGGCCTGGTGCCACTGCGACCACGATGTGGGCCGCCACGCCCCGGACACCCTCACCCGCAGGGCCGGCGCGTTGGGCCGGACCCGGCCGTGGTGCAGGACCGCGTCGAGGACGTGGCGCCCTTCGGGGACGGGCCGCGTAGGGGGTTGGAACGCAGTTCCGGGCATGCTCGGCCGTCGGGGCGGCCCCTCGACTTCTACCACACCGCCGCGGCCGCTCGGCAGACCCCACCCGTCCCCCGACCAGACGGCCCGTCGGCCCGGAGCGCCTGCCGGGCCGTCCGGGGATGGCCGACGGGCCGGGGTTGCGGCTAGACTGTCGCCCGCTGAGCCGGATTGCTCGCTCAGCGCGTTCTCTCCTTCGGCTTGGGCTTGCACTGCGCGGTCGCGATCGACTTGTCCGACAACTCGAAGACCTCCGATCGTGCGGCGGGGCGCGCGGTCGGCCCGCAACGACGACCGCTCGACCCCGTGCCCCGCGATTGAACCCCACACCGGGGGACTGGACCCGCTCCGTTGCCGTCGCTCGCCGGAACCAAGCTCGACAAGTACGAGGTGCTCGAGGAAGTCGGGCACGGCGGCATGGCCGTGGTCTACCGCGGGATCGACACCGTGCTGAAGCGCGAGGTCGCGGTCAAGGTCCTGCACCCGCACCTCGCCGATCGCGCGGAGTCGCGGGCTCGACTCGAGCGCGAGGCGATCGCCGTCGCGAAGCTCCGCCACGAGAACATCCTCGAGATCTTCGACTACTCCGGCGCGGGCACCAGCACGCGCGAGAGCTACATCGTCACGGAGTTCATCCACGGCCCGACGCTGCGCGACTGGCTCGACCAGGACTACCTCGCGCGTCCGGCCGTCGCCGCGCTCGTGGTGCACCGCCTCGCGCTCGCGCTGGTCCACGCGCACAAGAGCAGCATCGTCCATCGCGACATCAAGCCCGAGAACGTGATGATCCGCCGCGAGGACGGCTGCATCAAGCTCATGGACTTCGGCATCGCGCAGATCCTCGACAACCAGAAGCTGACGATGACCGGCCAGTTGATCGGCTCGCCAGCCTACATGGCGCCCGAGCTCATCAACGGCCGGCCCCTCGACGCGCGCACCGACCTGTTCTCGCTGGGCATCCTGCTGTACCAGCTCGCGACCGGCGAGCTGCCGTTCGCCGGTCGCAACCCGCACGAAGTCCTCAACCGCATCGCCGATGGCAACTACCCGCCGCCGTCGACCGTGAATCCGCTGGTCGACGGCGACCTCGAGGCCATCCTCGCCAAGGCGCTGGCGACCAACCCGGACGAACGGTTCCAATCGGCGGACGCGATGGCCCGCGAGCTCGAGCGCTACCTCGCCGAGATGGACCTCGAACCGACGGCGGCCGAGCTGCGCGCCTACTTCCAGGGGGCGAAGTCGGCGATCGCGGACCTCGACGCGCGGGTGTCCAAGGCGCTGATGGCCCGCGCCCAGCAGGCCGCGCAGGAGGGCTTGCACGCCCGCGCGCTGCGATTGCTCGGCCGCGTGCTCGAGCACGACAAGGACAACCGCGAGGCCCGCAGCATGCTCGTGCGCCTGCGGGTGCGGGCGCGACGGATGCGACAGGTGATGATCGGCGCGGCGGCCCTGGGCCTGGTCGGCCTCGTCGTCGCCGGCGCCGTACTGCTCCCCGGCGCGCCATGGTCGGAGCCGATCGCGATCGCCGACGCGCAGCCCGCCATGGATCCCGCCGATCGCGGCGCGTCGCTGGGCAGCATGCCACTGCAACCCCCCGAGCCACGCTCGGTGGATCCGAGCGCCGGCGATCGCAGCTCGGGCGGCGACGACGAGCCGGCGACGGTGCCCGACCCGGGCACGAGCGCCGTCGACGGCACGACCGGCGATCCGAGCCGTGTGCGCCCCGGCCCGAAGACCTCCACCGGCCGACCGCCACCGCTGCGCACCCCGCCGCGATCGGAGTGCTCGCTCGTGCTCCAAGGCATCGCCCTGCCGACGGCGCGCAACCTCTCGCTCAGAATCCGCCCGAGCGAGCCCGGCAGCACCGCCAGCTCCACGCCCATCGATGCCCTGACGATGGCGATCGCGTTCCCGGGCGCGGAGGCCAACGTCTCGATCGACGACGGGCCGTGGCGGGCCCATCGACGCGTGACGTGGGCGGAGTGCCAGCGCGGTGCGGTGACCATGCAGGTGTCGCCCAAGCCGGCGAAGATCACCTTCGAGGGCGCGCCCAACGGCCTGGCGGTCACCTGCGAGTCGGGCTGCCCCGACGGCCTGCTCGGGTCCGACGGAACCGCGATGGCCGACAAGTTCCCGCCGATCCCGTTCGACACCGACACCGACATCCGCAAGGTGACGCTGCTGCTCAAGAGCGAGGACTTCCGGCCCAAGAAGATCGTGCACACCCTGCGTCCGGGGGAGAATCGCATCTCCTGCGACCTCGAGCCCCGGGTCCCCGGTTGATCTCCGGGCCGGACCCCATGGGCGAGCGACCGCGATCGCGGTAGGCTTCGCCCTCGCTCGGCTCGATGCACGCGGCGCTCACTGTCTGGCTCACGCTCGCGCTCGCGCTCCCGACTCTGCCGGCGGCGGCGGGCCCTGCGACGGCCCCGACGTCCCCGTCGAAGTCGGCGAAGATCGATCCCAGCGGTCGCGACGCGTTGGCCGCGGCGCGCGAGGCGTGGGGGCGCGGAGACTTCTCGACGGTGCGCGCCCTGCTCGAGCCCCTCGCCGCGGACATCACCGCGGCGCTCGAGCCCGCCGAACGCGAGAACATGCTGTTGCTCCTCGCCGATGCGTGGCTCGGCGACAAGTCGCTCGACTCGACCGAGCGCCGCGAGCAGGCGGCCACGTACCTCAACCGGCTCATGGAGGCCTCGGACGAGTGGCGCATGCCGAACGGCACCTACAGCCCCGAGCTGTACGACCTGCACCGCGAGCTGCGGATCGAGCGGGCCGGTCGCGCGGGCCAGGAGTGCGAGGCGTCGCTGGTCGTGTGCAAGAGCGACCTGGCGGGCGGCCGCGACGAGATCGCCCGCGAGCGCAACCGCTACGACGCGCTGCAGCGGCGGTATGACGCGCAGGAGGTCGAGGTCCGGAACACCGTGAAGCGCACGCGGGTCCTCGCCGCGATCCCGCTCGGCTTCGGCCACTTCTACAACGGCAGCCCCGCGCTCGGCGGCTCGTTCCTCGCCGCCGAGGCCATCCTCGGCGCGGCGGGCCTGGGCCTCGTGATCCAGCGGACCGTCGTGGACGGCTGTCGGCGGACGCGCGGCTTCCAGAGCGAGTCGCTCACCTGCGACCTGCGCGGCGAGGACGACCCGGCCGCGATCGACCGCCGCCGCGAGGCGATCGTCCGCCGCCGCAAGGGCGAGGAGGTCGTGGGCTGGCTGCTGCTCGGGGCGGTCGCCGTCGACATCGTGGTCGCGCAGATCCTCTTCAAGGCGACCAAGACCGAGAGCGTCCGCCGGGTCCCGCGCCAGAGCCTCGAGGCCGAGGGCAAGGCCGCGCCGACGGGCCCCAAGGCCCGGGCCCCCAAGCGCCGTGCTAGTCTGCGAGCGGCCCCGATGGTGTCGCCTCGCGGCGCTGGCGTCGGCGTGCACGTCCGGTTCTGATGCCGCACTTCCAACTCACCGCCCCCGGTGGCCGCCCCAGCCGCCATCCCATCAGCCGCCACCTGACGTCGATTGGCTCGTCGTCGGAGTGTCACCTCGTGCTGCCGGGTCCCGACGTGCTGCCGACGCACGCGACCCTCATGCACGAGCCCGGGCGGTTCATGCTCGAGTCGGCCCAGCGCGCGGCGGTGTTCTTCGTCCGCGGCAAGAAGACCCGCAGCCACGAGCTGCGCCACGGCGACGTGGTCGTGATCGGCAACTGCGAGCTGGTGTTCAGCGCGATCGACGACGCACCGGCGGCAACCTCGGGCGACCCCAAGCCGCAGACGATCGACGCGGTCCAGGCCCACCAGCTCGACGCGGTCAAGCGGCTCGTCGACTTCTCGGAGCTGCTCCTGCGCCCCGGCGACCTCGAGCACCTCCTGTCCGAGCTCATCGATCAGGTCGTCGCGCTGACGCGGGCGCACAAGGGCTTCCTGGTGCTCGCCGACGACCTCGGCAACTACCAGATCCGGGTCGCCCGCAACCTCGAGCGCCAGCCGGTGGACGACCCCGCCGAGCTGCTCTCGGACAACATCATCCGCGAGGTCATCACGTCGCGGCAGGCGCAGATCATCAGCGACGCCTACAGCGACACGCGCTTCCAGAGCAGCCTGTCGGTCATCAACCTCAAGCTGTGCAGCGTGATGTGCGTGCCGCTCATCGTACGCGGCGAGCTGCTCGGGCTCATCTACGTCGGCAACAACGACGTGCGCGACCTGTTCAAGGCCGAGCAGCTCGAGATGCTCAAGCTGTTCGCGGCCCAGGCGGCGCTGTTCATCAAGAACGCCGGCCTCCTGGTCGAGCTGCGCGAGGAATCGGCCGAGCTGGCCGAGCGGCTCGAGCAGTTCAAGTTCGGCGAGATCATCGGCAGCTGTCCGCAGATGATCGAGGTCTACAACCGGGTCGAGAAGGTCGCCGGCACGGACATCACCGTGCTCATCACCGGCGAGACCGGCACCGGCAAGGAGCTCATCGCCCGCGAGGTCCACAACCGCTCGCCGCGGGCCAAGGGGCCGTTCATCACCGTCAACTGCGGTGCGATCCCCGAGAACCTCATCGAGTCGGAGCTGTTCGGCCACCTGAAGGGTGCGTTCACCGGCGCCATCGCCAACCAGATCGGCAAGTTCCAGGCGGCCGACAAGGGCACGATCTTCCTCGACGAGGTCGGCGAGCTGCCGCTGCAGCTGCAGGTCAAGCTGCTGCGCGTGCTCCAAGAGCGGCAGATCCAGCGCGTCGGCGAGGCCAAGACGATGCCGATCGACGTGCGAGTCGTGGCCGCGACCAACCGCGATCTCGCCGACGAGGTCCGCCACAACCGCTTCCGCGAGGACCTCTTCTTCCGCCTCAACGTGATCGGCGTCGAGCTGCCGCCGCTGCGCGAGCGCGGCGACGACGTGATGCTCATCGCGCGCTACCTGGTGAAGCGCTACGCCAAGGAGTACGGCCGCGACATCGACGCGGCCAAGGCCTTCTCGACGTCCGCGGCCCACGCGATGATGAAGTTCGCCTGGCCGGGCAACATCCGCCAACTCGAGAATCACATCAAGAAGGCGCTCGTGCTCGCCGACGGGCCACAGATCGGCGCGAAGGATCTCGACCTCGAGATCCAGACGCCCGCGGGCATGCCGGCCGATGAGGATTCACCCCTCGCGCTCGCGGAAGCCCGCGAGGTCTGGCAGCGCGAGTACATCAACAAGATCCTCGCGCGGAACAACGGCAACCGCACCAAGACGGCGCGCGACCTCGGCGTCGATCCGCGGACGATCTTCCGGCACCTCGAGAAGGAGGGCAAGGACGGTGGCGGTCCGTAGGACGCCGCGCGACGTCGCGGTGCGCCTGGCGGTGGCGCGGCTCGCAGCCGCCGCCCTGCTGGTCGCATCGACGACGTGCATCGTGCCGGACTCGCACCTGCGCGTGCGTGGCGAGGCGACGAACCCCGGTCCGGTGCGGCTGGTCCAGGCGGTGCCGATCACCGAGCAGTCGAACGACGCGTGCCACGACGCGCTCGTGGACCTGCCGGGCTGCCCGCTGGTGCCGGAGACCCTGCCCTTCGGCGTGATCGATCCGACCTCGCCGCTGTGCGTGTGTCCGGATCGCGACGGCAACGCGCTCAGCTACTTCGACATCTACGTCGAGGATCCCGACACCGACGACGATGGCCGCCCCAAGGACGCCATCCTCGGGGCGCTGCTGCTGGACCTGCCGGCGGCCACCGCCGACCCATCGCAGAGCGTGGCGTACGGCAACCTCCTGCCGGCGAACGTGCCCGCGGCCAACGTGAACCTCGGGTTCAACAGCTACGCCGACGCCATCGAGCGGCCCGAGCCGTTGGTGCGGCGCTGGACGCTGGGCGCGGACACGGGCGTCGACCTGTGCAACGACAACGCCGCGGCGCAGAACGGCAAGCTCGAGCCGGGGTTGCACTCGCTGCGCATCATCGTCACCGATCGCCCGTGGTACCGCCGCTTCGAGCGCGACGACGACGGCGAGATCGCGTTGGACGAGAAGAAGCAGCCGCTGCGCGTCCCGGTGGAGGAGGCGTCCATCGGCGTGCCCGATCTCCCCGACGGCGCGACGTATGCGATCGCGGACTACGTGTTTCGATGCGACGACGGCATGGATCCCGAGGCCAACTGCAACTGCGTCGGCGTGGAGGACTCGTGAAGGCACGATCGCAACACGCCCTCTTCGTCCTCGCCGGCGCGTCGGCGTGCATCCTGCCCGACCGCGACATCCGCATCGAGAGCGGCCTCGACAACGAGGAGGCCGTGCGGATCGTCCAGCGCGCCCCGACGCTCGCCGAGATGGACGAGCGCTGCAACGTCGAGAAGAACTTCGACGCCGCGTACTGTCCGCAGGTCCGGCGCACGCGGGCCTCCGGCCTCATCGCGCCGGCCGAGGGCGACTTCTGCCTCTGCCCCGGTGGCGACCGTCGGGCAATCGCCAGCTTCGAGGTGTACGCCGAGGATGGCCCCGACGACACGCTGTACGGCGTCGCGCTCGTCGATCCCGACCCGAGCGACGAGGAGCCGCAGGACGCAGTCGCGTACAAGAAGTACACGCAGCCCGGGCGTGCCGGTGAGCGCATCGACGCCGACGAGGATCGGGCCGGTGATCGGACCGCCCCGCCGACCGGGCGGGCGCCCGTCGATCTCTGGGTGTTCCCGATCGACGACGCGAGCGGCAATCGCCTCGTCGACCTGTGCAACGACGCCGACATCCCGCTGGCCGCGGGCCTGCACACGCTGCGGTTCATGGTCACCGATCGCCCGTTCTTCCGCCCCCGCGTGAGCGGCCTCGACGGCGAGCCGGCGGTCACCGCCGCCGGGGATCCGGTGTTCGGCCCCGAGCAGTGGGGCGTGCCCGATCTTGCCGCGGGCGCGACCTATGCCACGATCGACTATGTGTTCGAGTGCCGCGACGCGAGCGACCCCGAGGCGGAGTGCCTGTGCAACGAGGGGGACGGATGAGGCGCACGCATCTCTGGTCGTCGCTCGTCTTCGCGGGCGGCTGCAGCACGCTCGCGCCGCTGCCGACGCCGCAGGAGTGTGAGCGCGACGACGACTGCGCGGTCGACCAGGGCGAGGTCTGTGCCCCGGACACGCGGGTGTGCGTCCCGCAGGGTGACCTCCCCCCGCGCGCGGACCTCGGGTTCGACATCCAGGAGCTCGTCGAGGGCCAGGTGGTGTTCCGCACCGAGGTCGGGGGCTGCGATGTCGCGCTCACCGGGCGCCAGAGCCTCCCGCCGCTGCGCGGCCGTGACTTCGAGCAGACCTTCGAGCTCACCGCGTTCGCTCGCCCACCCGCAGACGTGACCGCCCCGGTGGTCGAAGACCTAGTCGCGGGGGCGATCGAGCTCAGCCAGCCGTCGCGGTTCGCCCGTGCCCCGCTGTTTCCGCCGCGGATCGACTACCCGACGCTCGATGCGAGCGGCGAGATGGTCACGGTGCTGCCGACCGTCGTGAAGTGGCCCCGCTACGATCCCGCCGACCTGATGCCGCCCGTGCTCGAGGACGGCGGCTTCGTGCTGTGGCGGACGCTGCCGACCGACAACCCGCCGATGCTGCAGATGATCGTGCCGCCAGTCGGCGTGGCGCCGTCCGACCCGGACGATCCGGGCCTCACGACCTGCACCTCGGACCTGCAGTGCTGTGACGTCGCCGCCTCGGGGGACGAGTGCGAGGCGGGCGACCCGAACCGCTGCCTCACCGATCTGGGTCTGTGCACCGCGATCGGAAACCCCCGCTTCGCGTTCTCCTACCAGTACCAGGACCGCTGCGCCCGCGAGATCAAAGACGCCGAGGTCGTGATCATCGACGGCGAGACCCTCGAGGACGCGCCGTCGCAGGCCGCGCTCGTGGGCGTCCCCATCACGGTCCGTCACGCCGATAGCCCGGGTGGCGATCGACTCGGCGTGCACGCGATCGATCCGATCGCCCCGGGCGATCGCGAGGCGCAGTGCGACGGGGACGACGAGTGCATCGCGGGCGAGCAATTCTGCGACCTCACGACGAACCAGTGCGTGCTCGCGCTGGCCGGTCGCCCCGCCGATGGTGGCGGCATCCAGGTCGACGACACCGGCCGGTTCACGGCGTTCGTGTACACGTACTGCAACACGGACCCCATCGAGAACCCGCCCGAGTTCCGCTCGTTCACGTTCTCGGTCGCCCCCGAAGGCCCCCTGTCGGCCCTGAGCTACACGACCGAGATCGAGTTCCGGCCGTTCCAGGACGACACCAAGCCGACCGCCCGCATCTCGAAGCGCCTGTGCATCCCCGACTGGGGCGCCTCGGTCCCGCTGTCCCTACAGCTGGTCGGTGAGGCCGTGCCGCTGCTGGGGACCGGCGACGATGCGTTCATCTGTTGCGACGTGGGCTGTCTGCCCGCCTCCGAGGAGAACGCCACGAACTTCGAGCCGACCAAGCAGACCACCTGCGACGGCAGCACCGTGCCCGGTTCGCTGAAGGCATTCGTGTCCGCCGACCTGAAGCTGGACGCGGCGCAGCGCCTCGCGTGGGACGCGGTCGACTGTCTCTCGCCCGATCCCACCTCGGCGGGCGGCGGTGTGGTCGGGGGAATCCGTCGCGAGATGGACTGCTCGGGTCTGGGCGACGCGACCTGCGTCGCGCCCGATCTCGCCGCGGGCAAGGACGGCTCGCCCCGCGACTACGAGCTGCGCCTCGAGTCACCGATCGGCAGTCTCTTCACCTCGCGGCGGATCACGGTGCCCGTCGAAGCCTCGGGCGCGCCGCAGAAGGTCACGCTCGAGCGCCGCGTGCTCGTGCGCGGCCGGGTGCGCCTCGACGAGGTCGCGTGCGCCGAGGCGGCGCCGGTCGACGGCGACTGCGGCTCCGAGGGGGCACTGGTCCGGGCCGAGCGCCTTCGCATGCCCGGCGAGAGCGTGAGCGCCGTGGTCGGTCCCTACTTCCACGAGGTGCCGACCTACTACGACCCGATCACGGAGCGCAGCGGCGACTACGTGCTGCCGCTCGATCCGGGCGTGTACCTGCTCACCGCGCTGCCCCTCTCCGGATCCCGCGGCGGACCTGCGGCCATCGAGCTCCTCGATCTCCGCGACGGCGAGGACGTCGAGCGGGATCTCGTGCTCGGCAGCGGCGTCCTCGTCACGCTCGATCTCTCTGGTTTCGATCCGCGCGCGCAGATCGTCCCGCTCGATCGCGGCTCGTGGCGGGATCTCATCCACCCCGGCCGCGCCGACGACCCCGACCCCGTCGCCCGCACGGTCGACCTCAACGCGATCGGCGAGTGCCTGCAGTCGAGCGACGAAATTCCCCAGGGCTGCCGCATCCGCCGCCTGATCAGCGGGCAGACCCTCACCGCGAGCCAGGTCGGCCAGGTCCGCTTCACCGCGCGGGCCGATGCGGACGCTGGCAAGTGCCCGGGCTGATCGGTCCTCGGAGGGAGATCAGTTCCGAGACGAGGGTGTCCCTTGGACCAGGGCGGCCGCGAAACCCGAATTTTCTGGATAATGTCCTCAGTAAAGCTGCGTGCGCGAACTCTGCCCCTCGCATACCGGTTGTGGGAGGGGTAGCGTCGCCTTCGTCGCGATACCGCGAGTGACCTGCCGTGGACCCTGCCAGGCTGGCGACTCAGTTGTGAAAGGCCGAATAGGCGCGAATGTGACCATCCCCGTGATGAAAATGATTCGTCCTGCGCAGCCCGTTCATCGGACCCCAGTTCAGCGCCGAATAGAATCCCGGGTCAACGGCCCGGTCTCCGCCAACTTCTGTGTACCACTTGCTTTCGGACTGCTTGTATCTCTGGTGCCTCTGCAACGCATAAGAAGAACCGCAGTAACCGACCACGGAGTACGTCCAGTCTCTCGTAAAGTTGCCTCGAATGATCGAGGCCCACGTGCCGCTATCGCAAAACGCTACGTAGTCGTCCCATCCATTGCTGAGCGAGTGGCAGAAGTCGAACGAGAACTTCGTCGAAGTATCGTTGCTCCCGTTGCACGACCACTGAGACGCGGAATGCGCACGGAAATCGACGTCACTATCGGACCGCAAGACTTGCTCACCCTCGACATAGTGCACGAGTTCGCGACCGGCGATGTCTGCGTCGGAGTCGCCACTCAGTTCGACCAGCACGGCGGGAATCGGTGCATCTTCAGATGCAACGGCGAGATAGCGATCCAAGAAACTGCGGTGGATCTGGGAGGCGAGGAGCGGAAGACTCTCGCCGGCCTTCCCGCCTTCGCGAAGTCCGATTTGCTCACTTTCTGGGTGGGCGAGAAACGTCAACTCCCGCTCGGGACCCACGGCGAACCTAGCGAGCACCGTGATTCCGTTCTCGTCGGCGGCGGCGCGTAAGTCCTCCCACGAAAACGCGAGGTCGCTGTCCCCAGAACAACCGCTGAAGAACGGCGCCGTGAGCGGAAGGAGAAGTGAGCGCAGATTCGTGGACAACTGTGACAGCCGTAGCATTGCTGGGCATCGCGCCACGGTCAAGTCTCGATGTCAAGGATTCGTCGCGACCGATAGCCGCGGAGTCTGTCGGCTCCGCAAGTCGGCGCTGGCGACATGACCCCTGCCACTTCGTGGTTGGGCTCGCGGGAACTGCACGCGAGGCCGGCTTGCGTAGCGGGCACACAGGCAGGGTTGGTGGGGCTGCTAAGGACTTGAACCATCGCGCTTTCGCCCTCGCGGCGCTAAGCGAAGCCTGAGCGATACTATTTGTGACAAAACACACTGACTAAGCGCGGACGCCGGACACTTGACCCGCACACGCGACTGCCGGACACTGAGTCCGCACTGAACCAAGGTCCTCAACCACCTCGATCGGCACGGATCGCAACACTGATCCGTATCGTGGGGGCTGTCGGGGCGATCCTCTGGGGGGTCGTCGGCATTTCAAAAGGCCTTGCACAGCAGTCACTTGGGCTCGAGCCCGAAGCGATCGACTGTGCCTACCGCGTGAAGCTCCTTCGAGATCGAGTCGTGGCCCTGACCGAGCGGTCCCCGCACGAGCGGGCGAATGACCCCCAGGACGATGTCGTTTCCAACCTCATCCGCGAGACTCGAGCGGCCTGTGCCGCCCGCGGTGACATCGAGAGCACCCAGCATCTCGACCATGTCGCCGGCCGGCTGCGCGATCACCTGCAGCTTCGCACACGCGAAGACCAGGCCCGCCGTGAGTTGCTCGCGCTCTAGGACGCAAAATCATGTCCCATATCCACGACCCCGGCGACGCACCGCCGGAGGGCGCGACGGATCCGTCGCGCGAGCCCACCCTTCCCACCCCGGCGACTGAGACCCAGGAGTCCCCCGCCCCGACCGACACCACCGAGTCGCCCGCCGAGCCCGCGGTGCCCGTGCCCGCAGTGGCGGCGGTCGCTGCCCCCGAGCCCGAGGCCCCGGCCGCACCGCTGCCGACCTCCTTCGACGAGTTCAACCTGCCCCAGACGCTCCGCGACGCGATTCGCGAGGTCGGCTGGGATCGACCGACGCCGGTGCAGTCCGCTGCGTTCGCGCCGATCACCGCGGGGCGCGACGTGCTCGTGCAGTCGCAGACCGGCACCGGGAAGACCGGAGCGTTCTGTGTGCCGTGGCTGGCCGCGCGTTTCGAGGCCGGCGACGCCGCACAGACCGGCGTGCAGCTCATCGCGCTGACACCGACACGCGAGCTCGCCAAGCAGGTCTGCGAGGAGCTGGTTCGGCTCGCCCGCTTCGCCAACGTCGTGCCGCTGCCGATCTACGGCGGCACCGCGATGCAGCCGCAGCTCGCCGCGCTGCGCACCGGCGTCCACGCGGTCGTCGGTACCCCCGGTCGCGTCCTCGATCACATCCGTCGCAAGTCGCTCGATCTCTCGCGCGTGCGCATGGTCGTGCTCGACGAGGCCGACGAGATGCTCTCGATGGGCTTCCTCGAGGACATCCACGCGATCCTCGAGGCCTGCCCGCGCGAGCGGCAGACCACGCTGTTCTCGGCGACCGTCCCCACCGAGATCGAGCGCATCGCCCGTCGCTACATGCGGACGCCGCTCTCGTTGCGCCTGTCGGGCGACGAGATCGCGGCCGCGGCGATCGATCACACCTACTACTCCGTCACCAGCTCGGTGAAGACCCGCGATCTGCTCGACGTGATCGCGGTCGAGGAGCCGGCGACCGCGCTGGTGTTCTGCAACACCCGCGAGGAGGTCAACCTCGTCGCGTCGGTGCTGCAGCGCGAGGGTTTCGCCGCCGAGCCGCTGTCCTCCGATCTCACCCAGACCGCCCGCGAACGCGTGCTCGGCTGGATGCGCGAGGGTCGGCTGCGGTTCCTCGTGGCGACCGACGTCGCGAGCCGTGGCATCGACATCTCGCACATCAGCCACGTCATCAACTACTCGTTCCCCGAGAACGCCGAGAGCTACGTCCATCGCACCGGTCGCACCGGTCGAGCGGGCCGCGCCGGCAAGGCGATCAGCCTGATCTCGGCGATCGAGCTCGGCAACTTCTACTACCTGAAGCTGCAGTACCCGACGATCACGTTCACCGAGAGTCACCTGCCGCCGGGCGACGACCTGCAGCAGCAACGCAGCGAGCTCAAGCTGGATCAGGTCAGCAGCCTCTTCCCGGAGCTGGTCTCGCCCGAGTGGACACTCTTGGCTCGGAACCTGATGAAGGACCCGCGCGGCGAGCGGGTGATCGCGTTCCTGCTCTCCGAGGCAATGGCGAACCGGACCAAGCGTCCGAGCCTCCTCGCCGAGGACGGCACCGAGGCCGAGCAGGAGCCGGGACGCGGGCGATGGGAGCGAACCGAGCGCAGTCGCGGAGGCGGTGCGGGCGGGCGCGACCGAGGTCGCGGCGGCGGCGGTGGATACAGCCGTGAGGGCGGCGAGGGGCGCCGCGACGGCCGTGGCCGCGACGATCGTGGGCGCGACGATCGTCCGCGATCGGAGCCGCGCGGCGAGTTCGATCGCCCGCGGGACGCGGTCGTGGCGGCGGGCGGCGAGGCCACGCCGAGCGAGGGCGCGCCCGAGGCCCGCGTCGACGGCGATGCCCGTCGCGATCGCGGGGACCGGGGCGATCGCGGACCACGGCGTCGCGATCGCGAGGCATTCCGCGAGCGCAGCCGCCAGGAATTCCGCGGCGAGACCCGCACCGAGGGCGGCGCGACGCCGCAGGGCGAGACGGCACCATTGGTCGAGGCCAACGTCGACGCCGAGACGACCCCGGTCGCCGCGATCGAGGGTGGCGACGTCGACACCGCAGCGGCGACCGATGGCACGCC
>JBIJCC010000044.1:0-72727 GCA_044344875.1 Nannocystaceae bacterium
GGCGGGCACACCTCCGCGGCCGCCGACGGCGAGCCCCTCGAGGCCGCGGGCGACGATGCCATCGGCACCGACGCCGCCGACGGATCCGATGACGAGCTCGCGACCGCGTCCCCGGATGCGGCGATGGGCGAGAGCGCCGACCCGGCCGCGCAGGCGGCCGCACCGGGCCAAGAGCCGGGTCGTCGACGGCGACGACGTCGACGTCGCGGCCGATCGGGTGCAGCTGTGGGCGCCCCCGTGGCCGAGGGCGGTCAGCGTCCCGCCACCGTCGCCGCGGCGACAGACGAGGGCGACGACGACGAGGAGCGCGACGGCGACGACGACGAGGACGACGAGGGTGAAGCGACCGCGGGCGCGGACGATCCGGGCCGCCGCCGCCGTCGTCGCCGACGTCGTGGCCGCCGGCGGCCGGGCACGGAGCCGGTCGCGGCGACGCATCAGGTCGTCGTTCCCCCACGTCCCGCCGGCCAAGACGAGATCGTCGTCGACATCGACGAGTCCGAGCTCCAGCTCGTCCGCGATCAGTTCGGCGAGATCGATGAACTCGATGACTTCACGCTCAAGGCCCGCCGCCGCGGAGTCCTCGATGCGCTCGCCGAAGAGGTCGAGCTCGAGGATCTGACCGCGAGCGATCGCGTGGACGCAACGCCGCCACCGGCCGCCGCTGCACCCGAGTCCGACACGGACGCCGAGGGTGACGACGCGGGGGACGACGGCGAGACGGACGGCGAGGCCGAGGGCGAGGCTGGTGCGGAGGGCAGCGCCGACGACGAGGCGCGCCGCAAGCGTCGCCGACGTCGCCGCAAGAAGAAGAAGGTCGAGGCCGAGCCGGCCCCGCCACCGCTGATGGTGCCGCCGCACAAGGACTTCTGGGAGGTCTGGGCGACCCACTTCAACTACCGCGACTTCGAGGATCCGGCGTCCGCCGAGCCGGAGTTCGAGCCCGAGCCCGAGCCCGCGCCGGCACGGGGCCGCGATCGGGATCGGGACCGCGACCGCGATCGCGACCGACCCAGCACCGAGGCCCGCCCGCAGGAGGCAATCGCCCCGGACGACACGTGGGTCAACGTCCGGCTCTCGCTGGGACGCAGCCACGCGAAGAAGGCCGCGGACATCCGCGACCTGCTCGCCGATCGCACGGGTCTCACCGGCAAGTCGGTCCGGAACCTCACCGTCGGCGACCGCGACACCGAGTTCCAGATCGGCCGTCGGACGTGGCCGCGGCTCGCCCGCGCGTTCGGTGGGGTCACGATCGACGGGGTCTCCGTCGACGTCACCCTGCTCACCGTCGACGAGCCCCCGACGACGGCGGAGGAACTCCCGACGGCGACGGAGGTGTCGGCCGCGGAGCCGGCGATCGACGTGGCACCCGAGGCTGGGGCCGATCCCCTCACCGCCCCGTGAGCACCAGCCGACCCGGGCCCGAGCGGGGGGCCGCAGCGGCCCCCGCAGCGCCCTACCTCGCACCGCAGGAACGCGAGGCCCGGGTCGCCGCGATCGCCTCGGGCCTCGGCGCACAGTGCCTCCGCATCGGCGCCTCGGTGGACGGGGCGCCCATCGTCGCGGTGCGCGTGCCCGCCCGTGGCGATGGCCCGCACGCGCGCGTGCTGTGCACCGCGAACATCCACGGCATCGAGTGGATCAGCGGCCTGGTCGCGCTCGGCCTACTCGATCGACTCGGTCAGGACGACGCCGCGGTGGACACCCTGCGTCGACGCGCCGAGGTATGGGTCGTGCCGTGCCTCAACCCCGATGGATATCGCCGCACGTGGGAGCGCGGCGGCGATGGTCGCCTCGCGGAGTTACGCGCCAACAGCCACGGCGTGGACCTCAACCGCAACTATCCCCTGCCCCCCGGCACGCGGCGCCTCGCGCTGCCCGGCGCCGGCTCGAACGTTCCGGGCGACGCGACCTACTGCGGCGCCGCGCCGCTGTGCGAGCCCGAGACGCGGGCGCTCCATGAGCTGTGTGTAGCGCAGCGCTTCCACGCCGCCGCCGGCCTGCACTCCTTCATGGGCACGCTCATCCCGGCCCGCGTCCGCACCCGCGCGGCGTGGCGGGCCTACGGCGAACTGTGCCGGAGCTTTGCCGCGGCGCAATCGGGCACACGCTACCGCCGCCTCGCGAGTCGATGGATCGACGCGTGGACCGGCGAGCAGGAGGACCACCTCCACCACGGTCTCGACTGCTGGGCGGTGTGCGTCGAGACCTTCCCGCTGCTCGCGAGCCTACGGCAGCACGTCCGGGCGCCCACTCGGTTCTGGCGCTTCAACCCCCGCGATCCGGCGCCGTGGGTCGCCCAGGATGTCACCGGGCTCGTCGCGTACTTCGCCGCCGCGCTCGCGTTGCCGCGGCCCAGCGCGCTGTAGGATCCGCCGCGGTCAGTTGCCGAACGGATCCTTGAGATCCGGCGATCCGTTCGTCGGCTTCTTCGGGTCCGGCGTCGGGTCGGGCTTCTTCGGCGGATCGACCGGCTTGGTCGGCGGATCGGGAGTCACCGGCACCGGCTTGACGCCCGCCTCGGGCTTCGTCGGCTTGGTCGGCTTCTTCCCGGTCGGCTTCTTGCCCGCGGGCGGCTCGGGTTCGACGGCCGCGAGCTTGGCGAGCGAGGCCGTGATGGTCTTCGTCGCGTCGGGCGTGATGTCGACGAGGAGATCCTCGTAGCCCTCGGCGCGCAGGCGCACGGATACCGCGGCATCCCCCCGCGCCAGCTTGATCGGCGCATCGGTGTAGCCGAGCAGGCCGTCGTCGGAGTCGCTGCGGACCTCGGCCTTCACGCCCGCCGCGATGGTGACCTCGACGGTGGCGACCGCGGGGTCCGGCGTCGGGACCGGCACGACGACCGGCGTCGGCACTGTCGTGGGGGGCACGTCGGCCTTCGCGACGGGGACCTCGGTCGGCGGCTTCGCGTCCGGGACCGTCGGCCGGCTGAACATGTACGCCGCACCGCCGGCGAGGACCGCGGCGGCGACGCCGAGGCCCACGAACAGGCCCGCGCGGCTGCGCGGCGGGGGATCGAAGGTGTCGCCGTCGATGCCGATCGCAGTCGAGTTGCCCGCGAAGCGGATCTGGCCGGAGCGGGGCGCACCGACATCCTCGCGGCGGACCGCGACCGGCATCGCGCCGGTGCCGACCGCCTCGATGGCCATGGCGAGCTCCGCCATGCTCTGGAAGCGATACTCGCGGTCCTTCTGTAGCGCCTTGAGGATGATCGCCTCGACGTCCGCCGGGACCACGCAGTTGGGGACCATCGTGCTCGGGGCGGGCGGCGCCTCGAACATGTGCTTGGTCAAGATGCCCATGAACGTGTCCGCGGTGAACGGCACGCGTCCGGTGAGCAGCTCGTACAGGATGATGCCCGACGCATAGATGTCGACGCGATGGTCGACCTTCTCGCCCTTGGCCTGCTCGGGGGACATGTACTCCGGCGTGCCGAAGATCATGCCGGTGCGAGTGAGACCCTTGCCGCCGTCACCCTCGTCGCTCTGGACCTTGGCGATGCCGAAGTCGAGGACCTTGATGAAGTCGTCGTTGGTGCCGCGGCGGATGCGGTAGCAATTCTCGGGCTTCATGTCGCGGTGGATGATCCCCGCGGCATGGGCGGAGCTGAGCGCCGCGCAGACCTGCAACATGATCCCGCGCACCCGCGGCCAAGGGAGCGGCCCCTCGCGCTTGATCGTCGACGAGAGATCCTCGCCGTTCAGGAACTCCATCGCGAAGAACACCGAGCCCCCCGGCGTCGAGCCGAAGTCGGTGATCTCGACGACGTTCTCCTGCTCGATCATCGAGGCCGCGCGGGCCTCCTGCAGGAACCGATCGACGAGGTCCTGCTTGTGCGAGTACTCGGGCGACAGGACCTTGATCGCGAGCCGCTTGTTGATCGTCGTGTGCTCGGCGAGATAGACGCTGCCCATCCCGCCCTCCCCGAGCTTCTTGAGGATGCGGTAGCGGTCGGCCAGCACGGTGCCGGCGAGGTCGGTCGCCTGGCCGGGCTGCATGTGCATGGGGGTCGAGCTTGCGGGGGTCACGGGGGTCGGAACACCGGGGACGGGCGTCCCTGCGGGGGTGCCGAACACCGGCGCGGCGCTACCGTGGGCTGGCGGTGGGGTCCGCGATGCACCGCCACCGGCCACCACGGTGGCCCCACCCGTCACACGCTGATCGGAGGAGTTCGACACGGTCGATGGATAGCCTCAAGCGTACATTATTTCTTCGGGAACGGTCCCGGTGGGCGCGACTTCGGGCCGGCGACGCTTGGCCTTGGTACGCTCGGCCGCCAGCGCGGGTCTCTCGACGTCCGCGGTGACGATCGCCGGCGTCGGCGCCGGGGGCTGCGGCGCGATCGGGAGCTCCGCGACGCCAGCCGGGGCCGGGCTCGCGGCGCTCGGCAGTGGCTCCACGACTGCCCGCACGTCCAGCGTCGCCTCCGAAGGCAGCGGCGAGCCTGGGATCTCCGCGTCGTCGCTCGTCGCCGCCGCGGGGACCTCGGTCTGCGCCGGACGGAGCCAGCGGACGGTGCCGATGGTCACGCCGCCCGCGACCGCGGCCGCGGCTACCGCTGCGAGCGCGGCACGCCCTGCGCTTCGCGGCGCGGGGGCCAGCGCTCCGCTCGGCGGCGCCACGGGGGCGACAGCCGGCGTCGCAGCGCCCGGAGTTCCGCGCTCCGGCCACGCCGGCCCGGGCTGCCAGCCGACCGCACGGGACGGGTCGGCGAGCTCCGGCATCATGTTCGAGCCGATGGCCAGCGTCGCGCGCTGCACGACGTCAGCCGCCTCGCGATCGAGGTCGTGGGCCAATGCGGCGCCGAGGATGCGCGCCGCGACGTCGGCAGAGGCCGGACGCGCCTCGCGATCGATCTCCAGCAGCGCACCCACCAGCGCCGCGACTTGGGGGAGGCCCGCGAGTTCGGGGCGTCGCGACTCGAGCGTGGGTCTCGGCGCACGCACGTGCATCTCGATCGTCCGCGCGATCTCGCGGTGATAGAACGGCACGGTACCGGTGAGCATCTCGAACAGGATCACGCCGAGCGCATAGAGGTCGGCGCGGTGATCGACGTCGAACCCCTGCGCCATCTCGGGCGACATGTACTCGGGCGTGCCGAGCACCGAGCCGGCGACGGTGATCCGCCGCGGCCCGACCCGGGCAATGCCGAAGTCGAGCAGCTTGACCAGCGAGTGCGAGACGCCGCGTCGCGGCGCGCACAGGAAGACGTTGTCGGGCTTGAGATCGCGGTGGACCACCCCCATCGCGTGGGCCGCCGCGAGTCCGTTCGCGATCTGCAGCCCCACCAGGCCCGCATCCGCCGGTGACATCGGTCCGTCGTCGTCGATCGCAGCGGCGAGGGAGCGCCCCTCGAGCAGCTCCATCACGTAGTACGCCCCGCCCTCGGGCGGCTCGCCGAAGTCGCTGATGTCGACGACGTTCGGGTGCTTGATGCTCGACGCGACGCGGGCCTCGATGAGGAACCGCTGTGCGACGTCACCGGCGTCGGCGTGCTCGCGTCGCAGGACCTTCACGGCGAAACGACGGCCGATCAGCGTGTGCGTGGCGCGGAACACCACGCCCACCGCGCCCTCGCCGACCACCTCGTCGAGGCGGTAGCGGCGATCGAGCACGCGGCCGAGGAACTCGTGGGCCGCGGCGGGAGCGACTCCTGCCGGCGCCTGTCCGGGCGCGGCGTGCAGGGTCCGCAGCCGTTTCCCGTCCATCCGGCAGAAGCCCTCGTCGACGGGATACGCCCCACCGCAATGGGGGCATACCTTCATTGCGCCCTCCAGCGTAGTCGGGCGCGCGGGGTGGGTCAAACGTCGGGCGTCGGGACATTGGGGATACACTCCCGGCGCCCGCACCATGACCACGTCGCTCGCCCTCGGCCGCTCCCTCTCCTTGCTCGACGTCCACAGCATCGCTCGCTGCGGCGCGACGGTGCAGCTCGAGCCCGCGGCGCGCGCTCGGATCGCCGCCACGCGTGCGGAGCTCGAGGCCGACCTCGCCACGGGCCGCACGATCTACGGGGTCAACACCGGCTTCGGCGCCCTCTCGGACACGCCGATCCCCAACGACCAAGGGCCGGCGCTGCAGCTCAACCTGCTGCGAAGCCACGCCATGGGGGTCGGCGCTCCCCTGCCCGTCGACACGGTCCGGGCGATCCTCGCCCTTCGCACCCACACGCTCGCGCTCGGCGCCAGCGGGGTGCGCGTCGCTCTGCTCGAGGCGCTGCTCGCGATGCTCCGCGCCGACGTGATCCCGGTCGTGCCGTCGCAGGGCAGCGTCGGCGCCAGCGGCGATCTCGCGCCGCTCGCCCACGTCGCGCTCGTCGTCGTCGGCGAGGGTGAGGCGATCCACGGCGGCGCTCGGTTGCCCGGGGCCGTCGCCCTGGCGCGGGCCGGGCTCGCGCCCCTCGAGTTGTCGACCAAGGAGGGCATCTCGCTCATCAACGGCACGCAGGTGACCGCCGGCATCGGGGCCCTCGCCCTGTGCGACGCGGCCGAACTGGTCCTCGCCGCGGACATCCTCGGTGCCCTGTCGCTCGACGCGGCGCTCGGCACGGTCGATGCCTTCGATCCGCGCATCCACGCCGGCAAGCCGCACCGCGGCCAGCGGCGCACCGCCGAGATCGTGGTCGCGCTGATGGCCGACTCCCCCCTGCGGGCGTCGCATGTCGACTGCGGCCAGGTCCAAGACGCGTACGCGCTGCGTTGCATGCCGCAGGTCCACGGGGCGGCGCGCGGCGCCCTCCACTACGTCGCCGACGCGGTCACCATCGAGATCAACAGCATGACCGACAACCCGCTGGTGCTGCCGGCCGACGGGGGCGGGTACGACGTGCTGTCCGGCGGCAACTTCCACGCGGGGAGCATCGCGCTGCCGATCGATCACATGACCGCGGCGCTCACGACCCTGGCGACGATCAGCGAGCGACGCACGGATCGCTTCATGGGCGAGCACACCTCGCGGGGTCTCCCGCCGTTCCTCGCGGTGTCGCCCGGCCTCGACAGCGGCTTCATGATGGCCCACGTCACCGCCGCCGCCCTGGCGAGCGAGTGCAAGTCGCTGTCGTTCCCCGCGTCGGTCGATACGATCCCGACCTCGGCGGGCAAGGAGGACCACGTCAGCATGGGGCCGATCGCGGCGCGCAAGCTGGCGTCGGTGGTCCACAACGTCGCGTGCGTCCTGGCCATCGAGGCGATCGTCGCGGCGCGGGCCATCGATCTGAGGGCACACCCGACCAGCGAGCGCCTGCGGGCCGTGCACGCCGCAGTGCGGAGACACGTCGCGCCGCTGTCCGCCGATCGTTCGCACGCCGCCGAGATCGAGACCCTTGCCGCAGCGATCCTCGCCGGCGAGCTGCGCGAGGCCGCAGGCCTGCCCCACGAGCTCGAGGTCAGCGCGGGCTGACGGGCCCGAGCGATCGATGCCGCCACATCTCGAGCCGACCGATCTTGATCGTCGGGTCGCGGACATAGTCGCGCTGCAGCAGCGACCGCAGCGCGGTGAACTGCCGGTGCGGCACGGTCGATCCGAGCACGATGTAGCCCGGCGGCGCCCGCTCGAGATCCTCGAGCAGGAGCGCCGCGTGCTCGCCGTCGACGAACACCAGCGGGGTTGCGGCCTGCCGCCACGTATCGTCGTTGGGCGGCGTGAGCAGGCCGAGCGACTTGTAGATCCGCGACGCCGATCGGCGATGCGTGAAGGGATAGACGTCCCACAGGTGCCAGCCCCAGACCCAGATGCGGGCGTCCGGTGGCAACTGGCGCTGGAGGTGGGCCGCGACCGACCGACCGCCTTCATCGTGGGGCCGCGCCCGATCGGCCCGGGTTTCGAGGTCGATCACGATCTGGCGAGCGAACAGCAGCAGCACTGGAGCGAGCAGCACCGCACGCAGCGGGGCGCCGAGCCGGGCCCGCGCGCCCAGGAGTCCCCACGGCGCCGCCCCGAGTAGTGCCAGCGGGGGCGCGGCCGCGAGGAAGTAACCCTTGTAGAAGCGGAACCCGACCCACGCGGAGGCGATCATCACGACCGACCAGAGGAGTAGCGGGGTCCGCAGCTCGGCGCCCGGATCACGCTCGCGTCGCGGCCACGCCGCGAACGCGGCGATGGTGAGCGGCAGCGCGAGGAAGAAGATGGTGGCGAGGGTGCCCTCGATCGGGATCGGCCACGGCGAAGGCCGTCCGCCACCGGCGACATAGCCGATGCCCCAGCGATTGATCGGATAGGACTCGATCAACACGCCGATGGCCCCGTGGGCGGCGTAGTGCACCACGAGCGGCAGGTGCACGAGGACGGCGCCGACGAGCAGCGCCGTCCAGTCGCGCAAGGTCTCGCGCCACGACGTCGACCACACGCGTGGGAGGCAGCACGCGCCCAAGACCACCGCGATCGCGCCGGTCGGCTGTTTGATCATCATCGTGGCCCCCGCGAGGCCGCCCGCGATCACGAACCCGAGCAGGCGCGTGGCGCCTCGGTGTCGCGCGGCCTCGGCCGCCCACGCGAACGCGAGGATCATCGGCAGCTGCGACCACGTGACGTAGTTCGCGTCCATGCTGTCGAGGTGCGCGTCGCAGGCCGCGAGGATCGCCGCGGCCACCGGCGCGGCGACGGCCCCGAGGTGGCGCCACGCGACGACGGCCACCGCGAGTACGCCGAGGACGCCCCACAGGTTGGCCCAGACCTGGAACCGCCCGATGTCGGTGCCGTCGCCGGCCAGCGCCCACGCCAGGTAGAACGATCCGGGCGCCTTGAGCTCGATGTCGGCGACGTACGGCAGATCGCCGTCGTGCAGCAGCATCGCGTTGTACAGGATGCCGGCGGTGTCGTGCGAGGCGAATCCCCCTTGCGTGAAGCCCGGCCAGCGCAGCCAGACCGACGCCGCGAGCACCACCGCGACGCCGAGCGCCGCGAGCAGCGAAGCCACGCGCGACGGGCTCGGACGGGTGCGACTGCGCTGCGCTCGCGACGGCATGGCGCTCGGCTCAGAACGACTGCTGGAAGGTGAAGTTGAAGCTCACCGGGGGAAGCAGAGGCGCGACGTCGTCGAGCCCCTGGACCTCGGCCAGGTAGTCTGGCAGCTGCTCGCCGAGGCAGCGCTGGTTGCGATAGCGGACCATCGGCGCTGCGACCTCGATGCGGACCAGCTGAGGCGTCACCCCGAGGATCGACAGGTACCCCGTCAATGCATAGCCGACAGTGCCGTACCAGCTGCGCGCGCCGAACCACCCGCGCAGGCTGTCGCACGAAGACACCGACGAAGCGCCCGCGAACGCGATCCCACCGATGCTGCGCAACCACGCGAGGTGGACGAAGTTGGCGCGCATGTCGTTGAGGAACACGTGGCGATACTCGACCTGTGCGTTGGCGACCGCACGGCCGAACGCCTCGTCGGCGGAGTAACCCGACAGCCCACCGATGCCGCCGACCCGCGACAACGCGCGGAACTCCGAGGCCCCGACCAGCGGATTGACCACCTCCGCGAAGAGGCTCGTGGCAATGACGTGGTCCTTCGCGAGCCGCCACAGCTGCACCCAGTCGGCGTCGATGACCAGGTCGTGGCGATCGTCGCGCTCGCCCTCGACGCGCAGCGTGTGCCGGGCCGACAACGCCAGGGACAGCGCCCGCCCGCGCTCGGGCCACCAGCCGAACGCGCGCGTGTCGTCGGAGATCGCAATGTTCTCGACCAGCCTCAGGCCGCCGCGGGGGTCGAGGGAGCGACCGTTGAGGAGCGCTGCCGTTTCGAACAGCCGGACGCGGCTGCGTCGGCGCTGGCGGTTGACCTTGCGGCCGAACCATAGGTTCGTGCCGACGCCGACCGCGATGTCGGTCTCGCGATCGCGGGCGATCTGCACGTGCCCGGTGCGCCGCAGATCACGACGGAGGCTGCCTTCGAACAGCGCGAACCCGGTGATCGCGTTGAACCGCGCGGTCGCGGTGGCGGCGTTGAGGAACTCCGACGCCGCGATCGACAGGCCGACCCCCGTGTAGAGGAACCGGAAGCTCGCCGGCCGCCTGTCGTTGAACAGCGGATCGACGTTGGCGTGCGGCGGCCGCGGGGTCTGCAGCGTGCGGGCGCGGGGGTCGAGGCGCACCGATGCGATCTTGCGGCGCGTCCGCAGCACGAACGTGTGGCGCCCCGCGGCCGGCTCGTCGCCCAACCTGGTGTTGGACTCGCCGAGCTCGCCGTTCCACACCAAGAAGTGCTGCTTGCCGCCCCGCTCCGTGACCAGTAGCTGCACGGGCTCGATCACCGGAACCGCAGCGTCCTTCGCGATCACGATGCGATGCGACCAGCCCCCGGGCTCGGGCGTCGTGTCGACGTCGGCGATCGCGTAGTCGACCTCGGGGTACGGCCCGAGCCACTGGGCGAAGAACCAGTGCAGCTCGCGGCCCCACGCGGCCTCGGCCACCCGCACCGGGTCGCGGGCGGGCGAGGCGAGCAGGCCTCGGTAGAACGCGTCGAGGCCCGCGACGCCCAGCGTGTCGGCGAGCTTCTCGTGGATGCGGCGCCCGGTCGGCAGCTGGTGCGCGAACCACAGGGGGTGGTTGCGCACCGGCATCTCGTCCTCGACGCCGCGGAAGTACGCGGTCGAGAAGCTGGCCTGCTGGGTGTAGAGGAAGCGATCGACGGCCGGGACGAACGTGAACCGGCTCAGGATGTCGTGGGCGAACTCGTCGCGCGAGCGGTGGGTCGTGCGCCACAGCTGCAGCATCGCGAACGAGACGGCCCCGCCGATCCACAGGTCCGTCGATGGCGCGTGGGCGCCACGCAGGCGGCGCTCGACCAAGGCGTGCGCGAGGCCGCGGGCGATCGCGTCCTCGTGGAATCGGCGGAAGCGCTCGAGCGGGAACAGGGCGAAGGCCTGATCGCTGATCACGACCACGCCCGGGTGTGGCTCGGCGATCTGGGCGCGCAGCGGGCCCTGGATCACCAGCAGTGGTTCGGGCGGCGGCGCCTGGCCGATCGCGCCGAGCAGCTCGATGAGCTCGCCCGCGGCGCGCAGCACGGTGCCGACGACGTCGGGGCGCAGCTGCAGCGCCGTGTCATCGGGAACCTGACCGCTCGGCCGCGCCCACGGGGTCAGCACGCGCAGCGTGACGCCGCGGCGGATCTCGGTGGTCTCGTGCCAGCGCCGGCCGAAGAACACCGACGGGTACGCCGTGGTCTCGCCGTCGCCGCCGGCCACGACGAGCTGGTCGGGGACGCGCGCGTGTCGACCCGCGGGCGTCCCGGGCGGTACGTCGGCCGGGGTCGCGAATGCGGCCTCGAGCGTCCACTTCGCCGGTGCGACGACGCGGCCGCCCTCCGGCAGATACACGCCGCCCTCGGCGGGTGCGCTGGGCAGCGGCGCGAGGGCGCCCGAGAGACTGCACCGCCGTCGCACGCAGCCGAAGGGCCAGTAGCGGTGCCGGACGTCGACGGCGTAGCGCAGCGTGAATCGATCGGCGCCCTCGGGCAGCGACACCACGAGATCGCGGCGGGGACCGGCCCGCTGCACCGCGTCGGCGCCCCAGGTCTGCTCGAGGGTCATGCCACCCGGGTCGAACGGACCATCGACGTAGTTCGCCTGCGCGACCTCGTCGAGTCCGCGGGGCTCCTCGCGCATCGCGCCCGCGAAGTCGAGCAGGGTGATCCGCTCCCCCGCCCGCGCCGGCCGCTCGAGCTGGTACGTCGCGATCCCGGCGACCCACGCGGCGTCGCGACGGACGACCTCTCCGTCGGGTCGCGCCTCTCCAGCGCGATAGATCGTCAGCGTGACGTCGACGGCATGGACCGCGAGCGGACCGCGGAACAGCTGACCAGGGGTGGACCCCGGCGCAGCGGACGACGTCGGCTCCGAAGGCGCCGCCACGGCGGTCGGTGCGTCCGGCGCCAGGCGCCGGGGATTCGCACGCGCCGACGACCACGTGCACAGCCACGCGAGTGCGCAGGCGAGTGCCAGGAGCCGGCGCATCGCGCCCATCGGCCACGGAGACGGGTGCACCAGTGGCAACATGTTGCCACACGTTGGGTCCGACGATTGGAGCCGTGCACGGACACCGACGAGAGGGCAGCATGCGGATCGCAGCGCACGTGCTGGCGCGGCGAGGAGCACCGCTCACCCCGGTGGACGCGTGTGGATATCCCCGAACTCCACGGGGATGACACCACGTCGAGCGGACGATCCCGCGGCGCGCCGAGAGGGCCCGCGACCGAGTCCTTTGGTTTGACAGTCGTCGCCGACTGGGTGACGCTTCGGGCATGCGTCGCTGTCTGGTTCGTGCCTGGCTCGGAGGGCTGGGCGTGTTCGTGCCGTCCGCAGTTTGGGCCGCGCCTCCCGCATTGCCCGAGGGTGACCCCGGGACGCCACCCGCGGAGCCTGCGCCCGCCGAGCCGGCGCCGACCGACGCTGCCGCCCCCGAGGGCGCGCCCCCGGCCGAGACGCCGCCCGCCGATCCGGGCGCGCCGATCGAGGGCGAGGCGAGCCTCGACGTCTCCGCGGATCTCGGCGCGGGCGCAGCCGACGAGGTCGCCGAGGCCTCGGGCGACGTGGACGGCGACGGCGACGGCGACGGCGACGGCGACGGGAAGAAGAAGCGCAAGCGCGGCAAGGGCAAGGACGACTCGGTGCGCGCCGACGACCCCGGCATGGTCGAGGGTCGACGCGAGCCGTTGATGCCGATCAACGGCGGCTCCATCGGCTTGTTCAACACGACGCTGCCCGACGTCGGCGGCAAGTACACGTTCCGATTCCGACTCCACACCGACTTCTTCCGCAAGTCGGACTTCATGTACCAGGACGACACGCACGCGCGCGTCCGCGGTGCCGTCACCATCGGCTTCACGCCCCTGAAGTTCGGCGAAGTCTTCTTCTCGGTGAAGAGCTCGGCCAACCGCAACCAGCGGCCGCAGGCCGATCGTCAGGATGCCGAGGCCGTGTTCGCGCTCGGCGACATCGACTTCGGCATCAAGGGCGCGCACCGGTTCAAGAACGGCATCGGAGTCGGTGGTGTGACGGGCCTCGGGCTGTTGTCGGGCAGCGATCGGCTCCGCACGTCGAGCGTGAACTTCTGGATCGACGGTCTGTTCGCGGCGGACCTCCGCTACGTGACCAAGAAACAGATCCCGGTCCGCCTCACCGCGAACGTCGGCTGGATCCTCGACAACTCGCTGCGCGTCGCCGACTACGCCGCGATCACCGACTCGTTCAGTCGCGAGATCTCGCGCTTCTCCCTGGGAGGCAACCACAGCCGCGTGCGCATGCGCTACGCGGTCGACTTCCCGGTGCGCCTCGGCAAGCGCCGGCAGTTCGGCATCGATCCCATCGTCGAGTGGGCGTGGGACGTCTCGACGGTCAGGGAGAACGCGTTCCTCCAACCGAACGTCACCGCGTCCCCGCTGCCGCGCTCGACGCAGTGGCTGACGCTGGGCATGCGCGCCAACGTGGTCTCCGGCCTGCACCTCGACGTCGCCGCCGACATCGGAATGGTCTCGCCGAACTTCGAGTACGGCCCGCCGCAGCCGCCATGGCAGATCATGCTCGGCCTCGGCTGGAGCTTCGATCCCACGCCGGTCGTGCGCGAGGTCGAGGTCGCGGGGCCCCCTGCCCCGGCCCCGACCCAGCCGATGGCCCTCGAGGGTCGCCTCGTCGGTCAGGTCATCGATCCCAACGGCGCGCCGATCCCCGACGCGAAGGTCCTCTTCCCGGGCGCGGCCTCCAACGCGATCCTCACCGACGCCAACGGGGCCTTCACGAGCTTCCGCTTCCCGGCCGGCACCATCGCGGTGCAGGTCGAGATCAACGGTGCCGTCGCCCACGAGGCCACGGCCGAGGTGAAGGACGGCGAGGACACCAGCGTCACGCTGCAGCTGACGACGGCGCCTGTCGCCGCGACCGGCATCGTGCAAGGTGCGGTCACGGATCCCGCTGGCGTCCCCGTGGCGTTCACGATGCGGGTCTCCGGCCAAGGTGTGGACGAGCCCTTCAGCTCGACGCCGGACGGTCGCATCGCCCTCGAGCTCGCCGAGGGTGACTACCGCGGCACGATCACCGCGCCTGGCTTCAAGGAGAAGATCGTCACCTTCACGGTGCCGCCCAAGGGCGAGATCAACCTCCGCGAACAGCTCGAGCGCGACGCCCCGGTCGCCACGCCCAACGTCAGCGGCAACAAGAGCGGCATCAAGCTCAAGAAGCGGCTGCGCTACGAGGGCAACGCCGTGCACCCCGAGTCGCACGCGATCCTCGACGAGCTCGCGTCGTTCCTCAATGGCCACCCCGAGTTCCAGCTGGTCGAGATCGGCGTGCACACGGACGATCGCGGCGCGGCCCAGCAGCGCACCGACGAGCGCGCCGACGCGGTGAAGGCCTACCTCACCGGCAAGGGTGTCGATGGATCGCGCCTGTCGACCAAGGGCTACGGCGCGAGCAAGCCCGTCGCCGTGAACATGACCGAGCAGGGCCGCGCGAAGAACAACCGCACGGTGTTCGGCGTGAAGAAATTCGGCGGCTGACAGGCCGCCGAACGAAGTCGGTCCGGCGGCTGACAGGCCGCCGAACGAAGTCGGTCCGGCGGCTGACAGGCCGCCGAACGAAGTCGGTCCGGCGGCTGATGGCCGCCGAACGAAGTCAGTCCGGCGGCTGATGGCCGCCGCGACCGGCGAATGTCAGCCGGCGCCGAAGGCGTCCGCGAGTTCCGCGATCGCGGTGACCAGCTCCGGAGGCACCGGCGTGCCATCCCTGGCGATCACGCGCAGCGCCTGCTCGTAGTCACGCAGTCCGGTGCCGGGTACCCGCGGGATTCGATCTAGTGCGCTGCGGACCTGCTCGATCATCGACGGCGACATCAACCACGCCTGATGGGCGTACAGACGGAACAGTCGATCGATCCACTGGCCCGAGGCGGTCTTGTCGGCGAGCTGGATCATGCACCGGTTGAACGCCTCGGCGGCCGGGTGCGTGACCGAGACGCGCGCCGCCATCAGCTGGGACGAGAGCGCCGTGGCGTAGCGCTCGGCCTCCTTCACCTTGCCCGCCTTGATGCTCTTCTCGACGAGCTGGCCGATCATGGAGGGGAAACGCGTGTCTTCCCCCGGCGCCAACGTCCGACGCAGGTCATCCTCGTCCCCGACCATCGAGGTTCCGAAGCCGAGGACCTCGATGACCTCGCGACCGATCCGGATGCGGTCGCCGTCCTGAAGTGTCCGCCGCCCGATCAGCTTTTCGCCGTTGACGAAGGTGCCGTTGCGGCTGCCGAGGTCTTCGATCTCGCTGGTGTCCGCGATGTGGAAGCGGGCGTGGGTGCGCGAGACCAGGTCGTCGTCGAGGACCAGCCAGCACTCGCCGAGGCGGCCCACGTCGTGGTGACCGTCGGGCAACAGCACCGTCTTGCCCCCGATCTTGAAGCGGAACCGCGCCACCTTTGGTCGAGGATAGCGCAGTTGTCGGCCGAAGGGCCGACGGGGCGCCGCGCGGGGCGCGGGCAACGGGCGGGAACGGGCTCGGGCACGGGCTCGGGCACGTAGTCGCGAGTCCTTTGGACTCGCGACTACCGAACCCGGAACTGCTCGTCGCCCCGGATGGCGCCCTCGCGGATCTCGATGCGCACCACCTGGCCGCGGACACCGGCGGTGCCGCCGCGGCCGCCCGCGTCCACGGCGAAGACGGCCGTGTCCTCGGGCCCCGGCACGACCCGGACCGGGTACGTCATCGGCGTGCTGCCGACGACGATCGGGTCGTTGTAGGCCTGGTACCCCGTGGAGGTCGGGGTGCTGAAGGACTCGCGGTAGCTCCGCGGAATGCGTGCCCGACGGAAGTCGGCGAAGCACGCGTCGAAGATGCCACCCGGAAGCTCGTTCGGTGCGGCGAGGTCGAGCGGACTCACCAGGTCGAGCACCAAGGTCCCGAAGGGATTCGAGTAGCGAATCGCCTCGATCGGCTCGCCCTCGTACGACAGCGAGTGGTAGAGCGACGTCTCGTCGTCGGCGCGTTGCGTGAAGATCCGACACGGGTTGGGATCGCTCGGCGTGGCCTGATCGTCGTTCACGCAGAGCGGAATCGCTGCGACCGTGCTCGCCTCGTCCACGCCGAGCGGGATCCGGCTGGTGAGCAGCGAGGAGATCGTCGGGTCCTCGCGGCACTCCCCGGTCGCGGGGTCCGTGATGACGCGGTCGGTCATGAACTGCGCCGCGGGGCTGACCGCGACGCCGAGTGACTCGCGCAGGGTCACCGAGTACCGGACGAACTCGCCGAAGCAGCCCGGGCCCGGCAGCGGCGTCTGCCGGCAGTTGAAGCTGCCGCCCTCGCAAGGGGTGCGGCACAGCCCGTCGAAGCAGACGTACTGGGCCCCGTCGGCACCGCCGACACACTCGCTGTCGTCGCTGCAGCCGCCCGCCGGCTGCTCGATGCCGGCGCAGGTGAGCCGCGCCTCGCACTCGACCTCGAACTCGGTCACGTCGTCGGCCGGGCTGCTCTGGTTCTGCCCCTTGTTGGTCTGGCTGGCGAAGCACGCGTCCTTCGCCTCGGCGCCATCGCTGCCCGGCCGCAGGTTGTCGGGCCCCGTGGGCACCGGGCATGCGGGCGTGCTGGGATCGGCGCCCTCGACCGTCTGCTTGATCGTGAACGTCGTCGCCGGGATGTCGGTCGGCACGAACGTGAGCTCGGTCTGCGTGGCGCTCGTGATCGTGTACTCCCGGCGCGGCGGTCCGCAGGGGTTGGTCACGAAGGGCGCACAGGCGGCGCGCAGGATGTCGAGTTTCTCCTCGTAGGCCTGACTCGAGACGCAGATGCCGCTGGTCGAGCCGCCGACGTTGGGGTCGCGCAGGCACCGGCGACCGGTGCCGCAGGTGTCGTCGTCGGAGCAGCCGAAGAACACCAGCTTGTCACCGGGCAGCACGCCCTCATCGCAGAACGTGGCGCCCTCGTCGACGAGCTGGATGTCCGGGACCGAGTCGTCGGTCCCGGCGTGGCACGTCCCCTCGAAGTACTCGCTCGGATTCTCGCAGAGTACCCGCCCCGTGGTGCTCTCGGTGCCGGGGATCGAGGGCTCGTACTCGACCGACCAGGTCTGGCCGCCGCGCCACTGCCGATAGTCGCGGACCGCCACCCGTGCCGCGTTGTTCTCGTACAGCGCGTCATCGTCGAAGCCACCGAGCCGATCGACGTTCCCCGGCATGCCTAGCGCCGTCCAGATGTCGATCTGGTCGCCGGAGAAGTCGCTCTGGCCCTGCGCGTCCAGGCCCTCGGCGTAGTAGGCCCGATCGATCCGCCGCAACGTCGGCGCGAGGACCTCGGAGATGTTGTCCTCGCCCGAGAGCACGCGGTCGGGCACGGTGTCGTCGACCAGGGGCAGGATCGAGGGCTCTCCGCTGAACGGGTCGGTCACCGGCCACAGCATGTGCGGCCGGATCTCGACGTTCATCAGGCCGATCGGATCGATGATGCGGCCATCGCTCGAGATGGGGATGGTCGGGTCCGAGTCGTCGTACTGCCCGAAGACCGCGAGCACGACGCGGCCGAAGCTGGTCACCCCGATCCCGACGACGCCCGCGCGTCCGAGGGGCGAGCGCGAGTCCTCGTCGCTCGAGTCCGATGGCGCCTCGATGACCTGGAAGGTCCAGTCGGTGATCGTCGAGCCGTCGCTCCCGCGAATGCCCGGTCCGGCCGCGAACGGCCGGCGGCTCGCGGCCCCCGCCTGCGAGTCGGGATCGATCGGGTGGCACGCGCGCGAGGTCGCCTGCGACGGATCGACCTGGGTGTCGCACTCGACCCCGAGCGAGGTGCCGTCGAGCGCGCGGCTGACGACGTGGGTCGATCCATCCCCTGCGATGAGATAGAGGAACTGGTAAGTCTCCTTGTCGATCTCGACCAGCGGCGTCGGTCGGATCGCCGAGATGCCGGCGGGGTCCTCGAGCCGCAGCCGCCGCACGCTGTCCACCGGCGCGAAGCCAAGGGCCCCCTCCCCGCCGGCGGCGCTCTGCACTCCGACCTCGAACACCTCGTCGCTGCCGGTGCCGCCGATGAACAGCGACGCTTCGCCGCCGTCGTCGGGCTGCACCAGCGCGAGCGCCATCGGGAACACACCGCCGCCGTCGACCGACGGCCGCTCGGGCAGCTCGCCGTCGAACTGCCCCGGGCACTCGAGCGGGCACTCGGGATCCGGCCCGGAGTCGACGAGCTGGACCTCGCCGTCGTCGTCGGTCACGAACTGACGGCTCTGCAGGATTCGCTGGGTGCCGAGGCTGATCTCCGCGACGAGCTGACAGGCCGGGAACGTCACGAACACGCTCGCGGGTTGGTCGGGATTGCAGACCCCCGTGCCGCCGTCCGTCGCGCCGTCGGCAGGCGCATCGACGCCGCCGGCGAGCGACAGCTCCCGCGGCACCGCGATCATGTCCCCGGGGGCGGCGCCCAGCGGAGTGCCGTCGCTCAACAGCGGCACCACCTTGGACACCAGCGCCGACGGGGCCTTCGACGGCGAAAGACCCACGGCGTAGGCGGCGAGCTCTGGCCCCTCGATCGCACTGAAGTCGCAGCTGCCCACGTTCGCCGTGACGACCCGGCAGTCGGTGGTCTGGACGATGCGCGACGGCAGCGTCCCGACCGGCACGAGGTTGTAGCCCGGGGCCTCGGGATCCAGGTCGACCATGCCGTTGACGTCGCAACGGCGGAACATGCCGACCTCGTTCTTCTCCGAGTTCGCCACGAATCCCACCAGCTGCGGGGCGCCCTCTTCTTCGCAGTCGCCCACGCTGCTGGGGGCGCAGTCATTCAGCGCCAGCACCTCGACCGCGCCGTCGACCTGCTTCACGCACGCGAGCGAGACATCGAGCGGCCGATCGAGCACCCGGTTGGGGACCAGCACGGTGTTGTTGTTGCGGCACGCGCCCGCGAGCAGCAGCAGCGCCGCGAGGCCGCGGAGGTGGGGGACGCGGGTCTTCATCGCGAGAACGGCTCCTGGAGTCCGATGCGTGCGATCTCGCGGAAGCGGGTCGGCCGCTCGCGCGAGAGATCGACGATCGAGATCGAACCCTCGAGATTGTTGGCCAGGTACAGCAGCTTGCGCGCCTCGTCGACCTCGAGCTCGTAGGGCCCGGTGCCGGCGACGATCGTCTCGATGACGCGGAACGCCTGCAGATCGACGACGTAGATGAGCGCGGCGCGGAAGCACGAGATGAGGGCGAAGCGCGCCCCGTCGTCCTCGAAGAGCTCCATGCGCGAGGGCTCGTCGCACAGCTCGAGCGGTGGGACCGACGGCGTGTCGAGGGGCTCGCCGTCGACGTCGACGCGCGTGTCCATCTTGAGCAGCGCGCCGGGGCCGGTCTGCAGCACCAACATCGAGTCGCCCGACGAGTCGGGGAACGCGATGTCGCCGAGGATCGGGCGGAAGCCCGTCGACGATGGATCGAGGCCACCCGGCGCGATGAGGCGCTGCGACCGGACGCGCTCGTCGCACGAGATCTTGCCGATGTCACCGATCTCCCCCGAGCCGGCGCACTTCGCCTCCGCCTCCTCCGGGTCGTCGAATTCCACGCCTTGGATCGTGAAGCTGGTGAGCAGCCGCGAGTAGCGGAAGCTGGCGTAGACCAGGGGACGCGAGCACCCCAGCGTGATCGAGGGCGGCGACGACGACGGGTCGCACGGCCGTTCGGCGAGGCCGAAGCCGCCGGTCGTGCCGCCGGGATCGCGGAACACCCCCGCGATGTCGACGATCGCCGGTCGTCGTGATCCGGTGCCGGTGCCGTCGTCGATCCCGTCGAGATCGATGAGCGACATCGCGGCGCCGTCGGAGTGGCTGACGTACGCCAGCCGCGACGACGGCGAGATCAGCATGTTGAACGGCTCGCGCGGCAGCTCGAGCAGTTCGTCGTCGTTCCGCAGGTGCCGCAGGCGGTAGTCGTCGCTGCACTCGACCCCGTCACCCTGGCCGCACTCGAACTCCGGGTCGGTGTCGGGGGGGCCGTCGATGTCGAGGAAGGCGATGCTCGGGTCGCCGCGGACCGGCAGCCACAGCCGCGCCTTCGAGCAGCCCACGCGGCTCGCCCCGTCGCGGCCGTCCTCGCAGGAATGGGTCAGCAGCGTCGCGAAGTCGCCGATCCGCTGGCTCACCTTCACGAACGGCGCCTCGGTGCACTCGACGATCTGCGGCAGCAGGGCCAGGCGACGGCACGGCAGCTTCATCGTGACCTCGCTGCCGACATCGAGCACGCAGCGCCCAGCGTCCACGTCGCAGTAGGGATCGACCGTGTACTCGTCGGGCCGGGACCAGCTGGCGTAGAATTCCTCGAGGTCGATCGCGACGAGGGTCCCGGAGTTGTAGCCGAGGTCGTTGTTGCCGTTGGCGACGAACAGGTACTTCGCCGGAACACCCGGGGCGGCGCGGGGATCGAGCAGCAGCCCCGACGGGAAGAACAGCGCGTCGTCCGGCGGGGTCTCGCCGTTGTTGCGATCCTCGCAGCCGGCGAGCACCAACAGCGCCAGAATTGCTGCCGCGTGCAGCCGCACTAGCCACACTTTGGGGGTCGTCGCCGGGTCCATGGGCGGCGCGACGCTAGCACGGTCGCCCGCGTCGTAGGGCCTCCCAGGGATGTCCGCGTGGCGGTCGTTCGCGCCTGGATCGCCCGGGTGTTCGCCACCGCCGGCTAGGGTGCGCCGTCCGCGGCCGTGCCGGTCCGCGGTCGTCCGAGGTGGGCGAAGAGCTCGACCGAGCGCAGGGGCGTCCGCAGGTGGCCGTGGATCTGCGCCCGCAACAGATCCCGCAGGGCGCGACGCATCGGCGGCGCCGACAGCTCGACCGGCTCCCCGGCGAGCAGCGCCGTGGCGCAGCGCAGGACCTCGCCGTGCTGGGACGACGCGCCGCGGCCGTGGCTGGGGCACAGTGCGCCGCCGCGCGTGGCGTCGAACGGTACGTCCTCGGCCGCGGTCGGGGCCCCGCACACGCAGCAGCCGTCGAACGACGGCAGCAACCCGAGGTGATGCAGCAGCGCGAGCTCGTAGCGACGCAGCGCCATCGCGTCGGGCGGCTGCTCGAGGGTCACGCCGATCGCCCACTCGAGCGCGGCGTGCAGGCCCGGCTCCGGATGGAGGTCCTCGACCAACACATCGGTGAGCTCGCAGAGGTAGGCCACGAACGCAAAGCGATCGAGATCCCGTCCCATCGCGCCGTGATCGAGGCGCGGTACGAACCCGTCGAGGCGCCACAGACCGCCGCCGCGCCCGGGGTGCAGTTCGGCCACACCGACCGCGCCGGCGCCGAGACCACCGGCGAAGCGACGCTTCGACCGCCGCGCCGAGCGGGCTGCGGCGCGGATCTTTCCCCACCGCTCGGTGTGCGCGACGACGAGGACGTCGGCCTCGCCCAGCGGGTGGACCCGCAGCAACACCGCGGCGGACGGCTCCGTCACCCGGCACCGGCCCCGAGCAGGATGTTCGCCAGCCAGAAATAGAAGAGCAGGCCCATCACGTCGACCGAGGTCGTGACGAAGGGCCCCGTCGCGATCGCAGGATCCACCCCCGCGCGGTCGAGCGCCAGTGGTGTGCACGTGCCGACGATCGCCGCCAGCGTCATCGAACCAGCGCAGCCGCACGAGACCACCGCGCCCAGGCGCCACGGGTCCGCGCCCTCGGCCCCGAGCCACAGGGCGAACAGGCCGATGAGCAGACCATAGATGAGGCCGAGGCTGGCCCCGAGCGCGACCTCGCGGACGACCAGCTTGCGCACGCGCTCGGCTTCGAGGAAGCCAACGGCGAGGCCGCGGACCACGATGGTCGAGCTCTGCATCCCGACGTTGCCGCCCATCCCCGCGACGACCGGCATGAAGAACGCCAGGGCCGGCACCTCGGCGAGCGAGGCATCGAACGAAGAGAGGCTGTACGCCGCAACGGTGCCGCCGACCGCAGCCGCCCCCAGCCAGCGCCAGCGCACGCGCAGGCTCGGCCAGAACGATCGAGCGTCGGCGAGCTGGTGGCCGGCGCCCGCCATCTGCAGGATGTCCTCCGTCGCCTCCTCGCGGAGCACGTCGACGACGTCGTCGACCTCGACCACGCCGATGAGGACGTTGTGGGAGTCGACCACCGGCATCGCGACGAGGTCGTAGCGGCTGACGAGGTCGGCGACGTCCTCTTGGTCCGCATCGACGCGGACCGAGACGACCTCGGCCTGCATGAAGTCGCGGACGTGCTCGTGGGGTCGACGCTGCACGAACTGCCGCAGCGAGCAGACGCCGACGAGCTTGCCCTCGGGATCGACGACGTACACGTACATGACGTGGGTCGGCAGCTCGACGGCCTGGAGCTGCGTCAGCGTCTCGGCGACGGTGCTGTCCGCTCCGGTCGCGAAGAACCGCGGCGACATGATGCCGCCGGCGGTGTCGTCGTCGTAGGCGAGCAGCTCCTCGAGGGCCTCGGCGTCGGCCTGGGGGAGTCGCGCCAGGATATCCCCGAGCTTCTGATCATCGACGCGCCCGAGGATGTCGACGACGTCGTCGGGGCGCAGGTCGTCGAGCAGCTCGGCGGCCTGCTCGGGGGCGAGCCGGGCGATGATCGTCGCGGCGGCTTCGTAGCGCATGTGCGACAGGACCGGCGCCCGGCGATCGATGGGCAGCAACCCGAGGATGGCGAGCTGATCCTCGGGGGTCAGGTTGTCGAGCTGCGAGGCGATCTGCACCTCGTCGAGCCGCGTCAACAGCCGACGCAGGCGCCGCTGGTCCCCCTCGCGGATCAGCTCGTGCAGTCGTTCGTTGCGCAGGCGCAGGCGGGACATCGGCTAAGGCGGCATCATAGGCGATGGGGCCGCGATCGCACCCGTGCGCCGCCGCCCTGTGCCGACCGCCGGCACGGCGCGATCAGCTCGAGCCGGGGGTGCCGCCGCCAACGAGGTTGAAGGCAGCGAGCACGACCATCGCCACGAACGCAGCGACGAGGACCCAGAGGAAGACCGCCGGGGACGGCAGCCGGCCGCGCAGCGACTCGCGCCAGGTCGAGGTGGCGGGGCCGGCCTTGGCCCGGCGGCGCGGGGCAGTCCGCCCCATGCCCGGAGTCTCGGGCACGACCGGCGGCGGCGAGGGGCGCCCGCGCCGGGCGGCGATCGCCGCCCGCTCGCGCTCGTACAGGAGATCCATGACCGCCTGGACGTCGAGGCTGAGGGCCCGGGCGACGCAACGCAGGAAGCCCTTCACGAAGACCGGGCCCGGGAGGGCGTCGTAGCGATCCTCCTCGAGCATCTCGAGGCTGCGCTTCGGGATCTTGGTGGCGGCCGCGAGCTGCTCGATGCTCATGCCGCGACGTTTGCGTTGCTCACGGACGAAACGCCCCGGCGACGGGGCGTCCGAGGCCCCGGTGGGGGAGAGCGCACCGTGGCGCTCCGATTCCTCGTGGGCCACGACACGCAGGCGTCCGTTGTCGCCTTGCATCGCGGGCGAGTGTGGACTGGGGCGCGCGGCGGAGCAAGGGGGCCCGGCCGGTCCGTTGCCCGGGGGGCCACGGGCCGTGCGAACGGGCGCCGAACGGCCGCTATTCGGTGCCTGGGGCCCGCGCCAAGGTCTCGTCTTTGCTGGGTTCCGTGCTCATCAGACGTTGGCACTGCCGGGCCAGACAGCTCCTCGGAGCGATCTCGATACAGCTCGCGAAGGCGGTGTCGGCCTCCGATTGGAGTCCGAGGCGCAATCGCGCGGCCCCGAGGATCCGATGGGCATCCTGGATCGGACACCGCTCGTTGCTGACCACGGACTCGGCCTGCTCGAGGGCCTGCTCCGGCAGGCCCACGTCGAGGTAGACCTGCGCGAGCCGGTAGCGCCCGACGCAGAAGTCGGGATTGAGCAGCACCGCCTGTCGCAGCTCGGAGGTCGCGGACACGAGATCTCCCGCGCCGTAGTACGCCCAGCCGAGGTTCGCGAGGGCCGAGTACCGGTCCGAGTAGAACTTCTCGCCGAGCGCCTTGCGGGCGTGATCGATGGCGCGCTCGGGCGCGTGGAAGTGGAGGTCGATCACCGACAGAGAGTTGAAGGCGCGGCCCCGGCCGGCGGCGCCCTCCTCGTAGTTGTCCACCGCCGCGGTGAACGCCTCGCGCGCCCGGCGGTGCAGCTCCTGCGCGCGCACCCGCTGCTGCTCGGCGGCCTCGTCCTCGAGGCACTGCTCGGACTCGACCGCGTCCACGAGCGACTTGCCCTCGTTCAGCAGCAGGACCCCGCGGAGGTAGTAGGAATCCGCGTGTTTCGGATCGACCGACAGGGCCTTCTCGATCTGGAGCTTCGCGTCCTCGAACATCCCATTGTGGAACGAGCCGACTGCGACATCGTAGTGTTTGTCCGCCGCGCTCGTGCCGTCGGAGCTCGGCGACTTGCCGTCGCGATTGCGACCGGCGCAGCCGATCGACACCGCTGCGAGGGCGACGCCGAGGCCCAACACCGCGAGGGTCGAGGGGGAACCGGATCGTCGGACTGCGGGCGACATGCCCGGACCCTAACCGCGTGGTGGCCGGCTCCCAAAAATCCGCCCCAAACCGCCGCCGTCGGAGTCACTGCGACATCGACGTCAGGGTGCGGCCCGCGCCCGCCCCTTTCGTCGGGCCGCCGCTGCGCACGCCCGCGTGAGTGGGCCCCAACCGAAGACGACCGCGATCGCAGCGCCCTCGCGAACGGCCCGACCGATCCCCACGACCACGCGTCCGGGACTGCTTCGGACCTGGCCGCGCGATGCCTCGCTGGTATGCTGCCGTCGTGGCGACTTCGTATCTCCTCGCGCTGCTCGATGCCCGCCCGACGGGCTCGCAGGTACCAGCGGCGTGGCTGGCGAGTGTCCTCGAGGAGCGACTGCACGCGCGCGTCGCCCTCGTCGCCGGCGGTGCACCCGGGGCGACGGACACGTCGACCCACCGCCTGCGTGGTTGGTCCGTGGCCTCGGTCGTCGGCAACGAGACCTTCGTGCAGGCGCGGCCCATCGTCCGCGACGCGAAGAACGAGCCGGTCGAGGACGTGCTGCGCACGCCCGCCCCCTGCACACTCGCGAGCTTCCACGTCGGCACCGACGACGAGCGCTTCGCCGAGACCCATCCGTCGGTCCGGCTCGCGAGGTTCCGCCGCTGGATCGGGACCCGCGCCGAGGCCGAACTCGACACCGACACGCGTCGGCGCATGCGCGAAGAGATCCCGGACTTCCTCGCCCGCAGCCAGACGGTCAACAACGACGCCGAGCTGGTCTTCCTCCGCTTCCTCGCCGCGCTACACGCCGCGGGCGCCCTCGGGGCCCCGTTCGCGACCGCCGAGGAGGTCCGCCGCGCGCTCCGCACGACCGCCGCGCTGCTCGGCGATGGCCCGGTCAACGTGATGGTCAGCGATGGGCGGACCCTGGGCGTGATCCACCGCGGCGGCACGATGTACTCCCTCGCGCCGCCGCTCCCGGTCGGCCGCATGGTCCGGCCCGAGGACGAGGCCCGCGCGGCCGCACGGCACAACCTCCTCTGGTACGACCCCGATGGGCCGCCGGAGCTCCCGCCCACGGGGGCCGAGCGGGTGGCCGAGGGGATCTTCACCATCGAGTGCCTCCGCCCGCGGACCCTGGCCCGCGAGTAGCCGGCGCGTTCGTCCCGCGTCCATCGCCGCCGCGAAGCTGGTAGGTTTGCGACGCCGATGCGGGTGCACGTGCTCCACCACGCGAACTGCTTCGACGGAGCAGCCAGTTCCGCGATCTTTGCGGCCTTCTATCGCGCCCGGATCGACGCGGCGGCCGAGTTCGTCTACGTGCCCAAGCAACACCGCCCGGGCGATCCCTTCGTGCCGGAGGACTTCGCCGCGGACGACGTCGCGATCCTCGACTTCCGCTACACGACACAGCCCCGCCTGGGGTGGTTCTTCGATCACCACGCGTCGGCGTTCCAGCTCCCGGGCGAGCGGGCGCACTTCGACGCCCACGGCTCGGTGCGCAAGTTCTACGACCCCAAGGCGCCGAGCTGCGCCGGGTTCGTCGCCGCGTCCGTCGCCACGCACTTCGGCTTCGACCCCACGCCCCACGCCGAGCTGCTGCGGTGGGCGGAGCTCATCGACTCCGCCGCGTTCCCCGACCCGACCATGCCGGTGACCCTCGCCGATCCGGCGCTTCGGCTCATGACCTTCGCCGAGCAGAACCGCGATCGCGAGCTCGTCGGCCGCTTCATCGAGGACCTCGTCTGCCGGCCGTTCGCCGAGCTCGCGTTCGCGGACTACGTCGTCGACACCCTCGACCCGGTGCTCGAACGTCACCAGGGTGACATCGCGTTGCTCGCCGATCGCTGCGACGCGCGGGCCGGTGTCGTCGAGTTCAACCTGCTCGACCAGCCGCCGCGCGCGTACAACAAGTTCATCCCGTACTATCACCACCCGACGATCCGCTACGTGGTCGGGCTGTCGATCGGCCCCGACGGCAGCATCAAGCTCACCGCCGGCTACAACCCTTGGCTGCCGCGGGACGGTCGAGAGCACGACATCTCGGCGTTGTGCGAGCGTTTCGGCGGTGGCGGCCACCCGTACGTCGGCGGGGCGAGCTTCGGGCCCGATGGGTTCGCGGAGGCGCTCGACGCCCAGCGCCTCATTGCCGAGGTGCTGCGTGGGGCCGAGGTCGTGCGCGGGGCCGAGGGTTGAGCGGCACCGATCCACCGGAGGACCCCCGCGCGATCGCTGCGGGTGCCCTCGTCGAGCTGCGTCGCCGGGTCGACGCGCACTTCGATGCCGCGGTGCATCGCACCCCGAGCGCCTTCGCGTGCCGAGCCGGGTGCTCGAGCTGCTGCGTGGCATTCTCGGTCGCGCCGATCGAGGCCGACCGCCTGCGCGCGGCCCTGACGCGGTTGGCCGTGGCCGAACCCGCCCTGCGCCGCCGTCTCCGCGACCAGGGCACGCAGGCGGAACGTCGCGCCTGCGCCCTGCTCGTCGACGATCGGTGCAGCGTCTACGACGAGCGACCGATCATCTGTCGCTCGCACGGCCTGCCGGTGCGGGCGACGCTCGACGATGGTCGCGTCCACACCTCGGTGTGCCCGCTGAACTTCGTCGACACCGTCGCGCCCGCCGCGAGCACGCTGTCGCTCGACGCCGTGAACGCGCCGCTGTCGGTGATCGGACGGATGTGGGATCCCGACGGCGAGCGGGTCGCGATCGCGGCGATCGCCGCCGAAGACTGAGGCCCGCGGCCGCCCCCGCGACTTTTAGCCCTTGCCGACGCGGTCCATGAGCGCGCTGAGGTCGAGGTTGAAGTTCAGTGTCCGCTCGCGCTTCTCCGGCTGATCGCGATCGCGGTCGCGTGGGCCACCCCGACCGGGGCCGCCCGGGCCCCTGCCCGGCTGGCGCCCGCCGCCGGGCCGATCCCCGCCGCGGTTGTCCCCGCCACCGCCGCGATCGGGCCGCCGGTCGCCATCGGTGCGCTGCCGCGGACGATCGTCGCGCCGCGGCCCGCCCTCGTCCTTCGGCTTGCGCCGCGCCTCGGCTGGCCGCTCGGGCCGCTCGGGTTTGGGCAGCAGCGCCCGCAGGCTCAACGAGAACCGCTTGCGCTCCGGGTCGATCTCGATGACCCGACCGCGCACCGCCTGCCCGATGTGCACGACATCCGCCGGCGACGCGGTGAAGGTGTGCGACAGCTCGCTGATGTGCACGAGGCCCTCGTGCGGCAGACCGACGTCGACGAAGGCGCCGAAGTTGGCGATTCGCGTGATGACGCCGTCGAGCTCCATGCCGACGCTGAGATCGGCCATGGCGCGCAGCTGTGGGTCGAACGCGACGCTGACGAAGGGCGGCCGAGGGTCGCGGCCGGGATGGCGGAGCTGCTCGAGGATTCCGAGCATGACGCGGGGCCCGAGGGGCTCGCCCGACACGCTGGGGTTGCCCATGTACCGCTCGCTGTCGATGCGATCGACGATCTCCGCGTGTCCGAGCAGGTCGTGCACCGTGACCCCGAGGTCGCGGGCGATCTGGGTGACCAGCGGGTAGCGCTCCGGGTGGATCGCGGTCGCGTCGAGGGGCTGTTCGCCGCCGAGGATGCGCAGGAACCCTGCGCTCTGCTCGAAGGTCTTGCCGGCGAAGCCGGGGACATCGAACAGCTGCGAGCGGGTGCGGACGCCCTCGTGGGCGGCGCGGAAGCTGACGAGCGCGCGCGAGATGGCGTGGCTCAGGCCGGGGACCTTGGCGAGCACGTCGATGCTCGCGCGATTGACGTCGACACCGACCTCGCAGACGCAGCTCGACACCACCTGATCGAGCGTGGCTCGAAGCTCCTCCTGATCGACCTCGTGCTGGAACTGGCCGAGGCCGAGCTTGCGCGGGTCGACCTTCACCAGCTCCGCGAGGGGGTCCTGCAGTCGTCGCGCGACCGCGACGGCGCGGCGCAAGGGCGCCTCCTCGCCGAGCTCGTCCTTCGTGGAACGGGACGCGGCAAGCAGGGCGACCATCTCGGAGTCGACCATCACCACCGGGATGTGCTCGAGTCCCTCGGTCTGGGCGAGGGTCTCGCGCAGGAGTCGCTCGACGTCGCGGCCACCGCCAGCGTCGGCGATCGCCACCGCAGCGATCGCGTGCGTGGTCAGCAGCTCGACCAGCCGGGCCTTCGCCTGGGGCGCCTGCAGCTTGGGCTGCAGCGGGAACACGGCGTCGTGCTCGAGCACCGCGCCGTCGACGTCGATCGCCGCGACGCGGCAACCGGGGGCGAAGCCTGGATCGATCCCCAGCACACGCACTGGACCGAGGGCCGGTGCGAGCAGCAGTGGGCGCAGGGCCTCGGCGTAGGCACCGACGGCGTCGCGATCGGAGCGCTCCTTGAGGGCGCGTCGGACCCCGCTGCGAACCGCGCGGCCCAGCGAGAACTGCCACGCCTCGGCCAGCGCGCGGACGATCTCGTCGCCGGCCGGGCCGTCGGCGATCGCGAGCACATCGCGACCGATCTGTTCGACGAGGCCGTCGGGCGCCTCGATCTCGAGGACGAGGACGTTCTCCCGCTCACCGCGGTGGATCGCGAGCAGCGTCGGGGACGAGATCTGGGCGCAGCCCTCGGGCTTGTTGGCGAACTTCGTGAAACGGGCCGCCTTCTCGCGCTTCTCGTCGGGGACCCGCGCCACGACGCGACCGTGCTCGAGCAGCGCATGCCGCAGGGCGAGCCGCAGCGGCGGCCACTCCGAGATGCGCTCGGCGCAGATCGTCCGGGCGTGGCCGAGGACGTCGTCGACGGTGGGCAGCGCCTCACCGACCCGCGACTGCGCCCACGCGAAGGGATCGACGGGAGCCGATGCAGCCGGGGCGTCCTCCGCCTCCTCGGGTTCGTCGGCGGACCCGTGATCGTCGGTGGCCTCGGGCGCAGCGGCGTCGGCGGGCGCCGACTCGCCCGACTCCATGGGGGGCGCGTCGTGGGACTCGGCCTCGTTCGACGTGTCTGCGTCGCTCGCCTCCGCTCGATCCGCGTTCGCGTCCGCATCCGCGTCGCTCGCGTGCACTTCGCCCGACTCGGCCGAGGCAGCGGCGCGCTTGGGACCGCGCGACGGGCCGCGGCGCAGATCGAGGATCCGCGGATCCGACAGCGGACCGGTGGTTCCGACCCGGAACAGCGCGTCGGCGAGGGGGCCGAGGCCGAGGCCGCGGGCCTTCGCCGCGGGGCCCCGCTTGCGCTTGCGCAGCAGCACGCGGACATCGTCGAGGTCGAGCGCATGCTCCGCGGCCCGCACCATCTCGTCGAGGAAGGGCTCGACCCGGTGCCGGTCGCGGAGCTCCTGCCGCAGCGTCTCGCGCTGGAACTCGAACGCGACGGCGCGGACGGCCGCGGCCTGGATGCGCTCGAGATCCCGCACGGGGAGACCATCGACGCGGTCGGCACGGTGGGCGGCGACGAAGGCGGGCTGCGCCCCCTCGGCCAGCAGCACGAGGGCCGCCTCCACGGCATGGGGGGGCAACCCCAGGGCTCGCGCGATCGGAGGCGCCAGCACTGGGGCCGACAGTGCGGCTCGAACGGCTTCCACGTCCATGGGGGTGGACGACCGTACGCATCGGCCCTCCCCGGGTCAATAGCCCGACTGTGGAGGATTCCTCGCGGCGACGCTCGGCCGCCGTGCCGATGGCCGAAACGACACGGCCCCAGTTGACGGCGCGGTCCGCATCGCGTAGACCATCGCCACATCGTTGCGGGGTGGAGCAGCCAGGTAGCTCGCCGGGCTCATAACCCGGAGGTCATAGGTTCAAATCCTGTCCCCGCTACCAGACGCCTCGGAGGGCAACCTCCGGGGCGTTTGTCGTTGGCTCGCGGTGCGCTCAGCGACCGCGACGGAAGGGCATCGCGACCGCGACCCCGGTGAGGATCGAGAAGCCCTCGTTCGAGAAGTCCGGCACGCCGTCGAGTCGCCGCCGCGCGCTCCACAGCTGCAGGATCTCCGCGGTGATCGCCACGTAGTTGGTGATGCGCATCTCGAGGCCGGCGTGCAGGTCGAAGCCGATGCGCGCGCTGACGTCGACGAGCGCCCGTTGGTCGAGTCGGCGATACGAGACCCGCAGGATGTCGATGCCCGCGGCGAGCCCGAGGTACGGTCGCAGCGGGAACTTCGAGAAGAAGGGATAGAAGTTGCCGCCGAGGAACAGCGGCACGGTGAGGTACGACAGCGCGGTCGCCTGGCCGGCTGTCGCCGCAGTCCCCCGCGAGAACGCGGCGAACCCCGCGGTGTAGCCGGTACGGAAGTACCCGAGCCATCGAGGGTACTTCCGATCGGGATCGACGCCGAAGAGCTGCCAGCGCAGGTCGAACCCCCGCAGCGCCGGGGCGCGGCTCGGGTGCTCGGGGAAGGCGCCTGCGAAGCCATTGGCGGTGACCCGCTTCGCGCCCTCGACCGCGACGTCGCCGGCGCCGCGGAACGGCGTGAGGATCGTCGCCACGCCGATCCCACCCCACGGCCGCATCTTGCCGCGGCGATCGAGCGCCGCGTAGAAGGGCCCGGGTTTCTCTGGCTTCCCGTCTGGTTTCCCATGTGGCTTCACGGGGTCCGGTGTCTCGGTCGGCACGGGGGCCGGCGGGGTCGCGGTCGTGGTCCGAGGCTCCGACTTCGCCGCGTCGGCGGCGAGGGCGGCCGCCCACTCGCGCTCGCGCCACTTTGGATCCCGAACCGCGAGCAACCCGGTGCGATCGGTGTAGCCCGCGTAGTAGCCGGGGCCGAACGGCGTCGCGAAGAGACCGGCCCGCAGCGCACGATCGAGGGCGCCCTTCGCCTGCTGCGTGCTCGCGGAGAAGCCCAACGTCGCGCCGAGGATCACACCGCCGCGATCCGCCGGGATCGTGGTCTCCTCGCGCACGGTGCCGTCGTCGCCCGGACGCTCGCGGGTCACGAACAGCTCGCCCTCGGGTAGACGCAGGTATCCCGGACGCTCGCCGCTGCGCCGCAGATCGGCGACGCGGACTCCGTGCGCGTCCTCGATCGACCACAGATCCGCGACGGTGTCCGTCATCAGGAGCGCGCGCGTGCCGAGCAACGCGGGATGCACGAGCACGGGGTGCCGCTCGTCGTCCGCGGGCGGACGCACGACCACCTGCAGTCGTGCGCGTGCGTCGTCGACCGAGCTGTTCGCGGCCGACACGAAGGCGCCGAGCTCGCTGTACTCGATGTGTCCGTCGCCGTTGAGATCGGCCCCGCCACGCAGCCCCGACACCAGCTCGTGGGTGAAGATCCCGCCGCGATAGCGCTCCCACTCGTGGGTCTGCTGATCCACGGAGTGGGCCAAGATCACGCCGGTGTTGGGGAACGCGCCGAGCTGGTGCGCGTCGAGGTACTTGCGCACGGCCTCGCCGTAGCCGCCCTCGGCCTGATCCGACTTCCAGCGGTTGCGCCCGCGCGACAACACGAACTGCTCGCTGCGGCAGGCGTCGATGAGGATGTGGTTGTGGTCTGCGGGCGAGGTCGCGAGGATCTTGCCGAAGAGATCGGCGCGCGTGAACTTGCCGTCGTCGAGGGTGAGGTAGCCCTGCCCGTCGGGACCAACATCACCGTGGCCGCTGTAGTAGCGGACGAACTCGACGACCGCGCCCCCGGCCTTGGCCGCTTGCATGCGCTCGACGAGCGCCGCGGACCGGTCGCGCAGGCCCGCGGCCGTCGCCGGCGTCGTCCCACCGACGACGTCGGGGAAGCTCGCCTGCGAGTCGTGATCGAGGGTCGTCAGCAGCTCGACGTCGACGCCGGCCTCGACGAGGACGGAGGCGAGCTTGGCCGCGTCGTCGTCGGCGTAGCGCAGCGGCGCCTGCTTGCGATCGAGGGAGTGGTTGCTGCCGATCACCAGCGCGAAGCGCTGGGCGTGGACCCGCGGTAGCAGCGGTGCCGCCGTCGTGGCCGCGTCGCTCGGCGCAGCGGACACCGCCGCAGGGGCGCCCGCGAGCCCACCGAGGAGCGCGGCGACGAGGGGGAACCACGGCCCGAGACGGCTTCGGTGGTGCAACGTGCGAGTCATGGATCTCCTGCCTCCGCCGCGGGCGGCCTCGCGTCGGCGGCGGCGCGCGCCTCGACGCGGAACTCGAGCTGGGCGCCGATGCACTCGGCGACCCCACAGTCCGCGAGCAGCGGATGCGCAGGCCCGAGACGATCGAGCCACGGGGTTTCGTCATCGCGACCCACGAGCGCGGTCGCGGCGGCGTCCACGTCGTCGATCGATGCGGGGTGCGGCAGCAGAGCCGCGAAGACCCGCACGCGCCCGGCGGGGTGGTTGACCGGCAATCGCACCGCGCGATCGAGCGAGGTCCACACGTCGCGACGCGCGACGACCGGCGCGCCGGCGTCGGGCGTCGGCACGTAGTACTGCACCTCGCCGCGGGCATCGATGCCGAAGACGACCAAGTGTTCGGCGCCGCGATGACGCGCGTCGACCCGCACCGCGAAGGCCAGCGTGCCGTCGCCGGGGCAGGTCCCGCCTGCGACCTCGGTCAGCGGCGCCGCGCCGCGCCCGGTCGGATCGCACAACACCGACAGGCCGAGCCAACCCGCGCGCGGATCCCCGGCGCCGCGCGGCACGAGCAAGCCGTCGTCCCCGCGGCGATCGGGCGCGGGCGGCCGCAGGGCCAGCACTGCCGCTGCAGCCGCGAGCACCGACGCGCCGATCCACCACGCACGCGCCCACGACCACGGGCGCACCGCCGCGTCCCCGGCGGCTGCCGCGTCGAGGATCCCGTCGGCCTCGAGCCGGCGCTCGACCCAGTCGATCTCGGTCTGCGCGACGGGTCGACGCTCGAGGGCTCGCATCGCCCGGGCCCCGCGATCGTAGCTCGCGCGGGCCGCCGCGTCGTCGCGCAGCGCGGCGATCAGCCCGCCGACCTCCGCGGGCGCGGCGACGCCGGTGAGCGCCCGATCGACGCTGCGTGCCCGCCTCATCGCAGCGCCTCCGCGATCAGGGCGGCGATCGGGCCGGCGATCCACGTCGCGCCGAGCGTGGTGCCGGCGTCGTGGCGATGCAGGTGATCGAGCAGGGCCTGGCGCAGCTTGGCCTCGCGGCCACGGATCTGCTGGCGGCCGAGGCCGAGCCGGTCGGCCGCGTCGCGCTGGGACAGCCCGTCGACGAAGCGCAGCGTGAGCAGGTCGCGATCGGCCGCGGGCAAGGTGTCGAGGAACGCGCGAACGATGCCCTGCATCTCGCGGGCGAGCGCGTCGTGCTCCGCCGACGGCTCGGTATCGACGAGTACGATCGCGTCGGGCTCGGCGGTGTCGCCGTCGGCGAGCGGGAACATCTCGCGCTGCGCTCGGAACGTCCGCAGCACCACGTTGCGGGCGATCATCCGCAGGTAGGGCGTGTACGGGCGGATGCCATCGAACGCCTGCCGCGCCGCGGGCTCGAACGCGCGGCGAAACGTCTCATGGAGTGCGTCCTGCAGCTCGAAGGCGCTGTCGTAGCCCACGAAGCGATGGGCTCGACCGGACGACTCGAAGGAGAAGCCGTGCCGCAGGAGGCCGGTGACGTCGCCCACATGCAGGCGATAGACCTCGCGCAACGCCGCGGGCTCGCCGGCGCGAAAGCCCCGTAGGGTCGCGGTCGGCCACCCACACGGTGAGCGGGGGCTCTCGAGTCGGGACTCCTCCTGCACCAGCGACGTACTATGCGGGACGCGCCCGGTTGGGTTGCCCCCGCGCCCCAGGGGTTCCTACGTGGGGTTCGGCGCCGGTTCTCGGCGGTTCGGCGCGGCCCGCTCCGGCCCCCCGCAGTGCTACGGTGAGCGGGTCCCCGCGAATGTCCCGCCCGACGCCACCGACGACACCCGCGACCGACGCGTGGCAGGTCGAGGCCGACCTCCTCGCGGTGGGTCGCGAGCAGCTCGAGCGTCTCTGCGGCGCGTGGCGCATCCGCCACCTCTACCCGCACGGCGCCGACCCGTCGCTCCTGCTCCTCGCCTACCAGGAGCTCGATCGCCAGCGCACGGTCGGCCGCGTCGGCACCAGTCGTCGGGCGATCACCCGCGCGATGCGACGCATCGTCGGCGACATGGTCACGCGCGACGCGATCGCCCGCAACCGCCGGCTCGCGTACGGACTCCCCACACCCCGGGCCCCGGCACTGCTCGCAACCCCAGGCGTGGTCCAGGACGCGTTGTCGAGCCTCGACGACGAGGCCCGCACGATGGCGCTGCGGCTGCTCCACGACCACGGCGACGACGACGCCGCCGCGTCGCTGGCGACCTCGGCCGCGATGGCCTCCGAGCGGACCCTCGCCCAGATCCGCGACACCTTGCTCGGCGCGGTGCTCGGCCACCCGGAGGCCATCCGCGCCCTGCACCCGCAGATCGTCGCGCTGCTGGCCTCGGCGCAACCCGAGGTCCAGCGCCATCCCCTCGCGAGCTACCTCTTCATCAAGCTGCCGCTGCAGCTGGTGGTGGGCCTGCTCGCGCTCGTCAACGTCGCGTACATCTGCGCCTACTATTTCTTCAACGACGAGGTCCTCGGCCGCTTCATCAGCAGCAAGGTCTCGGGGATGGTCGAGGGCGAGCTGGAGATGGGCTCGGTCCACTGGAGCGGGCGGCTGCTGCTCGACCTGCTCACGGGCCAGCCGAGCCCGGTGGTCGTCGAGGATGTCACGGTGTACGAGCCGTACAAGAGCTTCGGCGGCGATCGACGCGTCGCGGCGCACGCCGACCGGATCGAGGCCACGCTGGTCCTGCACGAGATCATCCCGTGGAATCGCCTGGCAATCCCGACGGTGTTCGAGATCCCGTGGGCGCTGCACTTCGCCGAGGTCGAGATCGTCGGCGAGAGCCGCTTCGACGTCCGGGGCTACCGCGACCAGCACGAGGACGGACGCACGGTCTCGATCATCGGCCTGCGCGACGCCTTCTCGCTCTACCAGCCGGTGCCCAACGACAAGCGCGGCCTGTCGTTCGCGGTCGATCGCGCGGTGCTGGGGCGAACGGCGATCGACGTCGACTTCGGCGGCCTCGGCGACTGGCGCTTCGCGACGACGCTGGACCAAGCCGAGTTCGGCTTGCGCTTCATCTCGCTGTCGCCGAAGGAGAGCATCCCCTTCGCCCTGCCGCTGCAGTTCGCGTTGTCGGGCCAGGGCGGCACCGGCTCGCTGCGCATCGGTGACATCGAGGTCCCGATCGACGCCGTCGACGCGCTGGACATGCGCGGCGGCACCGGCGACACGCCGTTCGGCGACGTGGGCTTCACCGCCCGCGCCCGCGCGGCGGGCTCCGACCTCGACGTCGAGGGCCGGCTGCGCCACGCGCTGGCCCGGTCGGTGGACCCCGCCCTCGAGCCGGTCGCGTACGGCACGCCCGTCGTCTGGGGCCCGTCCCCGACCGTGGAGATGCGCGCAGCGACCCGCGATGCCGGCGCGGTGCTCGAGCACGTCGTCGCCGAGCTCGAGCTGCCCGACTACGCGCTCGATGGCCATCACGCCGCGCTCGTGGCCCGGGTCGAGGGGCCGCTCTCGGACCCGACGTATCACCTCGCCGCCGAGGGGCTCTCGATCGATCCCCTGGACGAGCCCGCGTGGGTGATCGACGACGCACGGGTATCGGTGCAGCTCGTCACGGATCGCGCGCCCGCCCGCTGGGGCGAGGCCTACCCGTCCAAGCGCCTGGTCGCGACCTTCGACACGTTCGAGGGCAGCGCGCTCGACGGCACGGTGCACCTGCGCGACGGCGAGCTGGCGACGATCGTGCTGCCGGGTGACGACACCGAGCCGCTGCTGCTCGACGGCGACTTCGACCTGCGCTCGACCAACCCCGCCCAGCTCGCCCCCGACGATCCCGAGGTCATGGCGAAGCTCGCCGGGACCGCGACCGGCCGGGTGCGGATCGACGAGCTGCGGCTCGGGCCCGTGACGCCGCTCGGCGACGGCGGCACGCCGATGGCCCCCGAGTTCGGCCTGCAGCGCGCCCGGCTCGAGTTCACCGACGTCGACGTCGAGCGCGACCACGGCCCGAACGACGACGGCCTGCCCAAGACGATCACGCTCGATGGGACGATCACGATCGACGAGCAGGGCGACATCGACTGGGACGAGCTCCGGGTGGCGATCCCCGGCGCCACCCTGCGCAGCTCGGGCGACATCGACGGCGACCTGAGCCGCCTCGGAGAGACCCAGCTCGACTTCTCCGTCGACGACGGGGCTGCGTTTGCGCGGGGCCTGGCGATCGAGCGCTACGTCGACGATCTGCGGGCGCGCATGGTCGTCGGTGGCCCCCTCGGTGCGCCCAACGGGCGCGACGGCCGGCTCCGCGTGACCCCCTCGGTGGGCCCGGTTTCGGGCGTCACCGAGACCCGTGTGTGGATCGACGCCGGAGTGCTGCACGCGCGCGGCGACGACGTCCGCCTGCTCGGCGGACGCGGGCAGGTCGACGTCGAGGTCCACGTGTTCGAACGCGGCGAGATCAGCGACGACCCACGCATACGCGCGACCGTGAATCTGCGCGGGGTCGATCTGCGCGCGATCGACGTCGGCCCGCTCAGCGGCGGCGCCGCGTCCGGCATCGCCGACATCGAACTCGAGATCGGCGATGGCGACGGCAAGGCCGCACGCGCCTCGGACCTCCGGATCAGTGGCACCGCGACGGTGCCGCTGCTGCGCTATGCCGGCACCGAGTACGCCGACGCGACGCTCGCGTTCCGGTGGACGGCGGAGCAGCTGGCGATCGAGCGGCTGGTGCTGCCGCTGCACCGTCGCGCCGGCCCGAGCGAGGAGGACCTCGGCGATCTCGAGGTCGGTCGGCTCGTCGTCGACGGTACCGTGGGCCTGGTTGGCGACCCCGCGCTCGACTTGCACGTGCAGGCCGGCGGCATCCCGCTCGCCGCGGTCGCGCAGCTCCTCGGCACCGAGGTCCCCGTGCACGGCCAGATCGGTCAGGGCACGGAGTTCGACGTCGGCGGCACGCTCGCGCGCCCGAGCGTCGAGGGCAAGGTCGCGCTGGTCGGACTGACCGCTCTCGGCGTCCCGCTCGGGAGCGGTACGCTCGAGGTCGAGAGCGACGATGCGCCCGCAGCCGGTCCTCTCGCCGCGCACCGAGAGGTGTGGGCCAAGGGCGAGCTGACCACCGGGCCCCGCGGCGACGCGCGGATCGACTGGTCGATCGACGCCGTCGTTGCGATCGGCAAGCCTCCGCGCCGCGGCGCGTCGCCGCCGGTCGAAGCGCAGCTCGACGTCACCTTCGATCGCGTCGGGCTGCCGTTGCTGCTGCGTGCCAGCGCGGTCGAGATGCCGGGCGTCGAGGGGCAGATCGAGGGGCTCGCAGCCCATGTGCTCACGTGTGCCCCGGGCACGACGATGCTGACCGACTGCGCCCGCGACGACGGCGAGCGCGACGGCGCCCTCGCGCTCGCCGTGTCCCTCGATCGGGCGTGGATCCGCCCGCAGCCGCGGTCGACCGTCGCTCGGCAGCAACGCGCCAGCGCCAAGTCGCCGTGCGAGGTCGCCGGCACGCTGTGCGCCGAGGGGCTGCAGGCCACCCTCGACGGCGACACGCTGCGCCTCGATCGACCGCTGCAGCTCCGCTCGCCCGATGGCACCGACGCGCAGCTCGCCGGCGCCTTCGATCTCGGGGCTGCCACCGCGACGCCCGTCGGCGAGGCGACGACGTGTCGCGCACCACCGCCGCCGCCGCCCAAGGTCGCCGCGGTCAGCGACGCCGGGCCCGTCGGCGCGGGGACCCGCGCGACGCTCACGGGCACCGTGGCCCTGGGCGCGCTCCAGGCCCTGCTCGAGCCCTACGGCCTGGCGACGGCGAAGGGCCTCGTCGAGGTCGACGTCGATCTCGACGGTCCCGTCGCGGCGCCGCAACTGTCGGGCCGCATCGATCGCGCCGCCGCCTCGGCGAGCCTGTGGATCCAACCCAAGGGCCTCACGTTCCCGATCGAGCTCTCCGACATCGCGCTGGCGATCACCCCCCAGTGGATCGCGGCGCGCGGGGCCGTCCGCGTCTTCGGCGAGTCGCTCGAGTTCGGTTCCCACGCCGGCGAGCGCACCGGCTTCGCGTTCGCGGGGCCGTGCGCCGGCCACTTCGACGTCGCCGCCAAGGGGACCCTCGGCACCCGGCTGCTCGTGTGGCTCGTCGGCGACAGCGTCGCAGACGCCAGCGGTGGCATCGACGTCGAGCACGCGGTGGTCTCCGGCAACGCGTCCCCCTTCGCGATCGAGCGCGCCGAGGCGATGCTCGCGTTCGTCGACCACGATCTCCGCCTGCGCCCGACCGAGGGTCTCGACGAGATCGCGCTGACCGGCGGCCGCATCGCGATCGCCCGCTGCGGCCCGGGGCAGTGCGACGAGGTCCCCGGCGTTCCCGAGGGCGCGCTGGCGGTCTACGTCGGCGGCAGCAGCGATGCCCCGGGCGCGCGACCCGGTCCCGAGGCGCTCGTCGCCGAGGTCGGCGCCCGCGGTCGCGTCTCGACGTGGGGTCGGCTCTACCTCGACGGTTCCACGGGCATGCCGCTCCAGACGGAGCTCGACGTCCGCGTCGTCGACGTTGCCTACCGAGACTTCGATACCCGCGGCCGTCCGGTCGCCGAGGCCGAGGTCTCGGCCCAGCGCCTGTCGCTGCGCGGCGCCGATCCGATCGTCGTCCAGGGAGAGATCGAGCTGGCGCGCGCGCGCTACGTCAAGGACGCGATCCAGGGCACCGACATCCTCGCCTTCGCCGACGACGTCGAGATTGCCGAGACGCCCCCGCCCGATCTCATCCGCAACCTGCAGTTCGATCTGCAGGTGCTCACCGACGATCCACTGCGGGTCGAGAACAACGTCGCGACTGGCGTCGAGGCCAACGCGACGGTGAAAGTCACCGGAACGTACGACGCGCCCGAGTTCGCCGGCCGCATCGATCTCGAGTCGGGTGGTCGCGTGGACCTGCCCTTCCTCACCGGCACCTACGCGATCCAGCGCGGCCGCGTGAACCTGCTCGGCGCGATCGAGGACGCCGAGGTCGACATCGGGGCGCTGCGTGAGGAGCCGATCTACGTCGACGCCCAGCCTCGGCAGCTGCAACTGCTCCTCGGCGGCACGCTCGCCGAGATTACGTGGACGTGCGTCACCGACGGCGACACCGCGGCCTCGGGGCAATCGGCGCGTTCGTGCTTCGACTACCTCGTGCTCGGCACCGGCGATGTGCAGGTCTCCGACGCCGATGTGCGGCGGTTCGGCGGCGGCGGCCTGGCCGAGGCCCGCAAGCCGCTGCAGGTCGTCGGCCACGTCACCGAGCTCGAGCTCGACGAGCGGGCGCAGAAGGCCGTGCCGCGCCTGCGGGGCTACGTGCCCGACATGCGCCTGCGACTCGGCCAGATCGGTCCCGAGCTGCGCATCGCCACCCCAGCCGAGTGGTTCGACTTCGACTACGGCCGGCTGTCCTTCGGCTGGGACTACACCCGGGGCTACCCCGGCTTCTTCCTCCGCCAGAGTCGCCAGCTCACCTTCCGCTTCGAACTGCTCGAGCCGATCACGATCGAGTTCAGCCGCCGGATCCGCTCGTACCTGAACCAGCGGGTGATCTTCGATCCGCTGACCCAGCGAACGATCGAGCTGCGCTTCGACTTCTCGGCGCCCAGCGCCAAGTGATTCCTCGGCGCCCAGCGCCACGTGATCATGGCCCAGGGCCGGGTCTCGGGCGGGTGACGGCGCTGCCGATTTGTGCGATCCCTAGCGCGGGCGTGCGCGCTGTCTTCCGGATCCTGCTCGCGTACGGCATCGCGATGTTCGTCGCGATGGCGGTGGCACGGGCGCACGGGCCCGCGTCGCCCGTCGATCCGCCGGCCCCGCCGATCGACGATGCGCCACCGAACGACGCGCCGACGGACCCAGCGGCGACGGAGGATCCGGAGTCGATCCGAGCGACCGACACGACCGACGCGACCGACGCGACCGACGCGACCGACGCGACCGACGCGACCGACGCGACCGACGCCACGAGGATGCGCAAAGCCGACTCCGATCTCCTCGGACCGCCTCCCGACATCACGCCGCCGCTTGGCGAGGCCCCCCTGCCCTCCGTCGTCGACCTCGCCGACCCGATGGCGCCGGTGCTCGCCGGGCTCGACGAGCTGCGGGACAAGGGCGTCGCCGTCGGCCCGATCGAGCGCAGCACGAACCCCCTGCAGGGCGAGATCCTGACGACCACGCTCGACGCCAACGATCACGCCTGGACGCAGTTCGTGCTCGAGCGCGTCGCGGCCGACGGCTTCGCGGTGCTGCTGCGACCCGCCGGCGCGGACCAGTACGAGCTCATCGTCCTGCGCGCGCGCGCTGGCCAGGAGCGCGGGCTGGCGTTCCTCGGCGTCGACGGCGTCGACATCGTCGGCGAGTTCCGCCCGGGCGAGACCCGCGAGACGGTGGCCAAGCTCGTCGACGTCAGCGCGGGCCTGCTCATCCCGATCGAGGTCGCCGAGGCGCTTCGGCCGGTCGGCTACCGCACGACGCTGCGCCCATCGGCGGCCGGTCGGGTCGAGGTCCGCGTGGTCCCGGGCCGCGCGATCCGACGGGTGCGCGTGCAGGGCCACACCCCGCTGTTCGAGCGCGAGGTCCGGCGCGTGCTCTCGGTCGACGCCCGACCGGGGGCCCTCGCGCCCGGACCCTGCGTCGATCGCAGCGCGCTGCGCACGAGGGCCCAGCGCGCCTCGCTGCCCAAGCTGTGCCAGCCCGGCGATCTCGTCTGCGAGGCGTGGGAGCAATCCGAGCGCGGCCGCGTCGAACGCTACCTGTTCGACGAGGGCTACCTCCGCGGCACCGTGGACTTCGCGTTCGTGTGCGGCAAGCATGCCGACGAAGCCGAGCTGCGCGTCGTGCTGCGCAAGCGCAAGGGCTACCGCGTCCGCGACACCACGGTGACCGGCAACCTGGCGACCGGCGATCAACGCTGGGTCCGTCGCGTCTTCAAGCCGACGTTCGGTCCGGTCCTGCCGATCCCCAAGCGCCTCACCCGCAAGCACGTGGAGGCCGCGCGCGAGAAGGTCGAGCGCGAGTACGCCACGCCCCGCTCGGGCCCCCGCAGCCGCTCCCGGCGCGGCCTCACGCTGCCGTACCCCGGCGTGCGCGTCGAGACCAACTTCGATCGCATGCGACCCGCGGACGTGCCCGAGGGCAAGCGGATCGATCTGCAGGTCGACGTGCAGCTCGGCAAGGGCGTCGACACCGGCTTCCTCGGCGACGCGCGGGTGTCCGAGAACCGGCTGCGCTCGCAGCTGCAGATCTTCGAGCGCCGCGAGGCCGCGAACCCGGCGACTGCGAGCCGCGAGGCGGCCAACCTGCGCGGCTACTACCAGGGCCGCGGCTTCATGCTCGCGCAGGTCACCGGCAAGTTCCAGGACTTCGGTGGCCTGCACAAGCTGACGTTCGACATCGCCGAGGGTCCGCGCGTGCGGGTGCGAGACGTCGTGCTCGAGCGGCCGTCGAGCGTACCGCCGGTCGTGCTCGACGGCATCGAGCGCGAGGTCGGCCGCTCACGCGGGCTCAAGTCGGGCGGCCGCTTCACCGAGGTCGCCGCGCGCAAGGACCTCGGCGTCGTGCTCGCCGCCTACGCCAAGCGCGGCTACCTCTGCGCGCGTGGGCGCGTGCGCGTGGCGTTCTGGGAGTCGGGCCTCACTGATCCGGGCTCGTACGCGATCCTCGATCTGTCGACGGAGCTCGAGGACGCCGGCACGCCGGCGTGGCTGTCGGCACCCGACACCGGCCTGTCGCCCGCCGGCCTCGCGGCGATCCGGGCCCGCAAGCGCGCGGGCACCTGGGTCGTGCTGGAGATCGAGCCGGGCCCCCGCGTCATCACCTCGAGCCGCGAAGACGTCCACCACCTCGAGGTCCGGATCCCAGCGTCGCGCGAGGTCGAGTCGCTGCCGGAGACGACGGGCCAGTGGGGCGCGCCGCGGATGCTTCGGGGCGGCCCGCTGCGCCGCCGCGGCGACGAGCAGGGCGGCCGCGTGCCGCTCACGCTGACCAAGGATCGCGAGGTCGAGCGCGACGTCGTCCGCCGCTACCAGGACGAGGGCTACCCCCTCGCCGACGTCGAGCTGCGGTGGGTCTACACCGACCCGTCCGGCGTCGAGCACCGCGTCGCGAGTGCCGACCGCCTCACCGACGACAGCGTCGGGTTGTGCCGCGATCGCCAGCTCGAGAAGGCGGTCACCATCGACACCGAGCTGTCGGTCTACGAGGGCCGTCGCGCGCGCTTCGGCACCACGCTCGTGCGCGGCAACTTCAAGACCCGATACCGCCGCCGCAACGGTCGTCCCGCGGCGCTCGCCCGCGAGATCGAGTGGAAGGAGGGCGACGTCTGGGGCAAGGGCGTCGTCGATCGCACCCGCGCCAACATCGACGGCATGGGCGTCACCGAGAACGTCGTGATCCGCGAGCAGTCGCGCAACTGCACGCTCGACTCGGACCCGAGCAAACCGTGCGTCGTCCACCAGGTCGTCAGCATCACCGAGTCCAAGGACCGCGGGATGGACATCGAGTGGGGCTTCGGCGGCGCCACGCTCGATCCCTTGTATGGCTTCGTGCGGCCGAGCTTCCCCAACATGTGGGGCACCGCGTGGGATCTGGCCCTCGACGCGCACGTCGGCGCGAACCTGCCGAGCTTCCAGGATCTCTTCTGCGTCGGCGAGGATTGCTACGAGCGCTCGGGTCGGGTGTCGCTGACGCGGCGGCGCATCGGCGGCAGCCCGCTGACCTTCGACATCACCGGCCAGGTCCAGCGCCGCGTGACCCCGGCGCGCGGCCAGATCGACAGCGCGCTGGGCCACGTGCGCCTCACCTGGCCCATCAACCGCAAGTGGACGGTGTTCGCCGGCTATCTCTTCCAGGCCGCGAACATCTCGAAGGACCTCGCCAAGCCCACGCTGGGTGCCGACAGCAACTGCAACGGACGGCCGTGCCGACCGCCCAACCGCGGCGAGGCGATCGTGCCTGATCGCACCGGCGCGCTGCAGACCGGCGTGCGCTGGGAGCAGGTCGACAACGCGTTCAACCCCGACGACGGCATCATCGCGACCGGTGAGGCGATGCTCGCGTCGCCGTGTCTGGGCGGACAGGACTGGTGGGCGCGGCTCGACTTCGCGTGGGAGCACTTCATCCCGCTGCCGGGTCCGAACCGGCGGTGGAACTTCCGCTACGCGCTGACATACGGCCACGCGATCCCGGTCCCGCTGCCGCGACGGTGCGCGCGCGGGACCGACAGCCGCACGGCGAGCGTGCCCGAGGTCTGGCGCTACTTCGGCGGCGGCACGCGCGACCTCGGCCTGCGCGGGATCCTCCCGCAGACGATGCTGCTCGACGTGGAGCAGATCGAGGGACCCTACGGGACGACGACCCTGCGACCGACCGCGGAGGGTGGGCACATCCGTGCGCTCGGTACCGTCGCGCTCCAGGTCGTGTCGATCCGCAACTTCGCGGGCGGTCGCCTGGCCCACTCGTTGTTCTTCGACTTCGGCGTGCTCACGCAGCAATGGCGCCAGGTGGTGTGGGCCCGGGATTTCCGCCGCAGCGTTGGCGTCAACTTCATCAAGTGGGACATCCGCATCGTCACGGTCTCGCTCGGCTATGCGGTGCTGATCCCCAACCGCATCTGGCCGGGCAACGTCCGGTTGGTCGACGATCGCAACGGCCGATTCGTGTTCGACGTCGGCGCGACCTTCTAGTGCGCGGGGGCGCGCCCGCGGGGCGTTGTGCCCCGGCGCGCCCCAGATGCCCGGGTATCGGGCCCCACCGTGTCGGCGCGCACGCTCGACGCGAGCCGAACGGCGCGCCAGACCCACGGGTCAGGCTTGCGAGCCGGCCCCAAAGCCCGTCACACTCCGGCGTCGCCGACCGCGGTGATCCCGAGGAGACCTCTCTGATGTCCACCATGCTTCGTCACCTGATTCCCGCCCTCACCTGTCTCTCGATCGCGTTCGGCGTCGCGGCCTGCAAGCCGCCGCAGTACCCGGCCTGCAAGAAGGACAAGCACTGCAAGGTCGACCTCGGTGAGAAGTGCGTGGACGGCTCGTGCCAGAACTGCACGAAGAACGAGGACTGCGCGGACAAGGGCGTGGGCTTCGTGTGCCACGAGTTCCTCTGTCAGGACCCCGCGCTCATCGGCAAGGACGGCCAGGGTGGCGGCGGCGAGCTGAACGACCCCTGCGCGTCGCAGGCCGACTGCACCGGTGGCTGGGCGTGTACGGCGGGCAAGTGCGCCACGTGCACCGATGACGCCGAGTGCTCGCCGTCGACGTGCAACCTCGACACCGGTCGCTGCTCGAACACCGGGCAGTGCCAGACCGACGACGAGTGCGCCATGGACGAGATCTGCGACGGTGGCACCTGCGTGTTCTCCGGCGGCGGCGGCGGTGGTACGGACCCGTGCGGCCTCGAGGCGGTCTACTTCGGCTTCGACGGCGCCGACGTCGGCGACAAGCAGGCCGAAGACTTGAAGGCGCTCGCGACCTGCATCGCCCAGCAGAACAAGAACGTGATCCTCGAGGCCCACGCCGACAACGTCGGCACCGAGGAGTACAACATCCTGCTCACCGAGCGCCGCGGCGACTCGGTGAAGAAGGTCCTCATCGGCGCCGGCGCCCCCGAGGCGTTGCTGCAGGTCATCGGCAAGGGCGACCTCGAGGCGCAGGGCGCTAGCGAGGATCAGCGCTCGAAGGAGCGCCGCGTCCAGTTCGTCTGGCCGTAGTGCCCGAGCCCGCGCCCGCCGCCTACTTCTTCGGCGGCGGCGGTCCGCCGCCTACTTCTTCGGCGGCGGCGGCGGTCCGCCGCCTACTTCTTCGGCGGCGGCGGCGGTCCGCCGCCTACTTCTTCGGCGGCGGCGGTGCGCTCATCACCTTGCCGCTCTCGCGCTCCGCGGCTGTCGCGGCCCGCACCGCCTCGACCCGCACGCTCATCGTGATCTTCTGCCCCGCCAGCGGGTGGATGAAGCGCACGGTGACCGTGTCCGCGGTCGTGTCGATCACGCGCAGCGTGACCTTCTGCCCGGTGCCGACTCCGGCCTCGAACTGCGCGCCGACGTCGATCTTCGCGCCAGCCGGGAACTCCTTGCGCGACAGCTCGCGCGTCGGCCCGTCCTCGCGGCGGCCGAAGGCCTCCTCGGGTGGGAACTCGAACGTCGCCTCGGTGCCCGCCTCCATCCCGACCAGGAGCTTGTCGAGCCCGGGGATGAGCCCGGAGCGACCGGCGAGGAAGCTGATGGGGCCGCTGATGTCCGAGCTCTCGATGATCTCGGCGGCCTCGTTGCAGATGTCGTAGCTGAGGGTGACGACGGTGTCGGGCGCGACCTTCATCGTCCGGCAGTATGCCCCGGGCGACCATCGCTTGGCGAGCCGTTCGTCGCGGCCGGCCAGCGGGCGGGCCCGCGCCGCGGCCGCGCGATCACTCGGTCACGACGACCGCGCTGCCCTTGGCCGATCCCGACGGGGCGATCGCCTGCCAGCCTGCGGGCAGCAGCGGCTCCGTGAACCCGAACAGCCACCGCGCGTCGGCGGGTGAGAGGTTCACGCAGCCGTGCGAGCGCTCGATGCCGAACCCTGCGTGCCAGAACGCGCCGTGCAGCGCGACGCTCCCCTGGAAGTACTGCGTCCACGGCACGTCGTCGATCGAGTAGGCCTCGTCTTCGATCGGCTGATCGCGCATCGACGTCGCCACGTGCTTGATCTGCACCCGATGCACGCCGACCGGTGTCATGCCCGGCTCCTTGCCGGTGGAGACCAGCGTCGCGAACACCGGCACGTCGCCGTCGTAGGCGACGAGCGTTTGCTCGGACAGATCGACGTGCACCCAGTGCTCGGTCGGCGCGACGCCGGGCGGGCGCTTGATCTTGTGCGCCTCGCCCACCGCGTACGCGCGCATCAGCATCCCATCGGCGTCCTCGAAGTAGTCGACCGTGCCGACGTGGAGCTTGCGGACGAACTTCCACGTGCCGAGGCGCTCGGGCAACGTGTCGGTCTTCACCAGCACGTCGCTGCCCTCGGCCTCGCGCTTCATCAGCGGCATCTCGCGGCGGATGAAGTGGATCGGCAGGCCCTCGGCGCCGTCGACGAGCAGGCCGCGGAACTTCGGCGGCTCCTTCTGGCCGAGCTGGTACTTGCGCGCGTACGAGCCGCGGGTGGTGCGGAGGAAGCGTCGCTCGCTCTTCAGCTCCTCGCCGGCCTTCGTCACGTAGAAGCCGGCGTTCATGTATTCCTTCACGACCGCGGGGACCTCGACCGGACGATCCGCGGGCGCCGTCGGCATGGGCGCGCGGCCGTTCTCGGCGATCCACGCCGCGCCGGCGCCGTCGGCCTGATCGGTCTCGCCGAAGCTCGGCAGGCGGTGGAAGAACGGCGTGCCGTCGTTGTTCACGCGCCAGTATTCGTACGGCAGCGCGGCGTTCAGATCGGGCGCGACGACGTTGGCCTCGGTCTGCGGCGGCTCGGCGCCGGTCGACAATCCGGCGGCGAGGCAGATCCAGCCGCGCGGGAACACCTTGTGCCAGCCCTGCGAACAGCCGCCACCGAACGTCCGCTCGGCGTCGACGCGGATCCGCGTGCCGCCGCGCAGGATGCCGTGGATCGGCGCGGTGAGCTCGGGCCGCGCGCGGACGATCACCGCGAGCGACGTGACGAGGCCGTGGCGCGGGAACTCGGCCTCGTCCTCGGGCGTGAGCGCCTGCGCCGGCGCCTCGATCGGCGGGAACGCGGTGTACGAGCCGCGCTCGTCGGGCGTCATGTAGTCCGGCTTGGTGGCCGCGGGATCGACGGGCACCTCGGGCGCCGCGTCGGTCGGGGTCGGCGTCGCCGCGTCGGCGACCGCGGAAGGATCGGCCGGTGTCGGCGTGGCTGCGCTCGCGCTCGGCACCTCGCCCGGAAGCTCCTGCGCGACCGCGGCGTCGCCGGGCGCCGACGGGCGCGCGACCTCATAGCCGACCGCCACGACGCCGCCTCCGAGGAGGAACGAACCTGCGAGCTCGAGCCAGCGCCCACGCGACGTCGCCATTGCGGGGCCGGACCGTAGGGCAACCGCGGCCCGTCGGCAAGCGCCGGTCGGGGCCGAGGCGCCCCACGAGATGCGGCGTTGCGAAGCCGCGGCCCGTGCACCATGCTCTCGCCGTGCGAAGCGTCTGCGCTGCGCTGCTCGTCCTCGCCGCGTCCGCGTCCGCGCCCGCGCGCGCCGCGGCCCCGGCCCCGCGGCCCGATGCCACCACGCCTGCGCCCGCGCCCGCCAAGACGACGCCCGCCGACGACGCGACGACGCCCGCGCGGACGAAGGGCGCGTGGCGATCTCCCCCCGTGCCGCCGCGCATCGATGGCGCCTACCTCGGCATGGCGATCTACGGCACCGCGTCCCTCGCCCGCGTCAACAAGCTCGACGCCGAGGGGAGCCCGTTCGCGGGCTTCGGCGGCCACGCGCGCGTCGGGCAGATGGTGCTGCCGTGGCTCGGCTTCGGGCTGTCGGTCGGCGGCGCGCTCGGGGTCCGCAGCGAGAAGTCGATGGGCGGCGTGCGTCAGCGCCTCGGCATCGGCGAGCTCATGGTCGACACGACGTTCGTGCCGATCCCGAAGCTGCCGTGGTCCCTACGCGCGGGGTTCGGCTTCGGCGGCGGCGCGGTGCGACAGGCCGGCGTCGACGCGCGCGCGGGTTTCGGCGGGGCGATGTTCTCCCTGGCGACGCGCTACGAGTGGTTCCCGTTCGCCAAGCGCTTCCGGCCCAACCGCGGCGGTGGCTTCGGCGTCGGCCCCGAGCTCGGCTGGCTCGGCGCGACGCCGTCGGCGAAGGGCCGCCCGATGGCCCACGTGATGTACCTCGGGCTCTCGACGACGATCTACTTCGGCACGTAGTCCGGCACGTAGTCCGGCACGTAGTCCGGGCACGTAGTCCGGGCACGTAGTCCGGGCACGTAGTCCGGGCACGTAGTCCGAGCACGTAGTCCGGCGCGCACTCCGGCACGAAGTCCGGCGCGCACCCCTGCACGCAGTCGGCCGCAAGCCCGCCCCCCGCTTGCGGGGGGCAATCCGCGCGTCAGCGCGTACCGCTTCGCCCGAGCCGTCGACGGGGGGAGAAAAATGAATCACGCGACGGCGTTGCGCCGCGAGAACGCGATCGTCGACTCGACCGAGTACGGCGAACCGTCGTCCACGAACCGCGCGATGACGACCGTCACGTTGTCCGGGCCGCCGGCCGCACACGCGGCTTCCGTGAGCGAGCGACACACGCGGACCGGATCCTCGTGCTGCATCATCAACTGGAGCACCCGCGGATCATCGAGCGGCCCGGTGAGCCCGTCGCTGCAGAGCATCAGCATGTCGCCGTGCTGGACGCGGACGCGGACGAGATCGGGTCCCACCCGCTCCTGCACGCCGATCGCCTCGAGCAACATGTTGCGCTGCTTGACGTTGCGGGCCTCGTGTGGGGCGATGCGGCCGCTGGCGATCATCTGCCCGACGACGTTCTGATCCATGGTGAGCTGCTGCAGCGTGCCGCCGCGCTTGAGGTACGCCCGCGAGTCGCCGACCTGCACGATCGCGACCTCGTCGGAGAAGAGCACCGCGGCGGTCATCGTCGTGCCCATGCCGCGCTTCTCGGGGTGGACCTTGGCGTGGTCGAGGATCGTGCGGTTGGCGACCGATACCGCCTGCAGCAGCGCGGCCTCGGCGGATTCCATCGCGCCGATCGGCGCGTGCGATCGCATCACCTGATCGAGCGAGTGCAACGCGAGCCGCGAGGCGACGTCGCCCGCCGCCGCGCCGCCCATGCCGTCGCACACGCCGATGACGGTGCCGGGCGCCTCGAGCGGCGCGATGCGGGCCTCGGGGCGCAGGCCCGACTCCCCCGTGCCGAGGTGCAGCACGAGGAACGAGTCCTCGTTGCGCTCACGGGCGCAACCAACCTCGGTCCGGGCGAACACCTCGAAGCGCAGCATCAGTCGAGCCTCAAGCGTATGATCTGATCGCCGATCCGGAAAGTGTCCCGATTGTGGAGCTCGGCGGCGCCACGGATCCGGATGTAGGTGCCGTTGGCGGAGTTCAGATCCTCGATGAAGACCGACATCGTCGCGCCGTTGAGTTCGAGGCGCAGACGGGCGTGCTCGCGGCTCAGGAAGGGATCGTGGGGGAAGACCACGTCGCCGAGTTCGCGACCGAGCACGACCCGCGCCCCGCGCAGGCCGAACTGATCGCCGCGGATGCCCCCGCGGCCGAGCACGACGAGCTTGCCCCACGCGGGCTGCAGCGGGGTCCCGAACAGTCGGGTCCCGAGCTCGTCCGGGGGCTGCTCGTCGGTCGGGCCCTCGACGTTCTCGACCCGCATGAGCTGGTGGCCGATCATGAACGAGTCGCCGGGGTAGATCGGCGACGTGCCGCGCACGCGCAGGAACACGCCGTTCTGGGAGCCTGCGTCGACGAGCCAGTAGTGATCGCCCGATCGCTCGAGCCGCGCGTGGGTCGGCGACAGGAAGTCGTCCTCGGGGAACAGCACGTCCGCCGCACGGCGACCGAGGGTGAGCCGATCGCCGACGACGGCGAACTTGTCGCCCTCGCTGCCGTCGCGGGCGACGAGGACCAACCGCGCCGTGGACGACCCCGGGTGCGTCGGCAGCGATCCCTGACCCCGCACGCCGACCACGGGGCTCGACGGCGTCGAGCCGGCCCACGGGCCGTGGGGCGTGACCCCTTCACGCGTGTCTTCGTCGGGACGACGGCCCGCCGGCGCGGACGCGACGGCGGCAACGACCTGCCGCGGATCGAAGCTCGTCGTCGGCGCGTTGTCGTCGGCCACGACCGCCGTCCGGCGGCTCGGCGCGGGGATCGTGCGGTCGTCCTCGCCGGCCTCGGGGCGGCGCAGCGCGGGTGCGGCCACCACCGTGTGGCCCGCCGAGGGCGCCAGGGGCACCGACGGCGCCGGGGGCATCGGTGGCATCGACAGCAACGGCGGCGGTGCGGCGTCGGCGAACGCCGGGGGCGCCGGGGCGGCCGGGGCCGCGAACGCCGGCGGCATGGCGCCCGGGCCGATCGGCTGCGGGGGCCCGGGCGCGGGCACGGTGCGATCGGCCGGCGCCGACTCCGGCTCGATCTGGATGATGCGGGTGTCAGGCCGCGCGGCCCGTTCGCGTTGGTTCTGCCCGCAGATCGGACAGAACTCGAACCCGTGCTCGACGATCGATCCACAGCGCGCGCACTTGAGGCCGCCGAGGTTGGACGGCCCGCTCGGTCGCCCGAGCAGCGCGTAGCCGCAGACACCGCAGCCGTGCGCGTCCGCGGGGACGTCGGAGCCACACATGGGGCATGGGATCGTCCCCGGCATTGTCATCGTCGGGCGCCGCGCTTGCGAGTCGCAACGGGCTGGGATAGACCCCGCTGCAGTCCGGCCACCGAGCGTATCGGCCGGACGACGGTCCGTCAATTGCCGAGCCTGCACGAGATGCCCGCGGGGGTTGTCCGCCCGTTTCCACACCGCGCCGTCGCGCCGTTGCGTCGGGTCCTCGCGTTCGTGGGGCTCGCGTGCGTCGTCACGGCATGCAGTCCGCTCGTGCGGGATGCGCCGTTCGGTGGCGCCCGTGACCACGTCGCCGACGTCGCCCTCACGGGACCGTTCAACGGACAGATCGTCGACGGCACGACGAGCGCCCCGATCGGGGACGCCACCGTCGTGGCCGTGTGGTCCTACGATCGCGGCGATGGGCTCGTCGGCCCGGGCGGCTCCGAGACGTACGTCGCCCGCAGCGATCGGGCCGGTCGCTACCGCATCCCGCTGGCGCCGTCGAAGCTCCGCGGCCAGAGCCTTCGACTCGTCGAGTTCACGCTGTTCGTCTACAAGCGCGGCTACGTGGCCTATCGATCCGACGTGCCCTACGACGGCGGACGCCGGGCCGAGTTCGTCGCGCGGCACAACCGCGTCGCGATGCGCAAGTGGGCGGGCACCGACTCCCACGCCGAGCACCTCTTGATGTTGTCGCCGCCGCCGGAGATCGAGCGCCTCACCCAGTGGGAGCGGATCGCGGCGAATGCCGCCCTGCTCCGGGCGCTGTCCGGGGCCCCGAGCGAGTCCGGCACGCCGACGTCGCCATCGACGCTCGAGTGGCTCGACGCGACCGCCCTGCTCCCGCCCGAGGAGGTCCGCCGTCGCACCGGCTACCTCGAGGCGTTCAACGTCGGCGAGCTCGCCGACCTCGCGCGGACGCACTTCTACCACGGCGTCCACCTGCGGGCCGTCGATCGCGAGGAGGTCTGGGACCTCGGCATCCGCGTGTGGCGGGATCCGCCGGGTGGCCTCGAGCCGGTGCTCGAGACCTTCCGCGCGACGTTGCCGGGCGTGGAGCCGACCGCAGACATCACCGCCGAGACCTACGTCCTCGACACCGAGGCCGTCCGCGCGGTGGCGTTCCTCGATCGCGAGCGCAAGGTCGGCGTGCTGCTCACGTGCGGCGGGATGCAGTGCGCCGACATCGAGACCGCGCTGATCCTCGCCGGCTACGTCCGCGATCACCTCGGCGATCTGAAGCAAGTCCCTGTCACCGGCACGCCCGCGCCCGCGACCAAGGCGACGGCCCCGAAGGCCGAGGCGGGACGACCATGATCGGCATGCGACGGATCGCGCTCGCCTGCGCCGCACTCGGCGGGTTGCTCTCGACGCCGGCCCGAGCGTGGGATCCGTCGCGCACCCACGTCGGGATCACCGAGCGCGCGGTGCAGACCAGCGACGTCCACCGGCGGTGGATGGAGGGCTCCGCCGACCAACTGGGGTGGTTCACGCCCCTGCGCGTCGACCCGAACGCCCTCGATCCCGAGACGCGACGACTGCTCGTGGTCGCGATGCGCTACGGACACGCCGACGTGGGCGCGGCGGCAGCCGGAGGTCCGGGCGCCTGCCCGCCGCAGCCCGCCCCGACGGAGACGCTGCAGCGCTGCGTCGACGGCGATCGCTGGGAGACCTCCGCGCTCGGCTGGCTCCGCGTCGGCATCGCCCTCGAGGCGGCCGATCGCACGCGCCTGCTCCACCATTTCGTCGACGCCGAGGATCCCGGCGCCGCGACGTGGCGCGCCAGCGGTCGGCACCGCACGACGTGGCGACGCATCGAGCGGCGCGCGGGCGGCGGCCTCGCGACGCGGCTCGGTCGCGGCGGATTCTCGGGTGAGGCGACGTCGGCGATCGGCTGGATGACGTCGAAGGATCCCTTCGGTCCCGCGGCCCTGTTCGCGCACCAGCGCGCCGCGTCCCTCGCGGCGACGTCGGCCGAGCGCGACCGCCACCTCGCGCTCGCGCTGGTCGCCGCCGGGGCGCTGCTCCACGTCGTGCAGGACCTCGCGGTGCCGGCCAACGCCCGCGGCGATCTGCTCGGGATGATGGTGCCGCTGTCGAGCAGCCGCGGCGATCGGGGCTCGCCCCTCGCCGAGTACGCGCGGCTGACCTTCGGACGCTCGATGCCGGTCCCCGTCGCCCTGTCCGGCCGGACCGAGGAGGTGGCGCCGCCGAAGTCCGTGCGCGAGGTGCTGCTCGGCGACGGCACGCGCGAGGGCCTGGTCGCCCTGGCCGCGACGCACTTCTTCTCCGATGGTCGACTGCCGCCTCCGCGGGTGCTCGACCGGGCGCTCGATCCGGGCGCAGCCGCAGCCGCGTGGCTCGGCGACGACGCGGCGGGCCTCGATCCCGCGGAGCGCGACGGCGCCGTGATGCAGCCCTGGCCAGCCGAGGCCGGCTACCTGCGCAGCAAGACCGGCCGCGCGCTGGCGGCGTGGAGCGCCGACGACACCGGCCTCGTGCGTGGCTACCTCGATCGCCGGGTGCTCCGCGAGCACGCGCTGGTGCTGCTCCCCGCGGCGGTCCAGGCGAGCGTCGACACGCTCGAGCTGCTGTGGCCGCAGTGGCCGACGACGCAGCATGACACCGCGGCCAACCTCGTCGAGATCGACGCTGATCCGACGCTCGCCGATCGCGAGCTTCTGGTGCTCGTGGAGGACGCCGAGGGCCAACGCACAGTCGCGCGGCGCATCGCGCTGCTCGCCGGGCGCAGCCGCGTCCGCGACGTGAGCCCCGCCGCGCTGCCCGAGGGCGCGCACGTGGTGCTCGTGCTGACGGGCACCCGCGCCGATGGTCAACGCATCGCGATCGAGCGACGACTCGACGCCGCGGCGCGCCCCGGGCCCGCGGCCGCCCCGGTCGATTCGACGCCGGCAGAGACCACGACGGTCGAGGCCCCGCCCGCCGACGCGACGCCCACAGCGCCCGCGCCCGCCGATGCGACGCCCACAGAGCCCGCGCCCGCCGACGCGACGCCCGCAGGGCCCGCGCCCGCCGCGGAGACACCGGCGAAGTAGCTCAGGCGGCCGGGAACTCGCCCCGCAAACGCAGCAACTCGAGGTGCCCCGGCAGCACTGCGAGGCCGAGCTCGAGCTGCTCGCGCGCCGCGTCGTTGCGCTCCCGCTCGAGCAATGCCGCGACCGCCTCGGCCTGCTGTGCGGCGAAGTCCGGCCGCAGCGCGAGCACCTCGCGGGCGAGCCCAGCCCGCGTGTCCCCGTCGGCGACGAGGGCCGCCCACGCGAGGAACCACCCGCGACCGTCGCTCGACGGACAAGCGGCCGCGGCCTTGAACGCTGCGAGCGCGCGGTCGGGCTGGCCGAGCGCCATCGAGGTGCGCCCCAGGGCGAAGTGCGCCCACGCGAACTCGGGCGCCCGCTTGATCACCTGCTGCAGCTCGGCGCGCGCCGCCACGAACTCGCCGGCCTCGCGCAGGAGCTCCGCGAGGCGCAGCCGAGCATTCGGCGCGTCGGGATCGAGATCGAGGCGGCGCCGGCACAGCCTTCGCTCCGCAGTGGGCGTGAGCTCGCCGTCCTCGCCGAACAGGTCGTCGAAGAACTCGCCCTGATCGTCGTAGAGCACCGCGAACTCGCCGAGCCAGCCGAGCACGAGGTGCCCGACGCTGCTGGCCTCGGGGCTCCGATCGCCGGCCTCCTCGACGCGCACGACCGCGGCGCCCTCGGCCCACGGATCCGCGGGGAGAACGAAGAGGTCGCGGCCACGCTCGGCGATCACCCGATCGCCCTCGAGCACGACACCGTCGGCGAGCGCGGCCGCAGAGGCCGTCGGGATCTCCGCCAGCGGATAGAGCCGCGCGTCGTCGGCCGCGAAGTCGATCCCGTCCCAACGCATCCACACGCCGAGCTCGTCGTCGTCGATGCCCGAGGCCTCGAGCGCGGTCCGAGTCGCCGGATCGCCGGATCGATGGAAGCCCTCGGATGCGTCGCGCAGGCGATCCTCGACGCGGTCGAGCACCGCGTCGTCGCGTCGGACCGCCCGCCCCGCTTTGCCGCGCGCGCTCACGCCTTGAAGATCCGCGTGGGCACGGAGATCCCCGCCTCGGCGAGCTTGCGGACGAAGCTCGGCACCGTGCCGGTCGCCTTGAACTCGGTCGCACCGGTCTCGCCGCGCTGGGCACGGAAGATCGGCATGTGGGTCAGCTCGCCGCCGTCCTTGATCCGCGGCTCGATGACCTCGACGACCTGCATGGGCTCGCCGCCGACGCCGACCGAGAGCCGCACGAGGAGATCGACCGAGCGGGCCAGCGAGGTCATCAACGCGGAGATCGCCCCGGCCGCGACCGTCGACAGGCCCGCGAGGCGCCACAGGCCGTGGGCCGAGTCGATGCCCCATAGCGAGACGATCGCGCCGCGGGTCGCCCCGGCGAAGGCGTCCATCACCGTGGCCGCGTCCTCGTGGCGACAGCGCTGCGAGACCAGCATGTCGACGCCGCCGCGGAGCACGACGCCCAGGGCATCGGACAACGCGACCGTGTCGGCGACATCGCCGAGCCGCCGGACCTGCACCCAACCGGAGCGGGATCCGCCGAGCATGCCGGTGTCCGAGATGCACACGACCCGGAACTCCTCCGGGATCTCTCCCGCGACGGCGCCCATGAATCGATCGAGGTTGGTGGCGCCCGAGGCGACGATCAGGATGCGGCGGCACCCACGGATGGCCGCCTGCAGCAGCTCGCACATGTCGGAGGACAGCACGCCCTCGTCGACCAGGGCGTTGAGGCTGTTGGCGTCGGTCCGGTTGCGGCGCAGGTGGAGCACCGCGTGGCGCACCTGCGAGGGCGGCAGGAGGGCGTACATCGTGAAGCCGTCGTCGACCTTGCCCTCGAGGACCTGGGCGCCCTCGTTGAGGAAGCCCCACTTGCGGGCCATCCGCTGGATGGTGAGCGTGAGGGCCCGATCGCCGGTGAAGCGGCGGTCGGCGACCTCGATCTGGGCGGTGGTCCCCCCGTCGCGGACGACGCGGCACGGCGCGTTGCCGACGATCTCGATCTCCTGGACCTGGGGGTCCTTCATCAGCTCGCCCAGGGGCCCGTACTCGATGAGCTCGCGGACGATGGTGCCGCGCAGGGCGTCGACATCGATGCCGCCCTCGATCTCGCCGGCCTGCTGCATCTGCGCCAGGAGCCCGTCGACCAGGGTCACCGCCTCGTCCTTGACCGACTCGGTGATGTCGCCCGGGGCGAGCGGGTCCAGGGCGTGCTGGTTGACGAGGACCGTCTGCAACACGCGGTTGGCGATGCGATCGAGATAGCTGCTCTGCACGCCGGGCGCCGGCATGCGCCGCGCCGACGTGAACAGGCCGCTGTCGTCCCCGCCCTCGCCGACCAGCTTGGCGATGTGCGGCGGCATCGGGTCATCGTTGGCGGTCGACGCCGGGGGCACGGCGATCGCCCGCACGGCCGGCTTGCCGTCGCTGCCGGTGACGAGGAGCTCGCCGCGTTCGAGCGGGGCGATCGCCGGATCGTCCCCCTCGAGCATCAGGATGTAGTCGCCGACGTAGATGCGATCCGAGCGGCGGACGGCGCGGGGCTCCGCGACCTTGCGGCCGTTCACGTAGGTGCCGTTGGTGCTGCCGAGATCGACCACCTCGACGGCCCCCGCGTGGCGGCGGAACCGGAGGTGGTGCTTGGACACGTTGACCCGGTCGAGCACCAGGTCGTTGTCCTCCTCGCGACCGACCGCGAATTGGTCGCCCTCGAAGTTGAACCGCTGGGTGCGGCCCCCTTTTTCGTGAACGACGACGCGCAACACGGCGTATCGCTTACCGCGGTCGACGGGGACTGCCAAGCCCCCGACGGGCCCCATCTTGCGGGGAACGTCGGAGCGCCGGCCGAGTCGTCAGAACTCGTCGACTTCGTCGAGGGCGTCGTCGAGTCGGTCGCGATCGCGCGGGCTCAGGGCCGTCGCCGGGGCGGCGGGGCCCGGGGCGACGGTGGACGAGGTCGCCGCCTTCGCACGGCGCCAGCGTCGTCCGGCCCACGCCAACAGCAGCAGCCCCGCAAACCCGGCCGCCGCCGCGCCGTAGAGCACCACGGGCTGCGGCGCGTAGCCGATGATCTGCGGCCCGAAGCGCTGGACGAGGGACTGCTCGATGTCCTCGCGGGACTTCCCGGCCTGGGCCTCGGCGAGGATGTGATCCTCGAGCTTCCGGGCCTGGTCCGACGGACAGCTCGCGATCGTCCGCCCCGGACAGTACGGCGACATCAGCTCGTTGCTGAGGTCAGAGAGCACCCTCTCGGGCGGTTGAGCCGATGGCGCCACGACGCGGAGCCTACCACACGCCCCGAACTCCCCGAGTTCCCACCAACCGCCGGCGCCCCTCCCCCCGCTTGCTCGGGGCAATCCACGCGTCAGAGCGTTCGGCGGGACGCCCCCTCCGTCACCCCCCGCCTGCGGGGGGCAATCCACGCGTCAGCGCCCACGGCGGGACGCAGCCGCGATCGCCCCCCGCTTGCGGGGGCAATCCGCGCGTGAGCGCGTACGGCCGGAAGCAGCACCCATCGCCCCCCGCTTGCGGGGGGCAATCCGCGCGTGAGCGCGTACCGTTTCGCTCTCGCCCCCCACGGGGGGAAAAGTTAAATCGGCCCCTTCTTCTTGCCCTTCTTCGCCTTGCCGCTGCGGTCCGGCGGCGTGAAGGCGGCCTCGCAGACCTTGGCGTGGGCCTCGGCCTGCTTGGGGTCGGTGAGATCCCGCTGGATCCACTCGAGCCCGAGGTTCTTGGCGTACTTCTTCATCTTCTGCTCGACGATGGTCCAGTGGGCCTCGACCTTCTCGAGCTCGGTCTTGTCGCCCTCGTTGTAGGCCTTGGGGTAGTTGTTCATCACGGCCTCGTGGGCCTCGAGGATGTTGCCGATGAACTTCGACTTCTCCTGGACCCGGGGCTCGAGCGCGAAGAGTCGCTGCTGCCAGCCGTCGAGGTGGACCACGTAGGCCCGCTTGAACTGGAACCACTGCTCCTCGGCCGGTGAGCCGGGCTCGGCGCCGAAGGCCTTCTGGCCCTCCTCCATCACCTTCTCGCGGAAGCACTGCAGCTGCTCCCAGTACCCGAGCATGCGGTCGCCGTTGGCCTTGTCCCACTTGTAGAGGTGCTTCTCGCCCTCCGGGTCCTTGCGGTCCCACGCGGAGAACTCGGCGTCGGTCGGCGGCTTGAGGTCGTCGGGACGCGGCTTGGGGTTGGGCTTGAAGTCGGGCGGGACTTCGGGGGCCTTGGACTCGAGGGCCTCGGAGACCGAGGGGCCGCTCTGGTCGCAGGCGACCTGGGACCCCACGGCGAACGTGGCAGACAGAAACAACCGAAGGGCTCGGGACATGCGCGGGTCGGCCTCCACCGTTGCCGCCGCTCCCCCGCGATCGAGGCGGAGTCACCGTCGGCAGCCCACTCTAGCCAGCCGCACGCGCCCCTGTCCAGTCGCCCGCGCCAGGGATCGGCGCCTCCGAGGCGCGCCGCAGACCGCCACGGCGGCGCGCCGGATACCACCATGGAGCCCGTCGGAGGCCGCGGTCACCGGTCGCGCCGGCGTGTGGCGACCGCTGCGGCGTCATTCGGGTCGGCGGCGTCGCGGTGCTTCGCCCGCACGAAGGCGTCGCCCGCACGAACGGGCGTCGGGTCGTGCGGGCGTCGGGTCGGTTCGGACGCGCAGGCGATCGCGGCACCGGGGTCGTCATCGATCGCTGCGGCGACGGGTCGGCTCGGCGCATCGGCGGGTCGCACGGCAGTCGACGATGTCGGTGCATCGTGCCGCCGCATCGGCCCGACCGTCGCTGCGTCGACGAGCGGTCGACGAGCCGGTGAAGCGATCTCGCGTCGTCGACGATCGTGCATCGATCGTGCTTCCACGCTTGTCGCTTTGCAGACGAACGTGGCACGCTCCCACTGACTGGCGCATAGCTGCCCAGGAGCGAAACAACCCATGGCCACCACCTCGAATGCGAAGCGGGGCAAAGCGGCACCGGCTGCGCCTGCCCCCGCCCCCTCCCGTGCATCCTCCAAGCCCGCGCCGGCGAAACGCGCGGCGAAGGCAGCCGCTGCGCCGGAACCAGCGTCTGCACCCGCACCCGCGAAGGCCTCGAAGCCCGCGGGAAAGAAGGCCGCGAAGGCGGCGAAGACCGAAGCCAAGGCCGCAGCGCCGGCGAAGGCAAGCAAGCCCGCGAAGGCGGCGAAGGCAGCCAAGCCGGCGAAGGCCGCGAAGGCAGGCAAGGCCGCGAAGGCAGGCGCTGCGGCGAAGGCCGCGGCTGCGCCGGCGAAGGCGAGCAAGCCCGCGAAGGCGGCAAAGGCAGGCAAGCCCGCGAAGGCTGCTGCTGCTCCGGCGAAGGCGAGCAAGCCGGCGAAGGCTGCTGCGGCTCCGGCAAAGGCAGCCAAGCCCGCGAAGGCGGCGAAGGCCGCAGCCCCGGCGAAGGCAGCCAAGCCCGCGAAGGCGGCGAAGGCAGCCAAGGCCGCGGCTCCGGCTGCGGATGCGGGCGCAGCGAAGCCCGCGAAGAAGGCCGCGAAGAAGGCCGCCGCCGCGAAGGCACCCAAGGGTGGCGACGCGAAGGCGAGCAAGGCCGCACCGAAGTCGGCGAGCATCGCCGACGCGACGCGGGCATACACGGATAGCGCGTACGGATCGGCCGCCGCCGGCAAGGTCGCCCGCGCGACCAAGACCCGCACGAAGAACACCGGAGCCCTCTCCGCAGCCGCGAAGGCGTACTCCGCCGGTGGTGCGGACGAGGCGGAGCACGACGACGACGACGGCGGCGACGCCGGCGGCGACAACGACGACGATGGCCCTACCGACGCTTCGTCGAAGCCAGCTCCGCGCGCACGGACCAGCCGCAGCGGTGGAGTATCGCGCGGCTCGACGAAGCGAGATGCGTCCGGCAAGGCGCCCCGCGCGAGCAACGGTGCGGCGGCTTCGGCCCCCGCGGCCGGTGCACGGCGCCCCGGACAATCGGCACCCGACTTCGAGCTCGCGGGCGACGACGGCCAGTCGTGGTCGCTCGCGCGGCTCCGAGGCCAGCGCTTCGTGCTGTACTTCTACCCGCGCGACAACACGCCGGGCTGCACCGCCGAGGCCTGTGATTTCCGCGATGGCCACGACGCCTTCGTACGTGCGGGTATCCGCGTGTTCGGGGTGTCGAGCGACTCGCTGAAGAGCCACGTATCGTTCCGAACCAAGTACGATCTGCCGTTCACACTGCTCTCGGATCCCGACAACGTCGTCGCGAAGGCGTTCGGCATCGTCGGCGAGAAGAAGATGTATGGGCGCACGACCATCGGCGTCGTCCGCAGCACGTTCGTCATCGGACCCACCGGAGAGATCGAGCACACGGTGTCGCCGGTCCGCGTCCCCGGTCACGTCGACGCCCTGCGCGCCGCGGTGGCCTGACGACGCCGGTGTCGCGGCGGGCCTCGCCCGCCACGGCCGCCACGCATGGCCCACGGGGCGCCCTCGGGCGCCTGCGTGGGCCGTGCGCTATGCTCGATCGGTGGCCTCGCGATCCAGCGTGACGCTGGTCGGCATCGGGGACGAGCCCCGCTCGCCGCGACGCCTGCGCCTGCGCGCCGATGCCCAGCTCGCGGAGCGCCTCGGCCCCGCGGAGGCCGGCGACGAGATCGCACGGCTGCGCATCCCCTGCCGCGACGCGGTCTCCCCCGGCGATCGCATCGTGATCGAGATCAGCTTCGGGGCGATGGTCGACGAGATCGAGCTCGACGGCCGCGTGGTCGCGAGTATGCCCAACGCATCCGGCGGACCGCCCACGCTGGTGCTCGCGGTCGATCCCGCCGGTCGTGCGCCGCTGGAGTACCTACGCGGCGTGCTGGGCGGCCTGCGGTCCCCGTCGGCCCGGGCCCACCGACGCATCCCGGTGGACCTCGTCGTCCAGTGGCGCTGCGGAGAGATCCGTCAGCAGACGCGCGCGCGGGACCTCAGTCGCGGCGGCGCGTTCATCCTCAGCCATCTCCAGCCCCCGATCGGCGCGGGCCTCGAGATCGAGTTCGAGGGAAGCGCCCACTCACCGTTCCTCCGCGTCGCTGCGGTCGTGTCGTGGATCCAGCGCCAGAGCGGCGCGGCCGGCTTCGGCGTGCGCTTCCAGATCCGCTCGCGCGAGGAGGCCGATCAGCTGCAGCGGATGGTTCGCGCGCAGACCCGGCCTGGCGAGCTCACGGATCGATGAGCTTCACGCCGACGAGGACACCGCGGTTGGTGATCGCGTAGACGCGACCCGTCGTCGGATCGAACACCGGCGTGCTCGACATGCCGCTGCCCGTCGGGATGTGGCCGAGCAGCAGTCCCGTCGGTACGTCGAGCGCGACGAGCCCGGACTCCGCGTGGGTCAGGATGATCGTGTCGCCGACGACGACCGGCGTGGCGAGGCTGCCGGGATCGAGCTGGGTGCGCCACAGCGAGCGGCCTTCGCGATCGATCGCGATCACCCCCTCGAGCGACGACACCGCGAGCAACATGCCGCCGGGTCCGTCGATCACTGCGCCGATGCCCTCGGCGGGGTACTTCCACGCCAGCGCACCGTCGTCGCGGCCGAGCGCGTACACGCCGGTCGACTGACCGGCGACGTAGACCTGACCGGTGACATCGTCGACGAGCGGCGTGGTGTCGCAATCGGCGAAGTTCCCGCCCTCGTCGGGCGCGACCGAGGACAGCCAGAGCACCTCGCCGGATCCGGCCGAGAGCGCGGCGACCTTGCCGTTGTCGAAACACGCGAACAACCGGCCGGGCTCGCCCGAGGTCGGATCGGTCGCGGGCGCGTACGCGAGGCCGGCGTGGCCGTGCACGGTGAAGTCCGTCTGCAGCTCCTGCTCGTACTGCCACCGCCACTTGCCGGTGCGGGAGTCGAGCGCGAAGATCTGATCGCGCGACGTGACGATGTACACCACGCCCTCGACGAGCAGCGCGCGATTGCGGATACGGCCGTCGGTCGCGTAGGTCCAGCGATCGAGCTGCGTCGCGGGATCGATCGCGTACAGCTCACCGTTGTCGGTGCCGACGAAGAGCAGCTCGCCCTCGTCGTCGGCGACGAGCACCGGCGGACTCACGACCGGACCGCCCAGGCTCCGCTCCCAGCGGACCTCGCCGTCCTCGGCGTCGATCGCCAGCAGCGTGCCCTCGCGGCTGCCGACGTACACGAGGCCGCGACGCGCATCGACGCCGGCTGCCCCGGCCTCGTCGGGGCGCAGGATGAAGTTGTCCGGCACCGTCACCTGGCGCATGAGCTCGACACGGCCGAGCTCGCGCGCTCCGTCGGAGAGATCGGGATAAATCGGCGGTGGCTCGTCGCCGCGGGAGCACGCAACGCTCAGCGTCGTCGCGAGCAGGGCCGCGAGCCGGCCACGTCGTGCTGAGCTGCCCGACGCCATCGCCGTCACTGTCCGAGCAGGCCCGAGAGACCCTGGGCCATCGCGCCGGGCTCCGCGGGGACCAGCGAAGGATCGAGCTCGCCGAGCCGCTCGCGGACCTGCGCCTGGGCGAGCGACGCCTTGTCGAGCGGATACTCTGTGGCGTACTGCTTGTAGATCTCGAGGGCCTCGTCGTTGCGGCCGGCCTTCTCGAGCAGGCGGGCCTTGTTCCACAGCGCCTCGTCGCGGAAGAAATCGCCGACCTCGCCGAGCAGCTTGTCGAACTCCGCGATCGCCCCGTCGACGTCGCCCTGGGCCTCCCGAGCCGCGGCGACGCCCTCCTGCGCGAGAAAGGCGAGCTCGTGGCTGCTGCCGGCCTTGGTGAGGAACTCCCCGTAGGTCGCCTGCGCCGCTGCGAAGTCGCCGCGCTCCATCTCCGTGCCGCCGCGCACGAGCAGGCCCAGCGTCGCGGCCTTGTCGTTGTCGCCGGCGACCAGGGCACCCATCGCCGTGTCGACGTTGCGGTCGAGCTCGGCCTGGTCGCGCGCGATCGGGATCGGCGGCGGCCGCTTGCGATCCTTCATGATGCGATCGACATCGACGATGCGACCGCGCGACCGCCATGCGGCCGGCTGCGCGAGGAGGCGGGTGCCCTCTGCGGCCTGCTCGGCGCGGTGACGCGTCCACCAGATCCCGCCGCCGATCGCCGCAGCGATGGCCGCGATGCCCATCGCGACCAGCGGGCCGCGACGTACCGCCGTGCGGCCGGCCTCGCGGACGCCCTGCTGGAAGGCATCGGGGCCCTCGGCCGCGGTCTCGGGCTGCACCCGCTTGACCCGCGAACGGTTCCACTTCGGCAGGTCCATCCGCTCGGACGCGGCGGTGCCCGCGTCGGCGTCGGCCTTCGGCTCTTCATCGTCCCTGCGCGTCTCGTCGGTCACTGGCAGCCAAACTCCGGCGTCCGCGTTCGTACCGTACCCACGCGCGACATGTCCACGCCCATGCCAGATATACTTCTCGCGGTGGGGATTCGGCGGCCAGGGCGCTGGGACCGTCTCCGGCTCGGGGGCGCCGCCGCGGCGTGGCTGGCCCTGGGCTCGACCGCAGTCGCCAAGCCCCCCGCCGTGCCGCCGCGCCCGGTCGATCCCGACGCTGCGACGCCCCACCTGCGCGCGCCCGGGGGCCAGCCGCCGGACGATCGTCGGCGCTGGGGGCACGATTGGAGCGGCGGCGGAGCGTCGTCGCGCCGCCGCGTCGCGCTATCGCTGTCGCCGATGTTCGCGAGCTATCGCCTCGCGTTCCTCGGCCGGCCCTCGAACCCGATCCGCGGCGGTGGCCTGGGCACCGACCTCGACATCGAGTTGGTCTCGCCCGTCGGGATCCGACTGTCGGCCTCGTACACCGGACACCGGGTGTTCGACGAGTACGATCAGCCCGACGACGGACCGCCAACGCTCGCAGCTCGCGGTGGCACGCTGCACACGATCGACTTCGGCGGCGCGGTGGTGTTCGCGATGGACATCGGTCGCGTGCGCCCGATCCTCGAGGCGGGCTTGGGCGCGATGCTCATCCGCAGCCCGAACGCCGCGGTCGACGGCCAGCGCGGCGGCGCGTGCCTGTCGAACGGCGGCTGCGACGTCGGGCTGTTCTGCGCGACGCAGGAGAACGTGTGCCGCCAGAGCGTGGTACCGCGGGCCCACGCCGGCGCGGCGATCGAGGTGGCGCTCGGCGACCGCTGGAGCATCGCCGCGACGATCCGCTACTTCTCGCTGCTGACCGCGCCGACGGTGTTCCCGGTGTACCTGCAGGCGGGCGTTCGCCTCGGCGTCCGGTTCTGACGCGCGCGAAGACTGAAGAACTCGCCGGCCGGCCATCGCGGTCACGCGGTTTTCGTTCACTCGGGTACGCGGCGAACGACGCGAGAAGCACAGGACTCGTTGGCGGAACATCGCTGCGCGGGCGCGACGCCGCGAACGGAAGCGGCGTCGGGCTCGTCTCTCGAGCGAGCCTGACCAGCCCGGACGCCAAAGGGTCGCGGTGCACACCTGCAGACGACCGCACTAGCGAGCGTCCGAGTTGTGTGTTGGAGTCGTCGACCCGACGAACCGGGGGAAGATCATGGCCCAACCGACAGACGAACTCGCGGCGCTTATCGCCGCCGCGTTGCTGGCCCAGCCGGCGCACGAACCGAACTCCAGCGAAGCGGAGCTCGGTTGGAAGAGACTTCTGACGCAGCTGCGCGCTGCGGCCCGATAGTCGAGGCCGGCGGACCCAAAGGACCCTTCCTAGCCACTCGGAACCCCGCAGCGTCGATGCACAATCTGCACTCAGGAAGAACCAGAGAACTGTGCGGCCCCAGAGATGTGGGGCCGCGCTTCCCGGCTTGGGCGCCGCGTCAAGGAAGTCCCGGGCAGTCGATCTGCTTGTTCTGCGACAGCTGGCAGGTTGCGCTCACCGACGTGCCTCCAGGCGCCGGGACGCCATCGCGACGCACGAGCTGGAACTCCAGGTTCCAGCCCTCCTCAGCGCAGATCTCGGAAAGGTTGTCCTCGACCAGGGTCAGGAAGCACACGTCCTCACCATCGGGCAGGCTGCCGTCGCCGGCGCACTTCTCGATGTTGGTCTCGATGACGTCGCCGCTGGCGACGTCGGGCGCCTCCTGGATCAGAGTGCACTGCGGCTGCAGGCCGGTGGTCACCTGGTCGGTGTCCGCCACGCACGCAGTCATGCACGCCGGCCGGATCTGGTCACGGATCGCGTTGGCGATCGCCGAGAGTGCATCGGAGTAGTCATCCTGGCAGATCGAGTACAGGTTCGGCTCATCACCGATCTCGAACGCCTCGGCAAACTCGCGCTCACGCACTGGCGGTCGCGCCGAGGACATGCCGCCGGCACTGTTGTACGTGCAACCGGCGCCGATACCGAAGTCCTCTTGCTCAACCGGGTCGAGCGAGTTCGAGTACGTCAGGTTGCTGCCGTCGTACGGGTCCGGGACGCCGGCGATGAGCGCCACGAGGACCTCCTGGCTTGGAGTGATCGCCTGCTTCGCGACCTCGATCTCCTGGACGAAGTCGATGTAGCGGCTGAGGGGGTGCAGCACCGCGTCGCCATCGGCCACGTCGATGTCACCATCGACATTCTTGTTCGACGAGCTGCAGCTGTCGTACGGCGTTCCCGTGCCTTCGCATACGACGCCAGCGTTCCAGCACACGCCGGATGTCGGAACCGTCTCGGTCGGGTTCGTCCAGAACACCCGGTTGCCGCCGTTGTCCGGAGGCAAGAAGATCGACTCGTACTTGTTGTTGTACGAGCAGTCGACCTCATCCGTGATCACCACGATCGAGAGGATGGCGTTGCTCCGCAGGAAGCCGTACTGGGCCTCGTCGGCGTTCTGGGCGCGAAGCAGGGCCTTGTACATCGACTCCAGGTGGGACTCGAAACCGCAGCCCGCGATGCCCTGGGGCCCGAAGCACTGAAATGCCTCGGTGGTCGTGATTCCGCCGCCCAGGTTGGTCTTGCCCTCGATGTTCTCGAGCCAAGGCCGCTGCTTCGGCTCAGGGTCGAACTCTGTGGTCGTCGGCTCGATCTCGATGACGTCGGTCGAACACACGTCCGTGCAGGCAACCGCTGTAGCATCGGCCGGCGGGGTGCCGCCGAACACGAACTGCCCCGTGCGCGACCGGCAACTAGAAAGCTGGAGCTTGCCAGCCTCCGGCCCGGTGTCCCCGCACCACGGGTTTCCGTTGTCGGTGGTCGTCACCCCGATGCGGTAGTTGGCCTTCACCATCGGGTCCTCGAGAACTCCGATGAAGGCCGGGAAGTTCGCCGCCAGGAGCCCCTGCTCGTCACCCATCGAGCCCGAGTTGTCGATAACAAAGAGGATGTCGACGTCCTTGTTGACCGTCAGCTGGACCGCGTTCTGCTTCTCCGACGCCGCCTCGTACTTCACATCCTTGAGCGGGTGGTCGAGGCACGCGAGCAGGGTCGGCAGGGCTACGCCGGTGCCGGCGAGCAGGGTCATGCGGGAGACGAGCGAGATGCGGCGCATGGGGTGTTCCTTATTCTGCGGGCCTGGATCGGGGCGTGCGGCCGGCGTTGGTTCCGAGCCGGTCTCAAGTTACAGCAAGAACAGGGCCAGGGGTAGTGTGCTGTCCCCACGAGTTAAGTCGCCGAGCGGGACCCTTGCGGTGGCAAGTCAGTTGCCAACGACTAAGGCGGAGCGGCAACCGAGTTGCCGCTCCACCTCGGACGACGCGCAGGCTTCAGCCGTGGCGGTCTAGTTCACACACGTCCCAAGGGCCCACATCGAACCCCAGTCGTACGAGTCGCCGGCGCCAACGCCGGACGAAGTGTGCTCGTACTGGCGAAACGCCCACGGGGCGACGTAGGCGGAAGTCCAGGAGTGGGACTTGTACTCGTCCACGCTGATCGTCTGATCCCACCCCTTCGGGAGTCCGGCTCGGTTGTCGGGCACCGACCAGGTGGGGTCGATAGCGCAGGCGAGGTCTTGTTTACGGAATCGGAGGCGGTCGTTGAATGACCCTCCCTCGCCGCAAACACCGGCCTTGAACTTGTCGACGACGTTCGTGGTGGTGGTCTGGGCAGCGCCTGTGTCGTTGTAGCAGTTGCTGCCGTCGTACCCCGCATTCGGGGTGCAGTGCAGCCCGTTGAAGGTGACGTTGACGCAGTCGGCCGCAGCTCGGAACGACTGATCGCCGTCGAGTTCGTCACGCAGCCAGCCCCCGCCGCGCGCCGCGATCACGACGCCCCATTCCGACGCCATGCCGCGACCGACGAGTGCCTCGTGGTTCGAGAGAAGAAAGGCGGGCATCTCGACCTCATCCCCCATGAGAGCCCAGAACATCTCCGCTGCCGTGGCGTCGGTCAGCTCCGGCTGAATCATGACACCAACGCTCCCGAGCTTGCCCTCCTCCAAGATCGAGACACCGTCCCCGTCATCGCTGAACGTGAGGATGGTGCCGTTCTCCAAACGAACGACCGCCGACCCCTCTCGGACCTCGACCTCCACGCCATCCTGACCCGACTCGTCGTCTGTCGCTTGACAGGCAGCGATGACGACGAACGAGCACCAAAGTAGCCGGCTTGTGGCAGAGTTCTTCACAGTCCTGGTTCTCCTCTGCGCGAGTTCGCGCACCAAACAGTATCACTGCGCGCGTTTTCGTGTCAACTGAGCTGATCCGCCGACCGATGCCGCCGTCCTAATCCGGGGTCTCGCCGCCGCGGCCGCGGCCGCGGACCACGAGGCGCAGGGGAATCCCGCGGAGATCCCATCGCTCGCGGAACCGGCGTAGCAGGTAGCGCTCGTACGCCGGCGTCAGCGGCCGCCCGCGGTTCGCCGAGATCGCGAACAGCGGCGGCTCGACGCTGGCCTGCGTCGCGAAGTACAGCCGCACGATCGCCCCGCGGTGCGACGGCGGCGTCAGGGCCGTCACGGCGCGCTGGAGTTCATCGTTGAGGTCCGAGGTCGGGATGCGCTTCGACAGCGCGTGCGCCGTCTTCTTGCACGCCCGCATGAGCGCGTCGAGGTTGCGGGCCCTGCCCTGCCCGCGATCGCGCTCGGCGCCGACGATCGACGTCTTGATGATGTAGGGCTTCTCGAGGAAGACGAGCGCCTCCTCGGTCTGCTCGACCACGGCGTGGGCGGCGGCTTTGTCGTGGGCGACGAGATCCCACTTGTGCAGCAGGACCACGACGCCCTTGCCGCGCTCGAAGGCCATCCGGGCGATGCGCTGGTCCTGATCGGTGACGCCGGCGGTGGCGTCGAGCACGAGCACGACCACGGAGGTCCGCTCCATCGCGCGGATCGACTTGATCGCGGCGAGCTGCTCGTGGGCGCGCGCGACCTGACGGCGGCGCCGTAGTCCCGCGGTGTCGCAGAGCACGAAGTCGTCCTCGCCCCACTTCAGCGGGAGATCGATCGCGTCGCGGGTCGTACCGGCGACCTCGTCGACGATGACCCGGGCCTCGCCCACCAGCGCGTTCACGAGGCTCGACTTGCCGGCGTTGGGGCGGCCGAGGAAAGCCACGCGGATGCCCGGGGGCATCAGCTCGACGTCCTCGGGCGCGGGCCCGAGACGCGCGACGATGGCGTCGCAGAGCTCGCCCATGCCGCGGCCGTGCGCGGCCGAGACCGCACAGACCTCGCCGAGCGCGAGCTCCCACGCCCACGCGGCCGCCTGCTCGCGGCTGGGCGAGTCGGCCTTGTTGGCGACCAGCACGATGGGCTTGCCCGAGCGACGCAGGCGATCGGCGATGTCGTTGTCGATCGCGCTGATGCCCTCGATCGCGTCGACGACGAACAGCACGACGTCGGCCTCTTCGATCGCGATGTCGGCCTGGGCCCGGATGTGCGCGGGCATGCCGTCGTCGAGCGATGGATCGATACCGCCGGTGTCGACGACGATGAACGACGAGCCGGTCCAGTTCGCGACGCCGTACATGCGATCGCGGGTGACGCCGGGGTTGTCCTCGACGATGGCCTTGCGCGCGCCGATGAGGCGGTTGAACAGCGTCGACTTGCCGACGTTCGGCCGGCCGACGATCGCGACCATGGGTGCGCCGTGCGGGGTCATCGTGCACCTCCATCCGGCGGCACGTAGCCGAACGAGGCCAGCCTCGCCGGGTCGCGGGTCCAGTTGGGCGCGACGTCGACCCGCAGGCGCAGGTCGCAGTTGCGGCCGGTGAAGCGCTCGATCCGGGCCCGCGCGCCCATCGAGATGGCCTTGATCACGCGGGCGCCCTTGCCCACGACCATGCCGCGCTGGCTGTCGCGCTCGACGAACACCGTGGCCTCGATCGCATCGAGCGGGCCGCGCTCGACGTAGCGCTGCACCACGACCGCACAGCTGTAGGGCAGCTCCTGGGCGAGGTGCTCGAACAGCTCGGCGCGCACGAGCTCCGCAGCGTGCCAGCGCAGCGGGCGATCGGTGAGCTGATCCTCGGGGAAGTGCGACGGGCCTTCACCGAGGTGGCGCACGACCTCCAGCTCGAGGGGCTCGAGGCCCTGGGCGTGCAGCGCTGCGACCGGCACCACGGCGTCGAACGTGTGGAGGCGCTGCCAGGCATCGATGATCGGCAGCATCGCGTCGCGCTCGCGGAGTTGGTCGGCCTTGGTCAACACGAGGACGATCGGGCGGCCCAACAGGACCAGCTGCTCGAGGCCGTCGCGGGCCACGTCGCCGGGCTCCCACGTCGCGGCGCGCTCGGCCGGAAGGCTGGGCACCTCGGCGAGCATCAACACGACGTCGACGTCGCGGCAGCCGGCGAGGGCCTCCGAGACCATGTAGCGGTTGAGCGCGCTGCGGGGCTTGTGCAGCCCGGGGGTGTCGACGAGCACGGCTTGGAACGCGGGGCGCGACCAGATGCCGAGCATGCGCTCGCGGGTCGTCTGAGGATGGGCGGTCGCCACCGCGACCGGCTCGCCGACCAACGCGTTGACCAGCGTGGACTTGCCCACGTTGGGGCGGCCGCAGACGGCGACGTAGCCGAAGCGGTGGGCTGGTTGGTCCGGCATGGGCGGCGGAGTTTGGGCACCTCGTCGAATTCGTGCAACCGCCCGGGGGGTCTGATAACCGACACGCATGCTCCGGGACCCTGTGCTCCGCGCGCGCTGGGCAGCCGCGCTCTCCGTCGTGGCCCTCGCAGCGACCGTGGCGAGCCTCTGGCCCGGTCTGCACGCCCCCGCCTGGCCCGCGTGTGCGATGGGTCTCGGCGCCATCGCGCTCGCCCTCGAGAACGGCCCGATCGCCCCGCGGGCGGCGGCGACGCTCCTCGGCTCGGTCGCGGCGCTGGTCGGCTGGGCCCAGCTCGGGGCCCTCTGGGGAGCCGCGCTCGCGATATGAAGTCCCCATCCACATGTCCTACATGTAGGATATTTGCCCTCATGGTCGGCGGCCGGGCATGCTGTCGGCATGGCCGATCTGCAAACCGAACGGCGCGCTGCGGCGCGCATCGACAAGGTGTTCCGCGTGCTGATCGCCAGCGACCTGCACGGCGAGCAGTGGCACATCGCGCGCAACATCTCCGGGACCGGGATGTTCGTCGAGATGGCGGAGCCCCTGCCCCTGCGGACCAAGGTGGTGGTGCGGTTCTCCGCGGGCGAGGACGAGCCGTCCATCTGCGCCATCGCGAAGGTCCAGAACCACTACTACCTGCAGTACTCGGACGCCGACGGCCTCCGGGCGCTGTGCGGCGTGGGGCTCCGCTTCGTCCGCTTCATGCCCGAGGCGGGCGCGGGCGCCCCGGGCCACGCCCTGCACTGAACCGAGGTTTCCCATGCTGACGTCGCGCGCCGCCCTCCTGCCCACCTTCGCGACGTGCGTGGTCCTCGTGGCGTGCCGCGGCGAGCTCGACGTCGACGTCGAGACGTCCGTCGGGACCCGGGCCCACCGCGACGATCCGAAGGCGAAGCTCCAGGACGTCCGGGAGGTGGCGCAGGCCCTTCTCCTGCCGAAGTCCGACGCGCCTCCGCCGAGCACCGCGCCGGCGGGACCGGCTCGGCCCCCCTCGAGCGCCGCGGACCTCGAGGATCTCGTGACCGCGATCCGCAAGGGTGCCCTCGACGAGATCGGCGGACCGGCCCGGCGCATCGCCGCGGCCCCGGTCACCCTGTGGCCGGCCGTTCGCGTCGCCCTGCTGGCACCCCGACGCGCGCCCAAGGGCGACTACCGCTCGATGCTCGCGGCGATCGGCGGCGACGTCCCCAACCGCTACGGTCACTTCGATCTCGCGTGGAAGAAGGCCCACGGCTTCGCCGTGAAGCGGTCCGAGGGTTGGTTCGAGGACCTGCTCGTCCTCCCCCGCAGCAAGATTTCGCCGGTGCTCACGCCGGTGTACCGCGACGTCGTGCTGCAGACGGCGCTGCTTCGGGCGGCGTCCGAAATCGGAAAGGATCCGAACACTTCGTCGCAGGTCGTGGATGTTCTGCTCGAAGTCGCGTACCTCCACGAGGGGACGTTCCGCGACGAGGTCACGCGGGCGATCGGCGGCATCGGGGACGAGGCGGTCACGCCGCTGCTGCGGGCGACGATCGTAGGCGACGACCCCGACGAGGCAACGCTGCAGCGGGCGGAGTACGCCGCGGCCCAGCTCGACCGCATGGACCGCTGGATCCCCGCGCGGGCCGAGGCCGCCCTGGCGAGTGAGCCGCGGCGGCTCGCTGCGCTCTTCGATGCCTGGGGCGAGGCGCACAACGGCAACGCCGCGGCGATCCTGCTCGCCCACGCGGACTCCCGGATCCCGAGCGTTCGACTCGCGGCGCGCCGGGCCTTCTCGGGCCTCGTCGAGGGGCCACCGCCGAAGACCATCAGCCGACGCGTGCGCTTGCTCGGCGGCGGCACGGGCCAGGCGCAGGCGTTCCTCAACCATCGGCAGCTCGCGGCGATCGCCGTGCGCGACGCGCTGGTGCGGGTCGACTCCACGGCCCTCGAGGCGCCGTGCGAGCCCGTCGTCCCCGGCGAGCCGATCGACCCGCGGTGCGAGGGGCAGCCCGCGCGCCACACCGCGGCGCTGTTCGCCATGCTCGACGCCCGTCGACGGACGGAGTCCGCCGCGGCGATCGATGCCGCGATGGCACAGGACGACGGGCGCGCCACCGAGGACGCGCTCGATCGCCTCCTCGCGGAGCGACCGGAGCTCGGTGAGGAGCCGCGGGTCGCCGCGGCCTATCGTCGCGGCGCCGGCGAGGCCCTCGCGGCCGGTGATGCGCTGCGCGGCGCGACGCTCAGCCGCAAGGCGGCCGTGCTCGTGGCCCCGCGGGATCCACAGACCGCCGAGACCCTTCGGCTGCAGGCCCTGCTCGCCGAGGCGGAGTCGGGCGCCGTGCCAGCCTGGGGGCGGCAGATGCTCCTGCGGACCGCCGATCAGCTGCGGCCCGGCGACCCCCACGTGACCGCGGCCATGGCGACCGGACCCGGGGCGGCGTTCGAGACGGCCGCGACGCTGCCAGCCGATCGCATCGCGCTCGGGTGCGCCTGCGTCCTGCTCGGCTTCGCGTGCATCGGCGGCGTGACGCGGCGCCGCGCGGGCTGACCCGCGTCAGGGCGGCGCGGGCAAGTCCTTCAGCGGATCGCGGGGCGGCTTCTTCGGCTTGAGCGAGCGTGGGGGCTCGACCGCCGGCTTGGGCTTCGCGGGCTTCTTCGGCTTCTTCGTGCCCGAGGGCTTGGGCGTCGCGGGCGTGGGATCGGCTGGCTTCGGGGGCGTGACCGCGGGCGTCGGCTCGACGGGCTTCGGGTCCGCGGCCGCGGGAGTCGCGGGCGGCGGCGTGGCGGGTGCACCCGGCGCTGCAGGCGTCGCCGCGGGGGCCTCGGCCTTCGCCTCGCCGACCTTCGTCTCCTCGACCTTCGGCGGCTCGACCTTCGCGGGTTCGGTCGCCGCCGGGGCTTCGCTCGCGGCCGCGGCCGCGACCGGTGTGGCATCGGCCGAGGCCTCGGGGCTCTCTCGCCCCGACATCACCACCACGAGCAGGCCCGCGAGGGCGGCGATGCCGAAGCCCAGGAAGATCCAGGTCGAGGCGCCCGAGCGCAGGTTCGACTCGCGAGCGGCGCTCGCGTTGGAGAGGTCCACGGCACCGCCACCGACGAACGTCGGTCGCGAGCCGGCCCGCCCCTCCGGCGCCGCTGTGCCGGTGAATTCGAACACCGTCTTGCTGCCCCCGACCATGAGCTCGTCCTCACGACCACGCGGCGCAGGGGCCGGCCCCTGCGGCGGGTG
>JBIJCC010000147.1:0-23355 GCA_044344875.1 Nannocystaceae bacterium
CTCCTACGCAGCGTCAAGGGCTCGAAGGTCGGTATCAAGGGCCGCCGGCTCGAGGCTGGATGGAGCGAAGAGTTCCTCATGAAAGTGCTCGCGGCCCATGCGAATTAGATGCAATCGCCCTGGCTGGCGGGCTATCCTCTCGCCCGCGCCCCGATGTCTTCTTCTCCCGACGTCCCGTGGATCCCGCTCACCGGTGCTGGTCTCGATCGCGCCGCCCATCGTCGCCGCGATCCGGCATGGATCGCGAGCGCGCGAGCGTCGGAGCGGGCCCGCGTCCTCGTCATGCGCGGCGGGGCGTTGTTCGTCGATGCGCTCGAGGCCACGCCGCCGCCGACCAGCATCGGAGCCGAGGTCGCGCCGGGCCACCCGTTGCGCTGGCTCTCCGGCGCGCTGGAGCTCGACGACGTGGTGTCGCTGTTCCTCGGGGAGGACGAATCGGGGGCACCGGTGTTCGCGATCGACGTCGCGAGCACGCCCGGCACGGACGACTCACCGCTGCGCGGCCTCGGCGTCTTCGAGGACTTCCGCGTCGCCGCCATGGGACTCGGGCCCTTCGACGGCGGGGCCGCGGCGACCGCCCGGGCGATGTTCGAGTGGCACCGACACCACCGCTTCTGCAGCCGTTGCGGGGCACCGTCGTGCGCGGTCGATGCCGGGTGGAAGCGCAGCTGCGACGCGTGCCGAGCGGAGCACTTCCCGCGGACCGATCCCGTCGTGATCATGCTCGCGGTGCGTGACGGTCGATGTCTGCTCGGCCGCCAGCGCGCCTGGGCGCCCGGGTTGTGGTCGTGTCTCGCCGGCTTCGTCGAGCCCGGCGAGACGCTCGAGCAGGCCGCATCCCGCGAGGTCCTCGAGGAGACCGGCATCCGCTGCGGGCGAGCCGAGTACCTGTTCGGCCAGCCCTGGCCGTTCCCCTCGTCGCTCATGCTCGGCCTGCTGCTCGAGGCGCTCGACGACACCATCACCGTCGACGACGAGCTCGAGGCCGCGCGGTGGTTCTCCCGCGACGAGGCGATCGCCCTGCTGGAGCGCACCCACCCCACCGAGTTCGCACCGCCGCGGTTCGCGGTGGCGCACCACGTGCTCCGCGCGTGGCTCGAGCGCGGCGGGTGAGGCCGCGGAGCTCGACGCCGCCGACCTCGTGTTTTCGTCGCAGACGGCGGGCCAGGCTCGCGCAACTCCGGGGGTGATGACCCCTCGACTCCGAACGTTCGCCCTGGGTGTCACCGCGTGCGCGCTCGCGCTCGGCACCGGCTGCTACACAGGTGTGGCGTCCGAGGCCGGCACCGCCGACGGCGACTCGACGGGCCGCGCGCCGCCCGGCGACGGTGGCAGTAGCAGCGATGAGGGCGGCACCGACGGGGCGCCCGGGGACGGCGCCTGCGAGGCGGACCGGCTCGGCGCGTCGCCGCTGCAGCGCCTGACGCGGGCCGAGTACGACCACACGATCGCCGATCTGCTCGGCATCGACACCCACCCCGCGCAGGCGCTGCCGCCCGACGGGCTCTCGGGCCTGTTCGCGAACAACGGCGCCACCGCCGTGCCGAGCTACGCGGTCGAGGTGTACCGCGATCTCGCGGAATCCCTGGCTGCGACGGCGATCGCCGATCTGCCGGGGCTGCTGCCCTGCGACCCGGCGGAGATCGGCGAGGACGCGTGCGCGGCGGCGTTCATCGAGCAGTTCGGGCGCCGCGCGTGGCGGCGACCGCTCGACGCGACCCAGATCGATCGCCTCCTCGCCCTCTACCAGCAGGGCCGCACCGACGGCAGCTTCGCCGAGGGCATCGCGCTCGTGATCGAGGCCGTGCTGCAATCGCCGTGGTTCCTCTATCGGATCGAGTCGGGCGTGCCGGCGCCGGGCGAGGAGACGATCGCGCTCGACGGCTTCGAGCTGGCGTCGCGGCTGTCCTACTTCCTGTGGCGCTCGATGCCGGACGAGGCCCTGCTGGCCGCCGCCGAGGCCGGTGAGCTCGACGACCCCGAGACGGTCGAGGCGCAGGTCCGCCGCATGCTCGACGATCCGCGGGCCGAGCGGGCGCTGCTGACGTTCTTCGGCGAGCTGTTCGCGCTCGACACCGTCACGTCGCTCTACAAGGATCCCGAGTTCTTCGACACCTACTCGCCCGAGCTCGCCGCCGACATGCGCACGGAGCTCGAGCTGTTCGTGCTCTCCGCGCTGCGTGACGGCGACGGCCGCGTCGACACGCTGCTCGGCGCCAGCCACACCTTCGTGAACGCCCGGCTCGCGGCGCTCTACGGCGTCGAGGCCCCGGCGGGCGACGGCTTCGCGCGCGTCGAGCTCGATCCGTCGCGCTTCCGGGGCCTGCTCACCAAGCCGGTGCTGATGGCGCTGTCGGCCCACGACCAACGCACCTCGCCGACGTTCCGCGGCAAGCTCGTGCGCACGCGGCTGCTGTGCCAGGGCCTGCCACCACCGCCGCCGGGCGTCGAGTCCACGGTGCCCACGCCCGGCGAGCTGTCGACGCGCGAGTGGGTGCAGCAGCGCCTCGACAACCCGAGCTGCGCCGGGTGTCACGAGCTCATGGATCCGATCGGCCTGGCGTTCGAGCACTTCGACGCGATGGGCCGGTACCGGGACGAAGACGACGGCGCGGCGATCGACGCCCACGGCTCGCTCGTGGGCACCGACGTCGACGGCCCCTTCGACGGCCCCTCGGGCCTCGCCGACAAGCTCCTCGACAGCGAGCAGGTCGGCGCGTGCATCGCCCACGAGTGGTTCGAGTTCGGCTTGGGTCGGGTGCCCGGGGATGACGACGCGTGCACGACCGCCGCGATCGACGAGACCTTCGCGAGCACCGACCACGACATCACCGAGCTGATGGTCACGATCGCCACCAGCCCCGCGTTCCGCCTGCGACGACCCGACGACCTCGAGGAGGCACCATGACCCGCTCTCGCCCCGCCCGTCCGTGGAGCCGCCGCGCGCTCCTGCGATCCCTCGGCGTCTCCGCGGCCGCCGCCCCGTTCGTCCCGCTGCTCGACGGGCACGCCGGCGATCCCGTCGCGCCCAAGCGGCTCGTGCTGTTCACCCACCCCAACGGGGTCGTGCTCGACAACTGGCGGCCGACCGGCGGCGAACACGACTTCGTACTGTCGCCGATCCTCGCGCCCCTCGAGGCCCACCGCGAACGGCTGCTCGTCCTCGATGGGATCGACCTCGGCCACGCGATGGACATCAACAGGTCGAACGTCGGTCACTCCGGCATCGCGTCGCTGTGGACCGGCACCTCGCCGATCTGGCAGGACGAGACGCTGGAGAACGGCTGGGCCTCGGGGCCGTCGGTCGATCAGGTGGTCGCGGCGGCGATGGGCAAGGAGACCGCGTTCGAGTCGCTGCAGCTCGGCGTGTACACCGAGCGCGGCGACGCGTTCATCCATACCCGCGCCTACCATGCCGGCGCCCAGCAGCCGCTGGACTGCGAGAACGATCCCCGCGCGGTGTTCGAGCGGCTGTTCGGCGACTTCACGGCCGAGCCCGGGGCCGCAGAGCGCCGCATCGCGGCCCGCCGCAGCGTCATCGACTCGGTGCGTGCCGACGTCGCGGCGCTGCAGCCCAAGCTCGCGGCCTCGGATCGACATCGCCTCGATGCGCACCTCACCGGGATCGCCGAGCTCGAGGCGCGGCTCGACGATCTGCTGCCGCCGAGCTGCGAGGTCCCCGACGCACCGGCCGACATCGATCCGCTGTCGAACGACAACTTCGAGGCCGTCACCGATACGCAGATCGACCTCGCCGTGCGGGCGTTGGCCTGCGACCGCACGCGCGTGGTCGGATTCCAGTGGGGCCGCGAAGCCTCCTGCGGCAACGCGCCGTGGATCGGCAGCGGTGGCATCCACACGCGCAGTCACGAGACGACTCCGGACTCGCTCGCCTACCGCACCGAGCTCGCGACGTGGTTCGCGACCAAGTTCACGCGCCTGCTCGACGGGCTCGCGGCCGCCAACGCGCTGCAGGACACGCTGGTGGTGTGGGGCAGCGCCATGGCGGTGGCCGATCTGCACACCAGCTGGAACATGCCGCTCGTCGTGGTCGACGGCACCGGCTACTTCGACACCGGTCGGTACCTGCGGTGGGGCAGCTACACCGGCGGTTACACCGAGAGCACCGGCGTCTCGAGCAACAAGCTGCTGGTGTCGATCTGCCACGCGATGGGCCTGGGCGACGTCGAGAGCTTCGGCAACCTCCAGGATCCTGGCCTGATGACCGGGCCGCTCGACGGGCTGACCTGATGGCGTGCGCGCTGACGTGCCCGGGGTGCGCGGCGGTGCTCGACCGCGCCCGCGACCTCCGGTGTCCGGCGTGCGATGCACGGTACCCGCACCTCGACGCCGTCCCGTGCGTGCTCCACGACGCCGCCGCGACGGTGGATCGATTCGCCCTCGCCTACGACCACTTCGCGCGCGACAGCCGAGCGCAGCTCGACGCGGTCGCGGCCGCACTCGAGGGTCCGGCGCTGCTGTCGTCGACGCGCGCGCGCCTCGTCGCCTCCGCCGACGGCGTGCGGGAGACGGCCCGGAGCATCGCGATGCTCCACGGGCGCAGCGGCCTCGAGCACCGCCGACGCGACGCGCCCGAGCCGGTGCCATCGGTGGCGGGCCACAGCGCGCTGCTCGACGACTACGAGTACCTGTTCCGCGACTGGGGCTGGGGCACGCACGCCGAGGCCGAGCACGCCCGCGCGTGCGATCTCGTGCTCGAGGCGATCGGCGATCGACCGGCGTCGCGGGTGCTGGTGCTCGGGGCCGGCGCGGGTCGGCTCGCCTACGACCTGCACCGGGCGCTCGGGGCGTCATCGACCGTCGCGATCGACATCAACCCGCTGCTGGTCGCCGTCGCGCAGCGCATGTTCGCCGGCGACGCGCTGGTGCTGGCGGAGTTCGCCGCGAACCACCTCGCGTCGCCGCAGGCGGTCGTGCACCGGACCCTGCGTGCACCGGTCCCCACGCCACCGGGGCTCGAGCTCGTGATCGCCGACGGGACCCGGCCCCCGGTCGCGCCCGGTTCGTTCGACGTGGTCGTGACGCCGTGGCTCGTCGATCGCCTCGATCGCGATCTACGGATGGTGCTCCCGGGGATCCACACCGCGCTGGGCGACGATGGCCGATGGGTGTGCTTCGGACCGCTCCTGCACGCGCGCGGCAAGGCCCTCGCGTCGTGCCACACCGCCGACGAGGTGCTCGAGCTGCTGCCGAGCTGCGGCTTCGCGGCGGCGAGCCTGCGCCGCGAGGTGATCCCGTACATGGACGCGCCCGAGGGCAGCGGTCGACGCGAGCCGGTGATGGTGCTCGCCGCGGACCGGGTCCGAGGCGAGCGGTGGGGCTTGCCGACCTGGCTGCGCGGCGTCGACATCCCGGTGCCCCGGGCGGTCGCGACCGCGGTCGATCGCGCGTGCGGTCCGGTGGCCGCCGCGATCGGTGCGCTCGTCGATGGTCGCCGCAGCGCCCTGGCGATCGCGACCCTGCTCGCGAGTCGAGGCGTGCCGCGCCGTGTCGCCCTCGACGCGACGATCGACGGGCTCATCGCCCTGCTTCAACGGTGATGCGCGCTCGATCGCGGAGTCGAACCGCTACGGCGCGATCGCTGCACGAGCCGGATGATCCCACCGACGACGAGTCCGGTGCCCACGACACCCAGCGTGATCGCGCCGGCCTCGAAGCCGCGGGCCTTGCGTTGCTCGTCGAGCAGCGTGCGCTCGTCGTCCGCCCGATCGAGTCGGCGCGCGTGGGATGCCGAGACCACCGCGAGGCTCGCGGAGGCCGCGAACGCGGCGAGACCCAGGCCGAGGAGCGTCCCGCCCAAGGGATCGCCGGCCCGCGCGCGCGTGTCCGCCTTCGTCGGTGTCGGCGCGGGCGTCGGCGCGACGACGGTGGGCGCCACGGGCTCGGGCGGCGGCGGCTCGCGTGGGAGGGACTGCTCGCAGAGCTTGATGCCCTCGCGCGCGTGTTGTCCGAGGACGCTGTCGGGCTCGGCCGCCATGACGCGCGCGTAGAGTCCGAGCGCCGCGTCGCAGTGACCCGCGAAGCGCTCGGCGTGGGCCTGGGCATACAGGTGCCGGATCTGCCCGGTGCGCGCGTAAGCCTCGGCTGCGAGCGCGACGACCTCGTCGTAGCGACCCGCCGCGAACGCCTCCTGCGCCTGCGTCTCGAGCGACGCCTCGCTCGGCACCTCGGGCACAGCCTCGCTCGAGGTCGGCGGCGCCGGCTCGGGCTCGCGCGCACGCGCGGTCACCGGGGACGCGATGCCCACCGCGACCGCCGCGACGAAGGCCGGGATCCTCATCGACGCGATGCCGCCCGCGACCGCCGCGACGAAGGCCCGAATCTTCATTGACGCGAGCATACCCGCCCGCGTCGCATCAGCCGTCGGGGTACAGCGCATCGAGGTTACGCGGAGTGTCGGCGGCCGGACGTCGCGCGGCGGCGGAGCCCGGGGTGCGCCCCCGACCACGGCCACGCGAGCCCGTCCGCGGCGGAGCGGTCGTCGTCACGGCCTCGGGCGGGGGCGTGGCGGCGACCGGGGTCGGCGGGGCGTCGATCGTGGGGCTCGCCACCACCGCCTCGGGGATGCGCGTCGACGCCGTCGCCGCGGGGCCCGGCGATGGCTCGGGCGCGATCGTCGGTGCGGGGAGGTCCGACGACGCCGGCGCGGGGGCGAGCGCCGTGGAGGCCGGCGGCGCGAGCCACCATGCGCCGACCGACGCCGCGACGAGCATCGCCCCGGCCGCCGCGATCCAGCCCCGGGACGCGCGTCGCGGCGACGCGAGGGGCACCATGACGCGCGACGCGACGGTGTCGATCCCCTCGTCGACCGCGGGCGCGAGTCGGGCGACGGTCGGCTCGTCGTCGACCAACACCAGCGTCGGCGCCTGGTCGCCCGCGTGCTCGACGGGCTCGCGCACCTCGACGCGGGGGTACGGCGGCGCGCCGAACATCGAGCGCAGCCACGCCGCCACCGGCTCGGCCCCGAGGCGCAGACGACGGTCGTGGGCAAAGCCCTCGAGGGCGCGGCGCAGCGCGTCGGCGCTCTCGTAGCGCTGTTCCCGATCGGTCGCCAGCGCGCGCACGACGATCGCCTCGAGCTCGGGCGGGTAGCCGGGCACGCGGTGGCTCGGGCGGTCGAACACACCCGAGACCACGCGGTTGAGCACGGCGAAGTCGTTGTCCGCGTAGAACAGTCGCTCGCAGGTGGTGAGCTCGAAGAGCACGACGCCCAGCGAGAAGATGTCGCTGCGTCGATCGACCTCCTCGCCACGGCACTGCTCGGGCGACATGTACCCGATCTTGCCCTTCATCGTGCCGGCCATGGTCTCGTGGTTGCGCGTGGCCGCCTTCGCGATCCCGAAGTCGGTGAGCTTGACCGCGCCGTCGTAGCTGACCAGCACGTTCGACGGCGACACATCGCGGTGGACGAGCTCGAGCGGGCGGCCCTCGAGATCGACCCGACGGTGGGCGTGATCGAGGGCCGAGGCGACCCCGATCGCGATCGTCAGGGCGACCTCGAGCGGCATCCCACCGGCGTGGCTCGCCGCGCCGAGGAGCTCACGCGCGTTGCGGCCGTGCACGTACTCCATCGCGTAGTAGTACTCGCCGCCGGTCTCGCCGCTGTCCTGCACTTGCACGACGTTGGGGTGATCGAGATGCGCGGCGAGTCGGGCCTCGTCGAGGAACATCCGCACGAAGTCGCGGTCGGCCGCCAGGTGCGGCAGCACGCGCTTCAGCACCACGACCTTCTGGAACCCGGCGACACCGGTCGCGCACGCGAGGTGCAGCTCGGCCATGCCGCCGATCGCGAGCCGGCGCAGCAGCTCGTAGCGTCCGACCCGCGAGCCCGCCGCGAGCAGATCGGCCCTCGCGACGCTGGGACGGGCCTGCACCCGTCGATGTTATCACGCACGTCCGTCGTCGGACGCGGGCCCCTCGGGCGTGGGGGCGTCGGGATGGACCAGCGAGGTCGTCCATCCCGCCAGGTCGCGCAGCAGCGACGCGCGCGCGGGGCTCGGAGCGCCGGTCCGCGCGAGCTCGCGCTTGATCAGCTCGCGCGCGCGGGCCAGCCGCGTGGTGATGGTGCTCGCCGGCACCTGCAGGACCTCGCCGATCTCCACCGTCGACAGCCCATCCCAGTAGTAGAGCTGCAGGGCGATCTGCAGGTCGGGTGGGAGCTCGACCATCGAACGCAGCAACAGGTGGTGCTGCTGCATGCGCGCGAACACGGACGTGAGCGAGGTCTTGCGTGACGGCCGATCGCGGCCGTCATCGGCGAACTGGCGCAGCTCGTCGTGGCGCGTGGTGCTGCGCAGGTGCATCAACATCCGGTTGCGCGCGATGCCCAGCAGGTAGGAGCGGAAGCTCGTGTGCACCGCATCGCGGTCGAGCGCGTGCATGCAATCGAGGAACACGCGCTGGGTCAGATCCTCGGCGACGTGGGTCAGTCGGACCTCGAAGAAGCGCCGCACGGTCGCGTAGTGCCGCGAGACCAGGGTATTGCCGGCGAGGGCATCGCCGCCCCGCCAACGCGCCAAGAGGTCGAAGTCGGTGGGCTCCATCGCTCGGTTCGAACGCATCCACCGTAGCACGGGGAGCCGCGCGCTCGGCGCGGCGGCGCTTCGGTTCGAGGGGCTCATCGTGGGCGGATCCGTTGCCGAGACCAGTTGCGCGAGCCGGCCCCCTCGTCTGCGCCCCGCGTGAATTTTTTTCTCCCCGCGTCCGCAGCCCCGGATCCACGTCGGCTTGCTACGCTCCAGTCGGTGGACCGCGGCGGTTCGATCGCGCTCGTGTGCGTGGGCCTCTGCGCCTGCATCGCCCGCGACGAGCTGCGCTGCATCGACGACGCGCAGTGCTCCCTGCATGCCGACGGCGTCTGCTTGGCCGGTGGCTGCGCCTACCCCGACGAGAGCTGCGCGTCGGGCCTGCGCTACAGCGAGCTGGCGGGCCGTCATGCGGGGGACTGCGTCGAGGACGAGATCGCCGAGGGATCCACGGGTCCGGGCAACGCGACCACCACCGCCACCGCGACCACCGTCGACGATCCGACCACCGGCGGCGCGACGACCGGGACGCCCGCGGGACCGTGCGAGGACGTCGACTGTTCGGGGGCGGGGGCATGCGTCGTGCTCGACGGTGCGCCGACGTGCGCGTGCGAGCCGGGCTATTGGGTGGTCGATCTGTCGTGCGTCGCGGATCCCTGCGACGACGCGCCGTGCTGGTACGTCGACGACGTCGCAGGCGACGACGCGGCCGCCGGCACCCTCGACGCGCCGTGGCGCACGCTCTCGCGACTCTATGCGGCCCTCGCCACCGCGCAGCCCGGCGATCACTTCCTGCTGCGCCGCGGCGGGACGTGGGGCGATCCCGCGGGCGGCCATCGCCTCGAGTTCCAGGGCGTGCACGGCAGCGAGGCCGCGCCGATCGTCGTCGGCGCGTACGGTCCGCTGGCCGACGGGCGCCCGCGCATCCAGCCGGGGAACGTGCGCGTGGGCGACTCGAGCCATGTCGTGATCCGCGACCTCCACGTCCAGGACGATCCGGCCGACGCCGAGCTCACGGCGCTGTACGGCAACCGCCCGTGCATCCTCGTCGAGCGGAGCGATCACGTCACCATCGTCGACAACGAGCTCACCGCCTGCGTGGCCCGGGGCATCTTTGCCTGGGACGGAGCGTCGTACCTCGCCATCGTCGACAACGTCGTCCACGACGTCGGCAACTCCGGGATCTCGATCATCGACGCGACCTGGGAGGATCCCGTGGTGCGCGTGGGTCACCACCACTGGGTGCTCGACAACCGCGTCTTCGACAGCGACGGCAGCGGCATCGACGCATTCGTCGGGGCCCCCGATGCGCCGATCGGCGACGTCAAGATCGCGCGCAACCGCGTCAGCGACACCGTCGAGGGCATCGTGGCGGCGAGCTCGGGGTTCGCGTGGGTGGTCGACAACCTCGTGGGCCGGGCGCAGGGCACCGAGAGCTGGCAGGCGTCGTTGCGGCTGAGCACCGCCGGCGGCGGTCAGCTCTCGGGCAACCTCGCGTTCGAGACCGGCGTCGGCGGCATCGTGGTCGATCGCACCGTCTCGGCCGTGGCCAACACCGTGATCCACGACGGGACGCTCGGCGACGCGCTCGGCCTCGACGACGCGGCGGCCGCATCGGCGTCGCGCAACCTGCTGTGGGCCCGCGGAGGCCGGCGCTCGGTGGCGGTGTGGAGCGGGACGGCCGCGGAGCACGTCGTCGCGTTCGATCGTCAGTGGTACGTCGGCGCAGACGCGGCCGCCTGCACCTTCGCCGACGCCGGCAGCACCGTCGATCTCGCGGCGTGGGTCGCCGCGACCGGGCAGGACGTCGACTCGCAGTGCGGGAGCGTTCCGGGCTTCGGCGACTTCGAGCCCGGGGTCCCGAGCGACGCGTGGGACGCGGCGTTCCTCGCCGCGTTCACACCGGCGGCGGACTGGAGCGCGTGCGACGATCCGATCGGCGCGCGCGACTGCGAGGGCAACCCGGTGGGCCCGGCACCGCAGCCGCTCGACGGCTACGACGAGTCGGGCGGGCTGGGTTGGGCGGGACCGCTGGTGGTGCGCCAGCGCTACGACCTCGCGCCGTAGTGTGCTGCACGCCGATTGCCTATCCTCTGCGGGTTGCCCTGGCTCGTCCCGCTGGTTGCCGCGGCCCTCGCTCCCACGCCGACCGACCTCGCCGACCGCATCCACGGCGCGGGCGCGACGTGTGACGGCCCGGCGCTGTCCGAGCGGGTGGGCGCGCAACTCGACGCGAGCGCGGGTGCGGGCGACGTGGTCGCGGACGCGACGCTACATCGGCGGGACGATGGTCAGTGGCAGCTCGATGTCGAGATCGTGCGGGGGGACGGGGAGCCCGTCGTGCGGACGTTCGTCGCGCCGGAGTGCGGCACGGCGATGGATGCGGCGGCGCTGGTGATCGCGCTGGCGATCGTGACGCCGGACGGGGGAGCGGAGGACGACGGGTCCGCGGAGGACGACGGGTCCGCGACCGACGTCCCGCCGCCGCCCGCGTCCACGCCGGCCGAGGCGACGACGACGGCCTCCGATGGCAACGCTGCGAACGCGGTCGCGACCACGACCACCCCGACGCCCGGCGCGACGAACAGTCCGACGATCACCGCAAAGCCACGGCGGTTCCGTGGGCTGCTGCGCGCCGGTGGTGGCGTCGACGTCGGTGCGCTCCCGGGCGCGGCGGCGATCTTCGAGGCGGCCGGCGGCGCGCTCGGTCGGCGGTGGCGGGCGGAGATCACCGGGGCGTATCGATTGCAGTCGACCGATCGCGCGACGCTGGATCCCCGCGCCGGCGGTCGCTTCTCGACGTGGGCGATCGGCGTGCGCGGCTGCGGCGTGCCGACCAAGCGCCTGCGCAGCGGCGCCACGCTCGAGTTCCCGCTGTGCGGTGGGCTCGAGGGCGGGCGGATGATCGTCGAGGGCTTCGGCTTCGACGGGGCTCGCACCGCGAGGCGGCCATGGTCCGCGGCGAGCGGCGGGGCTGGGGTGGCCTGGGCGCCGCGGCCGAACATCGCGCTGGTGCTGCAGGCGGCGCTGGGGGTGCCGTTGGTGCGGAGTGTGATCGAGATCGAGGGGCTCGAGCGGCTGCACACGACGCGGGCGGTGTTCGGGAGGGTGGGGGTGGGGGTGGAGGGGCGGTTCCCGTGATGCGGGCGTTCGCGACCAGACGGGAGCGGCAACCCATCAGCCCTCCTCCCCCATCGCTGCGATGTCGGCGAGCCTGCGCAGTGCGTCCTCGCGCACGTCAGCGCGGCGCTCCGAGAGCGCGTGCAGCTCGCCCGCAACCCGTTGGATGAGCTCGGGGTGGTGCTGGACGAGCATCACGAGAGAGCTGCACGCCTGTCGTGAGACCTCTGGCTCGGGATCGTCGAGGAGAGCGATCATTGTGTCGAGCGTCGCGACGTCGCGCAGGATACCGAGCTCGTCCGTTGCCCAGAAACGCGTCCCAGCGCGATCAGATCGAGATCCATCGACGCAGGCCCGCGCGAGAAAGGCCCAGTCGTGGTCGACGGCGGCCTCGATCGAGTGCCGCATTCCACGCATACTCTCCCCGGGATCGCCGAGGCACATGCAGTTCAGGATCTCGGCCACCCCTTCGCGAAGCCGCCGAACCGCGACGACGTCACCGAGCGCGACGAGGAGGCACGCCCGATTCCACGTCGCATCCAGCGCCCAGTCTTCGGCGCCCTCGGGTGGCAGAGGCTCGAGGGCTCGCAGCTCGCTGAGAATCTCGGCGTCGGATCGGTCCTCGCGCTCGTGGACCATCCGTGCGATCGTCTGATGTGGCGCTTCGGTCATTGTTGACAGTTCGCCGCGAGGCATCCTGGTGATGGTCGACGATTCACGCGTTCCTGCTCTCCAGGAAGTCGGAGAGGAGCGCCCCGATGTCATCCGGATACTCGTAGAACGCCCGGTCGAGCTGATCCCACGGATCCGGCGAATCATCAGGGGCGACGCGAAGCAGCTCGTCCTGGCGACGTTCCCGGTCCCTGGGCAGTCCGCTCGGCCCGAACACAGCGTTGGCACGGGTCACGATCTCTGCCATCTGGAGCGCTCCGATCGCGCGAAGTGCATCCGCCGCGAAGAACGCCTGATCTCCTGCGCTGTTGAAGTAGTACTGGTTGAATCCGCCGTTGTTCACCTCGCCTTCGAGGCCCCAGACGGTCAAGAGAATGCGGTCGACCTCGCCGAGCTCGACGAAGTTCGTCCCATCATGGCGGCTGCACGCTTCCTCGAACGCTTTCTCGAGATCCGTCATGTCGGGCCAACTGTAGTCCAGCTGCGGAGTGCTCGTCCAGACGTGGCCGAGGCCAGCGGTCCCCGCAGCGTTCGGGCCGAGCCGCGTGGTCGACGAGGACGAAAGCGCATCGACGCTGATCTACATGGTCAGCGAGGGCGCAGACCGTGGCCTCTGGATCGCCGCCGTGAAGAACCCGGGCTGAGACGTCCGGGCGCGGGGGTTCACGGATCGCCGAGTGGCGGCCGCCATCGCGGGTCGCGGCCGCGGATGCGCTCCACGACGTGCTCGGTCGCGAGATCGTAGACCACGATATCGCCGTCGTGCTGGCCGGGGACGGTCTCGGTCCACAGTGCTCGCGTGCCGTCGGGGGAGAGCTCGGCCCAGGCGGGAAGACCGGTGATCGTCGACAGGATCGCGCCGGTGTCGGCGTCGATGACGAGGTCCTGCGGCGCGGCGTCCGAACAGTATTGGCGGACCAGCAGCGTGTCGCCATTCGAGGTCCAACGTGGATTGAGTTCGTCGCACGGGCCGTCGAGCAGTGCGGTGGAGTCCGCATCGGGGGAGTCGGCGACGTGGATGTCGAGGGTGCCATCCCGTGGGGTGGCGAACGCGATGCGCTGGCCATCGGGCGACCAAGCCGGCGGATGGGTGCCCCGTACCTGGCCGATCGCGGGGATGCGGACTTCGTCGGTGACGAGGTCGTGCAGGAAGAGGCCGGGGCGGTCGTCGTCGGGATTGCTGTCGAAGACCCACGCGAGGCCGATGACGGCGTCGCCGTCGGGGGACCAGACGGGCGGGAAGCCTTCGCCGCCCGGGTTGCCGATGTCGCGGGCGCGCGTGGGCTCGGGCTCCTGCAGATCGACGACGAAGAACTCGTTGACCTCCGCGTCGTGCGAGAGACTCGATGGGCCGCCGTAGAGTCCAGCGAGCGCGTCGCCGACAGGGGACCAGCGCAGCGCCAGCAAGTGCCTGGGCCCCGTGCTCGGCGGATGGAACGCTGCGACGAGCCGAATCGATCGATCGTCTGCGACCCACGCCTGTATCTTGGATCCGTCGGACGCCTCGAGCCATGCGAGTCTGCCGTCGGGCGCCCAGTCGAGGACGACCGCCGGGGCGCTGTCAGTCACCCTTTCGTGGGCGCCGTCGATGGTTGCGATCCAAGGGAGATCGTCGGCGACGTAGGCGTAGGCGGCGTCCTCGAACGATGGGGCGTCTGCGCCGTCGGGGCCGCAGGCGGCAAGGAGGAGGAGTCCCGGAGATGCGCCGAGGCGGAGGGCATGGGCTCCGAGCCGCCGCATCGGGGGAGCATAGCACCCCATGCGCCGGTGGGCAGCGCACGCCGCCTGCAGCCTGTCCGTGGCGGATTCCCACTGGCGCGCCGATGGCCGACTATTCGAGAGGGTCGAGAACGTAGTCATGACCGCAGTCCCACCAGATACCATCCGGCCAGAACTCCGGTGACGGCGCCCAGTACTCGACGCTGGTGAGCCGCATCTCGAGGACGCTCTCGTCGTCGAACTGCGCACTACCTGCAATCTCGCTCTGTTCCCCGGGCCCCGCTGCGCACGATTGAGGTCGGAACTCCAGCCGCGATCCGTCGATTCGTGCGGTGAGGTCGCAACCGATGGTGGGGGGATTCACATGGTGGACGCCGTCGGTCGAAGTGATCGTGACTGTGTCGATCTCGACGTCCTCTGTCGTGCTGCCATGGTCTGTCCGGTTCTTGCAGCGCTTCACGACGTCGAGCGCGGCGTACGTCCGGTCGAAAATGGGCTCTCCCCGCGCTTCAGGTCGACAGGCGAGACACCCGAGGCCAGCGAAGACGATGCCAATGTGGCGGCGCGCGCGCATGCTCGACCTCGATCCCTGCTCAGCCGGCGACTTCGCCAGCGTCGCGCCGCGAGTCTGGCGTTCGACACCGAGACCGTCAAGCCGCATCGATCGGCACCCGGGCACCGAAGCGGTACGTGTGCGCGCCGGCGCCTGCTTCGCGTTCGACGAAGGTCACCACGCTGACCGGGACGGCGAGAAGCGCCGCTGAGCCCTCGGTGAATCGCAGCCCCGAGCGGTACACGTCTTCCCAGTCACCTTCGGGCGGCCCCGCGCAGCACTCGACGTTACCAGCCCGGGCCACGGCGCTCGCCGGACGGTGGCCTGCGCAACCAGTGGGGACTTGTGAGTGTCTCGGGAGATTCGCCGCGGGCGATCGACTCCCACATTTCGCAAAGCAGCGAGAACCGAGCGCGGAGTGGCTCGGGGATGGCGGCGAGATCGGCAGTGTCGTACGCCGCGTGGAAGGCCTCCTTGAACTCGCGAGCAGCTCGGGGCGCGAACTCTCGCACGTCGAGGTATCCGATCCCGGGTCCCTGGACTTCACATCGCTGCTCGAGGAGCCAGTCGGCAAGACCGGGCAAGCTGTCTGCCCGGCGCGCCAGTTCCGACGCGACCACCTCCACGATCGCATCAAAGATGCCGTTGCTGGCCCCGAAGACGCGGCCGTCTTCCAGCGTGATGTGGGTGGTCATCGGTCTGTCCAACGAATAGATGTTCACCTGCGAGGCGAAGCCTCGTCAGGTGCAACAGCTGGTTGGGCAGCGGGATTCGGCGGCTGGTCGAACTTCGCACTGTGGACGCGATGTCCTTGAGCGAGACTCATGGGCACTCCGGCACCGAGACCGCTACCACCTCAGAGGTGCAGCCCTCCTGCGGGACGTACTGGAACTCGCCTCGCACGAAGTAGTGATGGTTGATTCCCCCGGCGGTCTCATACGACAAGTCGACCACCATGCAGTCATCGGTTCTCGTTGCGATGGCAGACTCCGACTTTCCAACTACCTGCACCGTTTCGAACCCATCGGCTGGCTCAATGAGGACCTCGCCTTCTACGCTTCCGGACCGAAACATCCCTATCTCCTCCTGTTGATCCGACATGCCACAGAACACATAGGTCGAGACCATGGTGCCGTCCGGGCGAAACTCTAGTTCGAACGACGTATCCGTGATGCACTCGTTCACGTAGGGAGGCTGCGTGGATTCGTAGGGTTCACATGACAGCGTGTACCTTCCGACGATCCACGAGACGTCGTACATCGGCGCGCCTGAAGACGATTCCGACTCAGAGCTAATATCAACATCGCCGGACGACGATGTTGACTCCGCTTCGGCCGACTGACGCTCGGGTCCACAGCCCGCGATCAAACCGCCAAGCCAAAGCACGCGGGTCGCCGTGCGCCGATCTACAGGCATGACACCACCTTCTTCGCCGTCGTGGTTGCTCCCCGTACGTCTCGAACGCGCACCGAAAGCTCGTGCGTCCCCGTGAATGTCACCGACGAGACCGTGCTCGCCAGCAGGGTCCCATCCACCAGCCAACGCGTGCTCACGATGTCGTTGTTCGGGTCGGAGATGGTCGCAGAAAGCGCGCGAGGTGAGCCGCAGGCCACCTGCGATGGCACCGTGATCGTGGCCGTCGGGGGTGCACCCGTCGCGCTGCTGGAGTTGAGTGTCACCTTCGCGGTCAGTGTGGTCGTCCCGGTGCCGCACGGCAATGTGATCGTGCTCGTGAGGTTCGACAACGCCAACGTCGCGCCGTTCTGCGTGCCCTTCACCACTGCGTTGTTCACCTGACGCCGCGAGTGAGTCACACCCGCCACCGTCGCCCGCGTCTTCGGCAGCAGGCCACCTGGCGTGAAGCCGCGTTCCGTGGTGCCCTGTCGCGCCACGCCGATCGTTGGTTGCTCGAGATCGAGACGCACCGAGCTGAATGGGATCGTCACAACGGTGCCATCCGAGCACTGCGCCGACGGCGTGATCGAGCCCGTCGTCGTTGCCGTCATCGAGCCCAAGTAGAACGGGCACGCAGCAGTGGCGTTCCCGTCGCGGCATGGACTGAAGCCGGCGCTGCCGCTCAGCGCACGTGTCCACGTCCCGAGGTTCGTCGTGATCTGCAGGTTGCTACTCGACGTGCTCCACGACACTCGGTACGCCTCGCCGCGCCCGAGCACGCTCGCGGACGGCGTGGGGCGCATCGACTTCGCCCCGCACACGGCCTCGTCGAACGCCGTGCAGCAGGTGGACTCGAGCTCGCAGCCGAGCGTGGTGCCCGCGAACACACCCTCGCCATGCGCGTGAGCGTCGGCGACCGTGGCAAGCGTGGACGGCGACGTCAGGGCACGCGTGGTCGGCGTCGCGAACGCGGTCGCTGCGGTGCACGTTGCTGTCACGCCAGGCTCATTCTGCCACTCGTTCTGGCACGCCGTCTGGCACAGCCCGCGAACCAGCGCCAGGTCGGCGGTCGTCGGGCTCTGCGGCTCCACGATCCGAGCAGGCGGCGTGTGCACCGCCCAGCCGCGAAGCCCACCTCCGAGACTCGGCGGCAGCAGCGTGACGCTCGTGCCGTTACTGCCGCATGTCGGCCCCGCGCCCGGCAGGCAGCCCCACTCGTTGACCACCAGGCCGCTCCCGCCCGCGCACACCCACTCCACGGTGGTCTCGTCGGTGAGCTGGACGTACTGGCCCTCCGACGGCACACCGTTGTCGCCGACGGCGAACAACATGTACCAGCCCGGGGGAGCCGTCGCCCCGTCTGGCGGCGCGTTGATCGTCCAGGTGTTGCCCGCCGGAGGCGTGGTCGTCACCGGCACGAACCGCTGCTCCATGTCGAAGCTGTGCGTCACCGAGCCGAGCCGCACGAGGCTGAACCCCGCGATTCCGCCGGCGAGCGGGTTGGTGTGCTCGACCTGGAACGTCGTGCCGAACGTGACCGATTGCTGCTGCGGCGTGATCGTCGGCGCGTCGCCGGTACCGTAGGGCGGACGGAAGACCTGCGCATTGAACTGCTCCTCGAGTCCGCCGCGAGCCTGCCCACCGCCCATCGAGATCACGCCGCCGTCACGCAGCAGCATCGCCGTGGAATGGTACATCCGTGGCGAGACTTCAGACGCCGGTGAAGTGCCTTCGCACGGCGACCATACCCGAGTGTTCGGGTCCCAGATCTCGGCAGCGTGCGGCGCATAGCAGGCATTGTTTGCAGGGTAGCACGTCGTCACATCCGGCGTGCTGGAGTCGCCGTCGTGGTCCGCCGCGGTCGCCAGGCAGTCGAGGCCACACGGGCACGGGTCGTTGGCGCCGCAGACGATCTGGTTGATCTCACGAATCTCGGTGTCGCACGACAGATCCGTGAAGCAACTGTTCTCAGGGTCGTCGCCGTCTACGTTGTTGCCCAGCCAGTTTCCTCCCGTTGCGGCAACACGGCCATCGGGAAGCACGGTCAGCTGGTGGAAGTGGCGAGGCTCGAGCATGTCGCCCTGGTGGTTCGGCAACTCCTGCCACGCCCAGTCGGCGTCGAGGTAGTCCGGGATCCCGTTCGTCTCGTACCCATCACCGAAGGAGAGCTCGATGAAGACCGTGCGCGACGTCGGCGATCCATTTCCGCCGGACTTCATGATCTGGCCCGGCCGGTACATCGCCGCCGAGCCGCCGGCAAGGCCCGAGGGGTAGATGCGCTCCGACCAGTACGGGACGCCGTCGTTCAGTACGAGCACGCGGCCGTCGGTGAGGTTCGTGTTCCCGTCGGCCGCGGAACTCGCGTTCTCACCGCCAGCGTAGAATACGTTCCCATCCGGCAACAAGAACATCAACGGGTACAAGGGCGGGAAGAACGTCGCTGTCTCCACGAGCGTCCACGTGTTGGTCTCCGGGTCGTAGATCTCCGGAGTCTGCTGCACGAGATTCCCGTGCGCTTGTTCGAACTCGCACGACGTCCCAGACCAGGAACACCCTTCGAGCACGTCGCACAGCCCCTGCGGCGTCCCTGTGCAAATGTCCGCCGGAAGACCGCCGAACGCCAGCACCCGGCCGTCCGAGAGGGTTGTCAGCGTTGGGTACCAACGCGAGTAGTTCATGAGCGCCAGCGTCTCCCATTCGCCGCCGTCGGCCACCAGATGATCGAAACGGAACGCCGACGCGATGCCGTTCTCGGGGTCGCCCCCGCCACCGCCCGCGAAGAACGCGGCGCCATGCGGCGTGACCGTATGCCCCGAGCAGAAGAGGTCCGCGTTCGCGAGGAACGCTGTCGCGCCCGCGAATTGTCCGTCGAGCTGGTTCCACAGGTGCTGGTCTTGGAACCCGCCCATCATCAGCATGCGAGCGGTCGCAGGGTCGCGCTCCACGTTCGGTCCGACGACCGGAGGGAGATGGACCACATGAGTGGCCGAGAACTCGTCGTAGATGCCCGGGTTCTCGGCCGCGCTCCAGTCGAGCAACTCGTCGAATGATCCAGGTTCATCCACGCACGCGCTACCGTCCGCGGAGCCGGCCGAATCGCCACCACTCGAGTCGGCACCACCGGTCGTGACTAGGCCCGTGACGTCGGTGGTGCCACCCTCGCCAAACGTCGGATCAGCTGGCTCTTCGACGTTGCAGGCCACCGCGAGAACCGTGGCTGCGTACGAGAAGACGAGCGTGAGGTGAGGGCGGACGTGTCGCGACCACATGGCACTCCTTGCGGGTCCGCGGCTGTGCGGGACGCTGCCCAACGAAAAGATGTTCACCTGCGAGGCGAAGCCTCGTCAGGTGCAACAGCGGGTTGGGCAGGCGTGCCGTGGTGGCCGCGCTACGGGGGATCCTCGCAGAGCGGCGCTTCGACGGCATACGCCTCCATTTCGCACCCATCGCTAGGCAATGGGTCGAAATAGCTGTACTCCCCGCGATGCAGCACGTCCCAGTTCGGACCGGGCGGCTGATCATCGAAAACAGCTTCAACGTAGACCTGTCCGCATTCGTCCGCCGGGCGAGCCTCCATGCCGACGGCAGTCAAGCCCCTGCGATAGAGTCCGACGTAGGGGTTCTCGCCCGACGGCAGGACTTCGACAACTCCGTCTTCCGTGGTGGCTCGCCAGGTATAGGATTCAATCCGCGCCGGGGAATCCTCGGTGGTCTGGCACCCGAAGAACGAGCTCTCGACTCGTCCGTCCTCGAAGAACTCCACCTCCGCGAAGTCTCGAGTGACGCACGTCTCCATGTACGAATACACGGACCCATCAGCCTCGCGAAACGAGCAGCCGCCGGTCGCGTATCGCCCGATGATCCAGGACGCGTCGGCCAGCGGGGCGTCGGCCTCGGGTCCGCACGCCGTCAGAGCCGCAGCCACCGACAGAGCCTGGACTCGGTGACTCACAGGCATGACACCACCTTCTTTGCGGTCGTCGTGCCGCCGCGGGCGTCGCGAACCCTTACTGCGAGCTCGTGAGTACCGGTGAACGTGACGCTCGTGACCGACGATGCGAGCAGCACACCGTCCACCAGCCATCTCGTGCTCGCGATGTCGTTGTTGGGGTCCGAGACCGTCGCCGTCAACGTCCGTGGTACCCCGCACGTCACCTGGCTCGGCACGGTAATCGACGCCGCTGGCGGCGAGCCTGTCACCGTGCCGCTGTTGAGCGTGAGTCGCGCCGTCACCGTGGTCGTCCCCGTTCCACAGGGTAGCACCAACGTGCTGTCGACGTTGCTCAGCCCGAGCACGCCGTTGCTCTGCGTCCCCTTCGTCGGCTTTGCGGTCGGCACCCGCCGCGTGTACGTCTGTCCTCCGACGGTTGCCGTCATCGTCATGACCAACCCGCCCGACGGGAAGCCTCGCTCGCTCGTCGCCGGCTTCGCGATTCCGATCGCCGGCTGCGACAGCGAGAACGAGATCGCGCTGATGTTGAACGAAGCGCTCGACCCATCCGAGCACGTCGCCGTCGGCGTGACGGCACTCGAGATCGCTGCGGTCATCGAGCCGAGGTAGAACGGGCACGGCGCGGTCGCGTTACCGTCGCGGCACGGGCTGAAACCCGCCGACCCCGTCAACGTGCGGGTCCACGTCCCGTTGTTGGTGATGAGCTTGAGGTTGCTCGTCGAGCTGTTCCACGACGAGCGGTACGCCTCGCCGCGGCCAAGCAGACCGCCGGCCGGCGTCGCTCGCTCGATCGACGTCGCGCAGTCGGCCTCGTCGAACGCCGTGCAGCAACTCGAATCGAGATCGCAGCCGAGCGCTACCGATGGCCACACGCCCTCGCCATGCGCGTAGGCATCGATGACCGACTGCTCGGTGACGGACCCCGTCGGTGCGCGTGTCGTGAGCGCCGCGAAGGCGTTCGGCGCCGTGCAGTTCGCTACGACACCTGGTTCGTTTTGCCACTCGATCGCGCACGCTTGCTGGCAGAGCTCCTTGAGGTAGGCGAGCTCGTCGGCCGTCGGACTCGCCGGGTTCAGGACCGCGCCCGCTGGCGTCTGCACGGCCCACCCGCGCAGTGAGCCGCCCAAGCTCGGCGGGAGCAACGTGACGTCGTTCGTCGCGCCACCACACGTCGGGCCGGCGGTCGGCAAGCACCCCTTCTCCTTCACCGTGAGCGCAGTTCCTTGGGCGCAGATCCACTCGACCGGTGGTTGCGAGTTGATCTCGAGGTACTGCCCCTCGGAGATCGCACCGGTGTTGCTGACGGCGAACAACATGTACCAGCCGGGCGGCGCCGCGCCGGCCAAGCTCGGAGCCTCCAGCGTGAAGGACGACACGCCGTCGTCCTCGAAGTCGAGGATCGGAACCAGCCGCTGGTCCATGTTGAAGCTGTGCGTGACCGAACCCGGGCGCATGAGGTGGAACGCGGCCGGTGTCGCGGCGTAGACACTGACGTTGAAGGACTCGCCGTACGCAACGCTCGTGCTCCCCGGCGGAAGGTCGAGCACCGGCGAAAGGCCAACCCCGTACGGCGGGCGGTAGACCTGCGCGTTGTACTGGTTGGTGAGGCCTCCGCGTTGACCACCGCCCATCGAGATCACGCTGCCGTCGCGAAGCAGCACCGCGGTCGAGTGATACATGCGGGGGTTGTCTTCGCTGACCGCGTTGCCCTCGTCGCAGGGCGCCCAGAGCTTCGTCTCGGGATCCCAGATCTCCGCGAGCGTCTGCGCGTAGCAAGCGTTGTTCCTCGGGTTGCAGGTCCGGATCGGGTCCGAGAGGCGATCTCCATCGTGATCGGCAGCTGGACCGGAACAAGAGAGGGTCGGGCAGTCGTCGTCGCTATTGCACTGGATCTGGTTGATCAAGTTGCCGCTTCCCGGCGGGCTGTCACACGCGTTCGCCGTCAAGTCGACCCCTTCGCTGTTTCCGAGCCAGTTGCCGCCCGTGGCGGTAACGCGGCCATCTGGGAGCAGAGTCAGCTGATGGAAGTGTCGCGGTTCGAGCATGTCGCCCTCCGTTCCGGGAAGTTCCTCCCAGGCGCGGTCGGCGGACAGGTAGTTGCCCGTCATGTCGATCCACTGTGTGCGCGACGTCGGAGCGTTACCGCCGCCTGACTTCATGAACCGCCCGGGCGAGTACTGTACCGCCGAGCCGCCGCTGATGCCAGCCGCATACTCGCGGATCGACCACGCTGGGGGACCGGCGTTCAACACGAGCACGCGGCCAACGCTCTCTCCTTCCGCGCTGCCTTCGCCCCCGGCGAAGAAGACGTTGCCGTCGGGCAGCACGAACATGAACGGGTACAGCGGCATCTGCAAGTCGAACGCCGGAATCGCCACCTGCGTCCACATGTTGTTGCCGGGGTTGTAGATCTCGACCTCGTTCATCGTCCCGCCGCTGCCGCCGCTTGCCAGCAGACGACCGTCGCTGAGCAACGTGAGCGTCGGATACCACCGGCTGTTGTGCATCGACGCGCGCTGTTGCCAGATCCCAACATTGGCGGATCGATCGAAGAGGTAGCTGAGGCTGATGCCAGCCTCATCGACACCTCCTCCTCCCGCAAGGAAGAGACTGCCGCTCGGCGTGATGGCGTGCCCGGAGCAAAAGAAGTCGACGTTTGGACCAAGGTGATTTGTGAAGTCGCCGGTCAGTGGATCCCACATGTGTTGGTCGAGGTAGCCACCCATCATGAAGATGCGCGCGGTCGTCGGGTCGCGCTCCGGTCCAACCGGAGGCAGATGCGCCACGTGGACAGGGACGAAGCTAGCGACGACTCCGGGATTCTCGGCGGCCGTCCAGTCGAGCGCCGCTTCGAACTCGCCAGGCTCGGCGAAACACAGGGAAGTCCCGCCATCGTCGGAGCCTCCGTACTCACCGGCATCGGCTTCGTCGCGCGTGCAGCCAGGCGCCACCAAAGCGAGTAGAACCGACGCCGCCACTCCGGCGCGCAGCGCTGCGTGACGCCGCCAGTGTCGCATTTGGCCCGGTTCAGGGTCTCCTGCTGCCTCTGCACGAACGCGCGCGAGCTGTGCTCTCGATACCGTCGACTTCGTCGCCATCCTCGACCTCCTTGGGGACCACTTCTCCAGAACAGAACATCGCCGCGAATGCCGCGGAGCATCCGAATATCCAGGGTCAGTGTGGCAGGCTCCAGCCGTCCTCGGCGGTAGGGGTGGCCACAAGTGCCGTGTGAGGTCGCGCGTTGGCCACTTGGCCACTCAGGCGCACCTGGGCGCTGCCCAACGGATGGCCGTTCAGCTGCGGCGCGAAGCGCCGTCAGCTGCAACGGTTTGTTGGACGGCATGCACCGCCGGACCACGGCCGCTGAACGCGGAGCAGCGAGCGGACCTACGCTCCAT
>JBIJCC010000200.1:0-7005 GCA_044344875.1 Nannocystaceae bacterium
AGCTCCGCCGCGACCAACGCCGCTCGCCAAAGCCTCGGTGACCCCCGCGGCCCCTCGTCCGACTCTCGCCGGCGAATTCACGCGCTTCCTCGCCGGCGTCAACAGTTGTTGTCGCCGGACAATAGGCGCCCAGCGAAGATCGGCGTGAAGAACAGCGCCTGACCCAGCGCCGCCGCAGCCGGATCGTCGGCCCACGCGTTGGTCGGACCCACCGGCGGGGGCGGCAGAAGCTTGATACCGAAGGGCCCGAAGCGGCGAGCAACGACGACCAGTCGAACGGCTGAGGCCCGACCTGGCGCGGTCTTCGCCGCGACAAGCACGGAAGTCCCTCCCCCAAGGCTACCCGCGGAAAGCCCGGCCATCGGACTTCGGGTCTCGCACAAGGCGTAGCGATCCAACGGCCGCGCGGCACGGCCGTCGCGACGCCGAGTCACGAGACTGCCAGGACCTGGAAGACCCCGGGATCAATGCACGAGGACCCGCAGAGCGTCCAGCGGCCGGCTGGTCAGCGGTAACCCACCGCACGGCGCCGTTCATCCCTCGCGCTATCCGCGGGCCTGCAGGACCACGGGGCCCCTCAAAAGATAGACCCAGATCCAGCCGCCGGGATCACTCCGGCCGCGAGCCATCCAAGGAGTTGGCACCCTCGTCGCACACCGATCCGGCATTCCGAGAAGCCCGGCCATATCCAAAGCGTCGGACTGCGAACCCAGACTGCACGCCGAGACGTTGACCTAAGCCTAGCGGCGACCGACAACCGAAGGCAGGCGCCGCAGTTGCTCGTTGCCGCACGTCACTCCACGCCGCGACTGGGCAGTCGGCAGAGGCTTGACGTTCGAGAGCCACTCACGGAACATGACGACGGGCTCAGAAAATGACGCTTGCCTTCCCCGCCTTCACGGCGATCGATGCTGGCGCAGCGCTAGTTCACAGCGAGGCCCCGAACGAGCGCTTCTCTCCTAGAGAGGAAGGCGAGCCTCGACGCGGCGAACAACGTGCCGGTCGCGCGCACGCTGACGCTGGGTCCCTGTTCGTTGGCGGGCCAGCGGCTTCACCTTGGATGACGTCACGCGCAGGCTTCACCCGACGGCGTTGGGCTTGGGCCGCCGCGTGTTCCGCTCTTGCCGGCAGCGCGTGCGGCCCCGAAGCGGGCGGCGACGACTGCGAGCCCGGCGCACTCGGCGTCGTTGAGGTGCGAACCGCGGATGACGTGGCAGCACTCGCACGCGTGGAGGCGATCGCGGAGCTCCACGTGGTCGACAGCGACTTGGTCGACCTATCGGGCTTCGAGTGCCTCCGACAGGCAGAAAAAATACACGTCGAGCGCAACGGGCTTCTCGAATCCCTCGACGGCCTTGAGGGACTCGTCGAGGTTGTCGGCCGGCTAGACGAGCCGCGCGAAAACTTCGGAGCGGAGTTCGTGATCCGCGATAATGATGTGCTTGCAGACCTTTCTCCGCTGAGCTCGCTGAGAGCTGTCGAGGGGACGTTCGAAATTTCGCGGAACTCCGAGCTCGTCGAAATCGTCGACCTCGGCGCCCTCGAGATCGCGGGCAGGGAACTCGTAATCTCCGAGAATCGCGCGCTCGAGATCGTTGGGGGGCTCGACACTTTCACCGGTGGGCTCCACGAGGGGGACTCATCCGGCGGTTTCGTCCGAATCAACGACAATCCAGCACTACGGGCCATTGCATTTCCTCCTATCCCTCTAAAAGCCGAGGGATTGGAGATTCAGCGGAATCCACGACTTGCCGATCTCTCCATGCACCTGCTGTGCAGCCCGTTCTGGTACACGATCTCAGACTCCCCTGCGCTACCAAGTCTGCCCGTAAGCGTGCGCGATCTCTCGCAGGAGTCGCTGCTGTGCTCGGACCGCACGATTGCGTACGCTGTGAGCGGCGTCCCGTCGCTGACGGACATGACCGCGCTCCCTCGCGCGGTGGGACTCGCTACCCTTGAGATCCGAGACAACGCGGGGCTGGCCCGTCTCGATGGACTCCAGGACCTCCAGCAAGTAGAGGAACTCCTCATCGAGGGCAATCCTCGGCTGGGGTCCCTTGCCGGGCTTGACCCGGCGATGGGTGGAGGGCTCGAGAGAGTCGAATCACGTTTCTCGGTCCAAAACAATCCAACGCTTGACCAATGCGCAGTGGGTGACTTCGCAGACGTCTTGCTCGCGGAGAGCCAAAGCCTTAGCGTAGAAATCGCAGGCAACGGAGGGGCATGTCAATGAACGTCGCAGCGTTTGATCCGAAGCTCCCGGGACCGTCGGGAACTTCTGGACAGCCTTCTCACGCTCGGGCATCGCGGACACGAACGACACTTGTCGCGGTGTTGGCCGCGGTCGTTGCGCCTGCTGAGGTGGGCGCAATGCTTGACGCCGATAACGTCGTAGATCTTGTCGAGTCGAATCGACCATGTCAGTGGTCGCCGGCCGCGCGAGTGGGGTACGGCTGCACGGGCGCGTACGTCGGCAACCGTATGCTCATCACCGCCGCTCACTGCCTTGATACCTTCAAGACACTTGAGACCCATGCCAACGATCCGGATCCAATCTGGTTCACAGATACGGCGTTCGATGATGACGATGGCTTTGCCGTGGCGAGCGTGACCGCCGAGATCTGCCGGAAGCACCCCGATGCAGATGATCCCGACATTGGCTGGTGCCGCCTGTCGGCGGAACCACCCACGGTCGCTCGTATTCCCGTCATGGTTCCTGATGGATGTGAATCGCACTGGGTTCGTCGACAGGTACTCGCGGCCGCGCCCGGGCGGCTGCAAATGACGACGGTCGGGTTCGGGTGGCACGACGAAGCCCAGACAGAGAAAGGTCGGAAACGATACACCAGCTACGGGTTCGTCGGTCGAGAAGCCACGGCCACGGGCAGAATTCCCGTACTGTGGACGGATTGGGACGCAGCGATCGATGAACCGCGGGCCAACGGTGACTCAGGTGGGCCAAACTACGTTCGGCTCCCCGACGGCACGTGGCGATTGGTCGCGGTTCATGGCGGCATCATGGCAGACGACAACCTCAAATACTCGGTCCCGTCGTACGTCTCGTGGATCGAGAAGTCGTCTGGCGTCGATATCACGCCGTGCCATAGACTCGACGAAACGCCCGATCCTGGCGTCGGGAACCCGCCCAACTGGGGTCGATACGTCTTCGTGCCGAGTGAGGAATGCGCGGTTGCCTACAGCACCGACCCCATGCCGACCGCCGAGGACGCGAACGACGACGTAGACTGGGATAATGGTGGCTGCACGACTCCGTCGGCGGGACCGCCGAACCCCGATCCACCGCTTGCCGATGAATGCGCGCACTGGCCTGTAGTGCCGTCTCGGATCAGGAGCGTGATGCCATGACCGTCGCGCGCAACTGTTCAGAGCGGCTTGCGTTCGTCCTCGCAGGTGTTGGCGCCGCCTGCGGCAAGCCGACGAGTTCCGGCCCCGGTGCCGACACCACTGGCGGTGAAGACACCGGTGGCGGTGTACTCTCCGACAATCCGTGCGACACCGATGTGCAGCAGCAACTCTCGCATCTGTCGACGTCTGCGGGCGACGCCGCGCAGGATCCGAGCTGCGTCGACGGCGAGGGGGACTTCCTCGTCGCGCCAGATGTGGGAGGGCATGCAGGCCTCGACGCGTGCCGGCCTTGGGTACCGCCGGGACAACAATTCAGCGACTGTCCGATCGGGGAGAAGTGCATGCCGCTGGACAGCGGCGTTGACCGCGTGTGGGATTCGACAACGTGCGTTGCGGTCGCCACTTCGCCGTTACCACTCGGTGCGGCGTGCACTCCCCCTGATCCTGCGGAACCCGAGAGTGACCCTTGCGACGCGGGACTGTTGTGCTGGGCGGACTCGGCGAACACAGGCGCGTGTGTCGAGGCGTGCCACGTGGACTCCTTGCCGGCGGAAGACGAGGAGGGTGTCGCGAACAAGCTGCTCGCGACCGACCCCAGCGACGTCTGCGTGTTCACCGACTTCGACGCGGTCTCGGTCGCGTTGCCGCTCTGCAACCCTGTTGACCCCGCCGCGTTCTGTGATCCAACGCTTGGCTGCTATCCGGTCCACAATGGATTCGTGTGCCTCGCTGCTTCCGGCGACCCCGACCCGGGCGATCTCGGTGATGCGTGCGCGTTCGTCAACGACTGTTCACCAGGCCTTCTCTGCAAAGACGCGTCCGAGTTGCCGCCGGGCTGCGCAACGTCGGCGTGCTGCACCGAGTTCTGCGACCTTCAGAATCCAACGCCCACCTGCTCGGCCCCTGGCGCGACCTGCCAGCCCTGGTTTCAGCCGACCCAGGCGCCGTTTCACCCAACGACCGACTTCCGCGACGTCGGGTTCTGCGGGATCGATCCGAGCCTTGCGATGTTCGTCGAGACCTATGATCCGTTCGAGATCGACAACGGGACAAGCTACGCCGGCGGCCTTCTCGCTACATGCAAGGCGAGCACCGGCAATCGGTTCGACCTCGCGTCATTCGACCGCGACCTCGAGGAGCTGTGCGACGCATTGCCCCTGTGCGCTGGACATACCAACCTCTACGTCGAGCTGGCGGGAACACTCGTCACCGAGGCCGGCGTCAGTCCTCCACCCGGTGGTCCACGGGCGCTCGGAACGGCCGAGATCGACGTCGTGGACGGCATCGCGGCATACATGGATGGCATCGAGATGACCGTGGGCCAGGGACAACACACCGTGGAGTTCTGCGCGTTCGATGATCTCAGCGTTGAGCTCGGCTGCATGCAGCAGGACGTCAAGGTCGACCCCCCGATGGCTGCGGGGACGCATACTGGCGGTACCCCGACCGGGGAGATCGCTGGCCAGATCGCGCCCGGATTCGTTTCGCTGTCGGGCAAGACTGGAGCAACCCAACTCACCGGGCTCACCAACGACGGCCAGGCGATCGTCACGCTGCCAACGGGATTCACCTTCCCCTTCCACGGCACGTCGTACGGGGCAATCCGGGTGCAGGCCAACGGCGGGGTCTTCTTCGGTACGAGCGGCACTGCGCTCGGCGCGACCAACGTCGCGCTACCTGCCTCGACGGCACCTGATCTCGCGGTACTCTGGGACGACCACAACCCGGCCGCGGGCGGCGGTGTCTGGACCTACTACGATGCGACGCGCTTCATCGTGAGCTGGGAGAATGTGCCGCACACGGCGGGACCCGCGGGTGCCTCGACCAGCTTCCAGGTCCACCTGCTGCCGAGTGGTGTTTTCGAATACCACTATCGCGATACGCACTACACAACGACCACGGTTTCCCTAAACGGGGGGAAGAGCGCCACGATCGGTTCACAGAGACCGAATGACACGGCGTGGCTGCAAGTCAGTCACAACACCGCCCTCTGGGGCACCGGCAAATCGCGCCGCGCGCTTCGTGTGTCGGCCGACGACTGTATCATCAGCCCCCTGAAGTACGACGAATGGGTCGAGTGCAACGACCCTGAACTCGAACTCGCACCCGAAGCGATGATCGACGCATGCGAGCGTACCGACGGCAAAGTGTGGGTGCCGGCGCCAGAGCTTCCAACCCTGTGCGGCTGGCCCACGCGCTACCAAGTCGTCGGCCGACTCGTCGACGGCGGGACATCCGCGAGCACGATGGTGCCGCTCAATCCGCCACGTGACATCGTCGGCGCCGCGGTCACCGCCGACCCAGGGGTGTACCGCGCGCAGTGGTCGATCATGAACGGGCCGCTGCTGGTATCCGGACCGTTTGAGCAGATCCTCACGGTCGCACCGAATTTCGCGGTCAAGTACGGTGCCGCGACCTCGACGACCTATGGCTTCGTTGGGATCGCAGCCACGGGTACGCCCCTCAATCTCGGTGCCGACGCCGAAGCGACAGTCACCGCACCGTTTCAGGTTCCATTCTATGGCGGTCGCTACACATCGATCACGATCGGGGCCAATGGCGCCATCCGCTTCAATGCCGGCGACGTCCATTACAACAACGTGACACTCCCCTCGAGCGTATCGACCTCGCCCGACATCGCACTGTTCTGGGACGACCTCAATCCGGCGAGTGCCGGCGACGTATACACAAAGTACGACGCCGCGAACGACCGCTTCATCATCTCATGGGAGGCCGTGCCGCATCACGTCAACGTCGGGGCAGGTTCGTTCCAAATCCACCTCTACGTCACCGGCCGGATCGAGTTCCACTACGCGGACGGCAACTTCGGCAACACCTCGTACAACAACGCGCGCTCAGCCACGATCGGCATCCAGGACCATGTCGCCGGGCTGACGTCGATCCACAACGTGCTGGTCTCGCACAACAGCGGCTGGGCGGTGATGGACGGCCAAGCACGGGCCTTCCAACCCGTGTGCGACAACTAGCGTTGGCTCATCGCACTCGACCGGGACGCCCAATCCCGCTGCGCAACGAGGTGTTCACCTGACGAGGCTTTGCCTCGCGGGTGAACACCTTTGCGTTGGCCACCCCGACGTCCCGATCACGGCGCTGCACGCAGCGACGCATCCGGCCCCGGCCCCTCGAGCGTCCTCAGGAACGCGACCAGGTCCCCGCGCGCCTCCGCATCCAGCCCCAGCGGCGCGATCTCCTTCACGCCGGGGTAACCACCGGGAGGCCCACCCCCCTGATCAAAAAACGTCACCACCGGCAGCAACCCCAACGCCTGCCCCGTATGAAAAAGCGAAGGCCGCGACGCCACACACCTCAACATCGGCGTCCGAAACGCCCCCTCATGCCCGTCAACAACCAGATCCGGCAACCGCCCATCATCCCCATCACTAAACACCCCCCGGCTGTTCAACGGATCCCCAATCGCCCCAGGGCAATCGCATCAAAACTTAAGCAGTCTTGCGCAGATGGACCTTCGGTTTGATCCGGGGCGTGACTTTTGATCTGTTGCGGCGCATGCCGAAGAGAAGGGCGAGTGCCGTTGCAACGATGGGCCCGATGCCGGACGTCCAGTCGTTCGTGGACATCTTCGCCGAGCTGCACGACCCGCGTGTGCAGCGGACCCGC
>JBIJCC010000148.1:0-23190 GCA_044344875.1 Nannocystaceae bacterium
CTGACGTCGTCCACATCAACCCGATCGACACCGAGGCCGTCGCCCTCGCTGAGGCAGCCGCACCTGCCTGCATCGCTACTTAGAATTCCCTTCTCCCCTGTCTCAAAGTCGTTGACACGTTCCGGCCAGTACAACCAGCAGTTCCAGATGGGCTACGAGCAGGAGATCGTCGAGGACCTCACGGTGGGCGTCCGCTGGCTGCACAACGATCTCGGGCGCGCGGTCGAGGACATCTCGACCGACGGCGGCAACAACTTCATCATCGCGAACCCCGGCGTGGCGGTGGCCCAGGGCGACATCACGGCCCAGCAGAACCGCTGCAACGAGCTCGAGAACCAGCTCGACGCCAGTGGGATGGAGGACCCGAACCGCCCCGATCTGGCGCGGCAGCTCCACCGCTGCGAGTTCCTCGTCGACGCGTACAGCAAGGTGGGCACCGAGTTCGCGCGTCCGCGGCGGACCTACGATGCGTTCACGTTCGAGGTGCGCAAGCGGTTCGCCCGCAACTGGATGTTCTCGGGGAGCTACACGTACAGCCGCCTGGTCGGCAACACCGATGGCTTCGTCGATCCGATCACGGGCTCGGTCAACCTCGGCGCCAGCGCGCAGTACGACCTGCCGGAGCTCGTCCGCAACAGCTTCGGGCCGCTGTCGACGAACACGCCGCACCGCGTGCGGTTCGATGGCTTCTACACGTTCGACCTCAAGGAGGCCGGGCGCATGACCCTGGGCTCGAGCTTCCGTTACCAGTCGGGGTACCCGATCTCGCTGCGCGGCAGCAACAACCGCTATGGTTTCGGCTCGGTGTACGTGGTGCCACGGGGCGCTGGCGGTCGCGTCGAGGGCAACTACAACTGGAACCTCAGCCTGGCGTACGGGTACCCGATCGCCGAGGAACTCGAGCTCGAGGTCGCGGTGCGGTGGTTCAACGTCACCAACGCGAAGTCCGCCCTGCGCGTCGACGAGATCTACTCGTTCGACACGACCCGCGCGGTGGCAGGCGGCGACCTGTCGGACGTGAAGCACACCAAGATCCAGAGCGCGGGTCGGCCCGGCGAGTTCTTCCAGCGCGAGGTCATCGCGCCCCAGGGCAACTACGGCGTCCGCACGGCGTTCCAGAACCCGACCGCGGCGCAGATCGACGTGGTGCTGCGGTTCTAGCAGGGTGCGGTGAAGACCCGTGGCGCTGTTCCGGCGTCGCGGGACTTCGCCACAGGCTGCTACCCGCCATGGGACTCGACGTACGCCTTGGCCTTGGTGTCGTCGGGGTTGTTCTCGAGGATCTTGCGGTAGTGCCCGAGGGCGGCGGACTCGTTGCCGCGGGCGATCTCCAGCTCGGCGGCGAGGAGCAACGCGCGGCGATCGGAGGGCGACTTCCGCAGGGCACGGTCGCACAGCGCCCGCGCCGAGGCCTCGCGCCCGAGGGCGTGGTGGGCCTCGGCCATGCACACGGTCACGGCGACGGCGTTGGGGTTGAGGTCGAACGCCTCCTTGAGGAGATTGAATCCGGCCTCGGCGTCGCCCGATCGCACCAGCTTGCAGCCCTGGGCGAGCAGGGTGTCGTAGCTCTTCTTCTTCGGCTCGCCCGCCGGTTTGGGCGTCGCGGGCTTGGGCGTCGCGACCGGTGTCGGCGTGGGCTCGGGCACCGCGACGGGCTCGGGCACCGCGACGGGCTCGGGCTCGACGGGCGTGGGTGTGACGCGCGTGGGCATGGCGGGCGTGGGCGTGGGCGTGGGCTCGACGGTCGGCTCGGGTGCGTCGGCGATGGCCACCACGGCGGGGGCCGAGAGCGCCCGCTGCATCACGCGCGCGAGGGGCTGTCGCGGCACGTCGGAGAGCACGTCGTCGACCTGCGCGGCCGCAGCGTCGTCGGCTCCCGACTGCGCGAGCGCCTGCGCCGTCAGCAGGCGTACGAGGGCGGTCTGACGCTCCGTGGCCCGCAGCTGCGCGAGGACGCCCTCGGCCAGTGCGCTCGAGGCCTCGGCCCCGCGCCACAACGGCGCCGAGATCGCGGCTGCGCGCAGCTCGGGATCGCGGAACGACGGCAGGAGCACCATGGGGAACGACTCCGTGATGTCGGTCCCCGCGGCGAGCTCGAGCCGGGCCAGCGCGGCGTCGACCCGGCCGTGGTCCGCCGCGTGGGTGCCGATGGATGTCGCGAGTTGCCGCGCGCGCGTGATCGACTTCGCGGCCTGGGATCGTGCGGCGTCGCGACCTGCAGTGTCGATCTCGGCCCGGATCGACGCCTCGAGGGCGAGGGCGGCGTGGAGGTCCAGCAGCTCGACCTTCGCGGCGGTGGCCTTGGTCGCGAGCGTGGTCGAGGACTCGAAGCGCTCGAGTTCGTCGACGAGGCGCGTCATCTGTTCGTCGTCGAGCATGTCGCGTGCGGTCGCCGCCCGGGCCGAGAGCTCGGCGATGCCGGGACCCGCGTCGGCGCGAGTGGCCGGGGCGGTGACCTCGGCCCGCGGCCGTGCGGTGTTGGCCGTGTACGCGATCACGGCGGCGGCGCTCAGCAGCCCGGCGAGGGCCACGGTCGTGCGCCCGCTGTGCGGATCGATTCGTCCTGGGGGCATCGGAACCTCGCGGTCGGGACCGCCGCCCTCCAGTGTGGACCAGGCACGCGCCTCCGGGCAACGGCGAGTCGGTACCGAGCCTTGCGGCTAGCGTCGGTCGTCGCTCGCGTAGAGATCGAGCGTGCGCAGCAGCCATCGGGCCTCGTCGCTGCGCAGGGTCGCCGCCGCGTCGACGTCCGCGCCCGCGCGGGTGCCGACCGCCTCCGAGAGGGCACGCAGGGCCCCGCGGAGCTCCTGGCTCTTGCGCGTCGCCACCAGCCACCAGTGCCGCTGCAGCTCGACGCGCAGCCGGGCCACCTGCTCGGCGGACGACAGCCAGTGGGCAATCTCGTCGAGGGCGGCGATGCGGGTGGCCAGCGGGACGACGGCGCGGCGCCGGGCCAGCGCCTCGGCCTGACGTCCCGCGCCCGGGCCCGTCGTGCGGTGATCCGGGTTGGCCAGGGTCGCCAGCGCGTCGATGCGATCGACGAGGTCGCTGTCGTCGCCCGCGAGCAACGCGGCGAGCCCGCTGAAGCGGCCGACGTGCGCATGCATCTCGCGGAAGCGACGTTCGTCCGCGGGCATCGCGACGTCGTCCGGCACGATGTTGGTCCATGCGTCGGTGCGCTGGGCGACCGAGGCCCGCAGCAGCGCGCGCATGGCCGAGTGTCCGCCGAGCTCGCCGGTCTCGTCCTCGTGCTCGGGATCCTCGTCGCGGCCGGGCGCGGGTGGGACCAACCACGTCTCGAGGGGTCCGCCGGGCGCGAGGAAGGCGGCGAGCTGCAGCAGACGACGGGCGAGCACCGGATCGCCGTGGGCGTCGTGCATCCGCGACAGCGCGAGGGCGAGCCCGGCCTGCAGCGGGCGATCGCTGGCCCAGCGCCGCAGCGCGTCGAACAGCGCCAGAGGTCCGCCGGCGAGGCGCGCCGCAGCGGCGAGGACCGCATCGATGTGCTCGGCGGGGCCCGAAGTTGCGATCTCGGTGGCGGCTTGTCGCACCGCCGGCAACACCGTGTTCACGATCGCCGCAGCGTCGCGCTGCCCCATGGCTGTCGCGAGTTCGAGCGTGCCGCGCCGGCGCGCCTCGTGGATCGCGGCGAGCAGCAGGGACGGATCGTCGCGGCGCCCGCGGGTCCACAGCCAGCGGCCGAGGGCCTCGACCTCGCCGCTGCGCCCGGCCGCGAACGCCAGCGGGAGGGCGAGGGCCCGCGCGGGGACGTCGTCGTCGTCGGCGTCGCGGGCGGCCGCGAGCAGCTCGGCGGCGCGATCGGCCGCTTGCTGTCGGCCCGCGGCGTCCCGCGCGACCGCCCCGCGATCGAGTACGAGCCGCGCGGCGCGGACGAGGTGCCGAGCCCGCTCGCGCGGCGAGGCGCAGACCATCGCGTAGCGGCGCAGCGCGAGCGCGAGGTCGTCGGGGAGGTCGTGCTGCTCGAGCAGCTCGACGTGCAGTCGCAGCAGCGTGCGGTGCTGCGGACCGACGCGCAGGCCGAGGCGGCACGTGGCGAGCGCGCGGGTCGGGAGGCCGAGCTCGAGCTCGAGGCGCGCGAGCTCGGCGGCGACGTCGGCGAACTCGCCGTCGTCCTGGCGCGACAGCTCGGCGAGGCGGGCCCGCAGCACGCCGACGCGCTGCTCCGGCGTGCCGTGCTGCGCGAGGATCTGGTCGAGCTCGGCGAGCGCGCGCCGACGGATCGCGCCATCGTCGATCGTCGTGAGCCGCGCGAGGTCGTCGAGCGCCTCGGCGTCGCGGCCGAGCAGCCGCGCGAGCGATGCGCGTTGCAGCCGGAGGTCGGGGCCGATGCGATCCTCGCCGCGGGCACGCAGTCGGCCGTAGATCTCGGCGGCTGTGTCCTCGCCGCAGGCGAACGCGACCTCGGCGATGAGCCGCGCGGCCTTGGCCTCGTCGTGGGGCAGGGCGAGGGCGTGCAACAACGCCCGCGCGGCCCGCTCGCCGTCGCCGAGGCGCTGCCACGTGGTGGCGGCGACGGCGAGCCAGCCCTGCGCGGCCGCACCCGGTGGGAGCGCGGCGGCCTCGTGCTCGAGGCGACTGCACTCGATGGCGGGGTCGTCGGACTCGACGTCGACGCGACCATCGCCCTCGCGCAGGCGCGCGACGAGTCGATCGAGGCGGGCACGGGCCTCGGGTCCGAGGGCATGGGTCGAGCCGGTTCCGGCCTCGGCGAGCCGCGCCGCGACGGTCCCACGCGGGCGCAGGCGCATCGCGAGCGCGACGATGCGGGCGTGGACATCATCGTCGTCGATCTCGCACAGCGCCGCCTCGAGGCGCCGTGTGGCCGCGATGTCGTCGTGTCCTGCGCTGGAGCACACCTCGCCGATCTCGAGCTCGACGCGGGCGCGCGCCGGCCCGGGGCCGAGGGTGCGAAGGACCGCCTCGAGCCCCGCGACGACGAGGGACCACTCGCCGCGAAGCCTCGCGATCTCGAGCAGGAGCTGTCGCGCACCGGGGTGGGTCGGGTCGGCGCGCAATGCCTCGAGTACGTCGGCGATCGCGAGCTCTGCTGCGTCGCCCCGCGGCTCCTCGCGGTATGCCGCCTGCAGCGAGGCCGCGTGGCGGTGCAGCACCTCCGCCCGCATCGCCGCGGACATCGGCAGCGTGCGGAGGTGATCGAGCACGACGCCGAGCGCGGTCAGGTCGCCGCTGCGCTCGTGCACCCGCGCCAACTCGAGGAGCGCGGGCACGTGGTCGGGCGCGGCCTCCAGGACGAGCTCGAGCAGCGCGCGCGCGCTGCCCTCGCTGCCGGCACGCAGCAGGGCCCGGGCGGCGGTGGCGGCCAGATCGGCGCGGACCGAGGGCGCCAGCTCGTCGTGGCGGACGGCGACGCAGACGTGGGGCCACGCGGCCTCGACGTCGCCGCGGCGCAGCTCCAGTCGGGCGAGGCCCTCGTTGGCCGCGGCGTCCGCCTCGTCGCGGGCGATCGCCTCGCGATAACCGGCCGCGGCCGCGTCGGTGTGCTCCGGGTGATGCGAGAGCACACTCGCAAGCAGCGTCCACAGCGGGCGTTGGGCGTCCTCGGGCGCGGCGTCGATCCGCGCGAGGAGTCGGGCTCGCGCGGCCTCCAGCGGTACCACGCCGACCAGCAGCACCCGCAGCCGCGCGGCCGCGGACTTGGGATCGATGAGGTACGCGTCGAGGTACCGGTCCACGGCCTCGAGCGGCCGCGCGAGCGGTCCGTCCAGCAGCTCGGCGGCCCGGAGTCGCGCCGCGGCGAAGCGGATCGGGTCGTGGACGAGCACCCGGGCCCGCGCGTCGAGCAGCCGCACGAGGTCTTCGTAGCGGGCCGCGCGACGCCACGCGTGGGCGAGGCACGCCAACCCCTCGTCGGGGAGGGCACCGGCGCGCTCGAGCGCCTCGTAGGTCTGCGCCGCGGCCTCGTCTTCGCCGAAGACCTCGCGCTGCAATCGGGCGAGCCGCAACAACAGCACCACGCGCGGCGGCGTCGCGATCACGGCGCCGGCGAGCTCGTCGGCCAGGCGCGCGCCGAGCTCGTGCCCGAGGTCGACCCATCGTCCCTGCCGCTCGAGCAGCGCCGCGAGCTCGTCGCCGAGGACGTCGTGATCCGGATCGTCGTCGTCGAGGGTGGCGATCGCGAGTCGGAGTGACTGCTCGGCGCGGCTGAAGTCGGCCAGGTGGTCGCGATAGGCCGCGGCCATCCGTAGCAGCGTGGCGCGTCGGGCCTCGCCGCGCTGGCGTGCGAACACCCGCGAGAGCAGCCCGACGAGCTCCTGCCACCGTCCGCGCTCGGCGTGCGCGTCGGCCAGGCGCGCCGCGATGTCGAGCCGGTCGGGCGCCTCTGCGAAGGCCGCGGCCAGATCCGCGGCGGCCTCGTCGGGGGCGTCGAGGACGTCCGCGAGCAGTCGCGCGCGCTCCTCGAGGGCCTCCACCCGCGCAGGCCCCGAGTAGCGCTGGGCGATCGCGGCGAGCAGTCGCGCGCGCAGCTGCGGATCGTGGGTCACCGCGAGGATCTCGCCGCGGGCCCGCGCGACGGCGTCGTGTTCCGGGGCGCGGGCGATCGCGGCGTCGAGGAGCTCGGTCGCAGCGCCGAGATCCCCGTGCGCGAGCGCGGCATGGATGCCGCGGGAGGCCGTCGCCACGTAGGCGTCGGGTCCCATCGGTAGCGCCTCGAGCATGCGTCGACACCACGCGACGGCCTCGTCCAACGCACCGCGATCGAACGCGTCGTCGATCGCGGCGAGCCACTCGGCGACGTCCTGCGGCTCGCGGGTGCCCGGCACCGGTGCCGGCCGCCGGCGCGCGACGGCCTCGTCGAGGTCGGCGTCGTCGTACTGGGCGGCGGCGGCGACAAGCGCGTCGAGTCGCGCGTCATCGAAGGCGGCCACGTCGTCTGCGTTGGACGCGTGGGGGTCCGGCGCGTCGTCCAGCAGCTCGATCGCCGCCCGGCGCCACCGCGGATCCCCGGGGCTGGCCGCGCGATCGAGGACCCGCCACGCACACCGCGGATCACCGGCGCGTCGGGCCGCCTCGGCCAGGTCGCACCACGCCCCGACGCGCGCGCGGGGCGGCAGCTCGCGGAACGCGGCATCGGCGGCCCGCAGTGCGGCGTCCGGTTCGTCGAGGAGCAGGGACGGCCACAGCCGCCGGACCTCGTCGGCCAGCGCGTCGGTCGGCTCGATCGCGACGGCCTCCCGCGCGGCCGCGAACTGCCCCTTGGCCGCGAGTCCGCCGGCGATCGCCATCAAGCACCGCGTGCGTCGGCGCGGCGACTCGGCCAGCTGCGCCCACAGCCGGAGCGCCCGCAGCAGCTCGTCGTGGTCCTCGGGATCGGCGAGCGCAGGCACCAGCGCGCGGCGGGCCGCAGGGTCGGTCGGTTGCAGCCGCAGGCGCGCACGGGCGAAGCCCGCCCGTCGCGCGCGATCGGTCGCCGCGATCTCGATCCCCCAGCGCAGCGCGGCGGCGTGCGCCGACGGTTGCGCGAGCGTGGCCGTCGCGAGCGCTGCGAGCTCGTCGCAGGCGCGCACCCGATCACCCTGAGCGAGCGCAGCGCGGACGCGATCGGCGAGCGCGGGCACGAGGTCCTCGGGGCCGACGGTCGCGGTCGAACCCCACGGGGCGGCGCCGGCCCGCCAGCTCGCCCTCGCGCGGCGCTCGTCGAACGCGAGCTCCACCAGCGCGAGCTGCTCGAGCGCCGGAATCTTCCAACCCGCGCGCACGAACGGGATGCGCAGCGCCTCGAGGGCGGGATCGATGCCGACCGCGAGCGCATCGGTCCGGCGTCGCGGATCGATCGCCTGCGCCATCTGTTGCCACAGCGCGTCGACGTCGACCGCAGTGCGGCCGAAGAACCACCGATGGATCGGCCACAGGGTGACGCGACGCCCGTCGCCGCGCAGACCGATCGCGCACCCGAACCACGCCACCGTGCCCGAGCGACCGCGACCGCACAGCGTGATCCACGGCGAGGCCGCTCCGTCGGCGTGGGCGCGCGCGGTCGGCTCGAAGCCCACCGACTCGACGCGGATGCCCTCGAGCTCACGGCCGCACAGCCGGGCGGTGAGCCAGGCCTGCAGCGAGTGGCGCTCGATCTCGAGGGTCATCCGCTGCACCGCGCAGCGCCGGTGCCGGAAGCCGCGGGCCGACACGGGGCCCTCGAGCGGGAAGGAGACCCCGGGGACCGACGCCTCGTAGTCGACGAGGTGGACGCCCGGCGCGAGCGTGCGGCGCTCGACCGCGAGCAACGCACGGTGCTCGCGGAGCAGCAGCGAGAACCCGAGCAGGTTTCCGAGCGAGGGGCCGCCGGCCTCGAGCTCGGTCATCGCTCACTCGCCGCCAGGTCCGCCGCCGAAGCCCATCCGCAGCCGACCGCCGCGATCGCCGACGCGGTCGCAGACCTCGTACGGCTTGATGATGTCCTTCGCCTCGTCGAGCTTGGTCTCGTACGTCATCAGTCGCGCGACGCGACCCTCGTTCGCGCTGATCTCACCCTTGGCCTTGGCCTCGATGCAGCGGCGCTTCGTCCACGACGCTGTCACCAGCTCGGCCTTGCGCGCGACCGCGGCGCGGTAGAGTTCGGCCCGCGCCTCGGCGAAGCCGGCGTCATTGGCTTCGGTCTTCTCGACGACCCCCACGAGGACGAGGTCGTCGCCCACCGTGAACACCTGATCGAGCAGGCTCTGATCCGGCGTCGCGGCCCAGGCTGCGGCGAGGATCTCCGGGGCCTGGCCGAGGCCCGGCGCCGGCGTGCCCTTGGCGAAGGAGCCGGTCTCGTCGAGCCGGACCTTTCGGCGCGCGTCGGTGCCGGCCTGCTCGATGCCGTCGCCCCCGAGCGCGCTGCCGCCGGAGAACACGTCGGTCAGCGCGGCCCCAGCGGCGATCGCCGCGAGGTCCTCTTCGGCGGCGGCCCGCGCGAGCTCGCGGCCCTTGCTGCGGCGCACGCCCTCCTCGGCGAGCTCCGGCAGCGCGCCGGCCTCGTCGATGTCGCCCTCTCGACGCTCGCGCACGAGCACGAGGTACAGCGCCTTGCTGCCGTCGATCACGTCGGACACCTTGCCGACCTCGAGCGACGCGAGCTGGGTGTCGACCGCCGGATCGACGCCGGAGCCCGAGCTCTGCGCGACCCAGCCGAGCTCGCCGCCGCGGACCGAACTCTCGTGCTGCGAGACCTCGCGCGCGACCTTGCGGAAGTCCTCGCCGCCCTCGATGCGCTTGCGTGCGGCCTGGATCGCCCCGAACGCGCGGCTGAGACCATCGGTGGTGCCCCCCCCGCCGCGCACGCTTCCGCCTGCGCCGGACTTCCCGGGCTTGTCCCCGGGCGTCTCGCCGCCCTCGGGCGCCGTCGCGGCGTCACCGTCGGCGGTGGGCTCGGCGGGCTCGGGCTTGCGGACCTCGAGCAGGAACACCCGGGCCTGCTTGGGCAGCTTCGCGAAGCGGCTGCCCTGGCTGGTGAACTGCTTGCGCAGCTCCTCGAGGTTCGCGGTGCGGTAGGCCTCGACCTCGGCCGGCGTCGGATCGACGAGGTCGCCGAAGCGCAGCGCCTCGTACCGCGCGTAGCGCAGCGACAGCCGGTTGGCATCCTGCTCGTACGCAGCCCGAAGCTCGCCCTCGCCGATGACCACGCTGGCCGCGATGAGATCGCGGACGGTGCGGGCGAGCAGCTCGCGCCGCTGCAGATCGAGGTAGTTGGGCTCCGAGATCTGCAGCCCCGCGAGGAACGACTTCTTGAAGATGTCGTAGTTGAACGCCAGGTTCCCCAGCCAGTCGAGCGTTTCGCCGAGCACGATGAACTGGCCCGCGAGCACCAACTCCTCGGCGTCGGCGTCGGTGGCCTGCAGTCCGAGGCCCCGGCCCGCGTCGTAGAGGACCTCGCGCTCGACTGCGGCGTCGAGGATCTCCTCTTTGAGTCCCAGCATCTGTTGGAAGCGGGCATCCTTGGGGATCTGCACGACGCGCTCGATGAGGTTCGCCTGGAAGCGGAACTCCTCGTCGCCGAGGCTCTCGCCGTGGACCTTCACGTAGGAGCCGGTGCCGAGCGACAGGTTGTCGCTCGCGGGCCCGAACGACAGGCCGAAGACGAGCGCGAGCACGCCGAGGATGATCCAGGCGAACACGCTCGATGCGGTGCGACGAAAGAAATTGAGCATCGTGGTGGGGCCCGAAGGTACCCCGATGAGGCCGCGGTGCAAGACCGGTCCGACGCGCGGCCCTCGCCGCACGCGACCGCCTCGGTGTCCGCGCACGGGCACTCGAAGTTGCTGGAATTACGGGTGAATCCACCTGCGACGCGCGGCCTCACTGGGCCGACGTGCAGGGGCACACGTCGGGCGGGGGCGCGATCACACGCCCCGCGACGGGGAAATCCCCGACATCGGTCCGCAGCGGCTTGCCCCGCGACGCGCCTGTCGTGTATTGCAGTCCGACCGTCCGGCTGCTGCCGCCACATCGGCGTCACCTCCGTCGGTCGCGAATCCGCCGGTTCCACCCGATGCTGTTCGACTGGGTATACGGCCTGTTCTCGAACGACCTGGCCATCGATCTCGGTACGGCCACGACGCTCACCTATGTGAAAGGCAAGGGCATCGTCGCCCACGAGCCCTCCGTCGTCGCCGTGCAGAAGAACGCGAGCAGCAAGCGCGTGCTCGCCGTCGGCAAGGAGGCCAAGGAGATGCTCGGGCGCACGCCCGGCAACATCGTGGCCATCCGACCGATGAAGGACGGCGTCATCGCCGACTTCGAGGTCACCGAGGCGATGATGCGCTACTTCATCACGCGGGCGCACAACCGCCAGACCCTGGTGAAGCCGCGGATCATCATCTGCGTGCCGTCGGGGATCACCGAGGTCGAGAAGCGCGCGGTCCGTGACTCGGCCCTGGCCGCCGGCGCGCGCGAGGTCTTCCTCATCGAGGAGCCCATGGCCGCGGCGATCGGCGCCGGCCTGCCGATCACCGAGCCCGGCGGCAACATGGTCGTCGACATCGGCGGTGGCACCGCAGAGGTGGCCGTGATCTCGATGGCCGGCATCGTCGCGTGCAAGAGCTGCCGCGTCGGCGGCGACAAGATGGATGAGGCGATCATCCAGCACATCAAGCGCAAGTACAACCTGCTCATCGGCGAGCGCACGGCCGAGCGCATCAAGATCGAGATCGGCACCGCGGCGCCGACCGAGATCATCATGACGATGGAGGTCAAGGGCCGCGACCTCGTCGCGGGCATCCCCAAGACCGTCATCGTCGACTCCGACGAGATCCGCGAGGCGTTGTCCGAGCCGGTCACCGCGATCGTCGACGCCGTTCGCTCGGTGCTCGAGCTCGCGCCGCCCGAGCTGTGCGCCGACATCGTCGACAAGGGCATCGTCCTCACCGGCGGCGGATCTCAGCTCACCAACCTCGACATCCTGCTCTCCGAGGAGACCGGCCTGCCGGTCTTCCTCTCCGACGAGCCCGAGTTCGCGGTCGTGCTCGGCTCCGGCGCGGCCCTCGACGAGCTCGACCTGCTCCGAGAAGTCGCCCTGCAGTAGGGAAGAAGGCGGCCCGTCGGGCCGTACAGGGACCCCATGGCAGTCTCCCTCCACAGCGTTCGCAACGGCGCCCTGGTGGTGATCCTGCTGGGGATCCCGGTGATGTTGCTGCGCTCCTCCGCCAAGCAGCCCCACGAGATGGGCGCGTTCGATCGGGCGATCCGCCGCATCGGCGCGCCGCTCGAGGCGGCGGTCTCGTACTCGTTCGGGATGCTCGGCGGCTTCTTCCAGCGCTGGGTGCTGCAGGCCCGGCTGCAGGACGCCAACGAGGAGCTGTCGGGCGAGAACCGCGAGCTGAAGCAGAAGATGCGCGACCTCGTGCAGCTCGAGGAGGAGAACGCGCAGCTCCGCCGCGCGCTGCAGATGCGCGACCGCGTGCCCGAGGACATGATCCCCGCCGAGCGCGTGGGCGTGGATCAGTCGCCGTTCTTCCGCGTCGTCAACATCCGCATCGACCGCGGCAAGAACATCGCCGAGCCGGGCATGGCCGTGCTCGCGCCCGACGGCGTCGTCGGCCGCATCGACAAGAGCTTCGACGACTACAGCGACGTCATGCTCATCACCGACGCGCGCAGCAAGATCGCCGTCGAGGTCGCGCGCAACCACGCGCAGGGCATCCTGCTCGGCCACAGCGAGGACAGCTGCATGGTCGACGTGTCGAAGGACTACGAGGTCCAGGTCGGCGACATCGTGCAGACGAGCGGCGTCGACGAGCTCTTCCCGAAGGGCCACCCGGTGGGGCAGGTCGTCGGGGTCGAGCAGCTCGTCGGCGACCAGCAGCGCCTGCGGGTCGTCCCCTCGGTGCGCTTCGATCGCATCGACGTGGTCTGGGTCGTGCTGGCCGCTGCGCCCGAGGCCGATCCGCGGGCCGAGATCGTGCAACCATTGCCGCAGTCCAGGGGCCTGGTGCCCATCCGCTGACGGGACGACGATGCTCCGCGCGTTCACCCACCTCATCATCGGCTGGCTGCTGGTCGCCCTCGTGGGCGGCCTCGCCGACGTGCTGGGGCTGTCGATCGTGCTGCCCGCGACCTCCGCGGTGGTCCTGGCCCACGCCGCGTTCGCGGGCCAGCGCGAGCTGGTGCCGGGCCTCGCGGTCGCGGTGTCGCTGGGCTACGTCGAGGATCTCCACCAGGGCGCGCCGGTCGGCGTGCTCACCCTCGCGTTCGCCATCTCCTTCCTCATCCTGCACTGGGCGGCGGGCCGCATCGCAGTGCGTGGGTGGTCGATGCGCGCGTTGGTGTCGCTGATGGCCGTCGCCCTCATCGACACGCTCACGATCCTGACCTTGCTGCTGCTCGCCGACCCGCTGGCGATCCGTACCGAGGCCCTGTGGCCGATGGCGCTGTCGCTGCGCTGGCACGCGCTCGCGACCGTCCTGGTGGCCCCGCCGGTGTGGTCGCTCCTGCAGCGGACCTTCACCATGTTCCGGCTCGACGCCCAGCCACCGTCGGAGCTCCACCTGGATCCGCGATGATCGATCTGCGCCAACAGGACGATCTGAGGGAGCTGCGCCCCCGCTTCTCCGGGATGGTGCTGGCGGTGTTCTTCGTGTTCTGCGGGCTGATGCTGCGGCTGTGCCAGCTGCAGGTGCTCGAGGGCGATCACTACGCCCGTCGGGCCGAGCGCAACTTCGTCGACGTGGTCGACGTCGAGGCCCCGCGCGGCCGCATCTTCGACATCAAGGGCCGCTCGCTGGCGACCAACCGCCCGGCGTACACGCTGTACTTCACCGCGTGGACCCGCTTCGCCGTGGGCGAGGACGGCGGCATCGAGCCCACCGAGGAGGGCGTGCGCGCGCCGATCGACGACGCCTCACGCGATCTGTTGGTGTCGCTGTTCGACTTCGTCGACGACGCCGACCGCGATCAGATGGTCGCCAAGCTCGAGGAGTTCCGCGCCGACGAGGCCCGGGGTCGTTACGCGCAGATCCTCCGCCGCAACCTGACGTGGGCCGAGTACGCGCGCATCGAGGCCCGCCAGGACTCGCTCGATCCGTGGATCGAGATCCGCGAGAGCTCCCGGCGGTACTACCCCGAGGGCGAGCTCACCGGCTTCGTCACCGGGCACATGGGCAACATCGCCCGCGAGGCGCTCGAGCGTTCGGACCACCTCTCGTACCGACCCGGTGATCGTGTCGGGCAGACGGGCATCGAGCGGCAGTGGGAGAACTACCTGCGCGGCCGGCTCGGCTCGCGCTCGCGGGTCGTCAACGCCGCGCGGCACGAGGTCTCGACCGCGCCGGCCGAGGCCGTGGCTGCGCTGCCCCCGGCGCGCGATCCGATCCCCGGACAGGACATCTACCTCACCCTCGATCTCGATCTCCAGCGCATCGCCCACGAGGCGCTGTCGACCAAGCTCGCCGGGGCCGTGGTCGCGCTCGAGGCCGACACCGGGCGCGTGCTCGCGATGGTCTCGGTGCCCGGCATCGACCCCAACCGCTACGAACAGCCGATCCCCGGGGACACGTGGCGCGAGTGGTCCGAGAGCCCGCTCAAGCCGTTCATCGACAAGACCGTGCAGGAGCACTTCTTCCCCGGCTCGACCTACAAGGTCGTGTCGGCGCTCGCGGCGCTGTGGGACCCCGAGTTCGACCCCGACGCCGAGTTCGAGTGCACCGGATCCATCGTGTTCGGTGGTCGGCGCTTCAAGGACACCCACGTCCATGGCCCCGTCGATCTCGAGCGCGCGATCGTCGAGTCGTGCAACACCTACTTCTACAACCTCGCGGTGCAGAGCACCCTGAGCCTCGAGCGCGTCGCCCCGATCGCCCGCGCGCTGGGCCTGGGCGAGCGCTCGGGCCTGGGCATCAACGGTGAGGTCAAGGGCACCATCCCGACCGAGGAGTTCGAGGCGCGCGAAGGCACGTACCAGGGCGGCGTGCGCCTCAACAGCGCGATCGGCCAGGGCAACGTCAAGGTCACCGTGATGCAGCTGGCGGTGCTGTACGCGACGATCGCCAACGGCGGGTTCGTCCTCACGCCGTACCTCGTCGATCGCATCGAGACCAACGAGGGCAAGCTGGTGCTGTCGACCCAGCCGCAGCCGCGCAACGAGAAGCCGGTGATCGACGCGGTCGACCGCGCCCGCATCCACGCGGGGTTGGTCGGCGTCGTCAACGACGAGGCCGGCACCGCGTACAGCGAGCGGCTGTCCAACGTGGTCGTCGCCGGGAAGACCGGCACCGCTCAGGTCGGGCGCGACACCAGCTCTGCGGGCATCGAGATCGAGGGTTGGGACACGACGCAGGACCACGCGTGGTTCGCCGGCTACGCCCCGGCCGAAGCCCCGCGCATCGTCGTCGTCGCGGTCGTCGAGCACGGTGGCACCGGTGCCGACGCCGCGGCGCCGATCGTGATGAAGGTGATCGATCACTACCTCGGCAGCACGACCTCGCCCTCGGGCGTGGCGCCGCGCGCCGTGGGCGTCCCGCCGCCGCTGCCCGGGCACGACGAACCGACGCCACCGGTGGCCGAGGGCGATCGCGGCAAGACCCGAGATCCGGGCCCTGGGGGCCGCCCGACCGGGGTCCCGCCGGCCCTCCCGGGCAAAGCGGCGGGCAAACCGGCGGGCAGCCCGACGGGCAACAGGAGCCCGCACTGATGCGACCCACGCTCGATCGTCCCCAGGACCTCTTCAGCCGGCTGCGGCGCTCGGTCGACTGGGTCGTGGTGATCGTCGTGTTCTCGGTCATCACGCTGGCGGTCTTCAACCTCAACAGCGCCGGCAAGGGCGACTGGACCGGTCGCGTCGCGACCCAGCTGCGTTGGGTCGGCCTCGGCACCATCGCGATGTTCGTGGTGACGGCGATCGACTACCGCGTCATCTATCGCGGGGCGTACGCCGCGTATGGCTTCGGCGTGGTCTTGCTCGGCCTGGTGCCGCTGTTCGGCATCAAGGTCAACAACGCGCGACGCTGGCTCGGCACCGACGACTGGCGACTGCAGCCGTCCGAGTTGATGAAGATCCTCATCGTGCTCGTGCTCGCGCGGTACCTGCACGATCGATCGGCGCAGCGGATCAAGCGGGGCCTGCGGGACCTCGGCAAGCCCGCGGTGATGGTGCTGATCCCGATGGCCCTCATCGTCTACCAGCCGGATCTGTCGACGAGCCTGATGATCGGCATCATCGCGATCTCGCTGCTCGCGATCACCGGGCTCACGTTGCGCAGCTTCCTCGCGCTCATGTCGGTCGGCGTCATCGCCTTCGCCCTGGGGTGGAGCTACATGCTCAGCTACCAGCGCAAGCGCATCGATGTCTGGCTCAACCCCGAGCTATACGCCGACGACGAGGGCTATCAGACGATCCAGGCGATGATCGCCGTCGGCGACGGCGGGTTCTTCGGGCGCGGCGTGGACAAGGGCACGCAGAACGCCCTCGGGTTCCTGCCCGAGCCGTTCACCGATTTCCCCTTCGCCGTGTACGCCGAGGAGTGGGGCTTCGTCGGCGGCGCGATGCTCCTGACGCTGTACGCGAGCCTGGTGCTGTGGGCGATCAACATCGCCTCGCAGGCCCGCGATCGGTTCGGCGCGCTGCTCTGCGTCGGCGTCGCCGCGCTGTTCTTCTGGCAGGTCGCGATCAACGTCGGGATGGTCCTGCAATTGTTGCCGGTGTCCGGGATCACGCTGCCGTTCATCAGCGCCGGCGGCAGCAACGTGCTCACCATGATGATCGCGCTCGGGGTGCTCATGAGCGTGTCGCGGTCGCGGCACGCCCGCTGACGTCGCTCGGCTCGACGCCCGCCGGCGGTGCGCACCGACGTTCGCGGGGTCCCGTGAACTCGTTTGCGCACGGTGACGAGCCGACACCTCGGGGTCATACTCCGTCCACCCGAATGCCCGCCCTCGGCGTGTTGACCAATCCCCACTCGGGGAAGAACCGAAAGCACCCCGAACGTCGCCGTGCGCTCGAGCGCGCCGTCGGTCGCCACGGCATCGTGCGCGAGACCGGCGACACCGACGAGCTCGGGGCGGTGCTCGACGAATTCATCGACGCTGGTTGCACCCACTGGGTCTGCGACGGCGGCGACGGCACGCTGCACTGGATGCTCTCGGTGGGCGACGAGCGCCTCCGGGCTCGCCGCGAGCAGGGCGACGACGTGGTGTGGCCGTCGGTGGTGCCCGGGAACGGCGGCAGCATCGACTTCGTCGCCCACCGCGCCGGGATCCGCGGCGACGCAGCCGGAGTCGCCCGCGCCCTCGTGGATCGCGTCGTCGGCGGCGCGCCCGTCGAGACCGTGCTCCTCGACACGATGCGCGTGCGCGGCGAGACGAAGGACGGCGAGAGCTTCGATCACCTCGGGTTCGCCTCGGCCATCGGCGGCATCGCGCAGCGGGTGTTCGGCAAGCTCTACGAGCGCCGCCCCGTCGACGCGTGGTCGATCGCCCGCGTGCTCGGCAAGTCGACCCTCGGCGCGCTGGCCGGGCACACGCCGGGCCTGGGGCACCTCGTCCCCGACGAGCTGCGCGACTACGCCGACGAGATGTTCGCGCCGGCGCGGGCCAAGGTGGAGATCGACGGTCGGCCCCTCGACTTCGATCGGTTCCTCTCGCTCCAGGTCGGCTCGATCGACATCAACCTCGGCGGTGTGGTCCGGACCTTCCGGCTCGCCCACGCACCGGGGATCCTCCACGCACAGGCGGTCGGCGGCGAGGCCCTCGGCGTCGTGGCCAACCTGCCCAACCTCGTGCTCGGGACCCCGATCTGGGGCCGCGAGGTCTTCGACGGCGCGGCGTCGACCATGCGCGTACGGGCCTTGCCGGGCGAATCTCTCGACCCGGTGATCGACGGCGAGATGTTCCGCGGGTTCATCGAGCTGCGGATCGAGCGGGGCCCGACGCTGGAAATTCCGCGGCTGCGCGCGTCCTGAGGCGAGCGGGGTCGCCCGCGGTGGGTCGGCGCGGCACGGGCTGCGTCGAGAGTGAACGCACGCGTGGTCGTCTCGACCCGGCGCTGGGACGCCCCGAGGCACATGCGGGCCCGGCACGGTTGACAGCACCGCCGCGATCGCGGCAGCGTCCTCGCATTCCCGAGGAGTTGTCATGAAGCGTTCCATCGCCTTCCTTTTCGCGTGTTCCATCGTCTCGCTCTCCACCGTCGCGCAGGCCGGCGACCTCCAGAGCCAGCCCGACCCGGTCGGCGCGTTCGACTACGAGGCCGCCCCGGCGACGCTGTTCATCCCGCAGGAGGCGATTCCGCTGACGCCCGCCGAGATGTGCTCGTACCCGCAGGGCGGTGGCGACAACGCCGGCCTCGGATGTGTCGGTGGCCTTGCCGAGGCGGGCGACTACGCTCCGCCGGCCAACGCCGAGACGGTGCTCGAGGGCGTTCGCGCCGCGCTCATGCCGTACAACGTCCGCGTCACGACCACGCGTCCGCCGGCCTACGTGCCGTACATGATGTTGCTCCCCGGTGACACCGCCAACGCCGAGGGCACCTCGCGCACGTGCGTCGGCGCCGGCATCGACTGTGACGGCCCGCAGCGCAACGACATCGGCCTGACCAACGGCGGCACCATGAACTGCATGACGCCCGACCCGGTCCAGACCGCGTTGATCGCCTTCGGCTACATGTCCGGACTCGAGAACAACGACAACGAGGCGGACCCGATGTTCTACCCGCCCGACTTCGCCAACCCGGCGGTGACCTTCGCCGACGAGTGCTCGACGTTGGTGCCGACGCTCGACGACATGGGCATGGAGAACCTGCCGGTGTGCGTCGGCGCCTATCACGAAGTCCACTGCGACATGACGGACGGGCAGATCAACAGCCACCAAGAACTCCTCGGCGTCTACGGCCCCGGCCCGTCGCCGGAGGACACCACGCCGCCGACGGTCGTCGAGATCGGCATCGCCGAAGGCATGGTCCTGCCGGCCGGCTCCGAGCTCCCGCTCACCGCGAACGTCACCGACGACGGTGGTTTCGTGTTCGTGCGCTGGACGATCGAGAGCACGAACGAGACCTTCCTGATGAACGACGTCAACGAGGACGGTGTGGTGTGCAAGGCGCACAACTCCGTCTGCGAGGTCGAGTTCCAGGGCAACGGCGTCCCGTACTTCCAGTCGGAGGACGGTGACTACAGCGCGCCGGAGCTCGCCCCGGCCGGTCAGCTCGGCGGCGACTTCACGGTCACCTTCGAGGCGGCCGACCTCGCCGGTAACGCGATCGAGCCGATCACCGTGATGATCACCGTCGAGGGCGGCTCGGCGGAGGGCGGCGCCGACACCAGCGGCAGCGACGGCAACGACACCAACAACGACACCAACAACGACAGCGGCAACGACACGTCGTCGTCGGATGGCGGCGGCAGCGACGACGGCGCCGCGACCGGGACCACCGACGACGAGGGCGGCTGCGCCTGCAACAGCACCGGCGACAGCCGGGGCGCTGCGTTCATGCTGCTCGGCCTCGTCGGCCTCGGCCTGTCGCGTCGCCGCGCGCGTCGCTAGGTCCGCGGTGTCCTGAGCCTCGGGCAACCGAGGATCGACGGGGCGTCGGCTCGCACATGCGGGTCGGCGCCTTCGTCGTTGGGGGCGACGCGCGCGCGCGTGCTAGCGTGCGCGTCGGTCGATCGAATGCGGTGCCCCGACGAGGAGACGCTGCTGCGCTACCTGGGCCCCGAGGGGCCGGGCCCGGACGCCGCGGCGCTCGAGGATCATTTCGATGGCTGTGCGAGCTGCCGTGCCGTGGTCGCCGCGCTCGCCCGCACCTCGCTGGTCGATCGCACCACGTCCGCGTCGCCCGAGGAGCGCGGCGCCGTCGAGACGGCCTCGGCGTGGGCCAGCGACTTCCTGCCCGCGGGGGTCCGCATCGGCCGCTACGTGGTGCAGGGCCGCATCGGTGCCGGGGCGATGGGCGTGGTCTACGACGCCGTCGACCCCGAGCTGCGTCGGGCGGTGGCGATCAAGCGCCTGCGCGCGGCGACGGCCGATGATCCGGGACGACAGGCCCGGCTGCTCCGCGAAGCCCAGTCGCTCGCGCGGCTGTCCCACCCCAACGTGGTCGCCGTCTACGACGCGGGCATCCACGACGGCCACGCGTTCCTGGCGATGGCGCGCGTCGAGGGCACGACGCTGCGCGGGTGGCTCGACGCGACGCCGCGCAGCCGCGCGTCGATCCTCGCGGTCATGCGTGAGGTCGCCGAGGGCCTCGTCGCGGTGCACGCGGCGGGCCTGGTGCATCGCGACCTCAAGCCGGACAACGTGCTCGTCGACACCCGCGGGCACGCATTGGTTACCGACTTCGGACTCGTCGCGCTCGGGAGCGCCATCGCGGATCGGACGCCCGCGCAGACCGTCGCGGGGCCCGGCGTCGCCGCCGTGGCCGACTCCCCGCTGACGCAGACCGGGCACCGCGTGGGCACGCCGCGCTACATGGCGCCCGAGCAGCTCGTCGGCGACGAGGTCGGGCCGCGGACGGATCAGTTCGCGTTCTGCGTGGTGATGTTCGAGGCGCTCACTGGACGGTCCCCGTTCGCTGGCGACTCGACCGAACAACTGCTGCGCGCGATCCGGGGGCGTGCGATCGATCCCGCCATCGACGCGCTGCCGCGCTCGCTACGGAGGATGATCGCGCAGGGACTCGATCCGGAGCCCGACCGCCGTCACCCCGGCATGCGGGAGGTGGTGGCCGCGCTCGCGCCCGGGGGACGGCGCGCCGCGATGCTCGTCGTCGGACTCGCGGCGGTGGGCACGGCCGTCGTGGCGGTCGGGATCGCCGTGACGCGGCCCTCCGCCGCGCCGAGCGCCGCGCCGAGCGACGCGCCGAGCGAGGTCGAAACCGGCGCGAGCGCGGCGCTGCTCGCCCGCGGGCAAGCCGAGGCGGAGGCCGGCGAGTTCGTGACGGCGACGGCGACGCTCGAGGCGGCCTACGACGCGGCGGTCGCCGAGGACGCGTGGGCGACCGCCACCGATGCCGCCACCGCGCTGGTGCGCACCGTCGGTGTGCAGGCCGAGGACCTCGACGATGCGCTGCGGTGGCATCGTCACGCCGAGGCCGGCCTGCGCCGCTTGGGCGACGATCCGGCGCGGGCCGCCGGGCTCGTCGATGCGCTCGGCGCCGTGGTGCTCGCCGCTGGCGAGTTCGAGCGGGCGCGGGACCTGTTCGCTCAGGCGCTCGAGCAATCGGCCGCGCTGTACGGCGACGACGATCCGCGGACCGCGGTCGTGCGGTCGCACCTCGGTGCGGCGCTGGCCCACCTCGGACGGATCGACGACGCGCTCGCGCTGCACCGGCAGGCGCTCGCACGACTCGATGCCGCGGGGGATCGCGTCGAGCGGGCGCGGGCGCTGGTCGCCCTCAGCAACGCGCAGACCGAATCCGGGGAACTCGTGCCGGCGCGCGCGAGTCTCGAGCAGGCCGAGGCGTTGCTCGACGGCCGCGACGGACCGCTGCTCGGCCGTGTCGCAAACAACCTCGCGATCGTGCTGACGCGGCTCGGCGACTACGACGCGGCAGCCGCGGAGCTCGACGCTGCCCAGACGCTGGTCGCGCAGTCCTACGGCGCCGAGCATCCGAACGTGGCGAACGTGATCTCGGGTCGCGCGAACCTGCGGGCGATCGCGGGGGATTTCGCGGGCGCGCGCGTGGGGTTCGAGCAGGCGCTCGCGTTGAAGGAGCGGGCGCTCGGGGCCGATCACCCGGCGCTGCTGCCCATCATCGGGAACCTCGCCCAGATCGCGCGGATCACCGACGATCGGCCGAGCGCGCGGCGTCATCTGACCCGCGCTGCTCAGCTCGCCCGGGCCCGTTACGGCGCCGACCACCTCGCGCTCGCGACGACGCTCGAGGAGCTCGGCAACAGCCTGGCGACCGGGGACGCGCCCGCGGCGGCGATGCCGGTGCTCGACGAGGCGATGGCGATCCGGCGCCGCCGCGTGGGGCCCGACGATCCGTCGCTGGCGAACAACTGGCTCGCGCAGGCGAAGGTCCACATCGAGGCCGAGGACTGGGCTGCGACCGACGCAGCCCTCGATCGTGCCCTCGCGATCGCGCCTTCGCCCGGGCACCGCGCGGCGATCGTGTTCACCCGAGCCGAGTCGCTGTCGCGCCGCGGCGACGCGCGGGCGGCCAAGCGGCTGGCTCGCGAAGCCCGCGACATGATCGTGGACCGCCCGGATCAGGGGGGCCTGCTCGCGTCGATCGACGGCTGGATCGCGGCGCACTGAGCCCGCGTCGCCGCGTCAGTCCGGGCCGAGCGACTCGAGGAACGCGACGATGTCGCGGGCGAGGCGCGCGGGGTCGTCGAGGTGCGGGCAGTGGCCGAAGCCTTCGGGCTCGACGAACGACACGTGCGCCGAGGCATGGGTCCGGAGGTAGTCGAGCCCGGCGGCGGGCAGCAGCCGCTCCGAGCGACCCCAGACGATCGTCGTGGGGATCGCGATTGCGGCGAGGTCCTCGGGCGTCGCGTGGTCGTCGGCCATCGATGCGAGGATGTCTGCGACGGCGGTCGATCCAGCGCGGCCGATCATCACGCGCGCGAGCAGGCCGGTGAGCGCCGGTCTCCGGTGGAAGACGCGGGTGATGAACGCCTCGGCGTCCGCCGCGGTGCGCATGGTGAAGGCGCGGCGCACGTCCTCGCGCGCGACGTCGTCGAACGGCGTCGCGGCGGGCGAGGTGAGATAGAGCCCGCGCACGCGGTCCGGCCGCTCGCGGGCGTAGTGCAGCGCGGTCGCTCCGCCCATCGAGTTCCCGACGATCACCGCGGGCTCGTCGAGCACGGCGTCGAGCGCCTCGGTCATCGACGCGAGGTGGCGCGCGACGGTGTAGCCCGGCGCGGCGGCACCCGACAGGCCGTGTCCGCCGGCCTCGACCACCACGATCCGCCGCGTCCCGGCGCGCACGCGCAGGAACACCGGCACCTGCGAGGTCGCGTTGTCGGACAGGCCCGGCAGGAACACCACGGGCGGCAGGGGGCCACGGCCGCGCGCGTCGTAGACGTGGTGCGACGCATGCGACGTGCGCACCGCCCTGCTCCGCACGCCGGTGAGTCGCAGACCGAGACGCACCGCGCGATCGAGGACGCTCATGCTCCGTGCTCCGGGCCGCTCGGCACCGGCGGCGCCGACGGTGGGGGTGACGTCGTCGGGTTCCGCCAACGCGCGACGACGAGGTAGACCAACGGGTAGGCGATCACGGTGGTGCCGATCGCGAGCACCGCGGCGCCGAGGACGAACGGGCCGAGCAACTCGCCGAGCAGCGCGAACCACCCGGCGCCATCGAGCGCGCGCAGGCTTGCCCAAGACGGCGCCGGCCGACCGAGCAGGCCCATGCCGATCCACAGCTCGGCCGCGTAGAAGAACACGCCCGAGAACGGGTTGACGATCGCGGTACCGACGTAGGTCGCGGCGAGGTTGAGGCGCAGCCACGGCGCGAGGGCCAGCGCCACGAGCATCCCCGCGAACGGCACCGGCACCAGCGACAGCGACAGGCCCAGGCTGACGCCGCCCGCGATCCCACGCGGCGTGCCCTCGAGCGTGAGCAGCGATCGCAGACCCTGTCGAAGACCGGCCACCTGGCCGGAACTCTAGTCACCCGGATCAGGGTTTTCTACCAAAAAGATCACGCGTCCCCGTGCACCGCGAGGGTGCGGTCGCCGAACTCGCGGAGCTTGTCGAGGATCTCGTCGGCGGTCTTGGTCCAGACGAAGGGCC
>JBIJCC010000055.1:0-63595 GCA_044344875.1 Nannocystaceae bacterium
CGCAGGCCGATGTCGGCCTCCTCGCCGCGGGCGTCGCCACCGTACACGCCGCGCAGGCCCTCGGGCAGCGTGTCGGTGAGCGTCCAGGCCCGCCACTCGCCGTCGAGCACCGACTCGCAGCGCGCGTCGGTGCCCTCCTTGAACAGCTTGACCAGCAGGATGTTGCCCTGGCGCGAGATCGTGCCCTTGCACGCCTTGGGGGGCTTGGTGTCCTTGGCCCAGACCGCCTCGGCCGCGTCGACGCGGTAGTCGTCGGCGCCGGTGGCCGCACCCTGCTTGATCGTGATCGTCAGCTCGCCGAACTTCAGCGTCGTGCCGACGAGCTCGAGCCCGGCGGTCACGAGCTTGGCGTGGGCCTCGTTCTGCCCCCACGCGCCCACCAGGCTCGCGGGGAAGTCCGCGGCAGTGCCTGCAGCCGCCTGGTCACCGCAGCCGACGGTGAGCGTCGCCTGCATCACGAGCGCGAATGCGATGACCAGTGACTTCATCGACACCGGCCATACCAGAGATCCGCTGCGTGCGGGTTCGCGTGGCGCCCGAGGCCGCGAAACGCTAGAACTCCGCCGATGGCGAGCACGACGGAGTACGGTCCCGCGGGTGGTGAGAGCGTCGAGCTCATGGGGTTGTCGATCGATCGCCTCGACGACGAGCACCTCCTCGACGAGATGTTCGGCAGCATGCACGGGCGTCACGACCATCGCGACGACGACCGTCGCGGTCGCGGCGGCTGGGTCGTCACCGTCGATGTCGACGTGCTGCGGCGCCAGGCGACGGACCCCGAGCTGCGCGCGCTGTACGGCGCGGCCGACCTGCGGGTCGCCGCGGGCATGCAGCTGCTGTGGGCGAGCCGCGTGCAGGGCCAGCCGTTGCCGTCGCGGATCGCCGGCACCGCGCTGGCGCTTCGCATCGCGTCGCGGGCCGCCGACGAGGGCCGCTCGATCGTGCTGGTCGGCGGCGATCCGGGCGCGGCGGAGGGCGCCGAGGCGATGCTGCGGCGCCGCTACCCGGGGCTCGACGTGCGCGGTCTCTGTCCCGGTCGCGTCTCGTTGCCGGCGAGCGACGACGAGCTCGATGCGCTCGCGGAGGCGATCGCGTCGCCGCGCGTGCCCGACGTGGTGCTGCTCGCCTATGGCTCGCCCAAGCAGGAGTACGTCGCCCGCGGCCTGCGCGAGCGCGTGGGCGCGGCGTGGCTCGTTGGCGTCGGCCCGGGCCTCGGGCTACTCGCGGGGCAGATCCACGACGCCCCGCCGTGGATGCACGAGCTCGGCGTCGACTGGATCCACCGGCTGGCCAAGTCGCCGCGGCGGCTGGCGAAGCGGTACCTCGTGGATGATCTGCCGTTCGCGGCGCGGATGTTCGCGAGCGCGGCGGCGGCCCGGATCTCGCGGCGCCGGTGAGCGTGGCCGCGGCGCGGCCGTTGGATCGTCGCACGTGATCGCCGTTCGAGTGACGGTCGTCACGGCAACGAGGTGGGTCGATTCGCTAGGGTGGAGCGATGCTGGATCGGCGCCGTGTCGCGTTCGTGTGGTGGTTGGGCGTCACGGGCTGCGTCGGCGGTGACGACGATCCCGACGATCCGGACGAGGTCACCGACGCGTCGATCGACGCACCCGTCGGCGGTGGGATCGACGCGTGCCAGGCGGCCGCGGACGAGCACTTCGCCGCGTGCATCGCCGGGGGCGAGGGCTGGTTCCTCGACACCGACACGCCGGGTGGTCACGCGATCCCTCGCGACGATCCCAGCGCCATCCCGCTCGACGGCGGCGTCTTCCTCCCGGTCGCAGCGGCGGACTGGGTCGGCTCGTTCGGCTTCGACGGCGGGACCTGCACGGTGGGCTGCGCGACGTGCCAGCGGGGCCAGGCCGCGTGCATGGGCACGCCCACCGCAGACGGTCGTCCGAGCTGCTTGTTCTGCATTCCAGCCGGAGAGGCGGATCCGCAGGCCGCGTGTGTCCGGTTCCTGGCTGCCTGCGATCCGGAGTAGACGCTACATCGGCTCGCCGCCGCGCTCGACCGCGCGGCGGTAGGCGGGGCGCTCGCGGATCCGCGTCATGAACTCCCGCACGCGATCGAGCGGCCCCAGGCCCGCGGCGCGCGTCAGCAGGCCGTTGATCGGGAAGCTCATCTGCACGTCGGCGGCCGAGAAGTCGCCGGCGAACCAGGGTCCGCGCGCGAGCTCGGCGTCGACGAACGCGAGGTGTTCGCGCAGGTTGGGATCGGTGAACTGCTGGCCGACGCCGTCGGCGATGCGGCGTGCGACCGGCTTGATGAAGAAGGGCAGCGGCGCGCTCTTGACCCGCTCGCACACGAACTTCATGAGCAGCGGGGTCATCAGCGAGCCCTCGGCGTAGTGCATGAAGTAGCGGTAGCGGGTGAACTCCGGGGTGCCGGGGGCCGGGGCGAACCGTCCGCCGCCGTGGCGCTCGACGAGGTACTCGAGGATCGCGCCCGACTCCGCATACGCCTGACCGTCTTCGGTGATGACGGGCGACTTGCCGAGCGGGTGGACGTCGCGCAGCGCCTTGGGGGCGAGGAACGTCGTCTTGTCCCGCGCGTAGCGGACGAGCTCGTAGGGGAGCCCGAGCTCCTCCAGCATCCACAGCACGCGATGCGAGCGCGAGGTCTCGAGGTGATGGACGGTGATCACGACCGCGGCTGTACCACGAACCAGGGGGCGATCCCCGCGCCGCCGCGCGTCACGTTTTGGCAGCGGCGTCGGGTGAGCGCGCGGGCTTCGCGGCGCGCTCGGGCGGCGGCGCGAGTCCGGCGATCTCGTCGGCCGTCAGATCGCGCCACTTGCCGCGCGGGAGCCCGCCGAGCTCGATGTGCATGATCCGAACGCGGCGCAGCGCGATGACCTTGTGGTCGAGCGCCTCGACCATGCGGCGGATCTGGCGGTTGAGCCCCTGGGTCAACACGACCTCGATCACCTGCGGTGACACGCGCCGGACCCGGCACGGCTTGGTGATCGCGTCGCCGATGTCGACGCCACCGGCCATCTTGGTGATGAACGCATCGGTGATCCGACGATCGATCGACACCAGGTACTGCTTCTCGTGGCCGTGTTCGGCGCGCAGCACCTCGTTGACGATGTCGCCGTCGTTGGTGAGCAGGATCAGCCCCTCGGAGTCCTTGTCGAGCCGACCGATCGGGAAGATGCGCTCCTCGTGCCCGACGAAGTCGATGATGTTGCCGCGGACGTGCCGCTCGGTCGTGCACGTGATCCCGGGCGGCTTGTTCAACGCGATGTACACCGGCCGCTCGCGCCGCACCGACGGCCCAACGGCCACGCCATCGACCGCGATCACGTCGCCGTCCTCGACCTGGGTCCCGAGCACCGCGGGCTCGCCGTTCTTCGTCACGCGCCCCTCGGCGATGATCGCATCGGCGCCGCGCCGCGACCACGCCCCGGTCTCGCTGAGGTACTTGTTCAGGCGCACGGACGGGTAGGGTAGTGCACGGCGGGGCGGTTGGGCGAGGGGCGCCACTTCACGCGAGCAGATCCACGTACGCCGCCTCGACCAGCTGCGCGGCCGTGATCCCCAGCCGCTCCATCAGCGCGTGCGCCTCGGCCACGCCGCGCTCGGTCGGCTCGCCGTCCGCGAGCACCACCTCGAGCTCGACGAAGGTGCCGAGCCCGCGGACCACGTCGAGGTGCACGCGCGTCCGACCCACGAGGTAGAGCGTCCGGTCCTTCACGACGCGGCCCGCCGCGCCGTAGGCCGCGGTCAACAGCGCGCGCGTGGCGTCGGGGTCCGGGGTCGGCGTGCGCAGGTAGAACGACTCCTTCGGCCCCGACTGATCGGCGCGACGATAGAAGATGAGCTCCGCGTCGCTCGCGGATCGTGCGCGCAGCTTGATCCGCCCGGCCGCGCACTGGAAGAACGTGTCGTCCTGGGCGATCGCGATCGGGCCGTCGGTCGCGATCGGTGCGACGCGGCGGGCGATGACGTCGAGATCGGGGACGCGGGCCTTGATCTCGACGTTGCGTGCCATGCGTTGGTCCCCGACGCTAGCGAGGCGCCGGGCGGTGGGTCAACCCGCCTACCACTGCGACGGCGCGGGGCCAGTCGCATCCCTTCGGGGTTCGGGATATCCTGCGCCCCGTCCCATGCACCGCGTCGCGATCGTCCTCCGCATGGCTTCGTGCATGGTCCTGGGCATCGCCGTCGGCACCGTCTCCGGCGTCGCGTGCTCGAAGACCAACATGTGCGAGGCCCGGGGCGGCAAGTGGTACGACTCGGTGCTCGATCCGCGGCTCCCTGGATCCTGCGTGATGCCGGCGGTCGACGTCGGGCAGCCGTGCACCGAGGCGGAGCACTGCCACGCGGGGTACTGCGCGTGCTCGGATCCCGCCGCGAAGGACCTGTCGCACATGACTGGGGTGTGCCCGGAGTTCGCGGTGAAGCCCGAGGACGGCTGGGTGTGCTCGGTGAGCAACGGCATCAAGCACCAGCAGGGCGTGCACGTCGAATGACGACGCGGATCCTGCTGCTGACGCCGCCGATGACGCAGCTCAACACGCCGTACCCCGCCACGGCGTACCTGAAGGGCTTCCTGGCGCAGCACGCCGAGGCGGCCGACCTCGTCGTCGCCCAGGCCGATCCGGCGATCGAGCTGTTCTGCGCGCTGTTCAGCCGCGCGGGCCTGCAGCGGGTGATCGCGGCGCTCGCCGACGCGCGCCCGAGCACGCCGGCGATCCGCCACGTCGTCAGCCACGGGCCCGCGTTCGTCGCCACGATCGACGCGGTGGTGCGGTTCCTCCAGGGCCACGATCCCGGGCTCGCGCTGCGGATCGTCGGCCGCACGTTCCTGCCCGAGGGCCCGCGGTTCGCCGCGCTCGAGGCCGACGACGACGATGACGTCCTCGCCTGGGCCTTCGGCGCGCTGGGCCTGGCCGATCGCGCCAAGCACCTCGCGAGCCTCTACATCGACGATCTCGCCGACGCGATCCGCGAGGGTGTCGATCCGCGCTTCGAGCTGTCGCGCTACGGCGAGCGCCTGGCCTCGTCGGCCGCGAGCTTCGACGGCCTGCGCGACGCCCTCGAGGGGCCGCCGACGCTGGTCGACGCGCTGCTCGAGGGGATCACCGAGGCGTTGTTCGCGACCCATCCGCCCGATGTCGTCGGCCTCACGGTGCCGTTCCCCGGCAACGTCTACGGCGGCCTGCGGATGGCCCGGACGATCCGCCGGATCTCACCGGCGACGCGCATCGTGATGGGCGGCGGCTACGTCAACACCGAGCTGCGCGAGCTGTCGGACCCGCGGGTGTTCGACTACGTCGACTTCATCACGCTCGACGACGGCGAGCGCCCGTTGCTCGCGCTGCTCGAGCACCTGCGCGATCCGACCGCGCCCCTGCTGCGCACCTTCGTCCGCGAGGACGCCCGCGTCGTGCTCCGCACCGACCCCGCGCTGCACGACGTGCCGCTGCGCGACGCGGGCACCCCGGACTACGACGGCCTGCCGCTCGCGCAGTACCTCTCGCTGCTCGAGATGCTCAACCCGATGCACCGGCTGTGGTCCGACGGCCGGTGGAACAAGCTCACGATCGCCCACGGCTGCTACTGGAAGAAGTGCAGCTTCTGCGACGTGACACTCGACTACATCGCCCGCTACGATCCCGCGTCCGCGGACGTGCTCGTCGATCGCATCGAGGCGATCGTGCGGCAGACCGGGCAGACCGGCTTCCACTTCGTCGACGAGGCCGCGCCGCCCGCCGGCCTCCGCGCCCTCGCGACCCGCCTGCTCGAGCGCGAGGTCGTGATCTCTTGGTGGGGCAACATCCGCTTCGAGAAGTCCTTCACCCCCGAGCTCGCCGGCCTGCTCGCGCGCTCGGGCTGCGTCGCGGTGTCGGGCGGGCTCGAGGTCGCCTCGGATCGCCTGCTCGAGACGATGAACAAGGGCGTGAGCGTGGCCCAGGTCGCCCGCGTCGCCCACGCCTTCACCGAGGCCGGCGTCATGGTCCACGCCTATCTGATGTACGGGTTCCCCACCGAGACCGCGCAGGAGACGATCGACGCCCTCGAGCGCGTGCGCCAGCTCTTCGAGGCCGGTTGCCTGCAATCCGCGTTCTGGCACCGCTTCGCCGCGACGGTCCACAGCCCCATCGGGCAGGCGCCGGCGACGTACGGGATCCGCCTGCGGCCCGCACCCAAGGTCACGTTCGCGCGCAACGAGGTCGCGTTCGACGATCCCACCGGCACCGACCACGACGCCCTCGGCGAGGGCCTGCGCAAGGCGATCTACAATTACATGCACGGCCTCGGGCTGGAAGAGGACGTGCGCACCTGGTTCGGCTCCGGTCGCCGGGGCAAGCGCGGCAGCGTGCCGGCGACCACCGTGCCCCGCGACCTCATCGCCCGCGCGCTGGGTCGCTGACGCGGTGCTGCGGGTCTCGACGTTCAGCGCGGCGGCGCAATCGCCACGCCGTCGACGGAGTTCACCAGCCAGACCAGCCCACGGTCCGCATCGTCGACGATCTGGACCAGCTCGTCCGGGGGCACGCCCGCGTCGAGCCAGACGTTCCCGAGGACGAGGGTGTCGACCGACGCACGCGTGACGCCGTTGGTCTCGGCGACCCCGAGCTTGACCGCCGCGGTTCCCGAGGCGCACGCGATCATGAGGTTGTTCAGGAGCGCACAGCCGCGACAGCCGAGCACGTCGAACGGGCGCTGCACCCGCTCGAAGCGGTTGCGCGAGGCCACCAGGCGACGCGCGGCATAGTGCTCGGGATCGTGGTCGCAGCTCGGGCCGCAACCGTCACCCAGGGCCAGCGCGCCGCCGGGGCCGTCGATGTCGCGGAACACGTTGGCGTCGACGAGGACGTCGCGCGAGCCGCCCTTGATCTGGATGGCACCGTCGTCGCCGGTGTTCCAGTCGTGGAACAGGTTGTCGCGCAATGTCAGCCCGCGCGCGCCGGTGATGCTGATCGGGATGTGGCCGAACGTCCCCGAGAACTCGCAGGCCTCGACGCGCACGTCGGTCGCCATGCCACGGATCTTGAGCTGGTCGTGCCCGCCCGTGACGACGCACTCGCGCAGGACCACGCCGTGGCCGCGTCGGCCCCCGTCGCCGTCGATCACCACGACGTTGTGTTCGCCGGTGGTCGGCGTTCCCTCGAACACGAGCCCGCGGACCGTGACGTGGTCGGCGACGATCTCCAGCGTCGGGCCGGCGGGGATCCGCGCGCCGTCGATGATCGCCCCGCGTTCGCCCTCGAGGACGATCGGCGCATCCGGGTGTCCCGACCGCCGCGCCGACGCCGTCCGGCGCAGCACGTGCCGACCGGCGGCCAGACGGATGCACGCACCCGGAGCCGCGCGGTCGAGGGCGTCGGGGAGTCCGTCCCCGGGCGGCACCACGTGCAGTGCCGTGCACGAATCGGCCGTTGCGGCGACGACGGGCGCGCGGTCGAGGTGCGCCGGGGGCTCGGGCGCGCTGCACCCGAACGCCGCGACGCTCCAGGCCCAGACGCGACGTCGCGGGCACACCCACGACGCTCCCACATCGACGCGCGGGGCACCAGCATGCGGGCGCGCGGGAACCAGTCGCGCGCTCGTGCAATGCCCCCTTCGCCATGCACCTGCACCTCCGACGATCGGTTCCCCTGTCCTCGACCGCACGCCCTGTCGCCACTGTCGTGCGGCTCACGCTCGCGGCGCTCGTGACCGCCTGTGGCGACGCCGGTCCGGCCGCGACGACGACCGCCGCGAGCTTCGGCGATCCCACCGACGCCGGTCAGGAGTCCACCGTCGGCACCGAGGCCACCGGGTCGGGCGCTGCGACCTCCGCGGGCGTCGAGACCGGTGCCGACACGGTCGACGCCAGCGAGTCCAGCGGGGCGAACACGGCCACCGGTGGCGAGGGAGACACCACCGACAGCGGCGCGGTCGACTGCGACTTCGACACGCTGGTGCAGGGGCAGGACGCCTCGGCGCCCACCCTCGGGGGTCCGCGGCCGGCCCTCGGCGCGTTCTTCGACGACGAACACTACGGCTTGCCGGTGGCGCGCGTCACCGACGCGTCGCAGGTGACCGATCGCGACTTCCCCGCGTGGATTCGGCACGAGTACTCGCGCCGTCCGGCGTTCAACGCCGACTCGACCCGCGCGGTGATGATCTCGTCCAACGGTTGGGTGCGACTTTTCGACGTCGAGCCCGACGGCACGCTGTCGTTCGTGCGCACGCTGGACGTGGCCGAGTCGCAGGAGCCCAACTGGGACGCCACGGATCCCGACGTGCTCTACACGCTCGAGCCCTACGGGCAGGGCAAGACCATCACGCGGCACGACGTCGCCGCCGGGACCCAGGAGGTCGCGCGCGATCTGACGGCGCGGATCGACGCGCTGCTCCCCGGCACCTCGGGCATGTGGACCAAGCAGGAGGGCCGGCCCTCGGACGACGGTCGTGTGTGGTGCCTCGAGGTCGGCAGCCCCACCGCTCCCGGAGGCGGCTTCGAGGCGGCGGGGTTCATCGCCTACGACTTCGTCGCCGACGAGATCCTCGGCAGCATGCCCACCGACGAGACGCCCGATCACCTGTCGACGGCGCCGTCCGGGGGGTACTGCGTGATCTCGTGGTTGTATCCGACCGGGACGCGGGCCTACACGACGGACTTCGCGTCGGCGCAGCAGCTGCACGATCGCTCCGAGCACAGCGATCTCGCCACCACCGCCGGGGGCGACGACGTGCTGGTGTACACCGCGTACGATGGCGAGCACGCGGGGTTCGTCAACATGGTCGCGCTCGACGATGGGACGACCACGCCCCTGTTCCCGCTCTACGGGGACAACCACTCGCTGTCGGCGTTCCACATCAGCGGCACGGCACGCGATCGGCCCGGCTACGCCGTCGTCAGCAGCTACGGCTGCCGCGAGGACTATGGCAACGCGCCGTGTGATCCGAGCGCGCAGTGGTTCTACGACAAGGTGTTCCTCGTCGAGCTCGCGCCCGATCCGGCGCTGTACAACCTCGCGCACACCCACTACGGCCCGGTGCCGTACTGGGGCGAGACCCAGGCGGTGGCGAACCACGACTTGACCCGGGTGCTGTTCGTGTCGAGCTGGGAGAGCGACGCCGAGGCGGACCTCGCCAGCTATGTGATCCGTGTGCCGGGCTGTGCGCCGTGATGCGCGGCCTCAAGGAGCGCGGCCGGACGCCGGCGCCTCGAGCCGCGCCAGGGTCGCGGTCGCGGTCACGTCGTCCATGCCGAGCTCGAGCAGTGCCGTGCGGAGGCGCGCGCGTGCTCGGGACATCCGGCTCTTCACCGTCCCGGGCGCGAGCTCGCAGACGGCGGCGAGCTGGCGTACGTCGAGATCCTCCCAGTAGTACAGCTCGAGCAGGGTCTGCTGCTCGAGGGGCAGCTGCCGCAGTGCGACCAGCAGCAGCTCACCCTCGTCCTGCGTCGCGAGTCGCTCGCTCGGGGTCGCGGAGCGACGCGCCACGCTGGTCGAGGCGGGCCCGGTGAAGTGGCGACGGGCATACCGTTGCTCGCGCAGGAGCATGAGCAGGTGGTTGCGCGCGATGCCGAGGAGGTAGGGGGCGAACCCGATCTCGTCCGGGATGCGGTCGCGCGCGGCCACGCACGCGGCGAACGTCTCCTGGACGAGATCGGCGATCGGACCGTCGAGCTTGTTGGCGAAGAATCGCTGCAGCACGGGGATGTAGCGCGTGACCAACGCGTTGCCGGCGTCGCGATCACCTTCGCGCCATGCGAGCAGCAGGGGCCAGTCGTCGTCATCGGTCACCGCTGCGCCTCGCCGTGCGTGGGGGAGGTGTCGCGCAGCGCGAGGGTGGCTTCCAGTGCCTCGAGTTCGGCGCTCGCCCTCGGATCGTGGGTGCCGTGGAGCGCGGCCCGTGCCTCGGCGCAGGCGCGACGCGCCGCATCCACCGCGTTCGCGGCGAGCTCGAGCCGGCACGACAACAGGTGCGTGGCGGCGAGATCGTGACCACGCCCATCTCGCAGCGCGACGGCCAGGGCCGCGCGGGCGGCCGCGAGGTCGCCGCGCGCGAGCTCGGCGATGGCGATGCCGTCGTGCAGATACCAGGAGGCCCCGCGGGCGTCGTTTCGTAGCAGCGCGCGCGCGTGTCGTGCCCAGACCAACGCGTCGGCGGGGCGGCCCATGGTGTCGCCGTAGAGGTACACGAGCTCGGTCGCCGCCTCGCGGGCGACCTCGATGGACGCGGCGTCGTCTCCCAGCGCGCGCGCGCCGAAGTACGCGGCTTCGAGCGCCGAGCGGGCGCGCTCGAGCTGACCGGTGCGGTGGGACGCGGCGCCGAGCTGGCGCAGCGCCGCGAGGCGCACGCGGGGAGCCGGACGATCGGAGACGGCCTCGAGCGCGCGCTCGGCCAACGCGGCCGCGTCGTCGAAGCGGCCGGTCAGCGCCATCGCGTGCGCTTGATCGAGGTGCGCGGACGACTCGAGCGCCCCGAGCTCGCCCCGCTCCTCCTTGGCCGCGGCGTCCGCGGCCAAGGCAGCGGGCTGCGTGCAGCGGCGGGGCGCCGGGAGCCCAGCGAGGGCGATGCGAGCGTCCTCGGCCGAGGGCGGCGACGCGAGGCCGTCGATGCGACGACCGAGCTCCGCGAGCGCCTCGTCGAGGCAGGCATGCCCATGCGCGCGCCAGGTCGCCGCGGGCGCGCCACACACGACCCCCCGCGCCGCATGCCACTGCTCCGCGAACGCGTCGACACGGCCCCGCGCGGCCGTTAGCATCGGGTCCGCGAAGGTGGCCATCGCTCGGTGCTGCAGCCGATCGAGCGCTTCGCCAGGCGTGACGTCGCACGTCGACGCCGTGCTCGACGACGCCGCCGCGGACGCCAGCAACGCGGCGCCCAGCCCGGCCACCGCCACGCGCCGCCGCCGTACGGCCGCGGGTCGCGTCCCGCGAGTGAGCGCATCGAGCAGCGCGGGCATGTCGGCGAAGCGTGCGTCGGGCTGCTCGGAGAGGCCCCGCCCGAGCGCCGACGCGAGCGGGGCGGGCAGCGCCGCGCGCCAGTTCGCATCGTCGCATGGACGTCGACCCGTCATCGCCTCGATCCACGTCACGCAGTACGCATACTGATCTGCGCGCGCGTCGACGGCCTGTGCGCCATCCCGCTGCTCCGGCGCCATGTACCCCTGCGTGCCGCCGTCCCGTCGCAGGCCGTCGCGCCCACGCAACGATCGCGCGAGCCCGAAGCCGGCGACCGCCACGCGTTCGCCCGCACCGAACAGCACGTTCGACGGCTTGAAGTCACAGTGCACCACGCCGTGTGCGTGGGCCACGGCGAGCCCGCGCCCGGCTGCCAGCAGCGCGGTGACCAGGGCGCTGTGGTCGAGTCGTGCCATCGCGCGATCCAGCGAGCCGAGGGCAAACAGCTCCATCACCAGGAACACGCCGTCGGCCGCGCCGTCCCTCGCGAACGCGCCGACGTCGTACACCGAGACGACGTGCTCATGGGCCAGGCGCGCGAGGGTTCGCCCTTCGGCGACGAGCCACGCCGACGCATCGATCTCGCGGCCGAGGTGGAGGATCTTGATCGCGACCTCGCGCCGCAGCTCGGGATCGAAGGCGGCGAACACCTCGCCATGCCCCCCGCGGCCGATTCGCTCGCGCAGACGATACCGACCGATGCGAGGTGCATCGGCCGCGTCGCTCCCGAACATCCGCCGCCGCACCTCGGCGAGCAGGGCGTCCCGCGCGAGCGGGGAGAACCCCGGCGGGCCCACCTCGTCGTCGGCCGAACGCGTCGACATGGCGTCGATGCTAGTCCCCTGGGTGCCGGATTCGTTGCGAAAAACACCCCCGTGACGTGGGCGCCGCGGGACGGTCGCCCACTTCGCCGAACCGGGTGTCGCGGGCCCAGCGCGACTGCATCGCGCGGGTCGCTGACCGGGGTTTCGGTCCCTGACAAAGCCGCCTATCCTGCCCGGAAACGATGACGTCCCAGGATGGTCGAACCGTCGAGGGTGGCCGTGTCGAGCAGCTGGAGGCCGAGGTCACGCGGCTGCGGCGGGTCCTCGCCACCGTACCGAGCAACATCATCCACGTCAGCATCAGCGGCGAGATCCTCGATGTGAACTTCTTCTCGCAGGGCTTCGACCCGGCGCAGATCCTCGGCAGCAACGTCTTCGACTTCGTTCCGGCCGAGCAGCACGCGATCCTGCGCGGCGCGATCGACCGGGCGATCGCGACCCGAGAGGTGCAGACCTACGCGGTCGACGGCGCGACGTCGCCGACCGGCGTCCGCGACTACCTCTCGCGCGCCGCGCCCATCGTCGAGAACGGGGAGGTCACGTCGATCGTGCTCGTCGCGACCGACGTGACCGAGCTGCGCCGGACCATGCGCGAGCTCGACGAGAGCGGGACGCGCCTGCAGCTGGCGCTCGCGGCGAGTCGGCTCGGCATCTGGACGTTCACGCCGCACGAGGCGATGGGGAGCTGGGACGAGGTCGCGCGCGAGATCATCGGCGGCAAGAACGACGAGCTCCCGGACAACGAGACCGTGATGGGACGCGTGCACCCCGAGGACCGCGAGACCGTGGCGGCGGCCCTCGCCGCCGCGATGCGCTCGGGCGTGTACGGACCGATCGAGCACCGCTTCGTCTCCGACGAAGGTCGCGTGCGCTGGGTCGAGGCGTCGGGGCTGGTGCAGACCGACGCCCAGGGGCGCCCGCGCCTCGTCGGGGGCGTCAAGGACATCACCGAGCAGCGCGCGCTCGAGGCCCGGCTGCTCGAGGCGCAGAAGCTCGAGAGCATCGGCCGGCTCGCCGGCGGCATCGCCCACGACTTCAACAACCTGCTCACCGCCGTGCTCTCGAACCTCGGCGCGGTGATCGAGGATCCGAGCAGCGCGGCGTCGCGGCCGCTGCTCGACGAGATCCGGGAGGCCACCGAGCGCAGCGCGGCCCTGACCTCTCAGCTGCTGGCCTTCGCGCGGCGTCAGGTCATCGAGCCCAAGGTCGTCGATCCCAACGCGTTGGTCGGTCGACTCGAGGCGCTGCTTCGTCGGGTGCTCGGGCCGCGCGTCCGCCTCGCATCGGTGCTCGGCGCGACCGGTCGCGTGCGCGTCGATCCGACCCAGCTCGAGCAGGTGCTGCTCAACCTCGCGACCAATGCCCGCGACGCGATGGCCGACGGCGGCGACTTGACGATCACCACCGCCGATCTCGTCCTCGACGGGGCCGCTGGCCATCCTTCGGGCCTCGCGCCCGGGCGCTACGTGAACCTCTCGGTGCGCGACACCGGCCCCGGCATCCCGGCCGACGCGCTCGAGCACCTGTTCGAGCCGTTCTTCTCGACCCGCGAGGGGGGCATCGGCCTCGGCCTCGCGACCTGTCACGGGATCGTCGTGCAGGCGGGGGCCACATCGCGGTGGACAGCCAGCTCGGCGCCGGCGCCTGCTTCGAGATCTACCTCCCGGCGGTCGACGCCGAGCCGACCGTGGTCGAGCCGCCGCGTCCGCGCGTGGGCCCGGCGCAGGGCGCGACCGTGCTGGTCGTCGAGGATGAGCCGCTCGTGCGTCGCGTCATCGAGCGCTCGCTGTCGCGCAGCGGCTACCACGTCACCACTGCGTCGTCGCCGTCCGAGGCCGTCGCCCTGGTCGACGGCGGGTTGACCTACGATCTGTTGGTGAGCGATCTGATGCTCCCCGAGATGACCGGCCAGCAACTCGCGGCGCTGCTCACCCCGCGGGTCCCGGCGCGCACGCTGTTCATCTCCGGCTACACCGACGCCACGCTCGGCGACGCCGACGGCGTGCTGCCCGATGGCGTCGCGTTCCTGCAGAAGCCGTTCGTGCCGGCGGGCCTGCTCGCGGCGGTCGGCGCGTTGCTCGACCGCCGCGGGTGATCGCGGGGCGCGGGGCTCGGGGTGCTCGGGGTGCTCGGCGTCACTCCCAGTACATCATGATGTAGTTCTTGCGATTCGGCCGCGTGTTGCCTCGACCGATGAAGCACTGCCGGGTATGGCGCTCGACGATCCCGAGGCCAGCGAGCGCGTCGTCGAGGTCATCGGCGAGGAGCATCGCGCTGGCACCATCACGGATCTCCCAGCCATCACCGTCGCGGTCCCGCGCGACCACGGTGCCGGGATTGTATGCGATCGCGTCCGTGCGCGTCAGCGGCTCGCGAGGCAATCCGCTGTCGCCGGACCAATACTCGATGATGTAGTCCTGGCGGTTGGCGCGTGCGTTGTCTCGTCCGATGAAACACTGGCGATTGTGCCTTCGCGCGACGCACAGACCGTTGCGCGCGTCCTCCTTGTTGTCGAACATCTTCATGCGCATGTTCCCGTCGGTCAGGAGCCAGCCCTGCGGCCCCTCGTCGACGATGCGCAGGAAACGGGGATCGTAGGGGATCTCGTCGCGCGTGACGACGTCGTAGACGTCCTGCGGCAGGTACATGCGATCATCGATCTTGCATTCCCCGTATCCGATGCGGAAGCACCCGTCGGCGTCGGGCCCGACCGGACCCCAGCTGTTCTTGCAGAGCCACGCGTCGTCGTCGTCGTCGTACCCGACCACCATCACCGCGTGCCCGCCTTCGAAGGCGTCGCTGACCCGCGTGTAGACGCCGTTGGCCCCCGTGTTCCAGAACGTGTAGAAATCGGAGAAGACGTCGAACGCCGTGACGAGGGGGCCTTCCTCCGCGATCCACCGCTTCAGGCGGTCGCGGTCCGAGCTCGAGTCGTATCCGGCGATCTTGAGCGTGGCGTCGCCGCCATCGACGAGCTCCGCGACCTGGTTGACATCGCGGTAAGGATAGTTGCGCTCGGCGGCGATCCCCTGTTCAGCCGCGTGGTCGAGGGCGTTGTGGATCCACCAGCCATAGCGCGGATCGCCGGGGTTGCACTGTCGATTCGCGACGAAGAAGAGCGATGCTTCCGAGAGGTCCGAGGTCGGCGACGCTCGGTTCGTCGCGATCGCGTGGTGCGTCTCGATGGCGGCCGTCACCGCGAACGCCACGCAGGAACCGCAACCGCCCTGATCGCGCGCGGCCGTGATGAAGTTGCGGCCCCCCACGTTCCGCCAGTCCCAGCGGCGCGGAGCGGCCACGGCGACGACGTGGGGCAGCCACCGCCCGAGCCGTCGGTCCGGGCTCCACAGGATGCGGCGCTCGGGCGGTAGCCGGATGCGGGGGTTTCGCTGGGTCCTCGCGGACGACGGCCGGGGGAGCGCGCCCAGGGGATGTGGCCGCGCCAGCGAAGCGGCGTCGAGGCCGTCGGGCAGCGTGGATGGGATCACCCACCGTGCATTGCGTTGAGAAAGGACCTTGCGGAGTGCTTCGACGTCCATGGTGCTCGGGTTCCCCCGAGCAGTGACGCCTCCGCCGATTTCGATCCCTCGCCGCGGTCAGGTCTCGCCGTCCGGTTCACCGTCAGATCGGCCGGGCGCGAGGCGCCGCGCCCAGTCCTCGAGCCCGGTGTCCGTCTCACGGGGGGCCACGCCGGTCTCGTCGAGCTCGCGCAGGATCTCGCGCAACTGCACCCGAGCCCGCGAGATGCGACCGCGGACCGTGTTCTCGGGCTCTTCGAGGATCACGCTGATCTCCCGGCTGGTGAGATCCTCCCAGTAGAAGAGCTCTAGCACCAGCTGGTGCGCCAACGAGAGTCGCCGCAGTCCCTCGAGCAGCAGGAGCCGGTCCGCGCGCTGGAGCAGGAGGGTCGACGGTCGCGGGTCGACATCCACCGCTGAGATCGCGTCGAGATCGACCCGAGGATCGCGCACGGCCTTGCGAACGAACTCGCGGAACACGTTCCAGGCGATCCCGAAGAGAAACCCCCGGAAACTGGCGATCTCGGCCTTGGGGTCGCGCACCGTCTCGATACGCAGGAACGCCTCCTGGGTCAGATCGTCTACCGCATCCGTTGGGACGCGGTTGGAGAAGAAGCGTCGCACGGTCGGGCAGTGGCGGTCGACCAATCGGCCCCACGCTTGGTCGTCGCCGGCCTTGGAGCGAGCGAGGAGTTCGAGGTCGTCATCGTCATCGTCATCGTCCATGACCAACCGGACAGTAGCACGGGGCGCGGATGATTATTCTCGATCCTGAACGGTGTTCTCTGCCATCCTCGTCCGTCGAGGGATCGTCGAGGCGCGCGTGGCCACTTCAGGATCACCCGTGTCGAACGAAGAAGACGACCCGCTCGTGGCGCGCATCCAGGCTGCCGCTCCCCAGCGCGGTGCGGGGCCCGATCTGGCCGACCGAGCCTGCACGGCGCGGATCCGGAGCCTTCGGCCGGCGGCAGCGTTGCCGTTGCCCACCGTCGCCGGGTACGTCATCGAGGGGAGCGTCGGCAAGGGCGGCTTCGGAGAGGTCTACCGGGCCCGGCACCCGAGGTTGCGCCGCGACGTGGCCCTCAAGCGACTGCACGCGGGGAGTGGCCATGGCCTCTCGCGCACGGCACGTGCGCTCCGCGAGGCCGTGTCGCTGGGTCGACTCAATCACCCCAACGTCGTCCAGGTCTTCGACGTGCTGGAGAACGACGATGGCACGTTCATCGCGATGGAGTTCGTCGATGGCATGCCGCTGACGCGGTGGCAGCAGGAGCCGCACCCCTGGCGCGAGGTGCTGGAGGTGTACACCCAGGTCGCGGAGGGCTTGGCAGCGGCGCACGCCGCGGGCCTGCTGCACCTCGACCTGAAGCCGGCGAATGTCCTGCTCGGGCGCGACGGTCGACCCCGCGTCGTCGACTTCGGCGTTGCACGGTCTGCGGACGCGATCGGTCGCGCCGTGACGCTGGTGGATGGGATGGGCGCCGCCCACGACCGCAGTGAGTCGGACCGTAGTGGCTCCGACGGAGCCGAAGCCGGGACGCCGACCGAGGATGATGGTCCCATCCCCCGCGGCACCATTCCCTACGGATCACCCGAACAGCTGCGGGGCGATCTCGTAGACGCGCGATCCGATCAATACTCCTTTTGTGTCGCGCTCTACGAAGCGTTGCACGGCGGGTTGCCCCCGGCAGCGGCGCGGCTGCTCCCCGCGTCGGGCGGTGCGCAGCCCACCCCGGGCCGCCGAGTCCCACGGCGCCTCGAGGCCGTGCTGGTCCGTGGTCTGCAGCCCGCGCCGCGGGACCGCTGGCCTTCGATGCTCGCGCTCATCGAGGAGCTTCGGCGCCCGGGACCACTGGAGCGACCGTCGACCTGGGGCTTCGCCGGCGCGGCGTTGGTCGCCCTGTCGTGGCTCGCGTTGGGCTCGAGGGACGTCCCCGCCGCGTGTTCCGATCCGAGCGGACGACTCGCGGGCGTGTGGGACGACGCGCGGCGTACCGAGCTCGCCCGCGCCTTTGCGAGCGGGGCGCCGTGGTCACGGGACCTCGGCGATCGGCTGAGCGCTCGGCTCGACGCGCACGGCACCGCGTGGCTCGAGCAGCTCTCGGAGACCTGCAGTCAGGTCGAGGATCAACAACGGACGCCGCTGGCATGGGCGCGGTTGGATTGCCTCCAACGCGAGCGCGCCAGGCTCGGCGAGGTCGTCGGCGCATTGCTCCGCGCAGACCTCCGGGATCCACGCGAGGCGGAGAAGGCAGACGATCTTGCGCTGCTGCTGCGTTCACCCCGCTCGTGCATCGAAGCGCCGTCGGACGCTCCGGCGTGGGACAGCGCCGCGATCGTCGAGCTCGATCGCGCCGAGGTCCTCCTCGCCTCGGGGGAGCCCGTCCTCGCCCGTGATGCGGCCGCGTCCGCGGAGGCAATGGCCAACTCCGTGGGTGATCCGGCCCTGCAAGCCGAGGTGTTGCTCGTGGTCGCGAGCACCGAGCTCGCGCTGGACGACCCGGCAGCGGCGTTGTCCACGTTGGAGAAGGCGGCCGCGTCGTCCATCGCCAGCGGGCGTGACGATCTCACCCACGAGGCGTGGCGATCGGCGGCGAAGGTCGCCGCGAATCGGTTGCGGGACGTCGGGGCCGCGGGGCGGTGGCTGCGGTTCGCGGAGGCAGGCGTCGATCGCTTGGCGAACCCTGGCAGGGCACGCGCGGACACCCTGGACGTACGCGGGAACTACGAGAGTCTTCGCGGCGACGATGTCGCGGCGGAGGCTGCCCACCGCGAGGCGCTCGGGATCCTGGATTCGATCCTGGACGACGATGATCCTCGTCTGGCCGACACATGGCTCAACCTCGCGGGCGTCGCCTCGCGGCTCGGCAAGCTCGACGAGGCGGACTCGCTCGACCGTCTCACGCTGGAGCTGCGGGAGCGCCGATTGGGCGCCTCGCATCCGCGTACGGCCGAAGCGCTCCTCGGCCTCGCGGTGGTCCAGTGGCAGCGTGGGGACGCTGCGGCGATGGAGTCGGCCGAGCGGGCGTATCAGATCCTCGAGGCCGCCTACGGCCCGGAGTCGATCCGCCTGGCGCCGATCCTGACCCGGCAGGCGGAGACTTGGTTCGCGCAGGGGCAGCGCGAGCGCGCGAAGACGGCGGCGAGCCGAGCATGGGCCCTGCAGCGCGCACATCTCCCCGCCGGCCACATCGAGCGCGCGCAGGGGGGACTCGCGGTTCTCCTCGACATCGCGAACGCGGAGAAGGACTACGATCGGCAGCTCGAACTCGGACGGATCGCCGTCGACGAGGCTCGGGCCAGGAAGGACGCGCTCGCGGTGGCCGCGGCGGAGACGGTCGTCGCGTGGGCATTGCTGCACCGGGGTGAGTTGGACGAATCGGAGCAGATCTACGCCGCGCTGCGGTCGGACCCGGCGGGGGATCCGGTCGTGCTCGCCTACTCGCTGGGCGGCCTCGCTGCGATCGATGTTGCGCGGGGGCACTTCGCCGATGCGGTGCCACGCCTGCGGGAGGCCCTGGCCGAGCTCGCGCGGCTCGGAGACGGGCACGAGGCCGGGCGCGCGGAGCTCGAGGCGCAGTTGTCCCTGGCCGAACGTCGCTTGGGCGCAGCCACGCCGCCCTGAGGCAGAGATATCGGGTCTTGGACCGGGGGAGGGATCGAATCGTTGCGTGCCGACACTTCTGCGTCGACGCCCGATGCGGCGCCAATCCCCACACCACACGGACGCACGACCCATGGGCACGTACACCATCAACACGAGCAGCACCTCGACCGAGGGCAACACGGCCAAGCTCCGCAGCAACGGCGGCAAGGTTGTCGAAGAGCGCGAAACAGACCCAGCGGTCAGGACGCTGACGTTCACGACCAAGACCAGCGCTGACGAGACGTTCGTCCTCGAGATCCGACCGCTCGAGCCGGACTACGTCGCGATCTCCGTCCAGGGCGTCGCCGCGACGCCCTTCACCGAGACGGCGAGTTCGGGGGGTGGCACCATCACCGGCCAGCGCATCACCTTCGACTCGGTGACGGACGTCGAATTCCGCGTCGATGCGCAGCGGGCCCCCGCCGGTGTCGCAGGCGAAGAGGCGAGCCCGGAGTCCACGACGCCGTCCTCCTCGCCCTCGCAGGACGAGGATCCGGCGGACGGCCTGCCTGTGAAGATCAAGGTAGTTGTGGTCCACCCGGTCGGGGCGATCGTGGGCGCGCAGGCGGACCCGCACGTGCCTGCACCGACGGATCGCAGCCGCCCGCGGGCGCAACCCGTCGCAGGAGAGCCGCGCTGAGCCTGGTCTGGCGCACCGAGGAGAACTCGGTGCGCCGCGAACGACCTGACGTAGCGTTTGCGGATCCTTCCGCGAAGCTCTTCGCACTCCGGTACGATGTCGAGACGAGCCGCCCCCGATGGCGGCGAAGAGAGAGCACCATGGGCAGCTACACACTCGACAACGGCGCGCAGAAGGGCGTGACGACGCTGAAAGCACGCGTGGGTGCGAACCTCGCGTTCGAGGACGTCACCGCCGGCGGCAGCTTTCGCAAGGTCACGTTCACGAGCGCGGTGGGGCTGCAGGAGTCCTTTACCCTCGAGATGCGCCCGAAGGCTCCGTTCTCCGCGGTCGCCGTACTCGATGCCGAGTCGACGCCGTTCACGGAGAGCTCCGGGGGCGTCACGATCACCGGACAGCGAATGTTCTTCACCGAAGCGGCGACGACCGAGTTCAGGGTCGAGGCATCAGGCTCGGGCCAGCTCGTCGCTGTGCCGCCGCCGGACCTGGATCCGCCGCTCCCGATCCAAGACGGCGCAGAGCCCGATGCAGGCGGAGCGGACGAGTCGCCGGACGACATCCCGGTCCGCATCAAGGCCGTCGTCGTGCATCCCACCGCATGAGCGTTGACGGGGGCGTCGAACGCTCTCGCCCCGGACCTCTGCCTCACGGGAGCGCCGGGACCTGGGGGACGAGCGGCGGCTCGCCGCTGAGCTCCGTCGCCAGCTCGGGTCGGCATCATCGGCGCGCCCGCCCGCTCTCCCCCGCGCGCCAGGTCGCGATCGCCTCGACGTGCGCGCGCCAGCTCGTTCCAGCCGCCGCATAGCGCTGGCTCGCGGCGTCGGCGAGCCGCCGCGCCCGGTCGCGCTCGGCGGGGCCGCCCCCCGCCATGAGACTGCGGGCGAGGAGGAACTCGCGCTCCGCCACGTCGACGGATCGACCGGAGTTCTCGACGAAGGCGTGCGCCCGCGTCGCGGCGTCGACCCCGGCGTCATGGTTGCCGAGCGCAAGCTCGAGCTCGGCGAGCCCCGCCCACGCGCGGCCGATCTCCGGATCGCGATCGCCGAAGTCGCGGCCTCGCATGCGGATCGCCCGCTCGAACTGCGCGCGGGCCATGGCTTCGTCGCGGCGACCGATCGCGCTCATCCCCACGCCCATCGCGTATCCGGCGAGATCCGGGTGCTCCGCGCCGAGGACCGCCTCGGCGATCTCCAACGCCGCAGTCGCGTGGGCGTGGGCGTCGTCGAGTTGGCCGAGCTCGAGTTCGAGACCCGAGAGCATCAGGAGGCTGCGCGCGGTGCTGTCGCCGCGGGGGTCATCGCGCAACGAGATGTCGAGCGCCCGTTGGGCGTAGGGCAGCGCCTCGGCGAACGCCCGCCGCGCCAGCCCGCCCCATGCGAGCATGCGCAGTGCGGGCGTGACCGCGACGTGGTCGGGCCCGAAGTTCTGTTCGAACACCTCGAGGGCGCGAAGGTGCTCATGGCGCGCCGCATCGAGCTCGCCGAGCTCGGCGAGCGCGCTGCCGACGTTGAGGGTCGCGCTGCCCGTGCTCGGATGACGAGGTCCGTAGACCCGCAGGAGCAGCTCGAGCCCCTTGCGAAATCGATCGAGCGCCGCTGCGTGCCGGCCCCGCGACGCTTCGACGCCGCCGAGGTTGATGTGCACGTTCGCCAGCAGGCTGTCGTCGTCCCCGGGGCGAGCCACGGCGCTCGCTCGCTCGTACGCGGCCGTGCCCTCGGCGTAGCGCCCTGCGAGTAGGTACGCGGTCCCGATCGCGACCCGCAGGTGGACCTCGGGCCCCGCGTTGGGCTCGGCCTCGAGCGCCGCCTCGCAGTGCTGCAGCCACTGCTCCGCGGACTCGAGTCCCCCGGGCGTGGAGGGCGTCCACTGCTCGATCAGGCCGATCATCGCCAGGGTCGCGACCCGATGATGGTCGGCCGCGAGCGCGGCGCTGATGGCGTCGTGAAACGCTTGCTCGGCGGTCGAACGGGAGATCCACGCGCGAACGTACGCGATCGTGAGCAGCGCCTCGGCGACCGCCCAACGGTCGTCCGCCGCCCGGGCCTGGGCGAGTGTCGACTCGGCGATGCGCAGCGCGTCGTCGTAGCGCGATGTCTCGCGCAGGGCGTCGGCGTCGGCCAGCAGACGATCGAGCTCGGCTCGCACAGCGGGCGCGACGTGCGAGCGCCTCTGCTCGTCGCGCGAGAGCACGGCGTCGTCCAAGCAGCCCGCGGGGAATCCGAGCCCCTTCAGCGCGTCGATCGAGCGCAACACCGTGTCGGGGTTCGCCGAGCGCAGGGCGTCGAGCAGCGCGGCGGCCCGTCCCAGCTGGCGCTCCAGGCAGGTCTCGCGGCGCGCGACGACGTGCGGCGGGGCGTCGGTGTGCAGCCGGGCCTGGCACACCTCGTGCTGGGCGTCGATCCACGCGGCGGCGAAGGCATCGACGCGCGCGGCGACGGCCGCCCATGCATCGGGCGCCGACGGCTCGTCCGTGGCGAGGAAGGCCGCTTCGACCTCGGCGCGGAGTCCGGGGTTCCACACCGCGTCGACCCGCTCGGTCAGCCGATCGCAGTACGCGACGATCGGTTCGTCTTCGCCGCGGCGCATCATGACGGCCGCGGCAACACCGACGACGCTCGCGACGCCCAACGCGGCGATCCTGGGGCGGCGGCGCCCGGCGGGATCCAGCGCCAGGAGCAGCGCATGGACGTCGGGGTATCGATCGCTGGGCAGCGGCGCGAGGCCGCGCTCGACTGCCCGTCGCAGCCAGCGGGGGACCGCTCTGCGGGGATGTTCGTCGGTGGGCTCGGGCCACGCCGCGCCGCGCGGTGAGAGGCCAGACAACGCCTCGCAAAGCGTCGAGCACAGGCTGTACTGGTCGGCGCGCGCGTCGGCACCATGGCCGGCGATGAGCTCGGGAGCGGCGTACCCGTGCGTGTCGGTCGAATCGCCGGGGAACGGCCGATCGCCCGCCCCGAAGCCCGAGAGGACGACGCGACCGTCGCTCGCGATCACGATGTTCTCGGGCCGCACGTCGAGGTGGAGGAGCCCTGCCTCGTGGGCCGCGGCCAACCCCGCGGCCGCCTGGCGCATCACCGCGAGGACCTCGCGCCACGGTCGTGGGTGCGCGAGCCACTGCCGCAACGAGGGGCCGTCGACGAGCTCCATCGCGACGAAGAGCCGGTCGCCATCGCGACCGACGTCGTGGATCCGCACGACGTTGGGATGCACCAGGCGCGCCGCCGCGTGGGCCTCGTGGAGCCGGACTTCGGAGGCATCCTGCTCGTCGACGCATGCGGGCGCATCGATGACCTCGATCGCGAGGTGTCGACCGAGCTCCGGATCGATCGCGGCGAACACGACGCCGGTGCGTCCCGTGCCCAGGCGGCGGCCGAGCAAGTAGCGGCCGACGCGGCGATCATGCTCGTCGTCGTCCCTCAGAAATCCCACTGCATCCCCGCCGCCGGCAGGATCGGGAACCCGGCGATCGTCCCCCGGCGCGAGTAGTCGGCCGCGTAGACGAACTCCTCGGCGTTGCGTCGGTTCCACACGTTGAGGACCTCGATGAACATGCCGAGCGTCGTGCCGCGGAGCAAGATGTTCTTGGCCAGGCGTGCGTCGAGCTGGGCGAACGCGGGGATCCGAATCGGGTTGTGGGCGCCGAACTCGGGTTGGTAGCGGTTGCGCGTCGCGTCGAACCACGCGCCGACGACCGGGGTGCGGGGGAAGCCCGAGGCGTAGCGGATGCGTGCGCCGATCTCGAAGCCGTGCGGGAGCGACCAACCGAGCAGCGCGGTGAGGACGTGGGTCTGATCGTAGTCCGACCGGCGCCAGGCGAGCTCAGGTCGATCGCGACGCTCGGCGTGCATGAACGTATACGCGACCCAGCCGAACAAACCCTTGTAGAGATCCTGGCGCAGCAGCGCCTGCAGGCCGAACGATCGACCGGTGCCGCTCGGTGCCAGCGCATGGGCGGGCAGGGGCGCGGCCGCGTCCTGCCGCATCGCGAGCTGGCGGCTGCGCGTGAAGAAGCCGGTCAGGTCGATCGACAGGCCGGGCACGATGACGAGGTTCGCGCCGAGCACCGAGTGCAGCGCCTTGGCGATCGGCAGGCTCGGCGTGCCGAACGACGCCGACAGATCGTCGGGGGCCGGCGCCTGTCGATGCAAGCCCGCCGCAGCGCGGACCTCGAGCCGCTGCGTGACCCGGCCGACGATCGCGAGCCGCGGCTCGACCGCGAAGTCCTGATCCGCCAGCCCCACCTTGGGTGTCGTCGCCTGCTTCGGCGTGCGCCGATCGACGGTGCGCGCGTACGGGTCCAACCGCACGCCCGGGATGATCCGCAGGTCGCCCCCGAGCGGCGCGAACTCGGCCTGCACATAGGGCGCCACGCCGATGCGAGTGACGCGCCACGTGTCGGCGGCGAGGTCATCGGGCGGCGGCTGCCCGAACACGCGGATGTCCCCCTCGCGCGCCGGCAATCCGAGTGACCCGATCCTCGTGGTCCGCGTCACATCGAGCTCGGCGTCGATGCCGACGTCGAGCTGCAGCCACGGCCGTGGTCGCCACGCCGAGTTGGCCCGTAGGCCGCCCATCGTGTCCCTCGCTGCGTTCGACGTCTCGACGTCGCCGACCTCCGTCGTGCGCGTGACGTGGCCGAGGCCGAAGTACGGCGTGACCGTCACCGTCACCCCATCGCGCGGCCGATGGATCCACCGGGCATAGACGCGGCCGAAGTCGATGGCCCGGCGATCCGCGATCGCCAGCGCCGGATCGCGATCGGGCACCCCGCGGCGGAACCGATCGCTGCTCACCATCGTGACCACCTCGACGCTGTCGCGCGACGAGGGACGCCACAGTACGCGGGCCTGACCGTCGCCATAGCTCGGCAGCGGCACCAAACCCGCGGTGTCCTCGTCCACGAGTCGCTCGGCCCACAGCGCGACGTAGGACGCGCGCACGCCCAACGCGACATGCCAACGCCGCCGCCGGTCGAGCGGTGTCGATACCAGCGCCGAGGCATCCAGGATGTCTGCGCTGAGCCTCCCGCCGATGCGATCGCGCTCGGGCGTCCTCGTCGTCACCGCGACCAGACCGCCCAGCCCACGTCCCCACATCGCGCCCTGGCCACCCGGGATGAGATCGATCGTATCGACGAGCTTCGGTTGCACGACCGAGCGCAACCCACCTTCGTGGTACAGCCGCGGCATCGGCACGCCATCGACGTAGATCCTCGTGTCCTGCGGCGGCGCTCCCCAGACCACCAATTGCCCGGACCCTGCCGAGGCCCGTCCGACCCCCGGCAAGCTCTCCACCACGCGCACGACATCCCCCGAGCTCCCCGAAACCTTCCCCGCCTGCTCCGCCTTCACCCGAGTCGCCGTACTCTCGGGCGGCGGCGTCGGCACGACGACGACACGAACGTCGTCTTCGGCCGCGGCCGGCTCCCCCATCGCCGCCGCGAGCACCCAGGCCGGCCAGATCACGGCAACTCCACGGCCATGACGAACAACGGCGCCTCCGCCCCGCCATACGCATCATAGTCCGCCACGAGCGTCCCCCGACGCCGCTCGGTCTCCTCCAACCGAAACGTCCCGTCCCCGCGCGCGCGTCGACGATACACCGACGCGGTGAACGTCACATCCTCCTCGCCGCAGGCGTCGAACAGATCGACGTAGACCCCCCACGTGCCCGCGCTCGGATCCTCCTCCCAGACCACCGCCTCCGAATTGCGACCATCCGTGCGGCACCCCGCATTCGAGTCGCGGTTCAATCGCCCGACCCGGGGATCCTCGAGATCCTCGTCCGACACGACCCCGTTCTCCGGCGCCGCCGTGCTCGGTGCCTTCCATGACACGCGCTTGCCGTCCGGGGTCTCGAGGATCAGATCCAGATCGACGTCTCGATTCCACGCCAACCCGATCACCACCGCGGGCGGCGGCAGTGTCGGATCGCAGGGATTCTAACCCGCCGGCACCGCGTCCTCGAGCACGCAGAGATCGAGATCGACCGGCGGCCCTCGTCGCCCATCGCCGTCGATCGCCGCGACGCGCAGCGCGTGTAGCCCGGGCGGGATCCCTTTCCCCACGTCATACGCCAGCGCGAAATCCCGCTCGCCGGGGAACAGCGCCGCGATGTCGCCGACCTCGTGGATCCACCACCCCGATCCGAGCGACGCGAAGCGCACGCCAACGGCCCACGTGTCGTCGTCGACCCGCCCCCCGAGCCCACGCCCGCGCTGCCCCATCAACGCGATCGCGTTGGTCACCTCGATGGCCGTCACCTCGGGTCCGCCGTTCGCGATCGGCAGGTCGCCCTCGCGCAGGAACCCCTCGACGACACGCACTGGCTCGTCGAAGCCGCTGCGCACCGGCGCCTCGTCGCGACACGCGGCGACGGGCCCGACCAGCGCCGCGATCATGGTGATTCGCCGCATCAGAATTCCACCTGGGCTCGCACCGTGATCTGATCGTTCTTCACGTTCGCCGGCACCCCGCGCCGGTCGCGGCCGAGCGCGTCGAGGACCACGTCGTATTGCAGCATCAGGCGCCCGCGGATCCCGCGGACGACGCCGGCGGGGAGCACCGCGCCGACGAGCGGCGAGATGGTGTGGATGCTCGCGTCGGCCGGGACAGCCCGGCCGCGGCTGGACACCAGGAGATCCGAATCGTAGTCGTACAGATCATAGCGCAGCCCGAAGACCGCCCATCGGGTGGCGTCCTGCAGGAACGCGCCGTACGCCTGGAGGTGCCGCAGATCGGTCCCCGCCGCGAAGGGGTCGGCGACGAAGAGCCCGCGGTCGAGATTCTGCGCCAGCGTGATCTCGCCCGACAATCGCGACCACCCGAGCTTCGATCGCACGCCGATCTCGAGGTCTGCATTGACCGCCCAGCGCGCGAACCGGACCGACGGCAGCGCCGCCGTCCCCGGCACGCTGAAGATCTCCGCGGTCTCGATGGTCCCGTTCTCGTTCAGATCGATCCATTCGACCTGGTTCTTCGTGGCGTCCTGGCCCTGGTGCAGCCCGGTGCCGGTGAGGAACGACACCGGGCCGATCAACAATTCGAGAGTTCGCCATATACTGTTGCGGCATGGCAACAGCGAGTCTGGACGCGCTCGAGGTCTTCCGGGCCGTCGCCGAGCTGCAGAGCTTCACGAAGGCGGCCGCGCGCCTGGGGCAGGACAAGTCGCACGTCAGCCGCACGGTCCGCGCGCTCGAGGGGGATCTCGGCGCAGCGCTGCTCGTCCGGACGACGCGATCGGTGCGGCTGACCCGCGAAGGCGAGGCGCTGCTGCATCGCGTCGCGCCGCTGCTGCGCGGGCTCGAGCAGGCGATCACGGCGGTGCCCGACGCTGCGGCGGCGCAGAGCGGCGAGGTGACGGTCACCACCACGCCCGATCTCGGCCGGGCCCTGCTCGCACCCGCGCTCGTCGGCTTCCGCGCGCAGTTCCCCGGCATCCGCGTGCACGTCGTGCTCGCGCACGAGGTCGTCGACTTGATGGCGCAGGACGTCGACCTCGCGCTGCGCGTCGGCCGACCCGGCGGCGACTCCATCATCGCGCGCAAGCTGACCGAGCTCGACGCGGGGTTCTTCGCGTCACCGGCCTACCTCGAGCGGCGCGGCGCTCCGCGGCGCATCGAGCAGCTCGCCGAGCACGAGGGGCTGTGGCCGCAGCCCCACCGGGGTCAACGGTCCTTCGCGCCCAACAGGGCCGCGACGCCCGCGTCGGTCACCTGCCGCGACTTCGGCTTCCTCGCCGAGCTGGCGCGGGCGGGCGGCGGCATCGCACTGCTGCCCACGGTCCTCGCCGCGCGCGATGTCGCTGCGGGTGCGCTGTGCCGGGTGTTGCCCGACGTCATCTTCGGCGGCGCGCCGCTGTACCTGGTGTCGCGGCCGCGGCCGATCCCGCCGAGAATCGAAGCGCTGCGCGGGCACCTGCTCGCGCAGCTCGCCGCCCGCTGAGGGTCGCCGTCGTCGACGGCGAAGCAGGCCGAGCAGCAGCAGCGCGTTGCCGGGAGCCGATCCTCCCCGACAGCCGCAGCCGCCGTCGTCGTCGCCGCCCAAGGCGACACCTGAGCTCGAGGCCGACGTCTCCGCGCCGCTCGTGGTACCCGCCGCGGTCGTCGTCTCGGCATCGCCCGCGGTGCCCGATCCAACCGGGCCGCTCGACGACTCGCCGCTCGGCCCACCGTCCTCGCTCGTTCCACCACCCGTGCTCGTGTCGCCCGTGCTCGGCGGCACCGTGAGCACCCAGTCGATCCCGTTCGCGACGTGATCGAGCCAGAGCGGATCCGACCACGACTCGCCCGTGTGGCCGCCCCCCGTGTAGAAGACCCGTGCCTGGCCGAACGTGTGCGCCCACGCGATCGGGTGGTCGGCGCCCATCGTGCCACCGTCGTAGGTCGTCTCGTCGAGCTGCAGCAGCACGTCGACGGTGCCCGAGGGGCTCGCGTCGAAGTTGTGCCACTCGTCGAAGCGCGACCACTCGCGCGGAAGCCCGGCGCACGCCGGATGATCGGCCGCGACGACCCGCACGGTGGCCTGCTGCGGCGCAGGGTGACCGGCGAAGCGCGCGCCCAGCAGCGCGCGGTACCACGGCCACGATTCCTCGGTCGCGCTCGCCGAGTGCACGCCGACGAAGCCACCGCCGGCCTCGACGAACGTCTGCAGCCCGACCTGTTCCGCGTCATCGAGGATGTCGTCGGTGGTCATCATGAACAGCACGAGGTCGATGTCCGCGAGCGTGCCGTCGGTGAACGCCACCGCGTCCTCGCTGGTGGTCAGGGTCCACTGCCGCGCGGGTGCGATGGCCTCGAGCGCTGCGATCGCGGGCTCGATCGACGCGTGGCGGTAGCCCGCGGTCTTCGAGAACACGAGCAGGCGCCCGGGCGCCGCGTCGGCGACGACCGGCACCAGGCTCGCGAGTCCGAGCGCAGCGGCGAAGGCGAGTCGCACGGGTCCATCGTGGACCGGTGGTGCACGCATCGCAATGCCAGGCCGAGGTGCGAGACCGCCGGCCGCATCGCGACCGGGCTCGCACCAGCGCCATCGACGTGCCCGCCTGCGTCCCGTCCCACAACCGCCGTCGACCATCCCAGCGCGCCGTAAGCCCCGCGACCCACAGCCCGTTGCCAGCGACGTCATGCATGCACGACGTCGCGGACTCCTGACGGTGGTGTGGACATTCGCGTGCGCGCCCGCGCGCAGCGACGCGCCGGTTCATCCCACGGGCGCAGCGGAGCCGCAGCCCAGCGACGACGCCAGGCCGCGCAAGCGCGTGCTCGGGCGACCCAAGATCGATCGCGCGAGCCTCACCGCCGCGGACGAGCTCACGCTCTACTTCAGCGAGCCTGTCACCCCGACCGCGGGCTTCGATCCGCGGCAGTTCCGCTTGAGCGTGGGCATGCACTATACCGACATCGGTTACTCGGCGACGTACTACTACGACCTCTCCGACCTCGACGAGTCGAGTCCCCCGGTCGTGTTCGAGCGGATCGAGCCCATCGACGACAGGACCCTGCGACTGGTCCTCGGCAGGCCGCTGGCGGCCGACGCCTGCGACGTCGAGGTCTCCGAGAGCGAAGGCGCCAGCGACGAATCGGGGGGCATCTTCCTGCACTACCAAGACCGCGAGGGGTCGGCGATCGTCGACGCCGACGGGAACCGGCTGAAGGACATCGCCGCCGGCTGGGTGCTGCGCGACGCGGAGGGGGCCGCGTACTACGGTCGGCAGGCGCACCGACTCCTCGCGCTCGGTCCGATCCGCTGCGCGTTCCCGCATCGCGACGCGGACGTCGGCGACACGGGGGGCGCTTCGCCGCTGGCGTCGAGTCGAGCGAGCGACGACGACACGGCGATGGTCCTCGGCATGGCGCGCATCGAGTGATGCTAGTGCTAGCGGCGTCTCGGCGTCTCCGAGGGCGGATGTCTTCTAGGTCTGCATGATTGACCTCGCGACGCATGCACGGCGTGCGCCGGTTCGCCGACGATGTGCACGACGCCGCGCCGGTTCTGCGGCCGAGTCGATCCGCTCCATGGAATGAACGGCGACGAGGCCAATTCGTGCGCAACGCGAGATCAGTCCGTACGCACCGCAATTCGTCCCCACTGCGTCGAGACGCGCAGCAGCCCGTCGGGGGCGCGCCGCAGCTTCGTCGGCGCGTGGGTCCGACCGATGAGTTCGCCGTCGGGTGCGAAGAGCTTCGCATCGGCGGCGAGCTCCACGACCGGTGCGGCCTCGAGATCGCCCCAGCGGGCCGGCGGGTTGGTGCCCGAGGCGCTGCAGCCGAAGCCCGAGCCAGCGTCGGGCGCGAGGCGCTGGACGAGCGCGTCGCGGACCCAGCCGCGCACGCGCACGGTGGGGTGACAGAACTCGACGTGCTCGACCTCGAGCCAGCCGCGCTTCGTGCCCGGCAGCACGTGGGCCTCCCATTTGCCGTCGTCGATCGGCGCGAGCGTGTGCAGGGGGCGGCCACCGGGACGCACGGCGATCGCGGTCCCGCCGGGCAGCAGCGCGTCGAGGGGCGGTCGCTCGAAGGGTGCGGGCGTGTACGTGGGCCCGAGGGCGGTCGCATCGATCCAGCCATCGAAGCGGCTGTCGTGCGTGCGCACGTGCACGCGGGCGTCCGCGCGCTCGACGATCTCGATTGGCTCGCCGGGCGCGAGCTCGACCGTGCCATCCCCGGGCTTCGCGGCGCCTTCGGGATCGAGCTGGGTCACGCGCTGCAGCTGCGGCCCGAGATCGGCGGCGTCGAGCCACACCAGCATCGACAGGAAGCTCCCGTTGCCGCTGATCGACACGCGCACGCGATCCCCATCGACCGCGATCACGGGTCTCGTGTCCCACGCCGGATCTCCCGTCGCCTCGAGCGCGACGGGACCCTCCTTCGCGAGGCGCACCGCGCCGCGGCGGATGACGACGGCGCGGGCCAACGCCGGCGGATCGGAGTCGAGCTGCGCCCACGTCGCCGCCTGCGCGGGGGTCAGGGCCGCGGGGCTGCCGCTGGTCGGCGCCGGTGGCTCGGGCGTCGATGGGGGCGCGGCGGCGGTCGTGGTCGCCCCCGGGTCCGGCTTGCACGCGGCCGAGAGGAGGGTGAAGGCGGCGGCGAGGTGGGGCGCGCGGCGCATCGACATCGCGACGACGATACGCCAAGGGCTTCTGGCGGCGTCGCGCGGATGAGCTGCTCGGTCTCGCCGGAGCGGTCGATGTGCAAGCTCGACCGATCGCGATGCAGGTGGCCGCAACTGACAGCGCGACGCCGTTGTCGTGATCCGACCCGACCCACGACATCCGCGGCGTGACGCAGGCGCACGGCCTGGGGAAATCCCAAGGATGTCGGCGTCGTCGATCGCATGTCTGCTGGCCCGCGAGTTGGATCCACCCCGCGCATAGGCTGGCCATGGGTTGGCTGAGGTTGGCCGAGGTTGGGATGGTGGAGATGTACGCATCGAAGGCGTTGGGGTTGGGTCGTTCCATGGTGCGCTGGCGTGGGCTCGGGCTGTGCGCGCTCGCGGCGGCCGCGAGCGCGTGCGCGGGCGAGTCGGCGCCGCAGGGCGTCGGGGACTTCGTCGTCGACAACCCGGGCGGTGGCGATGGCTCGGGCCTCACCGGCACCGCGGGCGCGGGTGACGAGGGCGACACGGACCCCAGCGGTGGTGACAGCGGCGGGGAGGACGACGGCGGTGGCGACGGTGAGCGCGAGGTGAGCGAGGCCGACATCGTCTTCGTCGACGGCGATCGGCTCTACGCGCTGTCGGCCACGGGCGGTCTGTCGGTGATCGACGCGTCGAACCCCGACACCGCGCTGCCCGTGCTCGGCCGCCACCGCATGCCCGGCCAGCCGTTCGAGATGTACCTCGACGGCGGCCAGGTCTTCGTGATGATGAACGACTACGGCAGCTACGCCCTCGACGAGGCGACCGGCGACTACGCGTGGCACAGCGCGAGCCGCCTGGTCGCCCTCGACGTGTCGAACCCCGCCAGCATCCACGCCCGCGGCGAGTTCGAGATCCCCGGCACGATCCAGGACTCGCGCCGCGTCGGCGACATCCTCTACCTCGTCACCTACGAGGACGGCTGGTGCTGGGGCTGCGAGGAGAACCAACCCAAGACGGTGGTGACCTCGCTCGACGTGTCGAACCTCGCCGCGGTCGAGGTCGTCGACAGCGTCGTGTTCGCCAACGACACCGGCGATCCGTGGGACTGGGGCGGGCCGCGCAGCGTCAGCGCGACCGACGAGCGGCTGTACATCGGCGGCATCGAGTACGACGACTGGGAGGACGCCCACTCGACGATCGATGTCATCGACATCTCCGATCCCGGCGGCGTCCTGCAGCGCGGCGCGAGCGTGCGGATCGCCGGATCGATCGAGAGCCGCTGGCAGATGGACGAGCACGAGGGTGTGCTGCGCGTGATCAGCCAGCCGTGGGGCTGGGGCAACGACAGGCCGCCGACGATCGAGACCTTCACCGTGGCGTCGGCCGCCGAGGTCGCGCCACTGGCCAGCGTGCCGATGGTGCTGCCGCGGCCCGAGACCCTGCAGAGCGTGCGCTTCGACGGCGCGCGCGGGTACGCGGTCACCTTCGAGCAGACCGATCCGCTGTTCACGATCGATCTCTCCGACCCCGCGGTGCCGAAGCAGGTCGGCGAGCTCGAGATCCCCGGTTGGGTCCACCACATCGAGCCCCGCGGAGATCGGCTCCTCGCGTTGGGCTTCGATAGCGACAACGCCGAGGGCTCGATCAACGTGAGTCTCTTCGACGTCGCCGATCTCGCCACGCCGACGATGCTGTCTCGGGTCGGCTTCGGCGGCGACTGGGCGGACTTCGCCGAGGATCAGAACCGCCTGCACAAGGCGTTCTCGATCCTCGAGGACCTCGGCCTCTTGCTGGTGCCGTTCTCGGGCTGGAACTACGACGAAGACGCCCATGGCGAGTGGAGCTGCGGGATGTACTCGAGTGGCATCCAGCTGGTCGATTGGAGCGCCGATGCCCTGACGCTGCGCGGCGTGGCCCCGTCGCACGGCCAGGCCCGCCGCGCGCTCATCCACCGCGATCGCCTCCTGGCGATGTCGGACAAGTCAGTGCAGGCGTTCGACATCGCCGATCGCGACGCACCCGCGGCGCGGGCCGACGTGGCCCTGGCGACCAACGTCAACGACGTCGCCTTCGGGGATGGCGTGGTCGTGCGGCTGTCGAGCGACTGGTGGACCAACGAGACCTCCCTCGAGGTGGTCCCGGCCGACGATCCGGAGACCGCCGAGCCCCTGGGCCGACTGGCGCTGGCGAGCATCTCCGAGGACTTCGCCTGCGGATCGTCGTGGGGGCGCGATCTCTTCGTCCACGAGGGCTTCGCGTACCTGCTGCGCGAGAGCTACAGCTGGGGCGAGTTCGAGGAGTACAACTCGAGCCTGGTGCTCGACGCGATCGATGTGCGCGATCCCGCGGACCCGCAGTGGACCTCGACGATCGAGCTGCCGTTCGAGCTCGGCTACGGCGGCTACGGGCTCGGCTTGCAGAACGAGGAGCGCGCCGTCGTGCTCGACGGGGACGCGCTCGTGTTCACGACCTCCGAGTCGCAGTACGACGGCGAGCAGTACGCCGGCCAGACCGCGGCGCTCGAGGTGGTCGATCTGAGCCAGCCGGGCGCGCCGGTGCACACCGGGACGCTCGCGCGGCCCGACGGCACCGCGCACGGCGGGCTCCAGCAGCAGGGCGATGCGCTGTACTCGTGGCACATGCGTCCGGTCGACGGCGACGACAGCAAGGTGCGCTTCTACTTCGATCGCTTCGACGTCTCGGCGCCCGACGCCCCCGACGCGGCGCCGTCGGTGAACGTGCCCGGTCAGGTCGTCTCGTACGACGGCGCCACGGATCGCGCGGTGACGGTCGGCTTCCAGCTCGAGCAGATCGACGCGCCGGAGAACGGCTGCTGGGGTCATCCGAAGGTGTGGGGCTACGACTACGAGGAGGACGAGTGCACCATTGCCCACCGTCCGCTGCACCTGCTGCGGATCCAGGACGACGGTGCGGTGCTGCTCGACACGCTCGACGTCGAGGGCGACCAGGTGCGCCTCACCGGCGCGATGGCGACCGACTCGCGGCTGTTCGCGATGGTCACCGACGGCGGGTCCTATGGCTGGGCGGATGACGGGGGCGCGGGGGACTACGTGCCGCCGGCCGACTCGCTGGTCGTCATCACCGGCCACGACGGCGACGCGCTCGACGAGGCGGCGCGCGTCGAGCTGCAGCAGACCAGCTGGACCTCACTGCTCGGCGTCTCGGGGGACCGCGCGATGTATCGCTCGGATCGCGGCCTCGGCTTCCTCGACGCCAGCGACGCGGAGGATCCCGCGGTGATCATCGCGCCGACGCTGGGGTGGGGCTGCTACGACGCGGTGGTGACCGAGGACGCGGTGTACTGCGTGCTCGGGGAGCACGGACTGCAGGTCATCGCGCTGCCGTGATCCGTCCCTCCTCGTGCCCGCCCGCGGCTCCGTGTGCACCGCGACGAGTCATCGTCACGGTCGGAGCCGCTCGCGCTGCGCCCGGCACTGCGCCGCCAGCTCGGGGTCCTCGTCGCCGAGCTGGCGCAGCGCCTCGTCGAGCAGGCGAAGCGCCCGCGGACGATCGGTGTCTGCGATGGCGCGCGCCAGGGTGCAGCGCCGCAGCGCGCCGTTGTAGACCGCATTGACCCCAGACTCGGCCGCGATCGCATCGCCGAGCACGAGCTCGGCCTCGGCGAATCGACCGAGCTCGACCAGCGCGACGCCGAGGCGCGTGCGAAGGCGCGACAGCGCCTCGCCGGAGTGGTTGGCGGCCTTGCCCAGCGCGATCGCCTGCTCGAGGTGGTGCACGGCGCTGGCGAAATCACCGGTCTTGATGCGTACCTCGGCCAGCGCGTTGTGGATCGTGATCCGCTCGGCCGGCGAGGCGGAGGGGTCGGCCTCGATGGCGGCGAGGACCGCTTCGAAGCCGCGCGATGCCGCGGCGTAGTCGCCGGCGTACATCGCCATGAGCGCGAGGTTCGAGGCCGCCGCCTGGGTCTGCCGGTGCTGCGGCCCGAGGATCCGCTCGAACACCGCGTGGGCACGCTCGAGCCGCGGACGGGCGGCCTCGGCGTCGCCCATGGTCAGCTCCACCGTCGCGAGCATGGCCAGGCTCGACGCGGTGTCGGTGTGCTCGTCGCCGAAGACCGCACGGGTGATCGTCCATCCCTGCGTGCACTGCTCTTTTGCGGCTTCGTACTCGCCTCCGCGCATCAGCAGGGCGCACAGGCGGTTGTGCGCCGCGCCCGTGTGGAGGTGGCCGTCACCGCCGACCTCGCGCGCCAGCGCCAGGCCGGCGTGCGCATGCTGCAGCGCCGCGTCGTGCTCGCCCTGTTCTTCGAGCAGCCAGGACAGCTCGAGCTCGACCTTCACCAGCTGCGCGCACGGGGCCGGACACTCGCGGGTCAGTCGCGCGCGCAAGCCTTCGTACAAGACGCGGGCTTCGGCCGACTTCCCCGCGGCGACAGCCGTCGAGGCGACGCGGCCCTCGGCTTCGCTGAGCAGCGCCGGGTCGCCGGCGGCCCGCGCCGCCGCCAGGGCCCGCGTGGTCCATGGCGTCGCGCCCTCGGCATCGCGCAACTCGGTGCCGAGGAGCTCGGCGAGCTGGGATGCTGCCCGCGCGGCGACGACGGTGTAGCCCGCGGAATCGGCCTGCGCGTAGGTCTGTTCGAGGACCTCGCGGGCGCGCTCGTATGGTCCGGTCGCGGCCATCGCTTCCCCCACCGCAAGTCCGCACTCCATGTGCAGTGGCGGGAAGTCGAGCGCGGAGGCGTCGGCCATCGCGGCCTCGGCCACCGCCAGCGCGACCGCATACTCGCCCTGCTCGCGCTGGCGCTGGGCCTGACGGAGCCGCGTCCGGATCTCCTCGACCTGGTCGTCGATCGCCTCCGGAGCGAGCGGCGGGGTCGTCGCGACGACGGCCGCCTCACGACAGCGCGACGGCGACGGACGCGACACGGCGCGATCGAGCTCGCGCGACAGGGCCGTCGCGTCGCCGCGGCCCAGGACGTCGACGATGGCGCGGACGTCCGCCAATGCCCACGTCAGGCACCGCGTCGCGGCGACGTCGGGCTCGTCGTCGCCGCACACCTGGGCACGGGTCTCATCCCAGGCCGAGACCCAATCGGTGATCGCGGCGTCGAGGCGCGGCCACGCGGCGTCGTGCAACGACGGGGCGGTCGCGGCGAGGTGTCGATCCACGGTGTCGCGTGTCGACGCATCCCACAGCCCGTCCGTGTCGGCGGACACATCGACGCATGCGTCGTCCTCGGCTCGCGGCGTCCACGACCACGCGGCCAACGCCGCTGCGCCCGTCAGCGCGAGCGCGGTGAGGCGCCGGCGACGGGGTGGACTGCCCACGCCGCGGCGCACCGCCGCAACGAGGGCGTGCATCGAGTCGAATCGCTCGGCGGGATCGGCCGCGAGTCCGCGCGCCAACACCGGCCACACCGCACGCGGCACGTCGCGGATCGCGGGGGCCGGAGGCGGCCATGGCCCGTCGAGCGCAGCCAAGGCGGGCGTCGAACCGCCCGGCCTCGCGCCGGCCAGGGCCTCCCAGAGCGACACACACCACGAGAACTGCTCGGCGCGCGCGTCGAACTCGGCGCCGAGCAGCTGTTCGGGGGCCATGTATGCCGGCGTCCCGGCGCGGAGGTCCTGATCGGTCTGCTCGTCTGCGTCGCCGACGCGCGACCCATCGGCACCAGGGGTCTCGAGGACCATCGCCCGGGCGACGCCGAAGTCGATGAGCCGGGCGCGGCCGTCCGCGCCCATGACCGCGTTGGATGGTTTGACGTCGCGGTGGACCAGATGTGCGGCGTGCACCGCGGCGATGCCCTCGGCGACCTCCAACCACGCGTCGACGACCGCGCGCCATGGCTGGCCCTCGGCAATCCACCGGGCGAGGTCGGGCCCGACGATCAGCTCCATCACGATGTAGACGCGCGGGCCGGCGACGCCGACGTCGAACACGCTGACGACGTTCGGGTGCGTCACCCGGGCGTGCGACTGGGCCTCGTGGACGACCCGCGCCCGGAGCGTTGGATCCGCCGCGTCGACGAGCTTGATCGCGACCTCGCGATCGAGCAGCGGGTCGTGCCCGACCACCACCGTACCCATGCCGCCCGCGCCGAGGGACCGCAGCCACGTGTAGCGCCCGAATCGCGGCAGCGCGGCGGTGTCGTGGAACAGCCTGGCGCGCACGGCGGCGCGCGCCAGGCTCCCGTTCCAGCTCACGCCGGCCGCGAGCCCGTCGATCTCCGGGTCCCGTGTCGCGTCGACCACCAACACCACCACTATCGCACGACCGGGGGCGGCCGAATCAATAGACGAACGGCACGATCCGCCAGGGCACCTTCTTCGTGTACCGGTCCCAGTCCGCGCCGTACTTCCGCTGGCACATCGCGTTGTCGCGGCGCTCGCGGTCGAGGAGCAGCGGCGCGAAGTACAGCACATAGAAGTACGGCACGACGCTGCCGAAGCCGCAGGCGAGGCACCACACCAGGGCCATCGTCAGATCGCCCAGATAGTTCGTGTGGCGGGCGAGGCCCCACCAGCCGGAGATGAGCAGCTTGGTGCCGCGGGCGGTGTCCATCGTGACCGGCGGTTTGCCCCACACCGGACGCGAGGGATCCCGGCGGAAGCGCTGCTTCTGCAGGTTGGAGTCGCGGAACACGTAGTAGCCGGCGAAGTTGAGGACGACGAGCCCGATCGCGACGACCGTGGATAGCTCGGGGCGCGCGGCGAGCACGTACTGCTGCTGCAGCGTGAAGTTGAACGGCATCCACACCAGGAAGGCGAACCACAGCATGAAGCCGAGGTTCTCCTCGATGATGTCGATCATCGAGAGCAGGGTGTCCTCGAAGACGAAGAAGTCGAGGATGTACCAGAGCTGGCACAGGCTCACGACCAACATCGCCGTCGACAGCGAGCCGTGGACCTCGAGCTCGGCCGCCGGCAGCAGGATCGCGAAGGCGCCCCACGAGCCCATGCCGATGCGCGACTCGAAGAAGAACTTGAGGTCGTGGCGACCGAGGCGCGGATTGAGCACCGTGCCCATGTAGAAGTCGTAGATCCGGTTGCCCGTGAACCGCTCGAGGTGCGCGCGGCTGCGGCCGCCGATCTGCGTGGCCGCGGCCGCGATGATCGCGAAGATCACACACAGCGTGAGCAGCGGGCCCCACTGCGCGAGCACGGCCTTGGGCGAGATGATGCCTCGCAGGATGCCCGCGACCAGCAGGCCCGCCGAGACGAGGAACGCGAACAGGCCGTTGATGCGGTACTCGGCGCGTTCGCCGTGCTCCGTCGGCCAGCCCTGCACCACGCGACCGGGCGAGACGACGTACAACACCGCCTGCACCGCGAGCCACACGCCGAGGATCGCCGCGGCCTCCCATGTCGGCGTCGGCACCATCGCCGTCACGTCGGCGAGCGATCGCGGCAGCCACAGCGAGCCGCCGTGCTGCGCCACGGCCGACCACAGATAGAAGCTCACCGTCGGCATGACGATCGTCAGGGCGAGGGCGCCCCACGGGCCGCCGAATTGATCCGCGGGCTTGCGTGCAGAGGGGTTGGCGGCGGGCTCGGTCGCGCTCACGCGGGGCACGATAGTGCGGCGTGACCGGCCTGCCCACCCCGGCACGACCCCGGCGCGGCGGGTCCACGCCGGGCGTAGACCGCGCGATCCCGGCAACCGGTACAGTTGTCCGCATGGTGCTGCGAACCGCTCGTATGGCCACGCTCCCGCTGGTCGTCGCCGCGTGCGAGTTCAACAGCGGGGGGGGTCGGGACGCCCGAAGGGCCCGGCGTGGGCAGCGAGACCAGCGCGGCAGTCACGACGATCGCGGGTGACACCACGAGCGCCGGCGGCGGCCCGGTGGGCGATGCGACGGGATCGACGACGGCGGTCGCGACGACGGCGGCAGCGACGACCACGTCGACTTCGACGAACGACACCGATGGGGTGACCACGGCCGGCGTCGACGAGACGTCCTCGGAGTCGACGGCGGCGCAGCCACTTTGTGATCGCGCGCTCTTCGTCACCGACGAGGTCGACGTCGAGGGCAGCATCGACGCGCCGCTCTACCAACGCCTGATCGATCTGGGCTTCACCATCACGGTGGTGCACAAGGTCGATAGCGGCCCCGAAGACGTCGCCGACAACTGCGTGGTGATCGTGTCCGATCTCGGGTCCTCCGCCGACGTCAACACCAAGTTCCTCGAGGCGACGGTGGGTGTGGTCCTGCTGGAGCCGGGGCTGTACGACGACATGCGGTTGGTGGCCTCGCCCGATGACATCTGGTGGGGCGACGGGTACGACGACATCGTGGTCGTCGATCCCGCTCATCCGCTGGCCGCCGGCTACGACGGCACCCTCGCGATCTACGACGGTGGCGGTCGCGGGAGCTGGGGGCGTCCGGTCGCGAGCGCGCAGATCGTCGCGACCTGGCCCGACGAGGCCGGCCAGGCCACCCTCATGGGCTTCGAGACGGGCGCCGAGATGGCGCAGGGGTTCATCGCACCGGCGCGGCGGGTCGGCTTTCCCGGCGGGGTGACCAGCGTCGCGATGACCCCTGCGCGGATCGAGCTCTTCGAAGCCGCCGTCCGCTGGGCCGCCGGCGACTCCTGAATGTCCTCGGGCTTTCGTCGTCGCGATGGCAGGCGCCTATGGACCCGTGTTCTCCGGGTCGCACTCCGGGTCCGCGGGGTTGCAGTACAGGCTCGGCATCGACATCCCGGTCCACTTCGCGCGCAGGATCGCGTTGTTGTTGTTGTTCTCGGGATCGGTGTCCCAGAAGCTGAAGCCGAACTTCTCGCGGTGGAACCACGGGCCGACGTGCCCGCCCCAGAAACCCTCGGCCATCAGCGTGTTGCAGAATCCGCGTGACCACTTGAGGGCCCACGGGATGTTCGACTTGGGCCCGGAGAAGACGCCCTCTGCGCCCGACTCTTCGGTGCAGGTCGGGTGGCCCTCGGGAAGGTAGGGCGCCTGATCCTCCGCGTCGGGCAGGAACGACGCGCCGCAGTGCGCGTTGTCGGATCCCTGGCAAGGGCCCGCGGCCGATCCATTCTCGCCGGGGTACTCCTCATCCCAAGCGGTGGTGAACTTGCGCTCGTCACCCCAGAGTGCGCGGGCGAACATGCAGTGGTCGTTCTTCACCTGACGGTCTTCGCTGGTGTAGCCGACCAGCGCGCGAACGTGGTTGATGGCGATCCGATGCCACGCGTCCACCTCGGCCTTCGTGGGGTTCGCGTTGTCCGCGAACGGCTGGTGCTCGTAGAAGACCTCCCGGATGCCACGCACCCGGTCGGCGCTCGGACACAGCGCCTGCGCGAACGCTTCGGGGCTCATCTGAGAGGGGTTGTAGATGGTCCCGTCCCATTCGGAATCCGCCCAGTCCTCTGCGGTGATCCAGGTGACCCCATCGGGGTCGTGCGTCGGGTTGCCACCCTCGACGGGCTTGGTCGCGAAAGTGTCCCAGTTCGCCTGATCCGGGGTGTACTGCTCGAGCGCCGAGCCGCCTCCGCCCGAGTCGTCCGCGCTCGAGTCGTCGGCCGTGGAGTTGTCCGCGGTGGAGTTGTCCGCGCTCGCGTCGTCCGCGTTCGAGTCGTCCGCGTTCGAGTCGTCGCCGCCCGAATCACCGTCGTTCGGGCCGTCGGCGGTTGCACCCGTGCTGCTGCTCGCAGGTCCACCTTCGTCGGTCGAACCAGTGCCCGCGACGCACCCCGCGGCGCCGACGGGCAACCAGAGGATCAGCGCCACGTTCGTCGAGATGCTCCGTGTGTCTCTCACGAGGACCTCCCTTCCGCACGCTACCACCGAGCGCGTACGCAATGCTCGGATTCGGTGCATCGTTGCGCCGCAGGACTCGCGCGCCGACACGACAGCACGCGCACGTACACGGCGGCGCAGCCGTCGAGGACGTCACTCGCGATGGCCGAACTCGTTGCGAGCATCACTGTCATGGCCGACCATGCTCCGCGCTCGCGCCGCTGCGAATGATCTGGGTTTCATGGCCCCCAGCTCAGACGACGTGACGTCTTCGGAATCGAACGCTCGCGAGCAGGGACAGACCCAGCAGGGCGAATCCTCCGGCGATGGCGAGCAGCGCTCGGCCGCTCTCGGAGGCTGGCATCGGGATCAGGCGATCGACGACGATCCAGTGGAGCAACGTCGCGGCCGGCACGATGGCGCACAGCGGCGCGGCGGCGCGACGGGCCAGGAACCATGCCCCGACCACCGCGGTGAGCTCGATCCACCAGACATGCGGCGGCGCGGCTCCGCCGTCCCAGCCGAAGGTCCACGACGCGACGTACAGGCACGCGAGCACGCCGGGGATGAGCCGCGCCCGGGCCTCGACGCTCGCCACCACGAATGCGAGCGGGGGGGTCGGTTCGGCCGGTTCATCCTCGACGGCCGTGCGGTAGGGATCCGAGAGGCCCACCGCCTGCACGAGCGCGATCGACGTCGGTTGGTGCCACGCGCGCAGGGCGAGCGTGACCGCAGACATCGCCGCGACCACCCACAGCCATGGCGCGAAGGAGCTCGCGGTGATCCACAGCGCCACCCCGACCGCGACCCACACGAAGCGCTCGCGGCCCATGAAGCGAGTCGCGAGCAGGAGACCCAGTGGAAGCGCGACGCCGAGCTCGCTCGGCGAGGCGAGCGGCCGGATCCAGAAGCTCGCGTGCACCACGAGCATCACCGCCCATCCCAGCCACACCGCGAGCCGGGCGCGGCGCGCAACGAGCATCGGCCAGGGATCGAGCGCGACCCGGAGGTCGACGCGCCGGCGCGTCCACAGACCGGCGGCGAGCAGCGCAAAGACCACCACGGCGACGACCTCAGGCCGGTGATGCGTCGCGACGTCGCGGAGCAGATGGGGCAACGACGCCATGACGCTCATCCCGATCACCGGGAGCCAGCGGGCCGATCGCGACATATGCAGTTGCATCGCCCACGCCAACACGAAGAACCGACCGATCCCGCTCGCCAGCCACGCGAGGCTGGCGACGATGCCCCATGGGCCCAGGTGGGCGGCGGTCGGGCAGTGCAGCGTCAGATCGCATTGGAACGCGGCCGCGAGCAGGGCCAACATCAGCGCAGGCCGGCGCAAGCGGATGCGGACGAGCAGCGCCGCGCTGCCGACGAGCGCCCATCCGTAGAGCTCGGCTGTCGCCGTGAGCCCGAGTTGCGCCAGCAGACCGCCGCCGCGATGGATCTCCGACGCGAGCCCGCTCGACAGCGACGTGAGCCCGTAGAGCACCAACGCCGCGCTCACGAGGTACAGCGGGTTGTATTGGATGAACCACCGGTGGAGCAGCGAGACGCTGCTCGGTGGCGAGTGGGAGTCCTCGGCTTGCTCGTGCACGCGGGACCCGTGTGCAACCGATGTGCCGCCGCGAATCGGGCGGGGGCCCCGTGTCGATCGACGCGTGCCCCGGTCGTCGTTGTCGAACTGGCACGGCCGCGCCCCCGGCGTTGCCCGAGTGTCGCGGGCTCTCACGCTACTTCAATACGCCGAAGTACCGGAGCCGCATCGACTCGCCGTACACGTGTTCCACCAGCTCGAAGGTGTGTTTCTCGCCCGCCTTCGTGACCAGGTCGAAGAGCACGGGCCGGTCCTGGGTGAACACGGAGACCCAGAATTCCTCCTTGGGTCCGCCGCGGGCGGCGAACGAGCCGCCGATGATCAGCGGTCCGGGGGCCGACTCGGCGTCCACCGACTTGTGGCTGTGGCCGTCGAACTGCAGCGTCGCGCCGCCCGGCAGCGCGGTCGATTCGCCGCGGCGGATCACGAGCTCCCTCTTGGGCTTCGCGATCGTGAAGCGGGTGTCGCTGACCGACCACGAGTTCACGTCGAAGCCGGCGTTGGGGCCGAGCGCCGCGCGCAGCTCGGTGGGATCCCAGCGCAGATCGATGTCGAAGTCGCCGGGACCGATCTCCGGGAAGAGGTCGCGCATCGGCATGACGACCTTCAGCGACTCACCGGGGGCGATCGGCTTGTCGGTGCCGGGGAAATCGAAGACCTCACACGGACTTCGACCGAGCGCGCGGCCACCGATCTCGGTCACGCGGATGCCGAGCCAGAAGTGCGCGAAGCAGGCCGCGTTCGGGAACGCGACCATCGGCAGCGGCGTATTGCCCACGTTGCGGATCTGCACGGAGAGATCCGGTGGCTGCATCGCGACGCGCGGGAAGCCGAAGCTGACGGTCGCTTCCTGCCGAGCCACCGGCGGCGGCGATGCATCGGAGTCAGGCGCGGTGGGCCCGGGCTCGATCGGTGGGGATGGCCGAGGCGGTGGTGCGGACGACTGCGGGTGTGCCATGGGCCCAGGGCTCGACGACGCCGGTGCACGACACGCCGAGGACAGAGCGACGAGCGGGACGAGCACGACGGCGGTCCAACGTGTCATGTCGCGCGACGATAGCGTACCGACGCGACCGACGGCGGCGCGCGAGCCGGCCGGCAATGGTGCGGCCGCGATCGACTCGCGACGCGCCTGGAGCCACGCCTCGCACGCCGCCAGCATCTCGGTCCGCTGCGACATCCTGTTCGGCTGCGGCTCCGACGATGTCGCGGCCACGGGCGAGGACGTCGGTGGATGCGAGCGGCTCGCTCTGGGTCGCGGTCGTCGATCAATCGGGCGGGATCGCCGGCAGCTCGAGCGGCCTGGCGCGCATCGATCCCGACGGCCTGTTCATCGCCGAGTACATCACCAACTTCGGCGGCCAGACCCTGCAGGAGGCCACGGGCGTGAGCATCGACGTCGACGGCTTCGTGTGGGTCGTCGATCAATTCTCGGACGGCGTCTTCATCCACGATCCGACCGGCGATACCCCGTCGGACTTCGTCGGTGGGTTGGTCGGGCCGTACACCTACAGCGACATGACGGGCTGGGCGCTGTCGCAGGTGGCGACCCCCGAAGGCTGAGCCGGCGCGCCCCGTCCGCGGCGCGGGGTGGTCGCCCACATCGGCCTCGAAACTTTCATCCGCTCCCACGGGCTGCGCGCCACTTCCGGGGGAACATGCGGCGCAGGCGTCTTGGTGTGGGTGGGCTCGTCGCGGCGATGGCGTGCGGCGGTGCCGCGACGGGGCCGGGCACGGACGGTGCGAGTGGGACCGCGGACACGGCGGGGCAACCAGACTCCGCGGAGTCCGGCGCGTCGCCGAGCGGTGACGACGGTGCCGAGGCGTCGACGTCCGCGGCGTCGAGCTCGAGCGACGACGCCGCGACGTCGGCGGGGAGCACCGACGGGTCGGTCGGCGAGTCGGTCGGCGAGTCGGTCGGCGACAGCACCGGCGCCGGCGCGCTCGGATGCGACGAGCTCCCGCTGTGCGACGGTTTCGAGGGCGACTCACCGGGAGGCCCGCCGGATCGATCGCGCTGGAGCGTCGTGTCGCCGGATTGTTCGGGCACCGGCACGCTCGCGATCATCGACGCGGTCGCGCACACCGGCACGAAGTCGGTGCGCATCGATGGCGGCGGTGGATACTGCGACCACGTGTTCCTCTCCCACGGGCCGGCGATCGCCGACGCGGCCGGCGGAGAGCTCTGGGTGCGTGCGTGGCTGCGCTTCGAGCAGGCGCTCGGTCCGAGCCACGTCACGTTCGCGGCGCTGACCGACGCCGCCGATGGCGGCGCGGCGCTGCGCATGGGCGGGCAATCGGGGATCCTCATGTGGAACCGCGAGTCCGACGACGCGACGTTGCCGGCCCTCAGCCCCACGGGGATCTCGATGAGCGTCGCGCCTGCGCCAGGACAGTGGACCTGCGTCGAGTTCATGATCGACGGGCAAGGGGGTCGACTCTCGACGTTCGTCGACGGCGACGCCGTCGCGGGCCTGCAGGTCGATGGGCGTCCGACGGCGGACGTCGACCAGCAGTGGTTGCAGGCGGGCGCGTGGAACCCCGACGTCGTCGATCTGCAGCTCGGGTGGGAGAGCTACGGCGGTTCGACGATGGTGCTGTTCGTGGACGATGTCGCGGTGTCAGGGGCGCGCGTGGGCTGCGAGGGCTGAGCAGACGTCGGCTCGGCGGCGGAGTCCCCGGCGCGAGGGCGCCGGGGAGTTCGCTCGCGATCCGCCAGGGTCAGCTGCACACGAACCAGGGTGCGGGCTGTCCGGGGGCACTGGTGACGCAGCTCGAGACGTTGGGCACGAAGCGGCGCGCCTGCATGAAGGGCTCGGCGCTCTCCGTCGTGCCGCACAGGAGGCCCACGCCCCCGCCGCCGGTGGCGAACCACGACGGCAGGTTCGCGGTGAACAGCGCCGCCGCGGCACCGAACCACTCCGGGGTGTTGTCGCCGAGCTCGGTGAAGCCGATCACCTCGTAGCTCAGGTAGTACGGGCAGAGGAAGAACTGCGGCGCGCGCTTGGCGGCCTCGGCCGCCTGCATCGCCGCCTGGGCCTCGACCGGGAGCTTGCTGCGGTCGGTCTGGTCGATGCCTTCGCCCCCGCGGAACGCCCCGTCGTCGTCCTCCTCCGTGTCGCCGTCGATCTCCTCGTCCTCGATCTCCGCGTCGTCGGCCTCGGCTCCCGGGTCGCATGCGGCCGCGGTGAAGAGGAACGCGACGGCGCACGGGGCGACGCGGGTGAAGATGCGGTGCGTGGATGGAACGAGGGATGTCTGGGTCATTTCATCCGCTCTCGCCACCGGCACGACCGAACCTGACACGGCGCGCGACGCGTCCGTCGCGCGGGGTCGCTGCTATCCGAGCGATCTCGCGACCGAACCAATCGTCGTTGGATGCTCGGGCACGTGACGGATCTGCCCGGTGGCGTCCATTGAACCCGTCGATGGTTCGTGGTGGATTGGTTCTGTGGGTGGGTTGGTTTGCCGTGGCTTGTTCGGACGATAGCGCCACCGCAGTCGCGGGCGATGCGTCCAGTGACGGCGAGACCTCGAGTCCAGGCGGCGGCGACTCGAGCGGGGTCGCGTCGGCCTCGACGGGTCCCACGGGTCCCGTCGATCCAGATTCCAGCTCGGGCTCCGATCCCACCTCGCCCATCTACGACGTCGGAGGCACGCCCGACGTCGGGATCGACGACCGCCCGACCGACGTCTGCCGGGTGGTCGACGACATGGACGCCCTCGGCAACTGCGACATCGAGGCACCACCCGATAGCTTCGAGCCCGACATCCAGTGGGCGTGGCTCGGCGACGGCGACGAGCTGTACTCGACGGTGATCCCGTTGGTCGCCAATCTCACGGATGACAACGGCGATGGGAGCATCGACCTCTGCGACGTGCCCGATGTCGTCGTGGTCGCGTACGCCGGAGGCGGAGATCTCCACGGGCCCGGCCACCTCCATGTACTCGACGGCGCCACGGGGAATCCACACTTTCGCGTCGACACCGTGATCGCACGGGCGGTCACGCCCGCGCTCGGCGACATCGACGGCGACGGCCTCATCGAGATCGTCACGGTCCGGACCGACGGCAACCTCGTCGCATTCGAGCACGACGGCACACTCGCGTGGACGGGGACCGTGCCGTGGGTCGGCTTCCAGGGCGCCGCTGCGCTCGCGCTGGCCGACCTCGACAACGACGGCGACGTGGAGATCTTCGGCGGCGACTCGGTGTACGACCACGAGGGGGAGCTCGTCGTGCAGATCGACGACCCGGTCTTGTGGGACTTCAGCACCACGACCACCGCGGCCGATCTCGACGACGATGGCGACCTCGAGATCGTGCTGGGCCACGCCGCCTATCACCACGATGGCTCGCCGCTGTGGATCACGGATGTGGGCTCGGGCCAGCCCCAGGTGGCGAACCTCGACGACGACCCGGAGCCCGAGGTCCTCGTCGGGACCTTCGACGGCGTCGCGCTCCTCGATCACGACGGTGCCGTGCAGTACCAGGAGCTCCTGCCGACCGGGGACCTCGGCCACAACTGGATCACCCCGGCCGCGGTGCACGATTTCGACGGCACCGGCGACGCCGAGTACGCGATGAACTCGGGCGCCCACTACTCGGTGTTCGAGCCCGACGGCTCGATCGTGTGGTCCGCGATGGTGGCCGACACCTCGGGTGCCGCCGGCGGGACCGCCTTCGACTTCCTCGGCGACGGGACCGCGGAGGCGATGTTCGCCGACGAGACCCAGTTGTTCGTCTTCGGCGGCGCCGGAGAGGTATTGCTGCAGGCCGATCGATTCAGCTGGACCTTGAAGGAGTATCCCGTGGTCGCCGACATCGACAACGACGGCTCCGCCGAGATCCTGGTGGTGTCGAACGAGGGCCTGTTCGGCGGAGGCGTCCAGCCGCTCCTGCAGGCGATCCGCGACGTCGACGATCGGTGGATCCAGGCCCGGCGGATCTGGAATCAACACACGTATCACGTCACCAACGTGCGCGAGGACGGGACGATCCCCCAGGTCGAGCCCCATCACTGGGAGCGGCTCAACACGTTCCGCACCAACGCGCAGATCGAGGGCGGCGTCGTGTGCATGCCCGAGCCGGCGGGCTGAACCTCGGCGGGCGATCGCCGCGCGCCCGCGTGGCCCGCGCTGCGCTCGGGAGCCAGGGCGACCGCAGCGTCCGTACGCGAGCGAAGTGAACCCCGGACGAAACCGGGAAGCGGGCGTTGGCACCTCCGGTTGTGACCACCATGGCGACGCGCCTCGATCGTGACCGGGCTGGACTTCGGATTCCCTTGCGCGCGTGGGCCGTGGCCGGGCTCGGGATGGTTGCGGCGATGGGCCTGGTCGTCAGCGGCGAGCCGATCTCGGGCGCCATCTCGAAGAGTGTCCCGATCACGTTCCATGCGCCGTTCTGGTGGGCCGCCGGAGCGCTGTGCCTCGGCTCGGCGATGTCGATCTGGATCGGAGCGCTGTCGCGGACGTCCGTCGCGGCGTGGGCTGCGGCCGTCTCGGCGGTGTTCACCGGTGTGCTCGTCCTGCTCCCGATCTGTCTCGGCGCGCCGTTGCTCGATGCGGTGGGCTGGGGCGCCTTCATCGGGATGGTCTTCTTCCCGACGCTGTGGCTGCTGCAGCTGCCGCTCGGCTGGCTCGCCGCGTCGTTGCCGTCACCGTTTCGGCGGCGAGCGGCGGCCGTCGAACCCGTGCTCGACGACCGGCCGCACTGGGAGCGGGAGCTCACCGCGACGTTGGCGGCGCTCGGCGACCAGCGGGGTGCGCTCGACGGCGCAGACCTGCAGCAGGTCGCCGAACTCGCCTTCGCGCTCGGCAACGACGGCGACGCTCCGAGCTTCGTCCATCAGCATGCGGCGAACCTGCGCTCGTTGCTCGCCCGCGACATGGACGGTCCGGCGCAGCGCGCCGCGATCATCGGCGCGCTCGAGGTGGTGCTCGCGACGTCTGCTGCTTCGAACCCCTATCGCTGAGTCGTGCGCAGGCACGATTTCAACCAGCGCGCTGCCGGCCGCGCCCCAACCGCGAGAGTCGCTCAGCCGCCCAGCGGCGACGTGTACACGCTCAGCTGGAGCTGCGGCGCATTGCAATCGACCGCGGTGAGGTCCGGCTTGACCAGTGGGTCAGGAATGTACGCCCACCCCGCGCGCCCCTGACCGAGGGGCACCATCTCGTCGTGGTCACCCCACCCCGCGTCGTCCACGACGAGCGGCTCGGCGGCTCGGCAACCTCGAGGACGACGAGGTCGCGGCGGTCGAGGATGATGGTTCCGCCCTGTTGCCTTTCATGGCGGCGTCGGTCGCCTCGCCCTACCGACTCCCACCCGTCCCCGACCCGGTCGCTCCCCACGCTCCGCTTCCCGCTTCGAACCCCTTAGGCTGCGGTTTCTGGGCACCACCGCCCCCGAGCGCGTCCCGGATGAACCGGACTCGGCGGCGGTGGTGCCCAGAAACCGTCACGGGTTCCCAAGCCGTCGGGCATGGCGCGGGTATGCGAGCCGTATTCCATGCCACGACCGTGTTGGCCCTGGTCCTCGGTCCCGGTTGCAGCACGGCTCCGGGCAGCATCGGCCAGTTCGGGGACTCGGCCAGCGGCGCGGACTCGACGTCCGGCACATCCGGCACGACCGGCACGTCCAACGGCGCTGCGACGTCGGCGGCGGTCACGGGCGAGGCGGAAAGCAACTCGGACACGACCTCGGCGTCGGCCGTGTTCGACGTCGGCGGAGGTCCGGACATCGCTTCCCCGGGAGACCCCGTCATTCCCGAGACGTGCGCGCAAGCCGAGAACGGTCTGAGCACCGTCGGCTGTCTCTTCTATTCCGTCGATCTCGATCAGGGCAGTGACGCTCTGCAGTACGCCGTCGCGCTCTCGAACGTGCAACTCGACGGCGTCGTCGAGGTCATGATCGAACAGAAGATCGGTGGTGCGTGGCAGGTGATCGAGGGACCCGATCCCGTAGCTCCCTTGGAGCTCGCGATCTACCCCCTGCCGGCAAACCACCAGGAGGGCAGCGGCGTCCGAGAAGGCGGTGCGTATCGCATCACCGCGGACCGCCCCATCGTCGCGTACCAGTTCAATCCCCTCTTTGGCGGCTCATTCTCCTCGGATGCCTCGATGCTGTATCCCGTGCCGGCGCTCGATACCCTGAGCTATGTGCCGCACTATGAAGGCCTCGGCCCCGCCAGGGGTTACATCACGGTCGCTGCGGTCGAAGATGGCACGGAGATCATCGTGGCCGTAGCCGTACCGACCGACGCCGGCCCAGGGGTCCCCGCCGGTACCCCCGATATGCCGTTCGCGATCACGCTCAACGAGGGTGATGTCGCCGAGTTCCAGCTGACGAGCGCCCCCGGGAGCCTGTCAGGCACCCGCCTCGAGAGCGATCGACCGATCGCGGTCTTCAGCGGCCACACATGCGCCTTCATCCCGGGCACCCACGGCGGCGCGTGCGATCACCTCGAGGAACAGATCAGCGGCGTTCGGCGATGGGGCCAGAACTTCGTCGCCTCTCGGATGCCCGTGCGTCTCCCCGCTGCACCCGAGGATTCGCTGTGGCATATCGTCGCCAGCGAGGACGACACTGTGGTCACGCTGTCGGCCAATCCTGCGGTCACCGGTCTGCCCAACTCCCCGGCCGTGCTCAACGCCGGAGAAAGCCTCGAGTTCTTCGCCGCCGGGAGCGCCGCTCACCCCGGCGACTTCATCGTCGCGTCCGACAAGCCGATCGCGGTGATGAACTACATGACCGGCAGTTCCTTCGGCGGCGACATCGGCGATCCCGCGATGGTCCAGCTGAGCCCCTCGGAACAGTTCCTTCCCCGCTATGTGCTGCTCGTCCCCGATCAGTGGGTGACCGACGTGCTCGTCATCACCCGCCCCGCGGGGGTCGCCATCGATCTCGACGGGGTCGAGATCGACGACGCGGAGTTCATCGACGTCGACGACGGCGCCTTCCAGGTCGCGCGCGTCGTCGTCGCCGATGGCGTGCACACCCTCGAGGCGTCTGTCGGATTCTCGGTCATCGTCGTCGGTTTCGACGAGTGGGACAGCTATGCGTACCTCGCCGGCTCGGGCACCGGCGTCATCAATCCCAACCCGGCGGGCTGACGCTACCGCCGACGTCGAGCACAGCGACGCGACGAACTGGCTGCGCATGGTCATCGTACGCCGCGTGGTGCCATCCCAGGAGTTTCCCTTCATGCACTCGCGCTTTGCCATCGCGCTCCTCCCCTTCATGCTCCCCGCGTGCGACCCTGCGAGCCCTGTGCGTACGGCGGCGGAGCCGCGGCCGCCCGTCGCAGCGATTCACAACGGTGACGACGTGGGCAGCTGCCAATGGCCCAGCACGGTCGCGCTGACGATAGGAGGCACAATCTACTGCACAGGGACGCTGATTCACCCGAGCTACGTGCTGACCGCGGCCCACTGCATCGTCCAGGTCGGGGCGCCCCAGGTGGTCGCCTTTGGCGAAGATGCCTTGGCGCCCGAGCGATCGGCGGCTGTCACCGGCTGCGCCGTCCACCCAGGCTTCGACCCCTCAGCAGAGGGCGTCGGCGTCGATCTGGCGCTATGCCTACTCGCAAGCCCGGTCCAAGACGTCCAACCGGTGCCCATCGCGCAGGGTTGCGAACTCGAACGGCTTCAGCGCGACGGCGTCGTGCACATCGCCGGCTATGGAGGCACGCAGGGCTACTGGGACCCCGTGTTGGACCAGCCCTCCCACAGCGAAGGCCAGGGACCCAAACGATACACACCACAAGCCGTGTACGAGGTTCGAAATTCCGTCGAAGAGTTCGACGTCGTCGGCCTCGATGAGTTTTCGAGCGCGTGCTTCGGCGACTCGGGCGGGGGCGCGTTCATGCAGCTTGCCGACGGATCGTGGAGGCTGGTCGGGGTTGCGCAGAGCTTGTTCTTTCCCCCGGGCATCAATCCGTTCGATCCGGAGACCGACGGTGAACTCCCACCCCTGTGCGGGCACGGCACCACCTACGGCCTCATCGCGCCCCAGATGGGATGGCTCGAGAGCCTCACGAAAGTCGACATGTCGCCGTGCTTCACCCCCGAAGGCGAATGGGATGAAGGCCCCATGTGCACACCCTTTCCGATGCAGATCCACGAAACCGTCGGTTCCTGGGCCAATGGATGCCAAGGAGCACTCGGAGGTGAGCTGCAGTGCGAGGGCCTCGTTCCTCCGCCCGAGGGGTCCACGGGTGAGGCGCCGGACAGCACGTCCGGGTCCGACACGTCCGGTTCCAACACTCAGACCGGTGGTTCCACCGGATCCGCGAGCGCAGGCCGCGATGGAGACGACGCGGCTCCCGTTGGCACGAGTAGCGATGGGACTGAGGGCGACACCGCAGCGGGCGAGGCCGGCGGATCGGGATGCGGTTGCCGGAGCAGCGGCAACGCGCGCGCACTGCCGATCTCGCTCGGGCTGTTCTTGCTGGGCCGACGGCGACGACGGCCAAGGACCGCGCGCTGAAGAGAGCCCCGCATCCACGCGGCCACGCGGGGAGGCACAGGCCGTCGTCGCCGTCCTCGAGGAACTGTGCGCGGATCTGGATGCCGGGTTTGGCCACGGTATGGCGAGAGTCGCTCAGCCGCCCAGCGGCGACGTGTACACGCTCAGCTGGAGCTGCGGCGCATTGCAATCGGCCGCGGTGAGATCCGGCTTGACCAGTGGGTCAGGGATGTACGCCCACCCCGCGCGCCCCTGACCGAGGGGCACCATCTCGTCGTGGTCACCCCACCCCGCGTCGTCCACGACGAGCGGCTCGGTGAGAAAATTGCCGTCGAGATCGATCTCGACCAGACGCGACTCGGACGGTCTCTTCAGCGTCAGGGCGGTGGGATCATCGACTCCGTGACGACGCATGACGCCGTACCCGAGCAGGTAACGACCCGGGGCGATCTCGGTCAACGACGAGTTCGAGAGGTAGCCGTCGGGATCTTGCAGGACCCAGTTGATCTCTCCGTCCATCGATCCGTCGGGGTTCCACTGCGCGAGGCCGATGCTGGTCCCGGGGGTCTCTGGATAGCCCGGGGGCACGGCTTCGCCGGGGACTCCGACCAGGAGGCCCACGTAGCCACCGTCGGGGCGGGCCAGTATCGTCGACGCGGCGCCCTTGTTCGCGAGGGCGTCGATGTTGATGTGGTGGAACTCCGTCGGCGGGCCGTCTTCGAGCCGGAACACGGCCGCGCCGATGCCACCGATGGCCGCGTCATTGTAGTCCGTGCTGCACATGTGCGCGTATTTGCCGGTCTCCGGGTTGTACGCCACACGATTGCTGAGCGTGTGGCCGGTGCCGCAGGCCCAGGACCAACCGCGGTTCGTCATGGCTTCGCTCGCGCGATCCATCACCAGGAATGCGTCGGCCTCGTGGCAGGTCGACCCGTCTTGGCCACCGACCGTCGCCTTGACGGCGATGCCCCACGTGGTGTCGTCATTGCCGAGTCGGAGATAGTTATTGGCGTACTCCCAGCTGCCGATCGACTTGTGCACGATGTATCGCTTCGGCTCGCCCTGGATGTCGCCGCCGGTCCACTCGTACAGCCACATCTCGTCGTTCATCTTGTCCCCGCAGAGATAGGGATTGGTCATCCAATCTGCGGCTTCGTGGGTGGCCAGGACGTCCTTGTCGAATCCAGGGGTGCCGGACGGCACGCGACACAGCACCCCGATGGTCTGGCAGTCGTCGCTCACGGCGATGCCGTGCATCTCTTCGCACTCCGGGAAGTGGCGCTGGTCCGCGACGACCAACGTGCCGCTGGGGTCATCGACATCGGCGACCACGATCGCAGCCGAGGTCGGCCCCTGCTCCGGGAACACCAAGTCCTCGCCGACGTTGACCGAGGTGAACGTGCGCGCCTCGGGGCCGGCATTGCAGCTCGCGTGGTACATGCGCCGCGGTATGTCCCCTCCCGGGAGGTAGGTAATGGTGCGGATCGTCCAGTCCCACTCGCACGCGATGGGTTCGCCGCCGGGCGCGTCGAGGATCGTGTGGTGCACGCCCGGCTCCGACGGTGGTGGCTCGTCGGGCCCTGAACTCGCGTCGCCGCCGCTCGGCCCATCGCCGCTCGGCCCATCGCCGCTCGGTCCGTCGCCGCTCGGCCCATCGCCGCTGCCCGGCCCGTCGCCGGACCCGGGTGCGGACGAGTCGCCAGCATCGTCCGCCGCCGAGCCGTCGCTCACCGAGCCGTCGCTCGACGGGCAGCCGAGCCCCAGCACGATGTTGATCCCGGCGACGAGGTAAATTCGGGTCAGCACGTCCCCGCCATGCCCGACGGGCCCGGCATCCGTCGCGATTTCTTCCAGGGGCCGGCCGCCCCCGATTCTGCTCGGTCGGAGGGGCCGACGACCTCGTCGTGGTCGTCCACGCGGCCGAGGCATCGATGGACAGAGTCGTGCGTAGCCGCGGCCATGTCCCGGCGGGACAGATGACGGGACGAGTGACCGGTGGCAGCATCCCTCCGTCGCGAGCATCGCTGCGGTGTCGTTCGAGCCGCCGATGACCGAGCCGCCGGACGCATGACCACGCCGCCGCCCACGGGAACACCGTCGCCGGGCTTCGATCTGCGCATCGAGACCCGGCTCCCGCCGGATGGCAAGCCGACGCTCGAGCTCGATCCGGGCAAGCGGCACGAGATCGTCGTGCACATCCCGGGCGGTGAGTCGCCCGGCGCGACGGTGCCGGAGGCGGGGCGAGCGACGGGCGGCATGGCGCTGCCGAAGCTCGGCGAGAAGTGGTCGACCTCGGCGCCGACCGGTGCCGGGGGTGTGGCGCTCGGGGTGCCGCTGCCGCCGGGCCGCGGGCTCACGCCGCAGGTCGCGATCGCGTACAGCACCGCGGGCGGCAACGGGCCCTTTGGCTGGGGTTGGCGCGGCCCGGTGCCGTACTTCACGCGCACGACGACCAAGGCGATCCTCCGCGCGCATGGTCGCGGTCTGCCCGAGTACGACGACGCGGCCGAGTCCGACGTGTTCCTGTTCTCCGACGCCGACGAGCTGGTGAAGATCGGCGAGGGGATCGACGCGACGAGCGGCGCGGTGGTGATCCGGTACCGCGCGCGGACCGAGGGGAGCTTCGCGCGGATCGAGCGGCACGAGCTCGGCGGGCGTTCGCACTTCGTCGTGCACGGCGGGGACAACGTGCGGTCGATCTATGGCGCGGAGCCGGAATCGTGCGTGGTGGATCCGGCGGATCCGAAGCGGATCTTCCGGTGGTTCCTGCAGGAGCAGCGGGACGATCGCGGCAACGTGGTCGTCTACCGCTACAAGGCCGAGGACCTCACCAACGTCGACGCGTCGGCGGGCGCCGAGCGGGGCCGCGGCGGCGTGCAGGCGCAGCGGTATCCCAAGCGCATCCTCTACGGCAACCGCGACGTGCCCGATGGGGCGTTCATTCCGCTGTCGTCCCTCGACGACGACGCCGCGCGAGCGCGGTTCATGTTCGAGGTCGTGTTCGACTACGGCGAGCACGCCGAGGGGGCGGGCGCCGGCGTCGACGACGATCGGGGTTGGCCGGCGCGACCCGACGCGTTCTCGACCGGGCGTGCGGGGTTCGAGATCCGCACGCGTCGGCTGTGTCGACGGGTGCTGGTGTTCCATCGCTTCGCGCAGCTCGGGCCCGCGTCGGTGCTCGTGCGCTCGCTGGAGCTGGGCTACGCGGAGGATCCGGCGGCCTCGTTGCTCGTGTCCGCGACGCTGGTCGGCCACGGGGAGAACGGCGCGATCGCGTTGCCGCCGCGGACGTTCACGTACGCGCCGCGACGGATCGCCGCGACCACGCGCACGATCCTGCCCGAGGCCGCGAGCGGCCTCGATCTGTCGCGGCCGCACGGCGACGCCGAGCTGTTCGATCTCGATGGCGAGGGCCGCTGTGGCCTGCTCACCCGCGAGGACGGTCGGTTCGTCTACCGCCGCGGCGGCGATGCGGTCGGCACGTTCGGCGCGGCCGCTGCGATCCCCTTCGGCGCGACGCCGTCGACCGATCCGTCGGTGCACCTGCAGCGCTGGCTCGACGTGTCGGGTCGCGGTCTGCCGGCGCTGGTCGAGTTCGGCCCGTCGGATGCGACCGTGTTCGACCGCGACGCGAAGACCGGCGCGTGGGGAGCCGGGGTGCAGGTGCCCGGAGGCAAGACTCCACCGGTCGGCAAGGATCCGATCGCCGAGCAGCACCGGATCTACATCTGCGATCTCGACGGCGACGGCATCGCCGACGTGCTCGTCGCGCGGCAGGGTCAGTACGTGTGGTGGCGCCGCATGGGCGATGCGCCCGGCGATGGTTGGGAAGAGCGGCCGCCCCTCGAGCACGACGGCGACGAGACGCGCGGGCCGGGGCCGGTGCTGTTCGACGCGGAGCGGGATCTGGCGCCCGAGGGCACGCCGCGCACGGAGGCGATCGTCCTGGCCGACATGACCGGCGACGGCTTGCCTGATGTCGTGCGGCTGCGCGCCGACGAGATCGCGTACTGGCCCAACCTCGGCTACGGCCGCTTCGGGGCCAAGGTGGTGATCGGCGAAGGCACCGGAAGTCCGGTGGATCCGGCGTGCGTGCGGTGCTTCGACGTGGACGGACTCGGGCCGTGCGATGTGCTGGTGCTGCAGCCGGGCGGCGGCGGGACGTTGTGGATCAACGAGTCGGGCAATCGGCTCGTCGCCGGGCCGGCCGTGTCGACGCCGGCGCTCGCGGAACTCGGGCTCTCGTCGCTGGGTCGTGTCGACGGTGCGGCGACCGGCTCGTTCGTGTGGGCGCCGAAGACCGCCGCGCCGACGGTGACGGTCGTGGATTTCCTCGAGGCGCCGCCGCTGCTGCTCGTGCGGGATGAGAGTGGAACCGGGCTGCGCACGACGATCCGCCACGGGACGAGCACGGAGCATGCGCGCCGGGCTGCGATTGCGGGCACGCCGTGGAGGACGCGACTGCCCGTGGTGGTGTCGGTGGTGGATGGGGTGGTGGTCGAGGATCTGGTGCGGGGGACGCGGTTCTCGTCGTCGTATCGGTATGCGCATGGGTGGTTCGATGGGCCGGAGCGCGAGTTCCGGGGGTTCGGGTTTGTCGAGCAGGTGGACCGGGATGAGCACACGCAGGCCGCCGACGGACCGTTCCAGACCAGCGACGCTTCGCTCGGTTCGCCACCGATGCGCACGCGGTCGTGGTTCTTCTTGGGCGCGGAGATCGATCTGCAGCACGAGTACGACCGGAGCGACCCCCAGGCGGCGATCCTGCCCGCGCCGGATCTGGCGGGGTTCGGTGAGGACGATGCCCGCGAGGCGGCGCGAGCACTCCGTGGTGTCGTCCTTCGCACCGAGCGGTACAGCGACGACGGAGATCCGGCGGCGTCATCCAAGCCGTGGGTCACGACGAGCCAGGGTTGGATCGTCCGCACCGTCCAGACCAAGGGCTCGGGGCACCACGCGAGCATGCTGCCGTTGGCCGAGCAGACCCTGACGTACACCGACGAGCGCGGAGAGACCGCGGATCCGCGGTTGGTCCAGACGGCGGCGGTGGACTTCGACGACCTCGGCTTCGCGACGCGCACGGCGACGGTCGCGTATCCGCGGCGGCGGGCGGTGCCCGAGCCCGGGGTGATCCCGCCGAAGCCGGCCGGTCCCGATCCCGGGAGCTCGAGCAGCGTGCTGCTCCGCGTCGTCGACTTCGCGTTCGACACCGACAAGAGCTTCGTGCTGCCGCAGGCGCTCCCGGGCCTTGCGGTGCTCAAGGCCCAGTGCGCGGCGCAGGCGTCCTCGGGCTCTGGCGGTGAGGTGCTGATCCTCGGCCACACCGATCGCACGGGCGACGCCGAGGACAACCTCGGGATCTCGCTGCAGCGAGCGCGTCGCGTGGTGGAGTACCTGCGCGGTGATGTCGACGGATGGCGGTTGCTGTTCGACGGGTCGATGCCGGCGTCGATCCGCTGGGGCGCGCACGAAGAGGGGCACATGCTCGCGGCGCTGGGCCACGGCGGCGACGTGCTCGGGTTCCAGGCGAGTGTGGTGGGCCTCGCCCACAGCGGCGTCGTCGACGACGCGACGCGGCGGGCCTTGATCGAGCGCTACATGGCGCGCACCGGTCCGGGGATCCCGGCATCCCTGCCGATGCACGCCGTGGGCGCGGGCGAGGGCTTCGTGGTCGAGGCGACCGCGGACGGAGTCGCGTCGGCCGCGAACCGTCGCATCGAGGCCTTCGTGTTCGGCGATGCGATCGATCCGCCGGCACCGGACAAGTTCCTCGCCGCGGGAGCGCCGGAGTACGCGACGTGGATCGCCCGCGCGATCCAGCGCGCCGATGTCGAGGCCACCACGGGTGCGGTGACGATCGAGGGCGTGCCCGCGGCGGCGACGCTGCCGGGTGAGCCGAGGCCAGCGGCGGCCCAGTCGCAGGCGCCGAGCGACGATCCGCAGCGCCGCACGGTGATCGTGGTGGACGAGGTCGACCTGGTGCACCAGCAAGAGCCCGATGTCCATCGGCTCGGCACCACGATCGAGCGGCGGACCTTCGAGGTCACCGGCAAGCCCGCGGATCCAACGGCTCCGTTCGCGATCGATGCCCTGCGTGCGGCGGCCACCGGCGGCGCGACGATCCCCTGCGAGCAGCGACCCTCCGGAGCCCATGAGCGGAGGTTGATCGCGCGCACGCGTCAGAGCTTCTACGACGACGGCCTCGTCAAGGAGGCGCCGTTGGGCGCCGTGGGGAAGCGCGCGCTGCCGGCGAAGTCGAAGGCGATGGCGTTGACCGAGGGGCAGGCTGCGGCGCTGTTGGGCCCGATGATGGTCGCCTCGCGTGGCGACGCTCCGGCCAAGGTGCTCGCCGCCGGCGGCTACCTGCAGGAGGACGGCGGTTGGTGGGCGCCGTCGTCACGGGTGGTGTTCTCGGCCGACGCATTCTACCAGCCCGTCGCGACGATCGATCCCTTCGGCACGGTCACCCAGACGCTGACGTTCGACCGTGATCACTACCTGGTGGTCCGTCGAGTCACCGAGCCCGCCGGGGGGCGGCCGTTGATGTCGAGCACCTCCTACGAGTACCGGAGCTTCGGTGCGCGGGGCAGCTTCGAGCCCAACGGTTCGGCGACGATCCGCCACTTCGATGCCCTGGGCCGCGTGATCTCCGAGGTGCGACGCGGTGACCCTGCGGGAGCCGAGACCGAGGCGCCCGAGGACGCAAAGGGGCTCCGCGCGGCGGATCACGGCACCGAAGGCGATGACGACGACGCGCCGACGATCGTCTTTGCCTACGACGACCATGCGTTCGTGGACCGTGGCAGCCCGTGCTCCGTCACGCAGACGGCCAAGCTCGAGTACGGCGGGCGCGACGTGCGGGTGTCGCTGGGGGTGACCTACTTCGATGCCGCAGGCGGCGTGCTGCAGAGCAAGACCCGCACGGCCGACGGTCGGTGGCGGAGCAGCGGCCGCACGGTGGTCAACGACCGCGGGCTCGCGGTGCTGCAGTTCGGCCCGTGGCTGTCGGACACGCAGACCTACGATGCGGGGAGCGGCCAACTGCTCGCGCGGGTGCGGTACGATGCCCTCGACCGCCCGATCCGCACCGAGTTCCTCGACGGGACCTTCGAGCGCGTCGTGCCGGGGGCGTGGGAGAGCACCGCCTACGATCGCAACGACACGGTGTTGGAGAGCGAGTGGCTGGCGGCGAACGAGGACGCGAGCGGGGCGCATGCGCTTGCGGCCCAGAACGCGGTGGCCCACGCCGACACGCCGACGACCGCGCGCCTCGATGCGCTCGGGCGGCCGATCGCGGTGTTCCAGCGCTTCGTCGACGACACCGGTGCCGCGGCGGTGCTCGTCACGCGCACGCAGGTCTGGGGCAACGTGACCGAGGTAGTCGACGCCCGCGGGAACGTCGCCGAGACACGCGAGCACGGCATGCTCGGCCAGGTGCTGCGGACGCGCTCCGTCGATGCGGGCGAGTCGCGGGCGATCGCCGACGTGCTCGGCGCGCCGCTGCGAGCCGTGGACGCCCGCGGCAACGTCTTCTGTTGCGAGTACGATGCGCTGCGGCGGCCGATCGAGGACTGGGTCGCCGCGCCCGGACCATCGGGCGGGCAGGTCGACGTCCTGCTCGCCAAGCGGGTCTTCGGGGATGGTGAGAACGACGGCAAGGCCGGGGGGACGCGGCAGCGCGGTCGGCTCGTGCGGGTGTTCGACGGTGGTGGGATGACCGCGATCGACGCGTACGATCTCGACGGCAACGCGACGTCGACCACACGGCGGCTGGTCGATCTGCCCCGCGTCCTCAAGACCGCACAGCTCGAGGGGCGGGCGGCCCGGGCGTGCACCGATTGGTCGGCCCTCGGCGGGATCACCTCGCTCGCCGAGCTCGATGCGATGCTCCCGACGATCGACGTGCTCGAGGACAAGGCGCACCGCGCCACCACGCGCTACGACGCGCGCGGTCGGGCGATCGAGACGACGCATCCGCTCTCGGGTTCGACGCACCGCACGCGCTACACCGAGGACGGGCTGCTGCAGCGGATCGAGCGCGAGACCGCGGCGGGCACGCGCGAGCAGGTCTACGAGGCCGACGAGTTCGACCACCTCGGTCGCCCGCTTCGGGTGCGACAGGGCGACGCGGTGCGCACCGCCTTCACCTACGACGTGATCACCGAGCGCCTGCTACGCCTGCAGACGACGGCGAGCGGGCGGTCGCTGCAGGATCTGCACTACGCCTACGATCCGGTGGGTAACATCACCCAGCTGCGCGACGGGGCCCAGGCGGTGGTGTTCCGCGACAACGCGGAGCTCGCGGCGAGCAACGACTACCGCTACGACGCGTTGTACCGCCTGGTCGAAGCGACCGGCCGCGAGCACGAGGGGCAGGCCGCCAACGGGCGCACGCCGCGGGCGAACGACGCGGTCGTCGTCCCGCTGCGCGCCGCGTCGCCGAGCGATCCGAACGCGATGCGCCGGTACGTGCAGCGCTACCGCTACGACGCCGTCGGCAACCTGACGACGCTGCAGCACTTCGCCGGGGCGGGCTCCTATCGGCGAGAGTCCGCGTACTCGGAGCACGGCTGTCGCCTGCGTGCCACGGGCAACGCTGCGCTCGCGCTGCACGAGCGCTACGAGCACGACGTCGCTGGCCACATGGTCGCGATGCCGCACCTGTCGCGGCTGCAGTGGGACGAGCTCGGGCAGCTCGAGTACGTCCGCCGCGGCACGCAACACGTGTGGCTGCAGTACGCCGGCGGGGCGCGTGTTCGCAAGCTCGTGTTCTCGGGCGAGGGCGTGGTCGAGGATCGCGTCTACCTCGGCGCCGAGGAGATGTACACGAAGCGACGTGCGGGGGCGGTGGTCGAGCAGACGCTCACCGAGCACGCGGGCGGCGGATTGCAGGTCGACATCAAGCTCGTCGCGGACGGGAAGGTGATCGCGAAGCCGGTGGCGCTGCGAAGGTATGCGGTCGCGGATCACCTCGGGAGCTGCAAGCTCGAGGTCGATCCGGACGGGAAGGTGATCGCGTACGAGGAGTTCCATCCGTACGGGACGACGAGCTACCGCGCGATGCGGAGTGGGCTCGATGCGGCGGCGAACCGGTACCGGTTCACGGGGATGGAGCGGGACGAGGAGACCGGGCTCGCGCAGCATGGGGCGCGGTACTACGCGGGGTGGTTGGGGCGGTGGGTGAGCGCGGACCCGATCGGGATCGGCGACGGGGTGAATCGGTTCGCGTACTGCCGGGGGAGCCCGGTGGGGTGCGTGGACACGGATGGATGCGCGACGGCAAAGGCCGGCGCCGGCGCTGGGACGCTCGTGACGACCGGGCGCGGCAGCGGTGGTCGGGGGCCGACGTTGCTAGGGACCGATGACGACGAACAGTTCGAGCGTCTCTCACTTCGCGTCGCGGTCGATCCTGAACGCGAACGGCAGATCGGAGAGCGTGCCACCGAGCGCCGCGCTCGAGGCGAGCTACTAGTCCGTGGCGGTGGCCTCGAAAAGCGGATCCGGGCGGCGCGAAACAGGACGGCTACGGTGGTCGGCCTCGCGACCCTCGCTCTGATCGCGGCACCGCTTCTGATCGAGGGCGGCCTCGCCTTTGCGGGATACTACGCGGGAGGAGGATCCATCGGAACGGCGGCTTACCTTGCCGCCGGGGAACTCTCCGCCGCTACCGCGGTCTTGGCGGCCCAGAGCACCGCCGCGAGGTTCGCACTCGTGGCAGCGGAGGCCGTAGGCGAGGCGAGTTCGGTCGCGGAGGGGCTCCCGCCGACCCTCATGCCGCCTGCACCGGGCGCTCGGGGGGCCGCCGTCGCCCGTGGCTCACGAGCCGGTGCGTCGTTGAATGAACTCAGGGGCGGCGAGCCGCCGTCGCGAGTGCTGGGCAGCAGCGAGGTGCAAGTGCGGGGAGAGGTGTTCGACCTCCGCGAGATCAATCCGACTGCAAACCGCGACAACTGCGTCAACTGTTCTATCGCGCTCGACGCGACGCTCGCTGGGAGACCCGCATCTGCATTGCCGGCGACGAAGGGCGTCGAACCCGCCGAGTTCCTTGACCTGATGGGTAAGGCTGATTTCGACGGCCGGTTCACCACGCACGAGGAGCTGATCGCTCACTTCGCGGCGCTCGGTCCCGGTTCCCGTGGTATTGTTGCTGCTCAGGGTACGATAACGGACGCTGGCACCGGCGCAACCCGAAAGTTTGCTCATGCATTCAACGTCTACAACGACGACGGATTCGTGTACTTTCTAGACGGCCAGTTTGCCCACTTTGCCCCTGTGCGATCGTTTGACGTGTTCTACTTCGTCGTTACCGGAACGGGTGCGCCATGAAGATAGCAGAGGAAGAAGCCCTAGAAATCGCGCTTGCGCATCTCGCGGAGCTCAGCGCGGTGCACAAGCGGCGGCTCGAACTGGTTCCGGGAGGGGCTATTCGAACGTGGTTCGGTTGGGTCTTTCAGTGGAACACCGCGGAGTACCTGAAGACTGGTGACTTCATGCACACTATCCTTGGCACTCCGTATTTCGCAGTCGACGAGGAGACGGGTGCCGTCACGACTCTCGGCGTCTACCTCGACGAGGCGATCCGGAACTATGTGCGATCGCGCGAGTAGCCCCCACGGGTCAGGGCAGAGCGGATGGAGATGGTGAGCGGCATGCGCCGCAGCCGCCTGAAACACGCGTTCACCCCCGAGGGAGGTGCGGTGCGGCGCGGCGCTCGCGAAGCGAACTGTCTCTAGGCCCGGCGCCTCCCGAGCGCAGCGATTAGATTCTTGATCTGAGTGGCTGGCGCACCCAACGCCGCGGTTAGGTTGCGATCTTCACGCTCAGACTCGTACAGTGCGTAGGTTACGCCAGCGAGATCGCTCGGCATCTGCAGTGCGCTCTTGCGTGGTCGGACCATGAATGTACGTTCGGAGCCGATGCATCCCATAAAAAGCCCAAGCTCAAAAACTACGTTGTCGCGCGGGCTGTGCGCTGTTACTTCGCGCTTTGTAGTTGTGTCATCTGGCGTGAGAACGAGGATCGCGAAGTCATAGGTTGGAGCGCTTGTCAATAGACTTTGAAGTGTTGAGACCGAAAGAGCGAATACCCCCTGCGTCCAAACCGTCACTTCAGCTGCGTGGTCCAGTGCAACCTGTAGCGCTTCAGCCACGGCGACTCCCTCTGATGAAGATCCAATGAATACTCTTGGCTTACCGCTGGGCACGGTTGCTGGAGTAGGAGGGCGTGGTTCCGCAACTTCCGGATCATCATCCCAATACTCGGAAATCTCGGTGTGCATGGACTCTAAGGTGGCACGCGCGCTATCAAGACCCTTCTGAAACGCAGTTTCGAACTCCGCCTCCGAGGTTCTGCTACTGGAGATGCGAAGGGCGTACGTGATGCTCGCGAAATCACCAACGTGCCGTCCGTCGTTGCCGAACACGTGCTGAATCAGCACCTCTGTATCACGCTTCCATTTCGTGAAGTCGGGGCTCCTGCGCCCCTTCAGCTTGAGTTCGTTGACTTTCTGGATCTTGCTCTGGATACGTGCGAGGGCTTCGTTTTTGCTGAACTTCATCGTCTGCCTCTTCACGTGACTTCGCGGGCCTAGGCGACTGCGCTTCGCGTGGATAGTGCCTTCCGACTCACGGTATCACGCGCGTATCGAGCGGCGCTAGAGAGCGACTCGGTCGGGCGAGCCATCAAGTTGGTTCCCCCTCCACAGAGGCCGCGCCGTTCGCGCAGCTGCCTCAACCGTGGGCGTGGTAAGCCCGGCAGTCGCGAAAGCGCGGAGTCGCTCCGCCCATCACTCCTCCACTCCCCGCAACCCCTCCAACACCAACTCCACCCTCGCCGTCGCCGAGATCGGCCGCACCTCCACGACCTCCCCCAAAACCTCCCGCGCCTTCACCTCCCCATCCACATCGCACCGACTCCGTCCGTGCAACGGCCTCCCGTCCTGATCGAACACCGCGAACGCCACGAAGCTCGTCCACGTATCCCCCGGCACGTCCCCGCTGCCGCGCCCGCCCGAGCCCGATCCCGATCCCGACCCCGATCCAGGAACACGCCGCTCGCCATCCGATCCAGGGCAATCGCATCAAAACTTAAGCAGTCTTGCGCAGATGGACCTTCGGTTTGATCCGGGGCGTGACTTGTGATCTGTTGCGGCGCATGCCGAAGAGAAGGGCGAGTGCCGTTGCAACGATGGGC
>JBIJCC010000056.1:0-62563 GCA_044344875.1 Nannocystaceae bacterium
ACCTGCTACCCGGCTCTCCGGCGATTACCGGGACGGGACCTTCCCCCGCTGGAGAAGCGCAGCTTGAACGGCTCCCGACCCGCGCTCGCGCGCGGCTCGGCATCCGTTCGTCACGACGCACCATCGCTGCGAGGATACACACCGGGCGAACGCCGAGGCGATCGGATCCGAGGTGGCAACTAGGTCGACGGCGCCCCTCACTCGCACGACGCGTCGGCGTCGCGGATGTGGACCGTGACCGTCTCGGCGAAGATCCGCCCCTCGGCGTTGCGGCAGCCCGCGGCGTCGCAGACGTCGTCGCAGGCGCCCACGACGTCGATGGGACAGGCCGCGGTGTCATTGCCGCAGGTGCGAACGGCCTCGGTCTCGCCGGCGGGCAGGCACGCGTACATCGTGACCGGCGAGGCGAAGAGGTCCCCGAAATACGTCGCCTCCTCGACCGGGAACGCGATCGACTCCTCGGCGGTGGGCTCGAGCCCCGGGTGACGGCCGAGCAGGGAGATCGGCACCGACTCGCCCTTGAAATTCGTGCGCGCCAGGAGGCACGCGCTGACCCAACCCATGCACGCGCCGTCGCACTCGCCGTCCGCGGTCCCCCACGCCGGCGCCAGCCCGAGCGACCCTGGGAACGTGCGCATGCGGCCATCGACCATCACGTCGACGGCCTGCTCGGGGGCGAGCGCACACGAGACCGTGTACTCGAGCAGGCTCGCCGTGTCTTCGTCGGCGAGCGCATCGGGGGCGAGTGACGCCGCGAGCGCGTCCGACGTGAGCGCGACCTGGGGCAAGGTCCTGCCGAGCAGTCCGTTGATCGCGATCCGGTTGATCGCGATCCGGTTGATCGCGATCCGGTTCGCCGAGAGCTTGTTGGCGGTCAGCTTGCGCTCGGCGACGCAGATGTCGTCGGGCTCGCCCACGCAGGCACAGAATCCCAGGACCAGGGTGAGAAGGGAGAGTCGGGTAGTGGTCGGGCGCATCGTGGCGGTCTCCTCGCGAGCGGGTGCAAGGGGGTAGACAGGCTCGATGGCGATTTGATCACGGGCGGCGGCGAGGAATTGTCGCGGTCCCAGCGACCCCTCAACCCCGCGAGGCGCGACCGCGCAGCGCCTCGTGCCGCGCCTGCAGCAGCCGGAGCTCCGCGCCGTTCTCGGTCAGCGCGATCGCCTGCGCGAGGGCGGCCAGCGCGTCGTCGATCCGCCCGAGCCGCGCGAGCAGGTCGGCCCGCGCCGCGTGGTAGAGGTGGTAGGCGTCCAGCCCGATCCCGTCGACGAGCGCCAGCGCGGCCGCGGGATCACCGAGCTCGCCCACCGCGATCGCCCGGTTCAACGCGACGATCGGCGTGGGCGCGATCGCCAGGAGGTGATCGTACAGCGCGACGATCTGCGACCAATCGGTGTCCTCTGCCCGCTCGGCGTCGGCATGCACGGCGGCGATCGCCGCTTGGATCTGGTACGGCCCGGGCTCGTTCCGCCGCAGGCACGCCCGCACGATGGATTGCCCCTCGGCGACGAGCACCCGATCCCACCGGCCGCGATCCTGATCGCGCAGCAGCACGATCGCGCCGTCGTCGGACACGCGCGCGGCGCGACGCGACTCGGTGAGCAGCTGCAGCGCGAGCAGCCCCTGGACCTCCGGCTCGTTCGGCAGGCACTCGACGAGCCCGCGCGTGAGTCGGATGGCCTCGCGCGCGAGGTCGTCGCGGCCCACGGCGTCGCCGCTCGACGCGACGTAGCCCTCGTTGAACACCAGGTAGAGCACCGCGAGCACGCCCTTCACGCGCTCGGGGAGCTCGTCGATCGCCGGCACGCGGTACGGGATCCCGGCGGCGCGGATCTTGTGCTTCGCCCGCACCAGGCGCTGGGCCATCGTCGGCTCGGGCACGAGGAACGCCCGGGCGATCTCGGCGGTCTGCAGCCCACCGACCAGGCGCAGCGTCAGCGCCACGCGGACGGGCAACGCCAGCGCGGGGTGACAGCAGGTGAACACCAAGCGGAGCTGATCATCCAGCACGGCGGCGAGATCCAAGGTCGAGTCGGGATGGTCGGCGTCGAGCTCGTCGCGCCCGTGCAGGCGCACGCTCTCGCGCTGCCGTTCGTCGCGGGTCGACTCGCGGCGCAGGCGATCGATCGCGCGGTTGCGGGCCGTCGTGACGATCCACCCGACCGGCGAGGGCGGGATGCCCGAGCTCGGCCAGCGCGCGAGCGCGACGACGAAGGCCTCCTGCACCATCTCCTCGGCGACGTCGAGATCGCCGAACGTCCGCGCGAGCGTGGCGGTGGCCCGCCCTGCCCCTTCGCGGAACGCCCGCGCGATCTCGTCGGCGGCCGAGGCCATCAGTCCTCGGCCGGATCCTGGAACGGCCGCACCTCGACCGGGTTCGCGCAGGCGACCGACGCCTCCTTCGCCCACGCGAGCGCGGCGTCGAGATCCGGCGCCTTGATCACCCAGAACCCCCCGAGGTGCTCCTTGGCCTCGGCGAAGGGCCCGTCGGTCAGCAGCGCCTCGCCGGCCTGCACGCGCACCACCGTCGCGGTGCTCGGCGGATGCAGCCCACCCGCGAAGACCCACGCCTTCTTCTCCCTGAGCTTGGCGTTGAACACATCGACGTCGTGATAGGCGCGCTGGATCGCCTCGGCAGACGGCGTGGGCGCCCCTTCGACGGAGAACACGGAGAGGAGGTACTGGTTCATGGGACTGGCTCCTTGGTCGACCGCGCGACGGCGGGCGAGGATCGAATCCGGCGACGGGCCGGGTCAAGCGTCGAGCGTCACGGCGTGCGGCGCCCTCGTGGCCCGTACGAAGGGGGATCGGGGGGATCGACAGGGGTCCTCATTTTTTCGGCGCCCGGAACGGACGGCGAGCGCAGCCCGTGCTCGAGCCCCTTCGTCGAGGGGTGGGCGCGAACGCAGCTGGGCTCGCAGCGCATGTGCGGCGTCGCCCGGCCGTACATCCTCGCCACGGGTCGCCTGCGCCACCGTCGGGCCCGGGTTGGAGGATCACGTGGTTCGCCGCGTCCCAACGCACCGGAACGTCCGTTGCAAGCCCCTCTTGTCATGACGATGGCGCGCACGGGACCGCACGCGGACGCGACGATGGCGGCGATGATGGACGGCGCCGAGGCACGACGGCTCCGCGACGAGGAGCTCGCGCGGCAGATCGGCCAAGCGCTGGCCCGGAGTCGACCGACGCTGGACGACCTGCCCGAGTTCGTCCGGGCGCGACGCGACCGCCGCGCCGACGCCCCCGTCGACGCGCGCGTGGACGAGCCGTGGGGGGCCTTCGAGACCAAGCGCGCGATGTCCGAGGAGCAGCGAGCGACGCTGTTCTCCGCCGCGCTCCCGACGACGACCCCAGCCGTCGCCGCGGCGTCGCAGGCACGGCAACGTGCAGTGCGCTGGCCGTGGCTCGTCGCCGCGACGATCGCGATCGCGGTCGCGGTGCAGCTGGCGGTGCCGCAGTTCTGGCCCGCGACCGGTCAGCGCGCGATGCAGGGCGTGGAGTGGCTGCGCGACGCCTCGCGGGCACGGCAGGCCCACGGGGCACCCGAGCTCCCGGTGGCGCTCACCGCGATCGCGACGCCCGACGGAGCCGTCGACGCGCCGGCCCCCGAGTTCGTGCCGGTGCCGTTCCCGATCGTCGTCACGACGAGTCCACGCGTCGTCCCGCGATCGGCCGCGATCCCACCGCCGCCGCCGCGCCTCGAGCCCGTCGTCGCGCCGCGTCGTGCGTCCCGCAACGCCGGCCCCGCGGTCGTGAAGGCGACCGCGCCGACCCGGCCCGTCACCCCGAGCGCTGCGGTCGTCGAGCCCGCTGGCGAAGCGACCACCGACATCCCCTCGATTCCCGAGCCCACCGCCACCCGCGAGCAAACCGCCATGACCGATCCCCAGCCCAAGCCCATCCCGCGCGAGGATCCACCGCGCGAGAGCCCGGCGATCCAGGAACCGCCGCCGGACTCCCCGCCGCGCGAGGTCCCCGAGATCCGAGAGCCGCCGCCGACCGACGTGCCGACCGAGGGCGCGACGGCGCAGTGAACCGCACGACGACGGGCGACGATCGCGGGCCCTCACGTCCTGCGCCGACCGAGCGCCCGCCGTGGTGCCACGACGATGCGACGCACGCCGAGCGCACTCGCTTCATCACCCCGCGGATCGTGGGGCTCGCCTCCCGGGCGATCCAGAACAGGCACCGCTCGACCGGGCTGCCGACGGGAAGCATCGGCCGCAACAGCCGCGGGAGCTAACACGGTCGATAGACGAGGATCGTCTCGGGCTCGCTGGCGGCCACGCCGAACGATAGCGCGGCGTCGCGGTGGACGCCCACCCGGCGCCGCTCTTCCTGGTACGCTGACAGGGCATGGTGGTGAGACGACGATGGGTGCTGGTTGTGCCTGCGATGCTCTCGTGCGGGCCGCAGCCCGACGTCGATGCGACGGGCACCACTTCCGGGTCCACCACCGCGGGAACCGATCCATCGGCGACCACCACCACGACCGCGGTCGACACCAGCGAGAGCAGCGCGGCCGCTTCGGAGAGCAGCTCGACGACCGGCGCGGCCCCGGACCCGTGCCGCGAGATGCAGCCGCCGTGCACGGGTGAGTGCGTCCGCGCGAGCCTCTACGCGTTCGACGACTCGGTGAGCTGCGCGGCCGATCCCGTCACCGCATGCATCTCCGGCGCGTACGACCCCCGCGCGACGTCCGGCCGGACCTTCCATCGCGACGGCGCGTTTGTCTTGGTCGGAACGCCGTGCGGCGACGCGGTCGCGCCCGACGGCTGGGACGAGTGCCTGCTCGACGGGCAGGACCAGCCCGAGGGCTGCGCGTGCCTGTGCCGCGAAGGCGTCTGCCCCGGGGACGAAGACCGGGTCGCCCTGGCGGCGTGCGAGGTGACCGAGCTGTGCCCGCACCTCGACGTCGAGGTGTTCGCGCCCGACGAGCCGGAGACGATCGCGTGCATCCTGACGGCGCTGCGCGATCGAACCCCGGGCATGGTCTCGGCGACCTACGCGACGGGGTTCATCTTCGAGGACGCGATCGCCTACCTCGACGGCAGCGACACCGCGCTGTCGGTGCGTGCGAGCGGCGATGACTTCGTGATCTGCCCCGACGACGCGTCCGCGTGGACGGATGCCGAGCGTTGCACGCTCGCCGCGCCCGCGGTGTTCGACGACTGCCTCGCGCAGACCGACTCCGAGCTGCTCGCGCAGTGCTTCGTCGCCTCGATGACGTGGTTCGCCGCGTGTCGACCGGCCGAGCCGATCTGCCCGTGACCCGCACCGCGCGGCGGAGCCCCTACCCGACGATCGGCGTGCCCGGGGGGACGCGCTGCTCGATCTCCGGCATCAGAGCGCCGGTCATCGTCTCGAACACCGGGCCCTGCTTCGTCCCGAGCTCGACGACCGAGAAAGGGTTCCGCCCGCCGATCCGCCGGCGCGACACCCTCGTGACGTCGCCCCAGCGCACGAGTCGCAGCGCCCGGCCACGCACGCGCAGGACGCCGAACGACGTCGCCATCCAGCCGAACCGGCCATGGAGCGTGACGAACTTCCAGATGCAGATCGGCAACACCACGCACGCCACGCAGAAGCCCGCCATCGCGCTCGAGGACGAATACGGCAGCGCCTGCACGGCGTACCTGAAGTACGAGAGGATCTGTTCGACCTCGAACTCGACGAATGTCGCGATGATCCCGCCCAGCGACGCCACCGCGAGGATCGCCCAGATCAGCATTCCGTCGCCCGCGTCGGACTCCCACCCGGGTCCCTTGGCGCGCAGGATGGTCTCGATCTCCTGGCGCTCTGCTTCGGGCAGCGCGTCCAGGTGCGTGTCGAACGGCGTCGCCATACACCCAGGATAGCGCCGAACCAGGGGTCGATCGTGCGTGCCGGCGACTGCTAGCCTCGCGGAATGCGTGCTCTCCTCGCACCCGCCGTGCTCCTGCTGTCGTGCCAGCCCGCACCGTCGCAACCGACGATCGCACCGGCGACGGGCGCCCCGGTGTCCACGACCCTGGGCGTGCCCGCGGAAGACCCGAAACCCGCCCCGCTGGTCGTGGCAGTTGCGCCGCCCGCCGATGGCTGCGGCGCGTCCGCGCCGATCGTCGATCGCCACGAGCACGATCTCACGGTGCCCGCCCGTCCGAAGCGCACCGAGCCGGGAACGTTCGTCGCGGGAACGTGGCGGGCTGGCGATGCGCGCACGTGGGTGGGCCCGCCGGTGCCGCCCTTCGTGCCGCTGTATGTCGGCGCCGCCGAGCTCGCGGAGATCCGCCCCGCCGGCGATGCACTGCTCGCGCACTACCAGACGCCGGGCGGCGGCCTCGGCTGCGAGAACCCATTCAAGCAGACGTGCCCGCAGGTGATCCGCGCCTTCGACCGCTGCGGTGCGCCGACGTGGTCGGTCGACGTGCGGGACTTCTTTGCGAAGGGCACGGTCGCCCGACACACCGCACACTGGTTGTACGAGGGGACCACCCTGTACTTCGACGAGAGTTGCGTGGACGCGTCGACCAAACCGAAGGGCAAGTGCGGCGGTCTCATCGCGATGGATCCGAGCACGGGCAAGCTCCTCTGGCGTACCGCCGCGATGACCTCGAGCGGCCCACTGCTGATCCACGACGGCTGGCTCGTCGCCGTGTATCACTACCTCGGCCAACAGCCGTTCGTGCACCTCGTGCGCCCCGCCGACGGCAAGATCGCCCTGCGGCAGAAGATCGAGGGCGGCCTGTATGACTTCGGCGTGCAGCCCGACGGTCACCTGCAGCTCACCGCGTTCGGCGAGAACCACACCCACTACGTGATGGCCGACTGGCACACCGACGCGCCGAAGCTCACCCGAGTGCCGGGGACGAAGGACTAGGCACCCGCGCGAACGGCACCGCCGTCAGCCGCCCGCGATCGCGCAGCGCACCGCGGAGCTCGGCGGGGCAATCGCCGCCGTCCGTGAACGTGTTGGTGTCCCAGCCCGCGATCACGTCGGTGTCGGGCGCGAACCATCCGGGTTCGATGAGGTTGTACTGGATCGTGACGCCGTCGAAGGGTCCGTTGTAGGCGTAGGCCTGGATGCCCGTCGGCAGGCAATTGCGCTCGAGCAGCGTGTTGCCCGTGCTGCCGAACACGCCGGGGGGGACGCCTCCGGTCTGCGAGACCACGTTGTCCGCGACGTAGTTGTCGTGCCCGGGCAGACCGTCGACGGAGTCACCGATCGTGAAGCCCGTCATCTCACCCGCCCTTGTACACGAGCACCGGCCGCAGCCGACGTACGACGCACACCAGCTCGTGCTGCGCCCGCATCACCGCGCCGATGTCCTTGTACGCGCCCGGGGCCTCCTCGCAGAGCTGCGTCGTGAGGCGATGATCGAACCACACCCCGTCGAGTTCCTGGCGCAGGCGCTTCGGACCGATCGATCGCCGCGCCTGCGTCCTCGACATCGCGCGGCCGGCCCCGTGCGAGCTCGAGCACAGGGCGGCCGCGCAGCCGCGGCCCACGACGTGGTAGCTCGGCGCGCCCATCGAGCCGGGGATGATGCCGGGCTCGTCGAGGGCCGCCGAGTTGGCGCCCTTGCGGTGGACCCACAGCGTGCAGTCGCCGTGGACCTCGGCGCGCACGAAGTTGTGGTGACACTCCAGCATCGACTCGGGGTCGGGATCCGCATCTAGCTCGCGCCGCAGCACCTCGAGCGCCACCTCGATCATCCGCGCCCGACTCGCCGTCGCATACGCCAGCGCCCACGCGACGTCGGTGAGGTAGGCGCGGCCCTCGTCGGTGTCCGCGGCGAGTCCCTGCAACCCGACCCCGCGGGCGTGCTGCAGGTGCGCGGCGCGGATCGCCGGCCCCAGCCCGCGACTACCCGAGTGGACCATCAACCACAGACGACCGGCGTCGTCGGCCTGCAGCTCGACGAAGTGGTTGCCGCGGCCGAGGGTGCCGAGCTGCAGCGGCGCCTCCCGAGCCCGCAGCACCGCGAGCTCGGTCGACCCCACGTCGGCGTTGCGCAGCGCCGCGGGCAGCCCCGGCGCGTCGCGTCGCGCGTGGCGCATCACCGGGATCGCCCGCGTGATCCCGTCGAGCACCCGCGCGGCCGTGGACGCCTGGACGAGGGAGTCGGCGGCGACGCCGAGCTCGACCGCCGCCATCCCGCAGCCGATGTCGCCACCGACCGCAGCGGGGAACAGCGTACCGAACGAGGCCAGCACCACGCCGATGCACACCTCCTCGGCGAGGTGCACGTCGGGCATCACGGCGACGTGCGCGACGTCGGGCGTGTGCACGAGCCGATCGAGCGCAGCGCGGACGTCCGCCGGCGGCGGCGCGTCCCACCACGCGTGGAACGCCGCGGATTCAGAGGTCATCGTCGTCACCTCCGTGCTCCCCGTCCCGGAGCAGTGACGACGTGAGCACGACGAACGTCAGCTGCGGCGTTCGCTTGCGGTGGATCGCCGCGGCGATCTCCGCCCGCAGACCCGGGCGCGCGAGCTCGAGTCGGCGTTGCACCGCGGCGACGTCGGCGTCCGGCGGGGCGACGACGACGACGCGCAACAGGTGGGCATCACCGAGGGGCGTGACCTCGGCGATGGTGACGGCCTCGAGGGTGGGATCGCCGAGCTCGGCGACGACGAGATCGAGCTGCTCGCGGACCTGGCGACACAGCTGCAAGTCCTTTCGTTGGTGGTGAGGGTGGATTGCGGCGCGCTCGGACGGCGCGCCGAAGTACGTGGATTCGAGGGTCCCGAGCGAGTGCCCGGATCCCCCGTGGCGCGCGCGAACGCGACGCCGACCGGTTCGATTCGACATGGACGACCTCGGCCAGGCAGGCCCACACGGGGCGCTACCGGCCAGAATTCTGGATTTCGAGGCGAGCCCGAGCTCGCGTCGACCAGAACCAAGAATTAGGCGCGCGCGGACCGGAGGCTCGATGACGATGCGGTGGAACGATGACGTCGCATGGACAGAGCCTCCTTTCATCCGGCCGCGATCGGCTGCCGGTGCGTGCTACCCAAGATGCGGGATGGCGCACACCGTGTCAAGCCGGGGCGGGCCCGAGCGCGGTGCTCTGCTACGATGCCGCCGCGTGGGACTCGACGTGGATGTCTCCTCCGCCACCGCGGCCGCCATCGCGACCGCCACTGCGACCGCACGGGCCGCGTGGCCGCAGCTCGACGTCGGCCCGACCGTCGAGGCGTCGTTCGCCGACGCGCTCCGGGCGATCGTCGGGGACGGCGAGGCCGAGGTCAAGCCGTCGGCCGCAATCGCGGCGCTGCACGTCGGCGATCTCTGGCTCGCCACTGCCTGCGGCGAGGGGCACCCCGCCGCGATCACGCAGCTCGACGCCGTGCTCGCCACGCTGCGGCCCACGCTGGCGCGCATGGGGGCCGAGGCCGCCGGGATCGACGACCTGTTGCAGCAGCTGCGCGAGCGCCTGCTGACGGGCGCGGCCGATCGACCGCCGCGGATCCGTGGCTACCGCGGCCGCGGCGAGCTCCGCTCGTGGCTCAAGGTCGCGCTGGTCCGCGACGCGACGCGGGCGTTGCAGCGCGAGCTCGGCCGCACGCCCGTCGACGAGCTCGACCAGCTCATGGATCCCGGCCCCGACGTCGAGCTCGCCGCGATGAAGGACGGGTACCGCCTGGCGTTCGGGGTCGCGTTCGCCTCGGCCCTCGGCGAGCTCGGGGCGCGCGACCGCAACGTGCTGCGCTACCACCTCGTCGAGGGCCTCTCGATCGACGAGATCGGCGCGCTGTTCCGCGTCCATCGCTCGACCGCCGCGCGGTGGCTGGTCGCGATCCGCGAGGGACTGTTCGACGCGACGCGCCGCGCCCTCATGCGTCAGCTCGCCCTGGGCCCGGCCGACGTCGACAGCGTGCTGCGGATGATCCGCAGCCGCCTCGACGCCAGCCTCACGACCGGCCTCGAGCCCGCGCCGTAGCCTCAGCGCCGACGTCGGCGCAACAGCACGAGGCCGAGCAACGCGAGGCTCCCCGCGACATCGCGGCGATCCGCCGCGCAGCCGCAGCCGCCGCCGTCGTCCGAGGCGCCCGCGCTCGAGCTCGTGTCGCCGTCCGAGCCGCCCGACGCATCCGCGGATACGCCCGACACACCGCCGCTCGACGGACCGCCGCTGCTGTCCGCGGATCCCGAGTCCGCCGAGCCGCCGTCGCTCGTGCCCCCCGACCCGCTCTCGTCCGCCCCGCCCGTGGTCTCGCCGCCGCCGCCCTCCCAGTATTCCCCGCACGCCGGATCGATCGCCGCGCCGCCGCGGTGCGCCAGCGCCAGCGCGTACGCCCCCGCGCCGAAGCCCAGCATCGGGGTGTTGAACGCGTACGTCCCCGTGTCGCGATCGTACGTCTCCGCCGCCATGCCGAAGTTCGCGAGGGTCTGCGCGGTGATCCACAGCAACAGTGCATCGCTGCGCGCCGCGTCGCCGCCGTCGCGGAACGCAATCGCCCCGCGCAGATCGGTGACCACCCACTCGACCGAGTCGTAGACGCTGCCCCACGGGCTCAGGTCCTCGGCGCCACCGTGATCGGCCTGGTCGTCGTTGCGCGACCACCCGACCTCGCTCGCCGGCGTCAGGAGGTGCGCGTCGAGGCCCGCGAGCGTGGCGGTCGCGATCTCGCCTTGGGGATCGAACAACCCCATCGCGATCGCGTCGACGACCGCCGCATCGTAGTACCCTGATCCGGCGCCGAGCTCCTCGAGGTTCGACACCAGCGCGCGCTCGCCGTCCACGAGCCGCGTGGCGATCGCCTCGCGCAACGCGAGCCCCGCAGCCCGGTAGGTCGCCGCGCGACGATCGTCGCCGAGCTGCTCGGCCAGCTCGGCCGCATCGCACAGGCCGCGGGCCGCCGTGATGTTGGTGTACGTCCAGTGGCGCTCGCGCCCGTTCCAGTGCGTCTCCCAGATCGACGAGTCGGGGCGCAGCAGCCCGGTGTCGGGCTCGACCAGCGCGATGATCGGATCGGCGACGCGCGTCGCGACGTCCTCCCAGTGGTCCTCCGCGAAGGCGACATCGCCGGTCTCGTCGACGTAGTGCCCCAGCGCCCACAGGAACAGCCCGAAGCCGTCGAACTCGAGGTTGGGTCCGAAGTCGTTGAAGTCGGTCTCCTCGACGCCGAAGCCGAGGTAGCGCACCAGCGAGATCAGGTACGGCGGCATCGCGTACGCGGCGAGCTCGTTCCAGTCGGCGAAGCGGCCGGACTCGGCCTGCAGGTAGAACGACAGGCCGTCGCGGGCCTCGGTCGCCATGCCGAGCGTCGCCATCGCCGAGACCGCATAGGCGCCGTCGCGGATCCACGCGTACGTCCAGTTGCCCGGCGGCAGGCTGGCGAGCACAGCCCCGTGACCGCGGTGCTCGACGACCGCGGGCAAGGTGGCGGGTGCGTCGAGCGACGGCAGTCGCGTGCGCCGCGGAACGCCGTCCTGATCGAACCACTCGCGCAGGTACGTCTCGGTCTCGCGGACCTGGCCCATGCGCAGCATCGCCGCGGACTGCCGCAGCGCCTGGGCCTCGTAGGCGTCGAGGTCCGCGGGCACGGTGAGCCCGCCGTGGAACTGCGCCCACAGGGCCCGCTCGTCGTCGAAGATCTCCGCGGCGCTGCGACCCGCGACCCAGTCGTCGATCCACCCCTGCGCGAGCGGGGCCGCGAACGGATCGCCCCAGTGATCGACGACGACGCCGACCCACGCCTCCTCGCCGGGCGAGAGATCGCCGAGGTCGAATTGCCATGCACCGACGGCGTCGTCGGTGCCACCGGTGGGGTTGTCGCCGAGATCGCCGCCGGCCTGCACCTGCGCGTAGGGGTTCTGCCCGGGCGCCGCGCCGAAGTGCGCCACGGGCCCGAGCGCGTGTGCGACCACGACGCCCGCGAACCCGCGCTCGTGGAAGTACTCGCGGCCGGCGTCGGTGACGTGCTCGAGGGTCTCGTTCTGCGCCGACAGATCGCCGCCGACGTCCCACGCGGTCGCCGGGCGCCCGTTGCCGACGTGGAGGTTGTGCAGCGAGAACGCCTGCACGTCGGTCGCGGCCTGGTCGCCGTCGTTGCGCACGCGCAGCAACATCACGAACCCGGCATGGGGGAAGTCGAACGGCGCGAACGCATAGGTGGTCGCCGACAGATCGCCCCACGACTGCGCCATCGCGATGATGCCGGTGCCGAGCGCGACGTCGTCGTCGGGGCCGACGTAGCCGCTGGCGTCGAGGTCGATCGGCGCATCGGGCAGCCACGTCGAGCCCGCGGGCCCGCGCAGCCCGAAGTACGCGTCGAACAGCACGTCGCGCGTGTGCACGGTCGCGAAGCCACCGCCGTCCCAGATCTCGTTGCCGTCGGCGTCGAGCTCGAACTCCTCGGCCGAGTAGAGGTGCTCGCGGAACTGCTGGATCCGCCGGGCGCCGTCGGCGAGCGACACGACGATCGCCCCGTGCCCGTTGCTACTCGGCAGCTCGAACCGCGTCTGCGTCACCGGCACCTGGGCCGAGGCCGAGCCCCCGAGCACCAGCGACGGGACCACGAGTGAAGACAGCACGAGGATGGACCGGGCCCGACGACGCATCGAGCGGCACCTTACTCGAACTAGAACTGCGAGAAAAAGGCCCAGGTCTGGTCGGCCCAGTCCGCCGGCCACGCGTGGCCCAGGCCCTCGTACTCGCACGACACGAGCGGCTCGGCGCAGCCCTCGAAGGTGATGCACGGCGCGGGATCGACCGCGACCTGCGTCTCGGAGCAGCCGTGCTCGGTGCGGTAGAACTCGAGGGTCTGGGCGAACATCTCCGGCGGGTACGCGTCGTTGGTGGCGTACGTCATGCGTACCGCGGGTCGCTCGGTGTCCTGGCAATCGAACGGATAGAACTCGGGGCCCGAGGCCGGCGCGATCGCCCGCACGACGTCGCCGCGGCAGCAGGCGAGCGACTCGCACATGTCCCCGCCCCAGCTGAAGCCCGCGGCGAAGATCCGCGCGGGATCGATGCAGTACTCGTCGCCGAGCGTCGCGACCATCTGATCGAAGAACTCCATGTCGTATTCGTCGCAGGTGCCGTTCCAGCCCACGCCGAAGTCCATGTATTGCAGGCCGTCGGGGAACACGAAGATGGCCTGGTCCTGGGCGCCGGCCACGTTCTGCAGGCCCATCGACTGGATGCCCTGGCCCGTGCCGCCGTTGCCGTGGAAGACGAAGGCCAGGGCCAGCGGCGCGTCGGGATCGATCGCCGCGGGCGCGTCGACGATGAAGGTCCGATCGACGCCCTGGATCATCATCGAGCGCATGCTCTCGCCGCTGCCCGCGGCCTGGTTGCCGCAGCCGGGGCTCAGCGCCCCGCCGCCCGTGCTGACGTCGGCGGTACCGTCGGCCGTGCCCTCGGCGGTTGCATCCGTCGACGACACCGACGTCGAGACCGTGGTGCTCGGGCCGCCGCTGCTGTCGTCGACCGCCGCGGTCGCCGACAGCCCAGTGACGCCGCTCGCCGAGCTCGCGGTCGTCGTACCGCTCACTTCACCCGCGGTGTCGAGGTCGTCGTCCTCGGCCGCACCGCAGGCCGCGGCGAGGACCACCAGGGTTCGTGGCAGCAGCGTGCGGGGGAAGGTCATGCGATCCGTCCGGCGTCGTGTTCGAGGGCGAGCCCGACGAAGCTCGACATGAGGTAGGCGAAGGTCTCTTCGTCGGCGTTCCACACCCGTGGCGCGCCGATGTGCTCGTGGCAGACGACGCCGACCATCTCGCCGCCGACCCAGATCGGCACGTCGAGCATCGACTCGATCTGCAGCGGCATCAGGTAGCCCTCGGCGAAGCACGCCGTCCGTGGATCGCGGACCGCGTCGTGGGCCGCGATCGTGCGCTCGGTGGCGAGGGCTTCGAAGTACGCGGGGAAGTCGCCCGCGAACAGCTCCGTGCCGGCGCTGTGGCGCCGATGGGCGCGCTCGAACAGATCGACGCAGCGGATCCGCTGCGGCCCCGAGTGCAACAGCCACACGCTGACCCGGTGCACGCGCAGGGTCTCGGCCGCCGTCTCGTCGACGCGACGGATGGTCTCGGTCGGGTTGCGCAGCAAGAGGTCGCGCTGTGTGAGCAGATCGAGGTGCGCACGGATGTGCCGCCGCAGCTCGCCGACGACCTCGACGTCGGGCACCACGGGCTCCGCAGTCTTCGCCCGGGCGCGCCGGGCGAACTGGTCGCGCAGTCGAGTGAGCGCCTTGTCGAGCCGATCGAGCAGCTCGGGCGTGTCCTCGACCGACGCGGCCTCCGCCGACGTGACCGCGCACATCGAGGCGAGCCGCATCTTGCCCAGCACGCCCGCCAACCGCTCGGCCTCGCGAAACGCCTCGGTAGCCCGGGAACCCATCACAGAACAGTGTATCGGATGGCGCAGCGTCGCGATCGCGATGGGGCCCCGGCGGCGCTGGCCGATGGATCGTCACGGCCGCAGCGGGCGAGCCGGGGTCCCGCCGTGGGCCGCCGCGGCGCCCCGCCCGTCACCGCGGGGCACGGCGACGGCGGAGTCGCCATGCCAGGCGGGCACATTGCCGATCGACGACGCCCGTGCTCTGGTGGCCGCCGATGTCCGAACGCACCGATCTCGAGGCCGACCTCCAACGGCAGCGCGAGGCGGCCGCCGCCAACCGCCCGAGCCGCGCCGAGGCCGAGGCCGCCGTCCGCACCCTCATCCGCTGGGCCGGCGACGACCCCGATCGCGAGGGCCTGCGCGCCACCCCCGATCGTGTCGTTCGCTCGTACGAGGAGTTCTTCGCCGGCTACCTGGACGAGCCGATCGAGATCCTGAGCCGCACCTTCGAGGAGATCAGCGGCTACGACGAAGTCGTCGTGCTCAAGGACATCCCGTTCGAGAGCCACTGCGAGCACCACATGGTGCCGATCATCGGCCGCGCCCACGTCGGCTACCTGCCGGATCGCCGCGTCGTCGGCATCAGCAAGCTCGCGCGCGTCGTCGAGGTCTACGCCCGTCGGCTGCAGATCCAGGAGAAGATGACGGCCGAGATCGCCCACACGATCCTCCTCGCGCTGCAGCCCAAGGGCGTCGCGGTGGTCATCGAGGCCACGCACGAGTGCATGACCACCCGCGGGATCCACCGCCCCGGCGTCGGCATGGTCACCAGTCAGATGCTCGGGGTGTTCCGCGACGACGCGAGCACGCGTCGGGAGTTCCTCGCGCTCATCGGTCGGAATTACTGATCCGCAGCGCAGATCCTCATCCGCAGCGCGGGCACGAGTCCCTCGAAGGCGACGCGACGGTGCACGAGCACGCCGCCCTCCACGAGGACGTGGGGCGGGTCGGGCTCGAACATCGCCGCGAGGCCCGGCGCGTGGCCCGGAGGCCAGCGCAGCCGACCGGGAATCTCCGACTCCGCGACGACGATCACACCCTCGGGACCCGCGAGCACCAGCGCACAGCACAGCGCGGCGCGGACCTGGGGCGTCGGGGTGGCCCGCAGGCCGGTCCGCGCCGCCAGCTCCGCGCACGCGGCCGCGACTCCGCCGTGTTGCTCGGTGTACCGCGCGGTGTGGATCCCCGGCGCGCCGCCGAGCAGCGCGACCGCCAGACCGACGTCGTCGCCCAGCGAGTCCGCGCCGCTCGCCGTCGCGGCCGCGACCGCCTTGATCGTCGCGTTCTCGACATAGCTCTCGCCGCTCTCGTCGGGCACCGCGAGGTCCAGGGCATCCGCGTCGACGAGCTCGATCGCCATGGGCCCCAGCAGCGCGCGGAGTTCCGTGAGCTTCCCGGGGTTGTGCGTCGCGAGGACGAGGCGCATCGATCGGGAAACCTAGCAGGACCCGCCGGATACCCTGGCAAAATCAAGACGGTCGACGATCGGCCCGCGCCTCGGCGCCGATCCGTGCTACGCCACGGACGATCGTGCGGTGTGCGCCCCGACAGCGACCTCGTCACCCGGCGGGCACATGCGCCCACTGGGCGATGCGGCTCCTGCTCGCGATCTCGTTCGCGTTCGGCGTGGTGTGGTCGGTGGGTGGCAAGGTCCTCGAGTCCGAGGCCGAGTCCGGCACCGAGACCAGCGAGGGCGCCGAGGTCGACGCGCGGGCCGGCCGACACCGACGCGGCGAGCGTCGATGGACGGCCAGCGGCCCCCCGGCGAGCCGTGTGCTGCCGTGGCTGCGACCGCCGCTCCGCGTGGTGGCGACCGACGCTGCACCGCCGCGCCCCCGATGGGCGAGGCCGCGGGCAAGGCCGCGCGACGAAGTCGACGACATGATCGCGCTCGGCTGACCCGACGCGACGGTGTGGCCCGCTCGATGGCGGCCCCACGGCGCGTCCTCACCGTTCGCGTCCTGTCGATCTGCTCGCGCGTGTCCCGGTCCTCCATGCATCTTCGATCCCGTCCCACCAACGCCTCCTGCACTCTCCTGCGTGCGACCACCGCGACCGAACGTCGGTGGCTGCGATGAGCGATGACTCCGCGCTCTCCGCCTCGCGGCACCCCGTGGCCGTCGATCTGTTCTCGCGCCACACGATCGGCCGCGATCTCGGCGCGGGCGTGGTCGTGTTCCTCGTCGCGCTACCGCTGTGCCTCGGCATCGCGCTGGCCTCGGGCGCGCCGCTGTTCTCGGGCATCGTCGCGGGGGTCGTCGGCGGCATCGTCGTCGGCGCCCTGAGCGGCTCTCACGTCAGCGTCAGCGGACCGGCCGCGGGCCTCACCGCCGTGGTCCTCGCCCAGATCGCCGCGACCGGCAGCTTCGCCGCGTTCCTCCTCGCCGTGGTGTTCGCCGGCATTCTGCAGATCGGCCTCGGCCTCGCCAAGGGCGGCGTGCTCGCGGAGTTCGTGCCGACCAGCGTGGTCAAGGGACTGCTCGCGGCGATCGGCGTCATCCTCGTGCTCAAGCAGATCCCCCACTTGCTCGGCCACGACGCCGATCCCGAGGGCGAGATGGCGTTCGAGCAACCCGACCGCGAGAACACCTTCACCGAGCTGCTCGCGATCGCATCGGACCTGCACTGGGGCGCCGCCCTCATCGGCCTCGTCTCCGTCGGCGTGCTGATGCTGTGGCCGCGCTGGGGAGTGCTGCAGCGATCGAGGGTCCCCGCGCCGCTCGCGATCGTGCTGCTCGGGCTCGGCCTCGGCCTGATCCTCGAGCAGCTCGGTGGGCCATGGGCGATCTCCGAGAGTCACCTCGTGCAGGTGCCGATCCCGCGCGAGGTCGGCGGCATTTTCGGCCTGCTGCAGTTCCCGGACTTCGCGGCGTGGACCAACCCGCGGGTGTACATCGCCGCGCTCACCATCGCGACGGTCGCGTCGCTCGAGACGCTGCTGAACCTCGAGGCGGCTGACAAGCTCGATCCGCAGCAGCGCAAGTCCCCGGCGAGTCGCGAGCTCGTGGCCCAGGGCGCGGGCAACATGGTGTCCGGGCTACTGGGCGGCATCCCGATCACCTCGGTGGTGATCCGCAGCTCCGTCAACGCCTACGCCAACGCGGCGACGAGACTATCGACGATCGTCCACGGCGCGCTCTTGCTGGTGTCCGTGGTGCTGCTGCCGCACCTGCTCAATCGCATCCCGCTGTCGTGCCTCGCCGCGATCCTCATCGTCACCGGTGCACGCCTGGCCAGCCCGCGCCTGCTCCGGCAGATGCGGGATCAAGGCCGCGATCAGTTGCTGCCGTTCCTCGCCACGGTGATCGCGATCGTCCTCACCGACCTACTGCTGGGCCTCGCCCTGGGCATGGCGATCAGCCTCGGCTTCGTGCTCGCCCGGCACACCAGCCGCCCGCTGCGCCGCATCGCCGAGCGCCACCTCGGCGGGGATGTCCTGCGCATCGAGCTGCCGGTCCAGGTCACCTTCCTCAACAAGACGCTGCTGCAGCGCGCGCTCGACGAAGTGCCGCGCGGCGGTCACGTCCTGCTCGACGCCGAGGCCAGCGACTACATCGATCCGGACGTGTTGGCGATGATCCGCGAGTATCGCGACGTCAAGGCCCCTGCCCGCGGCGTGCTACTGAGCATGAACGGCTTCCGCGACGACTACCGGCTGAAGGACCGGATCCAGTTCGTCGACTTCTCCACCCGCGAGCTGCAGGACAAGGTCTCGCCGACCCAGGTGCTGCAGATCCTTCGCGAGGGCAACGCGCGCTTCCACGAGGGCCGAATGCTCAACCGTGACCTCGCCCGGCAGGTCGACGCGACCGCCCGCGGTCAGCACCCGCTCGCGGTCGTGCTGAGCTGCATCGACTCGCGCACGCCCGCCGAGCTGGTGTTCGACATGGGCCTCGGCGACATCTTCAGCGTACGGGTGGCGGGCAACGTCCTCAGCCCGAAGGTCCTCGGCAGCATGGAGTTCGGCTGCGCGGTGGCCGGAGCGCGGCTGATCGTGGTGATGGGGCACACCAAGTGCGGCGCGGTCACGGCGGCAGTCAACTTCGCCGGCGACGAGGGCAGCGTCGCCGAGGTGACCGGGTGCGAGCACCTGCACCACATCATCGAGGACATCCAGGACACCGTCGATCGCGACGCGTGCATCCACGCGACGACGCTCCCCGCCGAGGCCAAGGCGCGGTTCGTCGACGACGTCGCGCGCCGAAACGTGCTCAGCGTCGTGCGACGGATCGGGGAGGAGAGCCACACGATCGCGGACTTGCTCGAGCGCGGACGCATCGCGGTCGTCGGGGTGCTCTACGACGTGAGCACCGGGCGCATGGAGTTCATGCTCGACGAGGCGCTCGGCCTAGCGCGCTCGGCTGAGCCGGAGGCAACGAAGCGCGCGGGCTAACCGCCCACGAGGATGAACGCGCCCCAGTAGTACGGGTGATCGCGCGGCACCGCCGTCGGCGTCGGCTCGACCGGCGCGGTCGCCTTCGACTTGCCCTTGCGTCGCCCGCTCGGCGCCGGGGCGATGACCGCCGGGACCTCCGCGGCCACCGCGGTGCCGTCGCGCACCGCGAGCTTGGCCTCGCGCAGCGCCGCGGCCGGCGACTTGCCGTCGTGCATGCGGCGGTAGAACTCGACCATCAGCGCCTCGGTCGCCAGGGAGTCGACGCTCCACAACGACACCAGCACCGATCGGCTGCCGGCGATCATGAACGCGCGGCTCATGCCGAGCACGCCCTCGCCGCTCGCCGAGTCGCCCGCGCCGGTCTTGCATGCCGACAGCACGGTGAGCCGCGCGCCGAGCTGCAGTCGACTCGCCTCGGTCGCGGTGAGGAATCCGTCCTCGCCGGGCTCTCCGGCGAGGACCAGGGCGGGCTCGTCGATCCCGGGTACGTCGCGGCCGAGGATCCCGTGGGTCGCGAAGTGGACGATGCCGTAGCCGTCGAGCGGCGCGGCCTTGATCGTCGACTCGCGCGCGTCGGGCCCGAGCAGGAGCTGGTGCGCCCCGCCCAGCGTGCGGGCGATCGCCTCGACCTCGCGGCGGGTCTCCGGCAGCGGCGCGAAGTACCCGGCGCTGGCGGCCCGGGCCGCGGCGCGCGAGCCCTCGTCGGCGAGCGCCACCTCGGGGATCGCCCCGTACACGGGATCGGCGACGCCGAGCATGCCGGTGCCCGCGTGCCGGCGCTCGGGCGCCAGCAGGAACGCCAAGGACGGCATCACCTCGACCTCCATGCGCTCGACGAGCGGATGGTAGCCGGCGGTGTCGAGGTCGAGCAGATCGAAGGGCACGGCGTTGAGCGCACCGTCGGGCAGCACCACGATGCGGCGCTTGCCCGCAACGAGGTCCTTCACCGGCATCACCAACGCGCGGCCGAGCAGCGTGAGCGCGTCGTCGAGCGCGCCCGCGTCGCTGCGCGGGGTCATGAGCCCCTCGGTGATCGACTCGGTCACGAAGCCGATCGTTCCGGCGTCGAGCGGCACGAACCGCGCCGCGTGGGCATCGCGGGTGACCGCGAGCAACAGCACCTCGTCGTCCATCGCGACGTAGTCGAGCAGGACGTCGCCGGGCCCGAGGCGCTTGCGCAGGGTCGCGAGCGAGTCGACGGTGCCCAGCCGCTGACCGCTGCCCGCGAGCAGCTCGCCGAGCTGCCGGGCGCGGACCTGCTCGATCGCCGCGAGGGCGCCGACGAAGTCCCGCTCAGCCGCATCGCCGCGGCCCGCCGCGGAGCGCCGCGCCAGCGTGCGCGCCAGGCCCCAGTAGCCACGGCGCACCGATGTGCGAAAGAACGTCGTGCGCTGCTCGACCGGGAAGCTGTCGCGCTGTCGCTCGGCCCGCGCGATCGCCTGCTGGTACTGCGCCTCGGCGTCGCCGAGGGCACCTGCACCTTCGAACGCCTCGCCGAGCGCGACGAGCTCTGCGATCTCGAGTTCGCGATCGGATCGCTTTGCGATCGCGATGCAGCGCTCGGCCGCTGCGGCAGCGTCCGGCGCCTCGGTGCGGGCAGCAACGAACGCGGTGGCGCAGGCGAGGTCGGCCCGACGGAACTCGGACACCTCGCCGGTCGCGGCACGATCCGCGATCTCGAGCAGGGCCCTGGCGGCGGCGCCCTGACCGGCGATCGCGAACACCTTGGCGCCGTCGACGTAGACCCGGTACGTGTCGCCATACGAGCGCCCCATCAGGTCGTCCGTGCTGCGCACGCCGATGCGCTCGTACTGCGACCACAGTCGCGCGAGCTCGCCTACCTCGACGTGGCCGGTCGGGCTGTCGTGGGGCGACGCGATGCTGAACATGCGCTCGCGCAGCACCTCGTAGCGCCCGCGCCAGTCGACGCCTTCGAGGCTGTACAGACCCCCCTTGCCGCCGCTCGCGTCGAGGTTGCCCGCCGCGCCGAAGGCCTTGGGGAAGGCACGCTCGACGTCGAAGCGCGTCGCGGCCAGGGCCTCGGCGCGGGCCCACGCGAGCTCCGACGCCGCGAGATCACCTTTGGCGAGCTCGGCCCGCCACATGCGGATCGCCCCGTCGTAGTCGTCGGTGCCGACCGCCGCGCCGGTCTCCCCGAGCAGCGCGGCGATCTTGCCCCGACGACCGGTGCGGTCGTACAGCCGCGCGAGCTCGGCCGCGGCGGCCTTGGCATCGCCGAGCTCGAGCGCTTCCTCGTAGTAGCGGTGGGCCTCGGCGTCGAGCTCGGCGTCGAAGCCCGACGACTCCATCACCGCCGTGATCGCGCGGATCGCCATCATGCGATAGCGAAAGCGCGTGCCCGGATCGCGGCTCACCGGCACGCGGACCAACGAGCGCGCCGATCGCAGCGCCCCGTCGGCGCCGTCGGGGCCCCGGGCCATGCGCTTCTTCCACCGGTGCTCGCGCTTGGCCTCCTTGGTGAGCATCCGGTAGCAGCCGCCGGTGACGAGCACCGAGGCCAGCATCGACAGGCCGAGCCATCGCGAAATCCACGTGTGCATGGGTGTCTCCTCGCGTCGCGAGCGTTCAGAAGCGCAGTGAGAGGCCGGTGGGTCCGATGCGGGCCTGGGCGCGGCGTCCGAGGTACTTCTCCGGGTGACGGCGCATCTTCACGCCGACGAACATCAGCGGATAGCCGATCGCCGCCAGCGTCGCCGAGCCGAGCGTCAGCCCCACCGTCGCGCCGTTGGCCTCCTTCGCCATGCCGGCGATTCCACCGATCACGATGATCGTGCCGAGCGTGCTGAGCACGATGCCCGGGATGAAGAAGCTGCGGCCGCGCTTGGCGATGCGCTCGAGCTCGGCGGTGCGGCGGATGTCATCGACGTCGATCGAAGGGCCGGCGTCGGGCGGCCGATCGGGTCCGACGGTCTGCCCCCCGGGGAACCCCGCGGGTTCGGGACCGACGGGCTCGGTCGCCGTGAAGACGTTCTTCTCGTAGGTGACGCCGCGGGTGCCGACGGTCTCGGTGAGCTCGTCGCGACCGCGCGCCCTCGCGCGGGCCCGCAACGTCGAAGCCTCGGCCGATCCGTCGTCGGACCAGGTCGGCGCCTGGCCGCGGCCCGCGGCGATCTGCGGTGTCGCCATCGCCATCGCGAGCACGACGATGGTGCAGCGGCCGACCGTGGGGAGAGTTCCGCGCGAGGCGAGTGCATTCGACATGGGTCCCTCGCGCCTTCAGCGGTGATCGATCTCGTGCTGGTAGACGATGACGTCGTCGTTGGGCCGCGCCGCCAGTCGCGGCGCGCCGCCGTCCTTGCGATAGACGATGCCGCGGGTGGTCGCGCCATCGCAGCTCGCGCTCGACTTGCGGTACTCAATGCCACGGGTCGCGCCGTCGTCGCAGAGCATCGCGCCGATCGATCCGAGGACGCCCGCCTCCGGTCGCGCGGGCTTGCCGGGCTTGCCGACGCGGGCCGCGAGCGCGGCCATGCGCGCCTCGAGATCGCCGAGGGGGACCGGGGACGCGAGCACCTGCAGGTGCTCGTCGCCGCGGACGTCGTCGAGCACGAACGCACCGTCGTTGGGGATCGCGATCTCGCGTTGGGCGACCAGCGGGTTCACCAGCGCCATGTCCGGGTTGGGGAACAGCACGCTGGCGCCCCCGTCGCTGGCGAGCAGCAGGACGTAGACATAGGCGGGGACGCTCGCGCGGACGACGACGCGCATGCTGTCGCCCGAGCGCAGCGGCGCGCCGTCCTGGTGGAGGATGGTGGACGTCGCTCCCTTCGGCTGGGCCTCGACGCGGACGTCGAGCTCGAGCCGCGCTGCCGCGAGGTCCGGCACCGCGTTGCGCCACAGCTGGTCGCCGGCCTCGGGCGTCACGCTGCCGCCGTCGATCGTGGCGACCATGGCGACGTGACTCGTGAGCTGCTCGCGGATCCGCTGCGCATGGGTGCCGTACTGCTCGGCCCCGATCGCGCACGCGTTGTAGTCCTTGCACAGCGACTCGAGCTTGAGGGCGAGCTGGTACGTCGAATCGGTGACCTGCCCCTTCGCGCGCTCCTCGTACTGACCGCCGATGCCGATCCCCGTGCGACCGAGGCTGGCGTTGGCGCTGACCACCCGCTCGCGCAGGCCGAGATCGGTGCGGCAGTCGATGACCGGACGCGTACTGCCGTCGGGGCACGCCGCGGCGGCCCCGGGGCGATGCGGCGACTCGCCGGCCAGGCGCGGCCCGCAGGCGAGCGCCAGCGTCAGACCGAGGGGCACCCCGAGGAGCGGGCCGAACAGGGTCGAAGTCGTGGGCGTCATGGTGGCGACGGCCTACGGAGTGCGTCGCGCCGGGATTTCGATCCCGGCAACGTCACGCCCACCGTCGACCGGCGCGGATTCACGCCCGCTGCCGTGGTCGAGGCCGGAGCAGCCGAACGCCGCCCCGGCCCCGCAGTCGATGCGCGCCCGCGCCGGCTAGGCCGGCGGGGTGATGTTCAGGACCCAGTCCCCCGTCGCGGCGTTGTAGCCGTCGACGACGACGAGGATGCCCTGGCCTGCGGTGAGGTCGAACGTGACCTCGGACTGCGCCGTACCGCCGGAATCATCGTCGCAAACCAGCTCCGACAGGGGATCGCAGCCCGCGAACAGCGACAGCTTGGTGTCGTAGCCCGAGCCGAACGTGTCGAAGACATAGGTGCCCGTCGCCGGTGGGGTGAACTCGATGGTCCGGTCGTTGCCTCCGGCGCTGCCGCAGCTCCCGTCGAAGTCGTTGTCTTCGGCAGCCGTGTTGCCGCTCGCCACCGCGGGACCCACGGCGCTGACGATGTCCTCGTCCTCGCAGTCGATCCCCTGGTCGCAGGCGCCACCGATGCCCTCGCACTCGGCCGCGCCCAGGGCGATGAACGTGCAGCCACCGTCCCAAGGACCGTTGCAGCAGCTCGGATCCACGGCGCACACGGCGTCCTGGCAGGCAAGGTTGTCGCAGCCCGCCGTGTCATCGACGATGCAGCAATCGCCGCTGCCCTGCGCGGAGCAGCCGGCCGTGTCGAAGCTGCAGTCGGCCGCGCAGTCCAGCACGCCGCCACCCGGGAACCCCTGGGCCTCGCAGGTCTGGCCAGCGATGTCGCCGGGCTCGCACGGCTCGCCGACCGCGACGACGCCGTCGCCGCAGACCGGCTGCGTGATGTTGAGCACCCAGCTGCCCGCGTTGCCGTTGTAACCATCGACGACCACGAGCACCGCCTGGCCGGCGTCGAGGTTCGTGAAGACCTGCGACTGCAGGATTCCGCCGGAGTCGTCGTTGCAGACGATCTCGGTGGAGCAGTCCGAGAACAGCTGCATCTTGGTGTCGTAGCCCGAGCCGAACGTGTCGAACACGTAGTTGCCGTCGGCCGGCGCGGTGAACAGCATGACGTGGTCGTTGCCGCCCATGAGCCCGCACGAGCCGTTGATGTCGTCGTCGTCGCCGGTTGTGTCGCCCATGGCGACCGCGGCCCCGATCGCGCTGCCGATGTTCTCGTCGAGGCAGGGGTTGCCGCAGCCGAGGTAGTCGAAGCTCGTGCAGTCGAGCGCACAGCCGAGCACGCCGTCGGGCTGGCCCTGCGAGAGGCAGGTCTCGACGCCGAGATCCTGTCCGTCGCACGCCTCCTCACCTTCGCGCGTGCCGTTGCCGCAGAGCATGTTCAAACAGCCCGACGTGTCGAAGCCGCCGCAGTCCGGGTTGCAGACCAGGACGCCGCCGGGGAAGCCCTGGGTCTGGCAATTCTGCGCGGCGAGGTCGTCGCCGTCGCACGCCTCGTCGCCCTCGGCGATCCCGTTGCCGCAGTCCATGTTGAAGCAGCCGGACACGTCGAGCGCGCTGCAGTCGTCCGCGCAGGCGAGCGTCCCGCCGTCGAAGCCCTGCGACGCGCACGTCTCGTCGGCGAGCGCGTCGCCATCACAGACCTCGTCGCCGTCGATCGCATCGTTGCCGCAGGTCTCGGCCGGGCCGGTGGATTCGGAGCCGCTCGACGACTCGCCGCCGGAGCTGCTCGACTCTTCGCCCGGGCCGCTCGACGACGACTCGCCGGAGCCGCTCGACGACGACTCGCCGACCGTCGTGTCCGCGCTGGGGTCGGCGGTCGGGTCGCTGGGGTTGGTCGGATCGTCGCCGGTGGAGCTCGAGTCGCTCGGGCCATCGGTGGCCGAGGTGTCGTCACCACACGCTGCGACGGCGAAGCTCGCCGCGACCGCGTTCGCACGGAGGATCCAGGATAGGGAACGGAATCGGTGATTCAGGGTCACGGCGACCACCATACCGACTCCGCGTCCATGCGCGCGCACCAGCGAAAAAGCGCTTGATCACGGGTTGCGACGACGGCGCCGATTGGCGGACACCGATGTGAGCGGGATCTCGTGGATCAGTCGCGGACACCGGGCGGCGGAAGTGGTGGTCCACCGCGGTTCGACTAGGCCGCGGGGGAGGTGGCACAGTCGCGAGGTCATGCCGTCGTCCCCGAGCTCTGCGCCTCCCCCGTCCCCTGTCGCCGCCGCGACGGGCGTGGTGAGCGGCCTGTCGATTCTCGTCGTCGACGACGAGAAGAACATCCGCGCGACGCTGACGCTGTGCCTCGAGCAGGCCGGCTGCCGCGTCACCGCGGTGGGCTCCGGCGCCGCGGCGCTCGCCGCCCTCGAGCGGGAGCACTACGACGCGGCGTTCCTCGACCTGCGGCTCGGCGACGAGAACGGCCTCGACCTGCTGCCGACCCTGCTCGCGGTGCGGGCCGGCCTCGCGGTAGTGGTCATCACCGCCTACGCGACGTTCGACACCGCCGTCGAGGCGATCAAGCGCGGCGCCGCGGACTACCTGCCCAAGCCCTTCACGCCGGCGCAGATCCGCCACGTCGTCGAGCAGATCGCGTCGCGTCGCGCCGTCGATCGCAAGCTCGCCGATCTCGAGCGGGTGATCGCCCAGGAGGTCCCCGAGGCCGACCTCGACACCGACGCATCCGCGATGCGCACGGTGCTGGACACGGTGCGCCGCGCGGCGGCCTCGGAGGCGACGATCCTGCTGCGTGGCGAGAGCGGCACCGGCAAGGGCGTGCTCGCGCGGGCCGTCCACGCCCAGAGCCGGCGCCAGGCCCAGCCGTTCGTCACCGTGAACTGCCCGACGCTGTCGGACGATCTGCTCGCCTCCGAGCTGTTCGGCCATGCCCGCGGTGCGTTCACCGGGGCGGTGCGCGATCAGGCCGGGCGCGTGGAGTCGGCCGAGGGCGGCACGCTGTTCCTCGACGAGATCGGCGAGATCTCGATCGGCCTGCAGGCCAAGCTGCTGCGCTTCCTGCAGGACAAGCAGTTCGAGCGCGTGGGCGAGAACCGGACCCGGCGCGCCGACGTCCGCGTGCTCGCGGCGACCAACCGCGACCTCGCCAAGGACGTCGTCGAGGGTCGGTTCCGCGAGGACCTGCTGTTCCGCCTCAACGTGATCGAGGTGATCGTCCCGCCGCTGCGCGAACGCCCCGAGGACATCGCCCGGCTCGCGCGTCGCTTCCTGGCGTTCTTCGCCCGGGCCGCCGGTCGGCCGACGCCGGAGCTCACGGACGCCGCCCTGGCCGCCGTGCTGGGCTACCGCTGGCCCGGCAACCTCCGCGAGCTCCGCAACGCGATGGAGCGCGCGGTGATCCTGTGGCCCCACCCGCAGCTCGGCCCGGAGGCGCTGCCCGACGCGATCGCGGCCCACGTCACGCACGCGGTGCGACTCGGGGGCGACCACACGCTCGACGTCATCGGCGCGAGCACATCGAGCGCGTGCTCGCCCGGGCCGCGACGCAGGACGAGGCGGCGCGGATCCTCGGCATCGATGCCTCGACGCTGTGGCGCAACAAGAAGAAGAAGAAGTACGAAGGAACGTGACCCCAGAGGGGCTCACGCGCCGTCGCGCTCGCGCAGGATCTCGTGCACCTCCGCTGCGCTCGCCGCCGCCACGAACGCCTCGCGTGTGGGCGCATGCGCGAGCAGCTGGCTGACCCGCGCGAGCGCCTTCAGGTGGGCGTTGCTCCCCTCCGGCGCACGGAGCAACGCGACGAACAGGTGCACTGGCGCGCCGTCCGGTGCGCCCATCGACACGCCGGCGCGCGACCGTCCCAGCGCTCCGACGATGCCGCTGAGCCGCGGGTGCACGCCGTGGGGGATCGCGAGACCGTGCCCGATCGCCGTCGACGCCAGCGCCTCGCGCTCGAGCAGCGCGGCGACGAGTTCATCCGCGGCGATGCCGGTGGCCCGGGCCATCGGCGCGACCAGCTCGGCGAATACCGTGGACACGTCGTCGCCGACGATGTCGACGATGATCGCGTCGATCGGGAACAGTTCGGCCAGCTTCATGTCGCGCGCACGTCGGCTTCGAGATGCCCGATGGTGAACCAGAAGCTCGCGCCGCGTCCAGGCGTGTCGCTCGCGACGCCGATGCGGCCGCCGTGGGCCTCGACGACCTCGCGGGCGATGGACAGGCCCAAGCCCGCGCCGGACGCGGTGTCGCCGGGGACGCGGAAGAAGCGATCGAACACCCGCGACGCGTAGGCCGCGGGCACGCCCGGCCCCTCGTCGCTCACGGAGAAGCGCACCGATTCGCCGTCGGGCTCGGCCGCGACGGTGACCGCGCTGCCGACCGGCGCGTAGCGCAGCGCGTTGCTGATGAGGTTGTCGAGCACCAGCCCGATCCGCGTGCGATCGACCGCGACCGGCTCGAGCGACGGCGTCACGCGGGCGTCGAGCCGCACGCCACAGCGCTCGGCGTCGGCGCGGTGCGCCTCGATCGATTGCTCGACCAGCGCCTCCGGGGCGACGGGCTCGCGCTCGCGCTCGAGCTCGACCTTGCCCGCCTGCAGGCGCGTGAGATCGAGGAGATCGTCGACGATGCCCTGGAGCCGCTCGCAGTCGTCGCGCGCAGCACCGAGCAGATCGAGCTGTTTGTCACCGAGCTCGCCCGCCGCCCCCTCGACGCACAGGTGGATCGCCATGCGCAACGAGGTCAGCGGCGTGCGCAGCTCGTGGGCGACGGTCGCCATCAGGTCGTTGCGCAGCTCGTCGAAGCGCCGCAGGCGGGTGACGTCCTGCACGATGATGGTCACACCCGTGACGCGGGCGTCGGCGCCGTACAGCGGCGAGGCCCGCGGCAGGAACCACCGCTCGCCCTCCGACGAAGTCACCGCGACCGCGTCCTCGAAGCCCCGCGGGAGCCAGGGCCCCTTGCCGCCGAGCACGTGCTCGCGGGCCGCCTGCAGACGCGCGCGCAGGCCCGGCTCGGCCAGCGCCAGCCCATCGCCCATCGACGCGGCCGCGTCGAGCTCGAGCAGACTGTCGGCGCCCGCGTTGGAGGCCAGTACGCGCCCCTCCGTGCCGAACACGACCACCGGATCGGGGAGGCTGTCGATCGCCGCCTGCGACGAGAGCTGGGCCTGCAGCAGCTCGCCCAGCGAGCTCTTGCGAAAGGCCTCGAGCCGGGTCGCCATCTGGTTGAACTCGGCGGCGACCGCCGCGATCTCGTCCCGGCCCATGACGTTCGCCCGCACCGACAGCTCGCCCTCGCCGAGCCGCCGCGCGACCAAGCCGAGGTTGTCGAGTGGCCGCAGCAGGCGCGTCGTGATCGCGCTCGACGCGAGCAGGCCGAGCACGAGCGCGGCGATCGACGACCAGGTGACCACCGCCTCGGACTCATCGGCGGTCTGGCGCGCGGCGTCGCTCTTGCGCACCATGGCGTCCTGGTTGAGGGCGAGGATCTCGTCGGCGGTGTCCTTGAGCACGACGAAGCGGGGCTCGAGCTCGGCGAAGTAGGCCTCGGCCCGCGGCCGCGCCTGGAAGCCGTCGTAGGCGGTCTGGTAGTCGGTCCACGCCCGTCGCAGGCGGAGGGTGGCCTCGTCCTCGCCGGGCTCGGTGACGTTCTGCTCCTGCGCCACGAGCTCGGCCTCCAGCGCGGGGCGATGGATCGCGACCAGGGCATCGGCGCGCTCGGACGAGCCCGAGACCCGGAACAGCGCCGCGCTGTCCATCCGCTCCGCCGACTCCTTCATGCGTTGCGCCGCCAAGACGCTGCGGTAGTTGTCGCGGAGGATCCGCCGCGAGGTGTCGGCCAGCGTGTCGACGCTGAACGCCGAGACGACGCCCACGAGCACCAAGGCGATCACCAGCGGGAGCTGGGCGAGCAGCAGCTTGACGCGCAGCGTCATGTCGCCTCGCACTCCTGCAGGGGAACGAGGTGCAGGTCGAAATCACCGGTGGCATCGACCAGGCGCTGGGCGGTGTCGATGCCGAGCCAGCGCCGCCACCTCGACTGCTGCGAGCGTCCGACGATGAGGTGACCGACCCCGTGCGAGCGCGCGAAGTCGAGGAGGCTGTTCACTGGATCGCGTCCCTTGAGGCGCACGACCTCGGCCCCGAGCTCGCGGGCGAGCTCGATGTTCTCGTGCAGGTGCCGCTGGCGGGTCGCGTCGATCCGCTCGGGCGACTCGTCCGGCGTCTCGACATAAACGACGTACCAGTCGCTCGACAGCCGCCCCGCCATCCGCGAGCCGCGGCGCAGCAACGCCGGGGCGGCGCGCGAGTACGACGACATGCAGACCATCACCTTGCCGCCGGTGGTCCGCGGACCCGAGGCGCCGTCGCGTTGTCCCGGCGCGGCGGTGCGCTCGACGCTCTCGGCGACCTCGCGCAGCACCAGCTCGCGGAGGGTCGTCAGGTTCTCCTTGCGGAAGAAATGCTGCAGCGCCCACTCGACGCGGTCGGGTCCGTAGATCTTGCCGAGGCTCAACCGCTCGAGCAGATCCTCGACGGCGAGATCGAGGGTCACCACCTGGTCGGCCTGGCGCACGAAGGTGTCGGGCACCGTCTCCCGGATCACGACTCCGGTGGTGCGCTCGACCATGTCCTTGAGCGACTCGAGGTGCTGGACGTTGAAGGCGCAGATGACGTTGATGCCGGCGTCGCACAGCTCGAGCACGTCCTGGTAGCGCTTGCGGTGGCGGCTGCCCGGCACGTTGCTGTGGGCGACCTCGTCGACGACGGCGACGTGGGGCCGGCGGGCCAGCACCGCGTCGAGGTCCATCTCCTCGATCGCGACGCCACGGTACTCGACGCGCCGCCTCGGCACCGCCTCGAGCCCCTCGGCCAGGGCCGCCGTCTCGACGCGGCCGTGGGTCTCGACGTAGCCGAGCACGACGTCCACGCCGCGGGCCCGTAGGCTGTGCGCCTCCTCCAGCATGCGATAGGTCTTGCCCACGCCAGCGGCGAAGCCGAGGTAGAGTTCGAGCCGCCCGCGCTTCGCCCGTTCGACGAGCTCCAAGAAGTCCTCGGGGCGCTTGCGATCGGCGGCCATCGGAACCCGTGCGGGCGGCCGCAGCGTAGCACGGGCGAGCCGCTCGCCGCGGCGCGGATCAGTCACCGGAGATCCGCGGGGATCCGAATTGGCGATCGAGCGCGAGGTTGATCGACAGCACGTTGACCCGCGGCTCACCGAGCACGCCGAGCTCGCGGCCCTCGACGCCCGCCTCCACCACCGCGCCCACGCGCCCGACGTCGATGCCACGCGCCGCGGCGATCCGCGGCGCCTGCCACAGCGCCGCGGCGGGAGAGACGTGCGGATCGAGGCCGCTCGCCGACGCGAGCACCAGCTCGGCGGGCACCGGACCGGCCGCCTCGGGGTTCGCCGCGACGAGCCGCGCGGCGGCCTCGGCGATCCGATCGCGCAACGCGAGCGACGTCGGCCCGAGGTTCGAGCCACCCGACGCCGTCGCGTCGTAGCCGGCGCCCGCCGCCGACGGTCGGCCGTGCAGATATCCAGGTTGGGTGAACGCCTGGCCGATGAGGCTCGAGCCGACCACCGCCCCGCGCTCGTCGACGACGAAGCTGCCCGCAGCGGCGTCGTGGAACGCGGTCTGTGCGACGGCCGTGACGGCCAGCGGGTAGAGGACCCCGGTGAGCGCCGCGGTCACCAGACCCATGCGCAACGCGATGATGGCTTCACTCGACATCTCGGGTTCCTTGCTCGACATCTCGGGTTCCTTGCTCGACATCTCGGGTTCCTTGCTCGACATCTCGGGTTCCTTCACGGCGGTGCGCGGTTCAGGCCAAGCCCAGGGCGGTGAGGGCCTCGTCGATGATCTTGATGCCGACGAACGGGACCACGACGCCGCCGACGCCGTAGATCAGCAGGGCGCGCCGTAGCAGCGCCGCCGCCCCCATCGGGCGATAGCGGACCCCACGCAAGGCCAGGGGAATCAGCCCGATGATCACCAGCGCGTTGAAGATCACGGCCGCCAGGATCGCGCTGTAGGTCGAGTGCAGGTCCATCACGTCGAGGGGCTCGATCTCGACGTACGCCGTGGCGAAGATCGCCGGCAGGATCGCGAAGTACTTGGCGACGTCGTTGGCGATCGAGAAGGTCGTCAGCGATCCCCGCGTCATCAGCAGCTGCTTGCCGACCTCGACGACCTCGAGGAGCTTGGTCGGGTTCGAGTCGAGGTCGACCATGTTGCCGGCCTCCTTCGCCGCCTGCGTACCCGTGTTCATGGCGACGCCGACGTCGGCCTGTGCGAGCGCGGGGGCGTCGTTCGTGCCGTCGCCGGTCATCGCGACCAGCTTGCCGCTGGCCTGCTCGCGGCGGATGAACTCGAGCTTCTTCTCGGGCGTGGCCTCGGCGACGAAGTCGTCGACGCCGGCCTGCTTGGCGATCGCGCCGGCGGTCCGCGGGTTGTCACCGGTGATCATCACCGTGCGGATGCCCATCGCGCGGAACCGGGCGAAGCGCTCGGCGATCCCCGCCTTGACCACGTCCTCGAGATGGACGAGGCCGAGGATGCGCGCGCCGTCGCTGACGGCCAGCGGGGTGCCCCCGCCGTCGCCGATCTTGCCGGCCTCGACGAGCAGCTCGGTCGGCACCGCGCCACCGCGCTCGCGCACGTGGGCGACCACCGCGTCCACCGCCCCCTTGCGGACCTGTCGGCCGCCGACATCGACGCCGCTCATGCGGGTCTCGGCGGAGAACGGCACGAACACGGCGTCGGGATCGGGCTCACCGCCGCGCACGCCGAAGCCGTCGCGCACGAAGGCGACGATCGAGCGGCCCTCCGGGGTCTCGTCGGCGAGGCTCGCCAGGTGCGCCGCCTCGGCGAGCTCGCCGGACGCGACTCCGGGCGACGGCAGCAGCGCGGTCGCCATCCGGTTGCCCAGCGTGATGGTGCCGGTCTTGTCGAGCAGCAACGTGTCGACGTCCCCAGCGGCCTCCACGGCGCGACCGCTCATGGCCAGGACGTTCTTCTGCAACAGCCGGTCCATCCCGGCGATCCCGATCGCCGACAGCAGCCCGCCGATGGTCGTGGGGATGAGGCACACCAAGAGGGCGATCACCACCGTGATCGACAGCTGCATGCCCGAGTACAGCGCGAACGGGACCAGCGTGACGCAGGCGATGAGGAACACCAGGGTCAGTCCGACCAGCAGGATGTGCAGGGCCAGCTCGTTGGGGGTCTTGCTGCGGGCGGCGCCCTCGACGAGCGCGATCATCCGATCGAGGAAGCTCGCGCCGGGCTCCGCGGTGATGCGCACGACGATGCGGTCCGACAGCACGGTGGTCCCGCCGGTGACCGCCGAGCGATCGCCACCGCGCTCGCGGATCACCGGCGCCGATTCGCCCGTGATCGCCGACTCGTCGACCGACGCGATGCCCTCGACGATTTCGCCGTCACCGGGGATGACGTCACCGGCCTCGACGATCACGTGGTCGCCCTTGCGCAGCGACGCCGCGGGCACCGAGGTCTCGACGCCGTCCCCCGCGCTCGTCGACGAGGTCAACCGCCGCGCGGTGGTGTCCTGGCGGACGCGGCGCAGCGCGGCGGCCTGGGCCTTGCCGCGGCCCTCGGCGACGGCCTCGGCGAAGTTGGCGAACAGCACCGTGAACCACAGCCACAGGGTCACGCCGCCGGTGAACCAGAGCGGCGCCATCGTGGGCGGACGCAGCACCGCGTCGCGGACCAGCACGAGCGTGGTCACGACCGAGCCGACCTCGACCACGAACATCACCGGGTTGCGGGCGAGGTACGCCGGCGACAGCTTGCGCAGACTGTCGCGCAGCGCCGCGCGGACGATCGGCCCGTCGAACAGCGAGCGCTCCTCGGTGCGTCCATGGGCCATGAGTGGTTGCGCCATGCTCAGAACCCCCGCCCGCTCGCCGCGAGGAAGTGCTCGACCACGGGGCCCAGGCACAGCGCCGGGAAGAACGTCAACGCCCCGATCACCAGCACGACCATCACGAGCAGGGTGACGAACAGCGGGCCGTGGGTCGGGAACGTTCCGGGCCCCGGCGGCAGCGTGGTCTTGCCGCGCATGCTCCCCGCGATCGCCAGCACGGGGATCATCATCCAGAACCGACCGAGGAGCATCGCGAGCGCCAGCGTGCCGTTGTAGAACGGGGTGTTGGCGGAGAGCCCCGCGAACGCGGAGCCGTTGTTCCCGGTCGCGCTCGAATAGGCGTAGAGGATCTCGGACAGGCCATGCGGTCCCGCGTTCGCGAGGCCGGCGGTGCCGTCATCGCTCACCACGGCCCACGCCGCCAGCCCGAGCAGCGCCAGGGGGAACACCAGGACGTAGAGCATCGCGAGCTTCATCTCGCGCGGCTCGATCTTCTTGCCCAGGTACTCCGGCGTGCGACCGACCATGAGGCCGGCGATGAACACCGAGAGGATCGCGAACACGACCATGCCCGCGAGCCCGACGCCGATGCCGCCGAAGACCACCTCCCCGAGCTGCATGTTCACCATCGGCACCAGCCCGCCCACGGGGGTGAAGCTGTCGTGCATCGCGTTGACCGCCCCGCACGACGCGTCGGTGGTGATCGTCGCGAACAGGCTCGAGAGCGCGATGCCGAAGCGGACCTCCTTGCCCTCCATGTTGCCGGCCGCCGCGACGAGGGGCTCGGCGAGCGCCTGCGGGTTGCCGGCGGCCTCGGCCGGGTAGACCACGGCGACGCCGGCGGCGAACAGCACCGACATCGCGGCGAACAGCGCCCAGCTCTGCCGGGTGTCGCCGGCCATGCGCCCGTAGGTGTGCGTGAGCCCGGCCGGGATCAGGAACACCACGAACATCTCGATGAAGTTGGTGAGCGGCGTGGGGTTCTCGAACGGGTGGGCGCTGTTGGCGTTGAAGAACCCGCCGCCGTTGATGCCCAGCATCTTGATCGCCTCCTGCGAGGCCACGGGGCCCATCGCGATGGACTGGGTGCCGCCGTCGAGCGTGGCGATGCTGGCGTTGGGATCGAAGTTCTGGATCACGCCCTGGGACGCGAGCACGACCGCGACGACGATCGACAGCGGCAGCAGGACGTAGACCAGCGACCGCACGAGATCGACCCAGAAGTTGCCGAGCGTGCGGCGCGGATCGGCATCGCCCCGGCGCGTGAGGCCACGGGCGAGCGCCAGCACCAGCCCGAAGCCCGCGGCCGCCGACACGAAGTTGTGCCAGCCCAGCGCGAGCATCTGCGTCAGGTGGCTCATCGTGGTCTCGCCGGCGTACGCCTGCCAGTTGGTGTTGGTGGTGAAGCTGACCGCCGTGTTGAACGCGAGCGCGGGCGGTACGGCCGGCAGCGCCTCGGGATCGAGGGGTAACAGGTGCTGCGTGCGCATCACCGCGTAGGCCCCGAGCAGGCCGACCGCGCTGAAGAGCAGCAGCGCCGTTCCGTACTCGGCGGCGGTGTGTTCGCGCCGTGGATCGACGCCGCCGAGCCGGTAGAGCAGTCGCTCGAGTCGGCCGAGGACCCGCGGCAGCGGCTGCGCGTGGCCCTCGAACACCCGGGCCATGTACGCGCCCATCGGCTTCGTCGCTGCGAGGATCGCGAGGTAGAACAGGGCGATCTGAAGCCATCCGTGGGTGTTCACGCGGCGTCTCCCTTCAGAATCGTTCCGCGCGCACGAGCGCATAGACGAGGTAGATGCACAGCAGCCCCGCGAGGATCGCGGCGACGGGGTAGTCGTAGGTCATGGGTGTCCGAGGTGCCGCGTCACAGCCGAGTGCACGCGCGCAGGTAGGCGGCCGAGGCGGCGAAGAACGCGAAGGTCGCGGCGATGAGGACGACGTCGGTCATGGAGCAGGCTCGCAGCGCTCACCAAGCACGCGGCGTGCCGAAGGCCGGACGCCGCAACGAGCTGCACCAACGCACGACGAGCGCCCCGCTCGCCGTGCTCGGGCCTGCACGATGCAACCCCCGCGGCGGCTGCGGCCTGCGAACTGCACGGTCTCGCACGGGTGCGGCGAGCCGACGACAAGTGACTCTTCAGCAACACGCCCGCTGGGGAGCGGCACGCCCGCTGCAAACCGGCGCGGTCGTGACCCCCTACCGTCGACCCGCAACCATGCCGACGCCTGTCGCCGAGCCCGCGCGCCGCGGGCTGTGGCCCGCCTTCCTCGCGGTCGCGATCGGCTCGGTCGCGTTCACCCTGTGCACCGCCCGCGACGAGCCTCGCGAGCTCGATGCCCTGCCGCCGGCCGACCGCGCCCGGGTGCTCGAGCAGACGCTCGAGAACCTCGCGCTGTGCGGACGCGATCCCGCGCCCGAGCTCCGGGAGTTCTGCGCGGCCGAGGCCGCGCGGGCCGAGCGGGCCGGCGTGCACATCGATCACGGGCGGGCCGCGGCGTGGCGATCGTCCCGTTGATCGATCGCTCGATCGCGATCTCGATCGTGATCGCGCGGCGGCGGGACCTCAGCCGCTGCTCGTGCTGCTACCGTCGCCGCTCGACGTCGTCGCTTCGCCGCTCGACGCGGTCGTGCCCGTGCCCGAGTCGAACCCGCCATCGGGCTGGTAGTCCGCACACTCGAGCGGGGGCGCCGCGACGCACCCATGGTCCTTCTCGGCACTGGCGCACGGCGAGCAGTAGCCCCGCTCGGGCACGTTGCCGGCGCACCACGCATCGGGCGTGTCGGACTTGTGCAGGCAGTGATCGCGGTTCTTGACCTCGCACGCGCCCAACACCAACTCCAACACCAACACCAACACAAACCGGGGGAGCAACGGGATCATCCCAGGTCTCACGGCCACCTCCCCATGCCCGCCGACGCGCGGGTCCAGCCCGCCAGCGTCCGCGCCAGCGCGGGCCGACGACGCTCGAGCCGTCCGCCCTCGCGCAGCACCAGCGCGCCGGCGACGATCAGAATCACACCGACGCTCACGGCCATCACGCCCGCCGAGCGATAGTTCTTCGAGTACGCCGGGCGGCCGTCGATCGGCTGATCGCGGGTCGCAGCGAGCCCGACGCCGGCACCGAACGCCGCGAGGCCCAGCGCGGTGGTCATCGCGCCGCCGATCTTGATGCGACGGCATCGATCGTGGCCGTCACGCCGGCACGGGTCCGCCACCGCCGCGGGTGTGGACCCCGATGCGGGCTCCGCGGCCGCCACCGGTCGCGGCGGCGGCGGTGGAACCAGCTCGGGCGCCGGCTCGCGAATCGCGGCTTCGGATGCGGTGTCCGCCGGCACAGCCTCGCGGCTGGCGTCGTCGGGTCCCGTCTCCGCGGGCATCGGCGCGTCGAGCTCCGCAGGCTGCGGCTCGGTCGGCGCGGGGGCAGGTGCCACGGTGCGGATCGCCGCGCTCACCGGCGCCTCGAACCCCAGCGCGAGCCCGAGCGCAAGATGGGCCGCGACGCGCGGCATGAGCCACTGCCTGTGGCCGTGGTGGAACCTCGGTGATGTCATCGTCTGTCTCCGGAACGCTCTGGCCTCGAGGAGGGCATCCATCATCTAGAAGCGCACCATCGTCGCGAGGATGAACCTCGTCTCCGAGCGCGCGCGGTCGGGTTGGAAGTCGGGCGGCACCGCGGTGTCGGTGTAGCCGTCGGGGGAGGTCACGCCGCCGCGACCGGCGAAGTACGGCACGTTCGCGCTGCGGTGCACGCCCTCGAGGCGGAAGGTCAGGTAGTCGTTCGGCATGAAGTCGAACGTGGTCGAGACGTCCCACGCGAAGAAGCGGGTGCCGGGCGAGAAGTCGAAGCCGACGGGCCCGGGCGGCGCGAGCACGAGATAGCGCCCGGGGTTGTTGATGATGCCGCCGCCCTGCGTCGAGCCGATCTTGTCGCGGGCGAACCAAAACCGGTTGTAGAGCATCGCTGCCACGAAGTTCTGGTCCTTGCATGCGACCGATCCACCGTGCTCGCACCCGATGTCGGCGGTGAGCGAGAACGCGGCGCGGTTGAAGCCCGCCTTGTCTCCCCCGCGGTCGACGTAGCGGATGCGCACGCTGTTGTCGCTGTGCACCCGCAGCCGCTCGGGCTCACCACGGGTGTCGTAGCCGGTGTAGCCGTTGGAGACCAACGCCAGCCACTCGCGCGGACGATAGTCGACCTGGAAGCCGACGCCGTAGCCGTCGTTGTACTTCGCGTACGACTGCCAACCATTGATCAGCCACAGCTCGACCTTGACCTTGTCGGTGGGGAACAGCTGGGCGCGGATGCCCTTGAAGTAGAACGGGGTGTTGTCGGAGACGTACGAGGGCTGGTACATCCAGTTCTCGAAGTTCAGGTAGCTGGCCAGGCCGATGTACGACATGAAGATGCCGCCGTCGATGTTGAGGCCGTGCATGACGTCGAAGTGGTAGCCGGCCGTCGCCTCGCGGACGTACTTCAGGGCGTCGGTGAGACCATACTGACCACGCAGCGAGGTCGAGTCGTTGCGCTGCACGAGGTTGGTCCGGGTGCCGGCCTGCAGCGCCAGCGTCGCGCGCACGCCCTTGTAGGCGACGTCGGCGGCGAAGCTCGCCATCAAGATGTTGAACTCGTTGTGGCGCCCGGTCACGGTCGAGCTCACCACCGTGTTGTCCTTGGGGCGGTTGAGCGAGTACGTGTAGTTGGTGTCCATCAACACCGAGAACGTGACGTACTTCATCCCCAGCAGTGGCGGCTGCTTCTGGCGGTTGGCGCCGTTCATCCACGTGAAGTCGCCGAACGCGAAGGGCTCGGCGGGTGCGTCGTCGACGCTCTCGGGCGCAGGCATGCTCGCGCTCACCGAGGGCCGGTACGCCGGAGGCACCGGCGCGACCGCGCCCTCGGGCCCCACGATGCCGCGCTCGCGCAGTCGTTCGTCGATCAGGCGATCGAGCTCGTCCGCGTCGATGGTGATCGATCCGCGGTCGTTGGTGCTCGAGCCCCGGTCGTCGGGTGCCGCGTCGGTCACCGGCGCAGGTGTCCCCTCTGCGGGCGCCGCGGCCGGGCCTTCGTAGGTGCGCGCGCTCTGCATGCAGAGCACTGCGAGGAGCAGGTTCACAGCATCACTCTCTTTTCTGCGTCGAGCGCCGCGCTGCAGAGCAGCGATCGTGCCAAGTCGCGATCAGCGTCTCGGGTGGTCGCTGGGGGCCCCGCGCGCGCGTGTCCCCTTGCAATCCGCAAGGCCCGTCGACCCCCGGGCTTGCACCTCGCAGTCAGTCGGCGCTCAGCCGCGGGCCGGATCGTCGCGGTCGCGCAGCCGGTAACCAACGCCGGGCTCGGTGACCAGGATCCGCGGCCGCGCCGGGTCGCGCTCGATCTTCTTGCGCAGCTCGGCCATGTGCACGCGCACGTAGTGGGTATGGGTCGCGTACGCGGGGCCCCACACCTCCTCGAGGATCTGCTGATGGGTCAGCAGCTTGCCGACGTTGCGGCCGAGCAGCGCGAGGATCTTGTACTCGATCGGCGTCAGGTGGACCTCCACGCCGGCGACCGAGACCTGCCGTCGCTCGAGGTCGAGGTGGAGCTCGCCGACGACCACGACCGGCGCCCGCCCGCCGCGTTCGGCGTCGTGGTGACGGAACGCGACCCGCATCCGCGCCAGCAGCTCGTTCATCCCGAAGGGCTTGGTGAGGTAGTCGTCGGCGCCGGCGTCGAGCGCCTCGACCTTGTCGCTCTCGCGGCCGCGCGCCGACACCACGAGGATCGGCACGCGACTCCCCTCGCGGATCGTCCGCGTCAGGGCGATCCCGTCGCCGTCCGGCAGCCCGAGGTCGAGCAGCACGAGATCGGGGTTGTGGGTCGCGACCGCCACCAACGCCTCGCGGACGGTCGCGGCCTCGACGAAGCGGAAGCCCTGCGCCTGCAGGGACGCCCGCAGGAACCGCCGCATCGCGGCCTCGTCCTCGACGAGCAGCACGAGCTGGCCACCGGTGGTCATGCCGACTCCCGCACGGCCGGGGCGTCGATCGCCGCGGTGGGCTGGTCGACGCGCAGCGGCAGGGTGATCTCGAGGCACGCGCCGCCGCCCTCGCGCGGCCGCGCTGCGATCGCTCCGCCGTGGAGCTCGACGATCGCCCGGCAGATCGCCAGCCCCAACCCGAAGCCGTCGCGATCGCGGGCGTCGCCGCGGACGAACTTCTCGAAGACGCGCTGGCCGAGGCCCACCGGCAGCCCCGGGCCGCGATCGAGGACCTCGATCGCGATGACGCCGCCCCGCACGAACGATCGCACCTCGATCGCGCTCGGCTCCGGCGAGTACTTCAGCGCGTTGTCGGCGAGGTTGACCAGGGCCTGCTCGAGCAGCACGGGATCGACCCACAGCAGCGGCAAGTCGGCCGCGAGCGCGACCTCCACCGGCCGATCGCCGAGCCGACGCTCGAGCCGGAGCAGCGCCGAGCCGACGACCTCCTCGAGCGGGAGCCACTGGGCGCGCAGCACCACACCCCCGGCCTGCAGTCGGGTCATGTCGAGCAGGTTGCCGATCATCTGCTCGAGGCGCTCGGCCTCGTCCGCCACCGTCGCGAGCAGCTCGTCGCGCTGCTCGCGGCCGAGCCGTTCGCCCTGCAACGTGGTGGCCGCCCCGGTGATCACCGCCAGCGGCGTCCGCAGATCGTGCGACACCGCCGCGAGCAAGGTGCTGCGGAGCTCCTCGGCGCGGGCGCGGTCCTCTGCCTGCGCCGCGCCGACGGCTGCGCGTCCCTGGGCGATCGCGATCGCCCCCTGGCGCACGAAGCTCTCCAGGAAATCGGGGTCGATCGGCCGGCGCGCGGGCTCCGGATCGGCGAACACGAGCACGCCGTGCACCGAATCCCCGGCGACGAGCGGGACGACCAGCGCGCCGTCCGAGGGGACCACGCGACGCCGCTCGATCGCGGTCGTGATCGCAGCGGCGCTCGACGGGAGCGACGCCGCGTCGGTCCAGCCGTCGTGGGTGACCTCGACGAGCTCGACTCCGGTCGCGAACGCCCGGCGGGCCTGCTCGACCACGACGCGGAGGATCTCCTCGGGCCCACTCGCCGCCGCGAGGGCGCGGCCGAGGGCGTACAGCGCGAGCGTCTTCGCCTCGCGCGCCTCGGCCTCGCGCTGCTGCGTCCGCAGGCGCGAGGTCAAGCCACTGATGACCAGCCCGACCCCGAACATCATCGTGAACGTCAGCACATGGCGCGGCTCGGCGACCTCGAACGTGAACCGCGGCTCGACGAGGAAGTAGTTGAACGCCGCGACGGAGACCGCGGCCGCGAACGTCGAAGGCCCCCGTCCGTGCCACGCCGCGCTGAGCATGATCGCAGCCAGATACAGCAGCGCGACGTCGGGCAGGGCGAGCACGGCCTCGATCCCCAGGGCCGCCGCGGTGGCGCCCGCGACCAGCACCAGCGCCCACGCGTAGCCCGCCCACGGCCCGGGCCCCGCCACACCGCGTCCGCCGCCTCCGCCCACGGGTGGAGTGTGCCATGGGCCGCTCGCCGCCGCGGGCGGTCAGCCGGGGCCGTGCAGATCCGCGGCCGCGATCGCCTCGCGGTGGTCCTCGCCCGGCAGCCACGGCACCATCGCCGCCCGCACCGCGCGATCGCCCAACCGGAACGTGCCGGTCAGTCCCGCAGTCCCCAGCGGCGCGACGAGCCGTTGGATCTGCTCGCGGTCGATCGCGACCACGAACCATCCCTCGCGCCCGCGCGCGCGCGCGCGCTCGGCCCGCTCGAACAACTCGGTCGCGAGCGGCCACGGATGCGCCCGGGCCAGGCCCTCGCGATCGCTCGGCTCGATGTCGTCGGCGACGCGCACGAAGAGGCTGGCGCCACGCGGGAAGAGCGGCCGCGCGGGCCAAGGTGAGACCGGCGACGGCGGCGTGGCGATCACTTTCATGCGATCGTAGATCGCGTCGAGCAGCGCCTGGTGCTTCGCCGCGTTGCCCCCGTAGTTGCGCAGCGTCTTCATCGATCCATCGCGCATGCGCACGCGCAGCAGCACATCGGCGTCATCGGCGGTGCAGACCTCACCGGTGCGCGTACGGCGACAGTTGTCCGAGTTGCTGCGGAGCTTCGCGATCCCGAGCGCGTGCACATGATCCAGGTCGTCGTCGGCCCAGGCCTCGCTGCGCGACCACCAACGAACGCCGCTGTCATCGTTCACGATCACCGTGCCGTCGCGGTAGGCGGTCACCGCAGGGACCCGGCCGAACGCGAACATGGGGTGGACCACATCGACGAACGCGAACGTCGGGACGTAGTCCAGCTGCAACACGATGTCAGCGGGGGTCAGGCGATCGGACGGGTCGTCGACCGACGGAGCGGCAGGGGGCTCATCCCGTGCGAGCGCTTGTCGCGGGGACTCGGCCCTCGGCGCCGGCTCGGGGAGCACCGCGTCGCTCGCTGGCGCCGGCACCACCGCCGTCGGCCCCGGGCCTGCCGCACACCCTGTCGCCCAGACCACCGCAAGCCAACGCAGTCGCATCGCCGGCTCGACAGCCCAGATCGGCGATGGTTCCATCGCCCCGCACCGAGCGCGCGATGGCCGTCGGCTCGGCTGCTGGGGACAGCCGTGCGTTTGCTGCCACCGGGCGGGCATCAAGAAACCATCAAGATGCGGTGGCACCGGTGACTCGGGCTTGAAAGCCTGCCTTTGCGGCCGTAGTTGTCGCCCCACGATGACCCCCGCGGACTCCATCGCCAGCGCCGGCTCGGCCGCGGCGAGCACCAGTGCCCACGACTCCTCGCCGTCGCGCATGCAGTCGCGCACGCTGCTGGTGGCCGCGCTCGGCGTCGTGTTCGGGGACATCGGCACCAGCCCGCTGTACGCCTTCGCCGAGTCGGTGCACCACCTGCCCGATCGCAGCGACGCCCACGTCTACGGCGTGCTGTCGCTGTTCTTCTGGTCGCTCGTCCTCATCGTCGCGATCAAGTACGTGGTCTTCATCTGCCGCGCCGACAACCACGGCGAGGGCGGCATCCTGGCGCTTCTGGCCCTTGTGCCGAGCCGCCCCCGCAAGACCCCGATCTCGGTGGGGGTCACCGCCCTGCTCGTCATCTTCGGCACCGCGCTGCTGTACGGAGACGGCGTGATCACCCCCGCGATCTCGGTGCTGAGCGCGGTCGAGGGCCTGAAGATCGTCTCCGATGCGCCGCGCTACCAATCGGTGATCTCGCACCTCACGGTGCCGATCACCTGCGTCATCCTGCACGGCCTCTTCGCAGCGCAGCGCGGCGGCACGGCCAAGGTCGGGCGCGCCTTCGGGCCGATCATGGTCGTGTGGTTCGCGACGCTCACCGTGCTCGGCGCGATCCAGATCGCGCAGGAACCGGGGGTGTTCGCCGCGGTCTCACCGCACTGGGCGATGCAGCTGCTGGTGGCAGGCGACGTCGACGTGCTCGCGGTCCTCGGGGCGGTCGTGCTGTGCGTCACCGGCAGCGAGGCCCTGTACGCCGACATGGGTCACTTCGGCCGCGGACCGATCCGCTTCGGGTGGTTCTGGATCGTGATGCCGGCCCTGCTGATCAACTACTTCGGCCAGGGCGCGCTGGCCCTGCGCGCCCCCGAGGTCGAGCACACGTTCTGGGGCATGGTCTCCGAGGGTCCCGCGACGGTGGCCCTGGTCGCGCTCTCCACTGCGGCCACCGTCATCGCCTCGCAGGCGCTGATCACCGGCTGCTACTCGTTGACGCGGCAGGCGGTGCAGCTCGGCTACTTCCCCCGGGTCCGCATCATCCACACGTCGCGCACCACCGAGGGCCAGATCTACGTGCCGTCGATCAACGGGGCGCTCGCGATCGCGTGCCTTCTGCTGGTGGTCGCCTTCGGGAGCTCGTCGAAGCTGGCCGCCGCCTACGGCATCGCGGTGACCGGCACGATGCTCGTCACCTCGCTCGTCTACTACGTGGTCGTCCGGCGCACGTGGCAGTGGTCGTGGCTGCGCGCCGCGCCCCTGGTCGCGGGCTTCGTCGTGCTCGATGGCACCTTCCTCGGCGCCAACCTGGTGAAGGTGCTGCACGGCGGCTGGGTCCCGCTGCTGATGGCCTCGGTGCTGTTCCTGATCATGCTGACGTGGAAACAGTGCCGTGCCCTGCTCCACGAGCACCTGCGCGGCGCGACGCTGCCGCTCGAGGCCGTGGCCAGCGGCTGCGGCCCCGATGACGCCCGGCGGGTCGAGGGCACCGGCGTGTTCATGGCCGCCGACACCACGGCGACCCCGCTGGCGCTGCTGCACTTCTTCAAGCACGCCAAGGTCCTGCCGCAGACCGTGCTCGCGGTCTCGGTGACGGTCGCCAACGTGCCGTGGATTCCCAAGCGCGCCCGCGCCCAGGTGCAGGCGCTCGGCAACGGCTTCTGGCGGATCTCGCTGGCGTACGGCTTCATGCAGTCGCCGAACATCCCGATCGCCCTCGACCTGGTGTGCGAGGCCGAGGGCATCCCGCTCGTCGTCGGCGAAACCACCTACTTCGTCGGTCGCGAGCACTTCCTGCCGACCGGCCCCGGCAAGGTCGCGCGGTGGCGCAAGCGCCTGTTCGAGGTCCTGTCGCGCAACGTGCCGCCGGCGACCGACGCCTTCGGCATCCCGCCGGGGCGAGTGGTGGAGCTGGGCGCCCAGGTGGCGCTGTAGCGGTCCTCTACGTCCCGCCCGACGCGTCCCGCAGCCGCTTCACCAGCATGCGGATGACCCCCTCGGCGATCTCCGCCTGCTCGTACAGGATCTCGTAGAATTCCTCGCTGGTGATCGCGAGCACCTCGGTCTCCACCAGGGCGGCCGCGGTCGCGGTGCGCGGGCCAGCGTCGAGCACCGAGATCTCGCCGAAGGCCTCGCCCGGCATCAGCGTGTTGACCGGCTCGCCACCGCGGGTGATGGCGACGCTGCCGCTCATGATGATGTACAGCTCGTCGCCGAGCTCGCCCTCGGTCACGATGCATTCGCCGGCGGCGAAGCTGCGCTCCTCGGCGAGGCGGGCGATGCTCGACAGGTCCTCGGCGGCGACGCCAGCGAACAGCGGCGTGCCCTTGAGCATCAGGATCTTCTCGAGCGTGGAGTACATGTTGGACCTCGCGGTGGGGGACCCCCCGATGGGGGACCCCCCAGTCGTGGAGTGGAGCAGGGCGCGGGCGAGCCGGGCGACGACCGGATCGGGATCCGACACGCACAGCGACGGCGGCGGTTGACCGAGGGCGACGAGGGTCCGCAGCGCGATCTCGCGGACCAGGGGATCGACGTGGCCGACGCACGACACCGCGGCCTCCGTCGCCTCCTTTGCCCCCGCGCGGTGCAGGGCGTCGATGGCGATCGCGACGACGAAGGGGTTGCTGTGCCGGCACTGCTCGAGCAGGAACGCCTCGGCGCTCGGCACCGCAGGGACCAGGCTCCCGGCGCGTGTGAGCTTTTCGGCGTCGCGCAGCTCGTCGAAGAACGGGACCACCAGCGGACGCAACAGCGGCTCGACGATCGTATCGAGGACCTCGAGGGCGTTGGCGCGCCCCGAGCCGCGATCGACGGCGTTGCGCACCAGCTTGAGGCCCGAGCGATCGTAGCGGAGCTCGAGCACGCGCAGCACCCGGCGATAGGCGCGTTGACGGCGGAAGTCGAACTCGGCGTGGAGCAGCGGCGTGTCGTAGCGCTCGCGGATCTTCTGCCACGCGGCCATGTTGCGGTACGCGGCCTCGATCTCGAATCGCACGAGATCGTGCACCGCGGCCCGCGACTCGCGGATGCCGGCGAGTCGCGCACGGATGCTCGACATCGCGGCGAGCACCCGCAGGCGGATGTGCCCGTCGGGGACCCTCGCCTGCTCGCGCAGCACCGCGTAGCTGCGGCGCGACGGAATCTCGCGGAGGATCCGCGGCAGCACCAGGCGGATCGGCCGCAGCACCGCGGGATCGGCCAGCAGCTCCGCCAGCGGCTCGACCGCAGGCTCGCCGATCGCCACCAGGGCCGCAGCCGCGCGGCCACGGGTCGCGGGCCGGTTCAACGCCTCGACCAGCACCGGCACCAGCCGCACGTCGGCGACGTGCGCCGCGGCCCGCAGCGCGGCGCGCCGCACCTCGGGCACCGGATCGACCAGCAGCGACCGCACCGGGCGGTACGCCGCGCCGCCCAGGTCGCGCAGGATCTTCGCCGCCTCGATGCGCGCGTCGGGCTCGGTCGACGCGAGCAGCTCCGCGAGCACACGACCGCCCTCGATCGCTCCCTCGACGCCGGCGTGGCCGAGCAGACCACCGACCACCGCGATACGGACATCCTGCGACGGATCGTGGGCGTGCTGTAGCAGGTGCTCGAGCGCGTCGTCGCCGAGCAGCGCCGCCGTCGCGCGCGCGGCCGAGGCGCGCACCATCGGGTCGGGATCGTCGAGGCCACGCACCGCGGTCTGAGGATCGGCGTGGCTCACCGACGCCATGCGCCGCAGGGCGCTGGCGCGGACGGCCGGCACCGGCGAGGTCGCGAGCCGCTGCAGCACCGCCACGAATGCCGGGCTCTGCTCACCCTCGAGCTGATCGAGGGCGATGAGCACCGCGGTGGGTCGCCCGTGCTCGAGCACCCGCAGCAGGCCTCGGGTGGCCTTGGCGTCGAACACGAAGTCGCCGCCCTGACTGGCGCCGCGCGCCCCGATCGTCTGCTCGAGCGCCGCGATGTAGCGCGCGCGCACCCGCGGGATCACGACGAGCCAGCCGACGACCAGCGTGACCGTGATCGCCGAGAGCCACTGCACGGGCATGCGTGGCGCGAGCACGACCAGCAGCAACCCGCCGAAGCCGTACGACAGCGGCTTGATCACCGCGTCGAGGAACGCCCGGGTCCGCGCCTTCACCTCGGCCCGGAACGGCCCGTACAGCGCCTGCAGGCTGGTCTCGTGCACGGTGTACTGCAGGCCGTTGTCGGCGAACTTCATCACCGTCGCGATCGCCAGCAGCGGCACGAACGGGAGCACCGCGCCCGCGGCCCCGAACACGACCGGCATCACGGCCAGTCCCACGCCGACGCCGAAGCGGCGCAGGAGCCCCGGTGTGACGAACAGCTGCAGCAGCAGCGCGGTGACTCCTGTCCCGGCGTAGAACAGCGAGAAGAACCGCGCGAGCTCGTCCTCCTGATAGCTCGCCCGGGCGATCGCCTTGAACTGGTAGTCGCCGATCGTCAGGGCCGCGAACGCCAGCAACGTCATCACGGCGAGGATCTGGACGTAGCGATCGCCGGCGATGCGCGCAGGCGGTCCCTTGCGCGGTCGCACCGTGGTCGCCTCGACCCGCGGGTACTGGGCGAGGCGCCAGGCGAGCACCGCGACGACGCCCATCAGGCCGATGAGCACGAACAGCAGCGCCGGCGTGCCGATGACCTGGACGATCGCCCCCGAGACGAGGCCGATCACGACCACGCCCAGCACACGGGCCGAGCCGATCGTCGGGAACAGCCGCCGCGCCGCGCGGGGATCGTGCAGATCGTTGGCGATGGTCCAGAACTGCACGATGAGCAGGTTGGCGACCACCTCCGACCAGACGTAGAAGACCGGGTAGATCCACGGGACGTCGTAGTGCACCAGCACGAACGTCGCCGCGTAGGTGCTCGCGCCGAGGCCGGTGGAGATCGCGACGAGCTTGCCGCGGGCGACCCTGTCGGCGAACCGCGAGTAGCCGACGACGGTGATCGCCGAGGCCATGCCGTAGAGGACGAACATCCACGGCAGCGCCGTGAGCGGGTAACGGCTGAGGAACAGGGTGTCGCGGACGGTGCGACCGAGGATGAACACCGCGGAGGCGGCGAGCAGGTACGCGAACAGCAGCGCGGTGCGCCGGCCCTCGCCGGGGCGCAGCCCGAACTTCGCCAGGATCGCGCCGACGAACTCGAGCCGGTCGCGCTCGAGCTTGGTCGAGGTCCGCGACGCGCCGGCGCTCACCCGCCGCTCGAGTCCGTGCTCGCCGCCGTGTCGGACGGCCCGCGGCACAGACCGCGCTCGCAGCTGGCCGCCGCATCGCAACACGCCGCGTCGTCGAGGCACCAGCGCGAGACGTCGTCGAGTTCGACGCAGCTCGCGGAGCAAGCGTAGTCGCCCGCGCCGACGACCGTGCCGCCGGCGTCGGGCGCGACGCAGTATGTCGCGTCCGGGCACGGCGCGGCGGCCGAGCACGGCTCGCCCTCGCCGGGCACGCCGGTCTCGCCGCTACTCGAGCTCGACGAGGTCCCGGGCGCGCCGCCGCTGCTGTCGAGGGCGTCGGTCGGGTCGGCGGGCGGCCTGCGCTGCACGCCGGATCCGTCGTCGCTGCCGCACGCCGCGGCGACGAGCACGAGGCCTGCGAGGCGCCGCATCACATGACCAGCCCGCCGTCGACGTCGACGGTCCGGCCGTTGAAGTAGTCGCACTCGAGCACGAACTTCGCGGCGAGCCAGAGGTCCTCGGGCAGACCGATGCGGCCGACCGGGATCGCGGCGACCAGGGCGTCGCGCGCCTTCTGGTTCATGCCCTGCGTCATCGGGGTCTCGACCATGCCCGGCGCGATGGCGCCGACGCGGATGCCATAGCGGGCAAACTCGCGGGCCCACGTCACGGTGTTGGCCGCGATCGCGGCCTTGGTCGCGACATAGTTCGACTGGCCGCGGTTGCCGTGGCGCGCGACGCTCGACATGTTGACGATGACGCCCGGCCGCACCTTGTGGGTGGCGAGGTCGTACGCGAACTCGCGGACCATGAAGAACGCGCCGGTGAGGTTGACGTCGATCACCGAGTTCCACGTCGCGGCGTCGAACTTGGTGATCTCGCCCGTCTCGCGGTTCTCCTTGAGGACCAGGCCATCGCGGATGATGCCGGCGTTGTTGATGAGGCCGTTGAGGCCGCCCATCTGCTCGCGCGCCCAGCGGACCAGGGACTCGCACTCGGCCTCGACGCCGACATTGCACACCCGGCGGTGGATGCCCGCCGGGAGGGTCGCGAGGCCGGCCTCGTCGAGATCGGCCGCGACGACCTGCGCGCCGGCCTCGGCGAGTCGCGTGGCGAAGTGGGCACCCATGCCGCGGGCACCGCCCGTGATGATGATCTTGAGTTCCGAGAGCTGCATCGTCGAATCCACCGCCGCGGCACTGCCCGCGTGGCGGCGGATGATACCCGCGTCCGTCGCCGTGGGCTGGGAAAAAGGCCGGAGGCCGCTGCCCCGTCGCCCGTCAGCAGTTGCCCCGTCCGCGTTCAGGTCGCCAGCGGCGTCGTCGCGCGGGCCGAGGCTCACGGCGCGAGGATGCGACCGGGCGCGGCGTTGGTGCCGGCCGCGGTGTGGCACGACGCGCAGTTGAGATCGGTCTGCGGCGTGATCATCGGACGCTCGCGTCCCTCGTGGATGAGGGTCGCGGTGTAGGGCGTCGCGACCTTGCCCGTCGCGAGGAAGAAGTTGCCCGCGTCGTTGCTCGTCAACTCGACGACCGCGCCGTCGGCGCCCGTGAGCCGCACGATCACATCGGCCACGCCGAAACAATCGTCGGCTTCGTGCGGCAGATCGAAGACGGTGCCGGCGACGGCGTAGCGCGGGCCCTCGCCCGCTTGCGTGTGGCACGAGATGCATCGCTTCGTTACCGGTGATCGGCGGAATTTCCGGCGCAGGACCGGGTCCGCACGCAGCAAGACGTGCGGTTCTTCGCCGCAAAGCGTTCGCGTGGGCGAACCGCGCGGGATCAGCGATGATCGCGGGATGACGAGCCCCGAGTCCACCGCCCCGTCGAGCGCCCCGAAGTGGCTCGTCGCCCTCGACCTGCGCCCCTCGAGCCACGGCGCGGTGCGCTTCGCGTCGTGGGTGTCGGGCGCGGGCACGCCCCACGATCTGTCGCTCGTCGGCGTCCACGTGATCGAGCGCGAGCAGCTCGCGCCGATCTTCCGCCTCCAGAGCCCCGACGAGGTCGGCCGCCGCGCCGAGCAAGCGCTGACGCGCGAGCTCGACGAGGCCGCGATGCACGAGTTCTTCGCGGCGAAGAAGATCGCCCTCGGCGCGCGGGCCCACGAGGTCCTCGAGCACGAGGCCGCCCGCGAGCACGCCGAGGCGATCGTCATCGGCCGGCAGATGGCCAGCGACGCCATCGCCCGGATCCGACTCGGCACCAACGCGCGGCGCCTGCTGCGATCGCTGCCGGTGACCGTGATCGTCGTGCCACCGGACTACGCGAAGATCCCCTTCGGCGCCGGGCCGATCCTCGTCGCCACGGACTGTGGGGACGACGCCGTGGCCGCGTGCCGCTTCGCCGCGAAGATCGGCGCACGCATGGGCCGAAAGGTGGTCGCGGTGCACGTGATCCCGCCGATTGACCCGATCCTGCGGGCGTACCTCGCCGAGGGCCCGTGGGCGGAGCTCGGCGAGCAGGAGCACGGCAAGGGCGTCGCGCGCCTGCAGGCGTGGTTGGAGCAGCACGGGCTCACGGGGTTCGAGACGAAGGTCGTGCAGGGCGCGACGATCGAGGAGCTCGGGAAGCTCGCGGTGGAATCGCTCGCGCCGCTGGTGGTGACCGGCGCGCGGCGGCTGCCGACGGTGGCGCGGGCGTTCATCGGGAGCACGGCGGTGACGCTGGCGGCGGAGATGCCGGTGCCGGTCGCGGTGGTCCCACCGGAGGGGTAGGTTCCGGCCGCAGGATCGCGCCGCCCGTCGACCGCCGCATCCGCGCGCCTGACCGCCCGTGGGCGCGACACCTCCTGGAGCACGCTGCCGCGTCGCCGGCCCCCGATCGCGCCTTCGTGCAGCGTCGGCGCTACACTATCGAACGTGAGCCCAACCGCGACGGGAGCCGCACCGGACCCGACACGGGCGTTCCGGGAGCGGGCCCGCCTCGAGGCCGACCGCTATGGGCCCGATCCGTGGATCTTCGTCCGTGAGCTCCTGCAGAACTCGCGCGACGCGGGCGCGTCGACGGTGCGCTTCGAGGTCGAGCAGGACGGCGCGACCGAGCGGGTGACCTGCGTCGACGACGGCGACGGCATGTCCTTCGACCACGCCAAGCGGTACCTCTTCTCGCTGTACGCCTCGAGCAAGGAGGGCGCGAAGAACCAAGCCGGCCGCTTCGGCGTGGGCTTCTGGTCGATCCTCCGCTTCGATCCGGCGTCGATCGTGATCCGATCGTGTCCCCGCGGCGGGACCCCCTGGGGCCTGCGCCTCGACGGCAGCCTCGCCACCGCGGCGTACACCGACGGGCCGACGCAGCGCGGTACCACGATCACGCTCGAGCGACCGCGCGGCGACGGTCGACTCGAGCACCGGGTGTTCGATGCGGTGTGGCAGAGCGGTCGCTACCTCCACCACCGCGACGCGATCGATCGCCCGGTCTCGATCACGATCAACGGCCGCCCGGCGAACGCCGAGTTCGCGCTGTCGGCCCCGAGCACCGCGTTCCGCAAGCGCAACCTCCGGGGCGTCGTCGGGCTCGGGCCCTCGCCGCGCGTCGAGCTGTTCTGTCGCGGGCTGCGAGTGCGCGCCGCCGCGAGCCTCGAGGATCTCGTGGCCCCCGCCGGCCGCCACACCTCGCGCATGCGCGTGCTGTTCCCCGAGCTGCCCGGTGGCCTCGCGCCGCAGGCGTTGCTCGAGAGCGAGAACCTCGAGCTGCTGCTGTCGCGCTCCGACGCGCGCGACAACCGGGCGCTGCAGAAACTCGTGCGCCTCGCCCAGCGCGAGCTCGAGCGATTGGTCGAACGCCAGCTGGCGCACGCGCGGCCGCAGGCGTGGTACCGCCGCGCCATCGAGGCGATCCGCGCGGGCCTGCGTCGCTCGGTCGTCGCGCGATCGTTGGTCGGCGCGACCGTCGGCGGCGTACTGGCCCTGGCGATCTCCCACGCGCTGTGGGGCCTCGGCCCGCCGACGACCACGCCGACACCGGTCGCGGGCGCCGGCGTCGACCCCGTCGCCGTCGGTGCGCCACCGGCCGGCCCGCGGGTCTATCGCGATCTCGGCGCGCGCTACCGCGGGCCCAAGGTCGACGTGCTGACGCCGTCGTCGGCCGAGCCGATCGCCCTCACGTATCGTCCGCCCGAGCTGCGGCTCTACCTCGCCGCGCTCGCGTTCTCCGGCTTCAGCAGCGACGGCTCGCCGATCCACACCGCGAACGCCACCGACGTCGACGACTACGTCGGCACGCGGTGCGGGGACGAGTGCGTCGAGATCGCCCTGCCCTTCGAGTCCGAGGGCGGTCCGACCCGCATCCCGGTGCCCACAGGTCACCGCATCGTCACCGACAGCGTGCACGTCGGCGATGCGGCGATGCGCGTGCGCGCTGCTGCCGATGGCGTCCCGCTGGTCGTCAGCGACGGTCCGACCCAGGGCGTGCTGCGCTACCGCACCGCGCTCGCGCCCGATCCCACGCCGCGGGGCCGGATCTCCACCCACGTGGCGCTGCCGACCGACCTCAGCCGGCTCGCGACCCGACTGCGCGCCCTGCCGATCGACGAGCGCGTGTCGCTGGCGGTCGCCGCGGTGCGCCGCGCGGTCCGCTACGATCACAGCGCCGAGACGGCGCGACTCCACGCCGAGGCCGCGACGCGCGGAGGGGGCTTCATCGCCCGCACGCTCGAGATCGGCGCGGGCGACTGCGACGTGCAGAACGCGTTGCTCGCCGCCGTGCTGCAGGCCGCCGACGTGCGCGCCAAGATGGCGGTCGGCTTCATCGGCAGCGACGGCCACACGATGCCATGGCTCCACGCGTGGGTGGAGTACCTCGGCGAGGACCTGTCGTGGCGGGTGGCGGACGCCAGCGATCGCATCGGCTACGGCGTCGCCGCCCCGAGCGTGGTCGCCGTCGCCGACGACGGTGGATCGGCCGAAGCCCCCGCGGCGGCCGTCGGCCCCGAGGTCGCGATCGGGGTCGAGCGTCCGGCGGAGCCGACCGCCGCGCCCGCCGAGGCCGCGACGACGACGGACACCACCGAGCCCGTCGATCCCGCGCCAGCGCCCGCGACGAGCGAACCCACCGTCGCCCAGCCGGGTCCGTTGGCGCGCATCGCCGCCTTCGATCGCGCGTACCCGTGGGTGCTGCGCGCGGTGCCGATGGGCCTGCTCGTGCTCGCGGCGTGGCTACTGCTCGGCGGCCGCATGCGCCGTGCGACGACGCTCGACGACAGCGCCGATCTCTCGCGGCTGCTGCAGGGCGTGCTGCAGCAGCCCGGCGCCTTCGGCCACGTCGCAGCGCTGTTCCACCGGCCGTTGGTGCCGCTGTCGGACGGCGCCGCGATCTCGCTGCATCGCGCGCGCGAGCTGGCGAGCGGCGGACGGCTGTATCGCACCCGCACTCGCTCGGGCCTCGCCGCGCAGGCGATCCGCTCCGGCGCCGCGGTGCTCGACGATCGCACGCCCGAGGGCACGACCGTCGCCGACGCCCTGGGTGCGGTCGACATCGATCGGTGGAGCGCGATGCTCGAGCGCAGCAGCAGCGATCGCACGCTCGCCGCGGTGAACGCCGCGCTGCGCGAGCGCGGCGAGGACTGGTGCATCCGCGTCGCCGCGGAGGTCGCCAGCGGGATGGCGGTCCTCGATCTCGCGCCCCTGGGTGCGCGGCTGCCCGGCGTCCGCGCGACCCGCCTGGTGCTCTTCGACGCCGCCGATCCCGTGCTGGTGCGCGCCACCGCCATGGCCCGCCAGTCGCCGCGCGCCGCGGTGTTGCTGGCGCTCGATCATGTCGCCGGTCGCCTGGGCCTCACCGACGATCGCCGCGGGCACATGCTCGCCGGCGCCGCGCGGGCAGCCGTGCTCGAGAACTTCGGACGATGAGCGCCGGCCCGCCCCCCGAGCCGCGCGGCGGCAGCATCGACATCGGTGGCCTGCTCACCATCGACGTGGCGTCGGAGCTGCGCAAGCTCTCGCAGGCCCAGCTCCAGGGCCCGTGGCAGATCCCCGCCGAGTTCGTGCGCCGGGCCCTGCGATTCGGCGCGACCGACGTCGAGGTCGAGCTCGGCCGCGGGCGCGCGCGCATCGTCGACGATTCCGCGGGTGTGTCGATCGAGCTGCTGATGTGGACCGGCGTGCTGCTCGACGCGCGCCGGCCCAACGCCGAACGGCACCAGGCGCTCACCGCCCTCGAGTCGCAGGGCGAGCTGGCCCTGCTCGCCGCCGCCGGCCTGCCGCCGCGCAGACTGAAGATCCGCTCGCGCTCGGGCGGGGCCGTGCACGCGCTCGAGTTCGACGGCGGCGCCGTCCGCATCACCACCGTCGCCGAGCCGGGCCCCCAGCGGCTCGACATCGCGATCGAGGGCCCGGGCATCGATCGCAAGCCGGCGACGGACTGGCTCGCCGACGCTGCGCGCTTCGCCACCGCATCGGTGCGCATCGACGGTCAGCCCGTCGCGCCGGGCTTCGGCCAGGCGTTCGCGCAGGCATCCCTGCGCGCGCCGCTGCGCGGCCGCCTCTCGGTGCCGTCGCAGGGCGAGACCGCCCACGCGTGGCTGCTGCAGCACGGCATGGTCAGCGGTCACGTGGCGATCCCCGACTCCCCGTGCTTCGAGGCGGCCGTCGAGCTCGGCGACGACTCGAACGACGCCAGCGCCGCGCGTCTGCGCGACGTCATGCAGGGCCACGTGGCGGGCCTGGTCGATCAGGGCGTCGCGCTGATGCTGCGCATCGCGGCCCAGGCCGCGGGCCTGCCGGAGCCTGCGCGCGCACGGATCGCCCGGCTGCTCCTGCAGGCCTCGCGCAAGCAGCTCCGCGCCGACGAAGTGATGGTCGCGCCGGTGTTCCGGGGCGTCGACGCCCAGGGCGAGCGCCTCGTCGATCTCACGCGACTGCAGGCCGCGGTCACCACCGACACCGCGGGCGGCCGCACGATGCTCGCGCTGTATCCGACCCAGCGCGCGGAGCAGTTCGCCATCGGCGACGTGCTGGTGCTCGTGGCCGACGAGGTCGAGCGCAGCCTGCTGACCGATCTGCTGCAGGTCCGCATGCGCGCGCCCGAGCCCCGCGACACCAAGGGCGGTTGGGGCGTCACGCTGCACCGCTGGCGCGAGTCGATGGGCCGCGCGGTGTCGTGGACGATCGATCGCGTGCGCCACCCCAGCGCACCGGCCGTGATCGACGACGACCTGCTCGACGATCGCGAGCGCTACGCCCTCGAGACCCTGCGCAGCCACCTCGCGGAGGACCCCCAGCGCACCATCGAGTCGATCTCGATGTGCGCTGGCGCGGGGCCGATCCGCCGCAGTCGTGGCCGCCCGCCGGTCCTCCTGCTGCCGCGTCGCAACCCGACCGTCGCCGCCTGCGTGGCCGCGTTGGCCCACGATCGCGGCTGGGCCTACCCCGCCTACCTCGCGCTGCTCGATCGCTTCGGCGCGCCGCCCGAGGGGCTGCGCCGCACGTGGTTGTCGCGCGCGGGGAGTTGACGCCGTCGGGCCCGCCAGGCCAACTTGGCTGCAGCATGCGCCTGCCGCTCGTCTGCCTCCTCCTGGTCGCCTGTGGACGCAACGACGCCGCGCCGCCGCCCCCGGCCAAGGCCGCCGGCGAGCCCGAGGTCAAGCGGATGAAGCCCGACGAGATCCCGGCGCCGCACCACACCCAGGCGGCGATGGCCGAGTCCGAAGATCAGTTCGTCGCGGTCGAGACCAACGGCACGATGGAAGCCTCGCTCAACGGTGAGGTGATCAAGTTCGAGTTCCTGCCGACCGGATCCAACGTCGCGATCGCGAAGCCGGCGAAGGACGACCCGACCAAGCGGATCGCGCGGGTGTCGATCGGCGGCGCCCCCACGACCAAGGGCCTGCCGCGGCTCGAGCTGTCGCTCGAGGGCGTCGAGCTCGACAAGCTCACGCTGCCCGTGACCTTCACCGTCACCGCCGACGACGCCGCACCGGTGCGCGCGCGCATCGAGTACGAGATCACCGAGCAGAAGGTCTGGCGATCCGAGCCCGGCGCGACGGTGACGATCGAGTCGTACGTCGGCAAGCAGGTCAAGGGCACCTTCGCCGGCAAGCTCGTCGCGCGCTCCGCCGCCTTCGGCCCGCCGATCGACGTCACCAACGGTCGGTTCGACGTCGAGCTCCGACTCAACGGCGCCGCGCCCGGACCGAGCTGAAACCGCCGCGATGGCCGAGGCCACGAACCCCATCGGACTCATCGCCACGGTGCTCGCGCTGGGGCTCGCCCCGACCGTGGGGATGATGCTCGGCGGGGGCTGGCTCGCCGCGTTCCTGTTCGTCGCGACCGCGGCCGTCGTCACGATGCGCGCGATGGCCAAGCACAACCGGGCGCTGCGCGACCCCGATCCGACGCTTCAGCAGCTCACGCCGCAACAGGCGATCGGCATGCTGTCGGCGCTGCGCGGGCAACCGCTGGCCGGCTCCGTGGCGGCGCGCGTGGCCGAGATCGAGGAGCTCGCGCAACGCGACGCGCCCGCGGCCCACGGTCAAATCGTCGCGCTGGTGGAGGAGGCGCCGCGCAACGTGGCGGCGCTGATCCTGTGCGCGCGCCTGGCGTTCGCCCTGCGACGGCCCGACGCCGCGGCGCGCTGGGCCACTGCGCTGCGCGTCGCGCTCGACACCGGCCTGAACCGGGTCGCCGCGACGGGCTTCGTCGAGCACCGCATCCACCGCGACGCGCTGCAGCTCGATCCATCGCACGTCGCGGCCCTGGCCCGCGCCCTCGAGGCGAATGGTCACCGCGAGGACGCGCTGTGGTGGCGCACCGGCCGACCGGCCTGACGGCGCCCCGCGACGAACCACCGTCCGCGTGCTAGACCCGACGACGTGGAAGCGTGCATCGCGAACATCGGGGCCCAGGGACAACGGATGCGGCGGCGCTTCGGCTGGCTGATGCTGGTCTCCGGACTCGGCGCTTCGGTCTACATGATCGCCGTCGGCGCGCCGGCGCCGTGGCGGTGGGCGGTCTTCTTGCCGTTCCTGCTCGGGGCCACCGGCGTCTTCCAGGCCCGCGCGCGAACATGAGTCGCGCTCGCGTCACGCGGTTCGCGTGACATGGACCAGGGGCTCGAGACGATCACCGACGCCGACGAGCGCGCCGCCGTGCGCCGTCAGGCCCGCGTCGTGATGCTGCAGTCGGTGGGGCTGGCCGCAGCGCTCACCGTGGCGGTCTGGCTGTGGCCGTAGCCGCGCCGCGCACCACCGCCGAGGTGCTCGCCGCGATCGCGGCGCGCCATCCCGCGATCGCGGGCCCCGACGCGCCGAGTCGCGACGCGCTGGCACGCTCGCTCGGCGACGACGCGCCGTGGCAGCTCGTCGACCCGCGTGCTCCGGGCAACATCGGCACCTGCTACGAGGAGGCCGTGGCCCGCGGCCGCATCCCGACCCGCGACGGCTCGTGGCACGACGCGTTCAACCTGCTCGCGTTCCTGGCCTGGCCGCGGGCGAAGACCGCCCTGCACGCCCGCGTGCTGCAGTGCCAACGGCAGCGACGAACGCAGGGCCAGTCGCAGCGCGGCCGCGAAGAGGACGCGCTCGCGCTGCTGGACGAGGTCGCCCTCGTCGTCAGCGGCCCGACCGAGCTCGTGCATCGCTTCGACGCGCACCGCCGCGCCGGCGTGCTCCCCGGCGCGGTCGGACCCCAGACCAGCGACGAGGCGATCGACGGGATGGACGCGGCGGTTCGCAGCAACGGTGGGCTCCGCGTGCGGTGGTTCGGCCACGCGCTGCTCGAGCACCTCGTGCTCGGGCGCCCGCCTGTGACCGCGGGCGTGTGGTCGATCGTCATCGACGACGATCGAGCGGACGACGCGGTCCTGGCCGCGGAGATCGAGGCCGGCGTGTTCACGGCGCCGTGCGTGTCGCCGGGGATCCCGTGGCCCGATCCCCGGGTGCTGTCGTGGATCGAGACGTGACCCGTCGCCTCGTCGCCGTCGGTCACGAATACAGACTATCGGGCCAGAGCGTCGCGACCACCGCCCGCTGCGCGCGCTCGCCCAACCAGTACGCCGAGTGTGGATCGATGCGATAGCTCGCGGCGATCATCGCGACCAGGGTCCGCTCGAGCTCGGACACGAACGCGGCGTCCTGGACGACCACGTTGGCCTCGCTCTCCCAGAAGCTGGCGGTCGCGTCGAGGTTGGCCGAGCCGATGCTCGCGACCGTGCCGTCGACCGACATCATCTTGGCGTGGACGTAGGGCCGCACGATGCCCTGGCGCGCGACGATCTCGGGCGCCGCGGGCGGCACGTACTCGTAGACCGCGACCCCCGCGGCGAGCAGCGGCTCGATGCGGGCCTTCACCATCAGCTCGAACAGCGTGCGGTGCAGCGGCGCGGGGAAGAACGTCCCGTCGGCGCGTCGGGCCGCCGCGTTGCCCGTCAGGAGCGTCACCGCGACGCCGCGCGCGAGCACCCGCTGGATCGCCCGGCCGAGCGCCGTGACGATGGGGAAGTCGTTCACGATGTAGACGTGGTGCTCCGCGCAGTCGAGCATCGCCTCGTACATCGACATCGCGTGGGTGTCGGCGAGCCCGCGGTGGATCACCAGGCGCCCGGCCGCGGCGCCCGCCGGGGGCCTCGCGTCGCGGGGCTGCTCGGCCTCGTCGATCGGCGCGCCGCCGTTCTCGAGCCACGTGTGCGTGAACGATCGCTGCACGTCGGCGACCAGCGGCCCGTGCACCTCGATGTGCGCGTCGAGCCACGGGATCCGTTCGTGCGCGGTGCCGTCGTGCACGGCGACCTCGTCGAACCCGCGGTAGTACTCGTCCGACGCATTGCGCCCCGAGACGATGGCGTGCACATCGTCGACGATCACCATCTTGCGATGGTCGCGTTGCTTGAGCCGCGACAAGTCGACGTCGCGCCGCGACTCGATGCGACCGAGCGCCAGCACCTCGATGTTGGGCTCGGCGTCGAGCGCCAGCAGCAGCGGGTTGTTGCGCCCGACGACCTCGGTCTCGGAGTACAGCGCGTCGACCATGAACCGCACACGGACACCCGCACGCGCGCGCTGGATCAGCGCGACCACGAGACGATCGGCAAACTCGCTGGCGCGCACGATGTAGAACTGCACGTGCACCGACCGCTCGGCGCCGGCGACGAGCTCGAACAGCCGCTCGCGCGCGCGACGGTTGTCGAGCTCCGCGACGAACGCGTTGCCGGCGACGAGGGTCGAATCGGTGGTCTGATCCAGGCGCCACGTGACGCGATCCGTCGCGCGGCGCTCGGCGTCGAGCGTCAGGGCCGCGGCGCGGTGCTGCTCCACGAACTCGCCGTGTCCGGCCCCGAGCCGGGCCTCACTCGCGGTGAGGAACGCCACCGCCGGGGGCTGCGCGGCGGCGCCGAGCATCAGCTCGTCGCTCACGACCATCGTCACCGGCACGCCGCGTCCCCGCAGGCGACGCACCGCCGCGGTGAGGAACATCCCCGGGAAGTCGGCGCGGGTGTTGGCGAGGTCCTGCTGCTCGGTGGGGACGATCAACGTCGCGGCCGGGGCGATGCCGTGCTGGGCGAAGGCGTCACGGATCTGCGGATCGCGGCTCTTGGCGTGGATGTCGAAGTACGCCAGCTCGAAGCCGGCGTCGACGAGGGCGCGCAGCGACGCCAGCGTGTCGGCCACGCCGCCGTCGGTACGCAGCAGCAGCGCGGCGTGGAAGAGCACGACTGGCCGCACGCCGGTCACCTGAAGCACGCGCTGGCCGACGAGCTCCGAGGCCAGGCTGCCCGAGGCGATCTCGACGCCGACCGCATACACTCCGGTATCCGGCGCCCGCACCATGGCGCGGATCTCGGACTCGCTGCCGATCGCGACCTCGGCCACGACGTTGCGGCCGAGGGTGAACGTCGCGCGCTCGCCGAGCTTGCCGGCGACGCCGAGCTGGGCGCGCAGCTCGACCCACTCGCCCGGCCCGGTCAACGCGTCGTGCTCGAGGCCACCGATGAGCTGGCGCATCGCCGGCAGGCGAATCCATCGATCGAGCCGCGAGTCGAGGGCCCGGCTCGCGCCCTCGACGAGCCCCGGATCGGCCTGGCTCGGCGTGGTCTCGCTGGTGACGAAGCGCGCGACCAGCTTCTCGATGCCGGCCCGCAGCGCGGAGATCTTCGATTCGGGCATGGTGGTGGCTTCAGTCCTCGAGCCGCGAGTCGAGCAGGCGTCGCACGCTGACGTCGACACGGCTGGCGAGCAGCTCGATGACGCTGTCGAGCTCGTGGTCGGCCACGCGCAGGCGCTCGCCGAGGGCGTGACGCATGCCGGCGAACAGCGCGGCGCGGGCCTCCTCGAGCCAGCGGAACGCGGTCGCGCGGTGGACCGCGTACATCGTCGCGAGCCGATCGGTGGACATACCGAAGAGGTAGCGCTGGCGCAGCAGGTTGCGCTGACGAGCGGTCAGGGCCGCGAGACCCTCCCGCATCGCCTCGGGCACCGCCGCGCCGTAGGTCGCGCGCATGTACTCGAGCTCGGGGTCGTCGCGATCGGCGACGCGATCGAACAATCGCGTGTCGTTGGCGGGGGCGTCGGGCGGCGTGGCCTTGCGCGCGACGTCGATGAGCACGCGCGCCGCCGTGACCCGCACCCAGCTGCGCAGGCTGCCGCGTCCGCCATAGGCGGCGATGCGGAGCTCGCGGCCCGGCACCGCGACGAACAACCGCTCGCGCACGCGCTGACGGAACTCGTCCTTCGGCATCACGTGACCGCCGCCCCGGGCGTGGGCGAGATCGAGGTCGCGGGCGAACTCGGCCTCGAAGCGGGCGAGCGCGTCGGCGTGCCCGGCCGCGCACGCGCAGGCGAGCGCCAGATCGGCGGCGAAGATCGAGCCGAGGCTCTGCTCCGGCTCGGCGTCGGCATCGACCGCCGACGCCAGCTGGGCCCCGAAGCGGGAGGGATCCGGCGGCGCGAACCCCAGGCCCGCGGTGCCCTCGGTCCACAGGCGCACCAACTCGGCGTCGAGGCCCGGCCACGCGCCCATGCGCGCGGCGACGGCCGGCTCGAGCCCGGCCAGGAATCCCGCGCGCAGCGCCGAGGCCACCACCGCCGCCGATGCTACCGCCATTTGCGGCCCCGATCCCGGCGATCGTCGATTTCTGCCCGGCCCCGGGGCGACAGTCGGCGACGACCCCCGTCAAGCGGGATGACCCCCGAAAGGACTCCCCATGAAGGCCCTCAAGATCCTCGGTTTCATCGTCGGCGCGCTCGGTCTCGCCGTGTTCGTGTTCTGGTTCGGCTGGCTGCGTGCCCCCGACGCCAAGGACGTCTGCGACAACGTCGTGAAGGTCATGAAGAAGGAGAGCGGCGTCGACGTGCCCGAGGCGTTCACGAAGGAGTGCGTCGCCGAGTACAGTCGCGAGCCGAAGTTCGGCAAGGTCCCGTGGGTGGCGCAGCTGAAGTGCATCCGCGACGCCGAGACCAGCGCGGCGATGCAGGCCTGCGAGAAGCGCTGAGCTCGGGCCCGGATTGCCGCGTCCGTTCACGTCGGGCTACCCTCCGCCCGACGTGATGACGGCTCGCTTCAACCTTGGTTTCCTCCTGTGTGTGTCGATCGCCTGCAGCTCCGACGATGGCTCCGGCGCCGGCTCGTCCTCGAGCGACGGCTCCTCCGGCGCGAGCGCGTCGGCGACCGACCCCGACAGCACCGTCACCGCGACGGTGACCGACCCCGACACCACCGTCACTGCGACGGCGAGCGACACCCAGGCCGACTCGTCCACGACGGATCCCACGGCGACCACGACCACCGATCCGACCCAGGGCGACAGCTCGACGGACACCGCGGGCACCTCCACCGACGCCACCGGTGGCAGCTCGACGGGAACCACCGACGCGAGCAGCAGCTCCAGCGACGCCTCGGCCGGCAGCTCCGACACCGGCGTGATGCCGGCGGCGGGCTACGGCGACTGCGTGAACAACCCCGAGGCGCGCGTGTGCATCGAGGGCGAGATCTGTGCCCTCGATCCCGACGGCCAGCTCGGCTTCTGCACGCTCCAGGGCTGCACGGACGAGACCGATTGCCCGAGCGTCTCGTCGGGCAACCCGACCGTGACGTGCATCGACGCCAACCAGGACATGGTCCAGGACTGCATGCTGGGCTGTTCCATGGGCGAGACCTGCCCCGATGGCATGATCTGCGTGTTCGATGCGTTCTGCGTCTGGCAGGCGTAGGCGCGTCCGTCAGTTGCCCGCGAGTCCCAACGCGCAGCCCTGCACATCCTCGTAGCCCGGGGTGCAGGGATAGAGATCGACATCGGCCGCCGGCGTGCAGACCCCGCGCTCGTCGAGTTCGCAGTGGTTGAGCGTGCAGCCGAGGGTGCACTCGCGGTCGTTGCCGTTCGCGACACCGTCGTCGCACTCCTCACCCTCGTCGATGTTCCCGTCACCGCACGGATGCAGTGGGAAGATCGGATCGTGACCGGCCGACGGCGCGCCGGGGGCCGCCAGCGCCGACACCCGGGCGCCGTCGTCATCGCCGCCGTCATCGTCGTCGTCATCCCGATCATCGGCATCGCCCTCGGACCCATCCGCGTCCTGTGTGTCGGCGGCGTCGGTGGAGTCGGAGCGCGGTGGATCCTCGGTCTCGCAGCCGAGGGCGAGCGCGGTGGCGAGGGTGGCGAAGAGGAACGCAGCGGGTCGCAGCTTCGAGGGGTTCATGGCGCAGTTCTCCTGTCCGGCGTGATCGTCCGGCGTCGTTTCGTCATCGGCGCCGAAGCGCGGGTCCGGGGACTCGCGCTCTCGTCACCTGCTATCCGCCGCCGACGCGATTGGGTTGATCGCAGGCGCGCGGGCGGTTGGGTCGGGACGGGGTGCCGCGGCGGCGCGCGCCCCTCGTCCTTCGTCTTGTGGCTTTGAACCCAGGCCCGTCACCTTTGTTTCCGCCGACGGTGCGTTTCCCGATCGCGGACGATCGCACGGCCGCGCCGTCCCGATCTCGCGACGGGTGCACGCCAAAGGGGACGCGCGCGGGCAATCAGCCGCAGACGAAGTCGACGCCGCAGTTGGTGCAGCAGTCGTTGAGGAACGGGACGCAACCCGCACCGTCCTGCAAGCAGCACGGGCCGTCGTCGATCTGACAGCCAGCGCACGTCGGCTCGCCGATGAAGTCGCCGCCGAGATCGCTGCACATGGCGCCGCCGAGATCGTTGGTCTCGCAGGTTTCGCCGCGCTCGATCACCCCGTTGCCGCAGATCGCCGTGGGGCCGCCGCTCGAGCTCTCGTCGCCGCCGCTCTCCGCCGGGCCGCCGCTCGAGCCCGTGTCACCACCCTCGGCGCTCGTCGATCCGGATCCGTGGCTCGGCCCGCTGGTGCTCGTGTCGACGCTCGTCGGGCCGGAGTCGAGCTCGCCCATGCTGACGCTCGCGCTGCCGTCGGAGGTATCGGCCGGGGACGCGCCGCTGGTGCTCGCGATCCCACCCGAGGTCGATCCTATCGCAGTCGTCCCACCGCTGCTGGTCCCCGGCTCACCCGACGCATCGAAGCTGCAGGCACACAGGACGAGCCAGAGACCCAGACGACCCGGGGACGGACGACGCGACATCGAGGCGGACCGTAACACCAAACCCCGCGCGATCGCGTCCACGCGCCAACGCTCGGCGACGGGGGGCCTGACATTTTCGTCGGTCTTGTCGCACCCGGGGGTGCGCACTAGCAGGGTGCGGAAGAACGCGGAGCGTTCTTCCGGACACCCTGCTCCGTGCCCGTGCCCGTGCCCGTGCCCGTGCCCGATGGTTGCGGAGCGGAGCGTGAGGGGGCACAGAAGAGGAACGCAGCGACGAAGGACGCGAAGACGATGCTGTAGCTCGTGGGCGCGGCAG
>JBIJCC010000057.1:0-62025 GCA_044344875.1 Nannocystaceae bacterium
TCTCTTCGGCATGCGCCGCAACAGATCACAAGTCACGCCCCGGATCAAACCGAAGGTCCATCTGCGCAAGACTGATTAAGTTTTGATGCGATTGCCCTGGGGAGGGTGGGGTAGGGGGGGGTAGGGGGGGTAGGGGTTAGGCGCGGGACCCATCGAAAGAGTTGCTCGCCGAGCTGTCACGGGCTTTGATTCGAGCAGCGGGCGATCGGCGTCGCCCGGATCTTCGTCCTGGTGTGCGACGCCCCGCAAGGATCGAGACGCGTCGCGATCTACGGCTCGGTGCCGCCGAAGTCGATGCCGATCTCGCGAGAGTCGTTCACCGAGAACGCCACCTCCCATACGACCTCGAGATCAGCATCCCCTTTCACATCGTCCCATCCGAATGTCACCGGTAGCCACTCGGAGCACTGATCGCGTCGCGTTGGGCCGGCCATGCGAACTGGGAGGTCGAAAAATTCGTAGGTCTCGTCGAGCGAGGCGGTGGAACCCGCAGTCACGGTCACGCGCGACAAGTTCGACGACGCCTCGACACCAAGCTGACCGGGTGACGTATTGGGTAGGTCGAGTGAAGCGATGCCCTGCGATCCGCTTGTCGTGACCGCGCGCACCTGAACGAGACACGCGAGGATGAGAGTGTCGAACGAGTCGTCGTAGACGCAACCGCGGACGAGCATCTCCCTGCGTTCACCCGGCGTCAGGACGAGTGACTCGGGGGCTGCCCTCAAAAGCTCTGACCCGGGCTGAGGAGTCTCGCAACTGATCGCGAAGAGCCCCGCAGTGAAGAAGGGGACGTGTGGCAGGTGCCCAAAGAACCATCGGGCGGGCCGAGGTGCTGTCGACGAGCGGAACGAATTGACCGCGCCTGGACTTTGGCACAGCGCACCCGCGGCAAGACTAGTTCCGAGTCGCACTAGCACTTCGACCTCTGTCCCACAGCAAAGAAGAACCAAGCGAAACTGTCGGGGTTCATCCCGGCTCGCCAGGGCTTGCTCCGCGCAAGTGCCTGCACTTCCTCATCCGTGTCAGCCTTCTCTCCGTCAAGCCTCTTGTGCCGAGTCAGGCCAATCTCGTGGGCCACTTCGTGGAGTATCGTCTTGGCTTGATTGGCAGTGCTGAGCGGGACACCAAAGGGGGAAACGAAGAATCCTGGGCATAGGTAGATTCGATTCCTTCCGTATGAGTGGGTGTACGCTTCCGCCGGGCTGCTTCCCCCGCACGAGCCTGAGCAGCCTCCGCTGCGATTCGGAACTCGCAGAAACGTGATGCCTTCACGGTCGATGACCTGAAGGATTCTGCGAATGCGTTTTCTGATCCGACGCATGCGTCCTTTTGTGAGTTTCTTGCTGCCGAAGTAGCGCACGAGGCATGCAAATCGCTTCCATCGTCTGCGTCTCCACTTTCCTTTCAGTCTGCCTTTTCCTGGAGGGTAGACGCGCTTCGTCATCTCGTCGCTGGCACGCTGAGCCCACGTCAGGGCGACCTCGTAGGCCTCGCGCACCCTTTCCCGCTCCTCGGCGGTGAAGTCGTGCCAACTTGCGTCGCGCGGGCAGTACCACTTGCGGAACGTTGCGATGCCCTTCCCGCGGCTCAGCCATGGCAACCCGCTCTCGCCCGCGAGGTCGGCGCTCGGCTTGCCTCGTTCGCCCTCGTCGAACTCGTCGTCGTCGTCGTCGTCGTCGTCGTCGTCGTCGTCGTCGTCGTCGTCGTCGTCGCCGTCGTCGAACTCGTCGTCGTCGTCGTCGAACTCGTCGTCGTCGTCGTCGAACTCGTCGTCGTCGTCGAACTCGTCCGCCTCATCGAGTTCGTCGTGCTCCAGCTCGGCGTCGAGCTCGAGCGCCTGACCCGAATCCGCGTCCCACACGTCGTCCTCGAACTCCGGTCGCGTCACGTACGCTAGCCCACTACGACCACCCGAGCATTGCGCACAACCGCACGCGGACGCCCCATCGCTGCCGCCGCTGCCGCCCCCGGTTCCGCACCCGCCCGAGCAACTCGATCCGCCGCACCCTCCAGTGGCCTGCGTGTGCATCACGTCCCTCCACCCCCGGCGCTCACGCCGGCCTCGCGTACAGCACCGCGGAGAGTTCCGCGTAGAACCGCGCGCCCGCGATCCCCTGGGCGGCCTCGAGTGCCACCTTGAAGTATGGGCCGAGCGCCTGCAACGTGGTGACCTTGAGCGTCGGTGGCGTGTCGGCGGGGATGCACTTCAGCGACAGGCTGGGTGACGCCGCGCTGAATTCCTGCGGGTCCTGCCCACTCGGCAGCGTCTGGAACAGCTGCAGGGTGAACGTGCCGTCCACGATGTCCCGATTGTGGATGCGTAGTCCGAGCCAGTAGTAGTAGAAGGGCGGGACGTTCAGCGCGCGGTGGAGAGTGATGCTGGTGGTGCTGATCCCGAGGAACGAGTAGTCGAACGCGCGTTTCGAGAACAGATTGAAGACTCGGACGCCCGACCTCGGCTGTCGGGCGGCGTCGAGATCGTCGTCGAGCGAATCGTCATGCATGACGGTCAGTCCCTCCGACACTACCGAGACGTCCGTGCGCGGGTGCCCAACCGAGGCGGGACGACCACGAATCGTGTGACATCGACCGCCGTTGTCATGAAACGGCGGCGATGCAGCCGGACATCCAGGCCGCGGGCCTCGGAATCCAGCGAGGAGCGCGGCCGGTGGGGCGCCGGCGACACCGCTTCGTCGGTGGTGCTCGTGGGAGATACGGTCAACCTCTCGCGCATGACGACCACCAACTCCTGTCGGCGTGGGACGCAGCCGACCCCGAAGTCTGGATCCGGCACGGCGCGGCGTGTTCAGGATCCCGGAATTCCCGATCACGGGCATGGGATCGGCAGGTAGGGGCTGAGGTTGGGAAAGTCGCCCTGGAACTCGAGGTACGCCTGGGCGCGGGCATCCACCCACTGGGGTCCGATCGCGGCGAGCGGATTGCCGGCGGCGTCGGCGAGCGGCGTTGCGCCGGGTCGGTAGTGCACGAACAGGCCCGACTTCAGGCCCTCGTTCGTGAAGTACGCCAGGGCGGTGCAGGCTCCTGTGTTGCGCACCGACGCGGCGAGCGCCAGGTCGACCTTGGTCGCGTCGCCGCTGACGGCGGCGATCGACGCCACGTCGAGATCCTGGATCGCGAGCGGAGGAATGGGGCGGCTGAAGCCGTCGCTCGGGGTTTCGGACGGCCCGGCATAGCCCCCCTCGTAGCCGCCCTCCTCGTACCCGCCGTCGCTCGGGTCGTAGGTTGGATCGGCGGTCGGATCGGCGGTCGGATCGGCGGTGGTGTCGCTCGGGTCGGTGGGATCTGTGCCGGTGGGATCGGTGTCCGTCGCGTCGGTGGGATCCGTGGGGTCGAGCGTGGGGTCGCCGTCGGAGACCGGACCCACGTCGCTGCCATCCGTGCCGCCATCGTCGTCGAAGGCGTCGTAGTCGAGGCCGTAGTAGACGGTCGAGGAGACGTCGCGGACCCCGAGGCTGAGGCGGAACGCTTGCGTGTCGACCGTACCCGGCTTCGTCATGGGCTCGCTGAACGTCAGGCGGATCGTCTGCCCATCGGTGAACGCGGCCGCCACGAGGATCGGTGGCGTGTCGTCGGACGCGGCGTTGCTCGAGCAGGCGATGCCGACCGTGCCGAGCAGGAGCGCGCGGAGATCGGGGCGGTGGGTCAGGCGCATGCGATCACGGTAGCGGCGTGGGGGTGCGCTCGCCAAGCGGGCGCGCGAGTCTCGAACGCACGCGGAAGGATGTCAGAGAATCGAGGGGCCGCCCGTAGGGCCGGTGTGGTCGTGGGACGGGTGCGTAGAACCGTCGCGAATGCAGTGGAGTTCCGGCGAGCCGCCCGTGGGTTCGGGGTCGCGACCCTGGCGGCGGAGGCCGGATGTTCGCGGACGACGATGCACGCGGTGCTCGCGGGCCGCGTTGGCGTCGGGTTGAGGCGGTTGTCGGCGATCGCCTCGGCGCTGGGATGCGACGGGGCCGAGCTCGTCGACGAAATAGCGGTAGGAGATGTAGCCCCCCCCCCCCTACATACGACTCACCCGTCGACCTCGTCGATCGTTTCGCCCGCAACATCCTCGCACGGAGGCTGCGCCACGGGTTCACCAACCTGGAGAGGCTCGCGTCGGCGGCCGGCGTGTCGCGGACGCATCTCTACGAGATCGTGCAGCGCGGCTGTGATCCGAGCATCGACCGGGTCGAGCAGCTCGCGGGTGCGTTCGGCGTCTCGCCGTCCGCGCTGCTGATGCGGCCCGGGTGAGGAATTCCGGGATCCTGAACACGGGCGGTCTGGGCCGATCCAGACTGTGCGTGTCGGTTGCGTTGGGCGCCGAGAAGGGTTTGTGGACGCCATGAGCGGCAGGGTGATCACGCTGTTTCCGAAGCGAGCCTTCGACTACACGTTTCTGGGCCCGCCGAACACGACGCAGGTGGTCACGATCCACCGCGCGCTGCGGATCCCGCCCTTCTACTATTACTGGCTCGGCGTTCGCGTGCACAACAAGGATATCGTGTCCGGCACCATGGCGGTGGAGCTGTACCAGACGCTCCCGTCGTCCCAGGACCCGCAGGAGTTCACCGTGGGCTACGCGCCGCCGACATACACCCCGGCGATGGCCGTCTCGATCTCGAGCACGGGGGCCGCGCCCGCCCTCGCGACGCCGGTGACGGCGACAAACCTGGGGCCGTACATGCGCGTCGTGCTTCGGGTGACGGCGCCCACCGCGGCGAGACTCTACGCCGAGCTCAGCGCAGTCCTCCACGTCCGAGCCCCCTGAGGGAGATGACGCATGGCGGGAGCACGGGCAGCACTGCCGTCGGAGTCTCGAGGGCCGGCACAATCGGGGCCGCGGCCGCCGAAGATCGCGAGCTGCGACCAGGCCACGCGCAGCAAGCTCGCCGCGGCCTACCAGACCGCATTCGGGTGGGCGAGGGCCACGGCTGCCTGGCTGCGGCAGTGGATCCGTTCGCCGGCGCTGCGGCGGGAGTGGAACGCGGGGCCGGTCGGCCGGCTCTTCGGCCCCTTCTCGACGGCGCGTGCACGGCGGCTGTGGACCGTCGTGCGCGGCGTCGTCGATCGGTTCGAGCGGGGCTTCGAGCACGACGGCCGGCGGATGCCCACGACCTTGATGTGCCTGCCGGCCAGCTACCGGCGCTGTAGCACCGGGCTGCTCGGCAACGCGAGCATCTACGGGACGCTGCGGTTCTGTCCGCGGCTGCTCGAGCAGGACGTGCCCTCGGTCGCCAAGGTGGTGCTGCACGAGCTGATGCACCAGGGCCTCGGGGTCGGTGACCGTCGCCACGAGGACTGCGAGGGAAGCAAGCATCGGTGCTACCGCGAGGGGGCGCGGGATCTCGTCGAGGCCGGGCGGTACGACCTCGCGGGGCGCAACATCGACAACTACGTGACGCTGATGCGGCACGTGGGTACCCGGGGCGGCGGACCGCGGCCGGGCTGAACCACGACGGATGACGACGATGACGCGGACGGCGACGACGCCGCGCCGCAGGGGTACGCAACCAGGCAAGGCAAGCGAGGAGGACCACCATGGACGAGGACGAGATGGACGCGGAAGAACTGGAAGAATTGGACGCCGACGGCTTCGACGACGAGTTCGACGCCAAGCGCAGGGGCGGGTCCGGGGTGCGGGTGTTCAACCTGCTGTCGAAGCGCTCGTTCGACTACTCGTTCCTGGCGATCGGGAACACGAACGTCACGATTCGGCGTGCACTGAAGGTCCCGAGGTTCTACTATTACTGGATGGGCCTGCGGATCCACAACCGCGACATCACCAACGGCACGTACACGCTGCAGGTGTTCCAGACGCTGCCGAGCCGTCAGGACCCGCAGGAGTTCACGGCCGCGGCGGCGAGCATGTCGCTGACGTGCGTGGCCGGCGACATTCCCCCGGCGTTGAAGGTGACGACGCAGCTCAACCTCGGCCCCTACTTCAAGGTCGTGTTGAACATCGCGCAGGCGACGGCCAGCGCGAAGCTCTACGCGGAGCTGTCGGCGGTCCTCTACGCGCGGCCGGCGTGAGCGGAGGGATCTGATGCACGCGCAGGCCACCGGGGGATGCGGAAGAGCGAATCGCTCGCGCGGCTGCGGCTGTGCGAGTCGCTTCGGTGGCGCGCGTGCGCGGTCGGCCTGCGGGTGCGCGCAATGCTCGGGCGGTCGCGGTGGGCTGGCGTATGTGACGCTGCCGGAGTTCGAGGACGACGCAGACGTCGAGTCGGACGATTCGTTGGAGTTGGACGCCGAGTTCGACCACGACGAATTCGATGGGGACGACGGGTTCGAGGACGAAGACGCGTTCGAAGACGACGAGTTTGACGACGACGAGTTTGACGACGACGAGTTTGACGACGACGAGTTTGACGACGACGAGTTTGACGACGACGAGTTTGACGACGACGAGTTTGACGACGACGACGAGTTTGACGACGACGACGAGTTTGACGACGACGATGCCGAGGACGAACTCGAGTTCGCCGACGACCTCGAGAGTGGTGGCTTTGATGCCGACGATGGCGACAGTGACGGCAAACCCGTCTCAGGGCCTTCGGCGCCGAAGCCTCTGCCGAAGCCAAGTGCGAAGCTCGCCCCTCCAGCGGCGAAATTCCGTGTGAAGAAATATGGAATCGGCCATTGCCGAAAAGGAAACCTGGAGAAAGTAAAGAGAGCGTTCCGTACGGCTCACTTGATCGTATTTCGGGCATTGCGCGAGATTGACAGCATCATCACGCTTTCACCTAAAGAGCGCGCGTCGATCTGGCGCCTCCGAGGGCCCGATGATCTCGGAGACATTGTCGAGAGGACTTCGCTTGGCTTCTGGTTTGGTGTTGCCATCGCCGACAACCCTGTGGAGCTCAACTTTGCACTGGTGGTAATCCAACGGACGGTCGCCCGCTGGGAGCGCGCTTTTCGCAAGGGGTTCTATGGGGCGGGACAACCCGTATTCGTGCGCTGCAAGAAGGCGGGCTGCGTCGGCGGTGGGCCCGCGCGACATCTGCTCCGCAACACGATCGAGTTTTGCCGGCCGTACTTCAAAGATTTTTCTGAATCCGAGCGAGCACAGACTACGCTGCACGAGATGGGGCACTGGCTCTACGGAATCGCGACCAAGCCGCGGGATGAGAGAAGCTCGCACTGCAGCGGCGGCTGGAATGCCAAGGAGAACATGTGTTACCGACAGAAGCCGCGGCCGGCGCTTGGTACGACTTTCTCAGGCGGAAATCCTCGCAACCTCGCGCTCGCGATCGACGCAAGCGTGCATAAGACGACCCTATTGCGTGTGGCCCTCAACAACGTCGACAACTACGTCAGCTGGATGTGGAATCTTGATGCTCGTGCACGACGCAAAAGGACTTGATTCGAGTGGCCGGTGCTGGTCTCGCCTCGTGTTGTCGTCGTTCCTTCACGCAGCGCTGTCGGGCTGCCGGTGGGACCAGGGCGCGGACGTCCCCGAGGACGAGATCGCCGTGCGTCTCACCTTCACGTGCGAGCCCGGGACGTGCCGATGTGAGGCGCCCATTTTGGATTTCGACGATTGCGGAGACGCGCTGCAAGCGTGGGTGGATACCGCGTACGCACGAGGTCTGGTGTACCAGCGTTCCTGCACCGAGCATCTGTTCGACCTCGCCTACGGCCACTTCCGGCCCGATAGCGATCCCTGCTCGGCAGACGCGTCCGTCTACCGCTGGGCCGATTGCGAAGACGAGTGCCAGGTCTTCGCCGGAACTGACGGCATCGGCCAGCCGTGCCAGAGCGCCGGTCGACGCATGTCGAACTGCGCGCCCGAGTTGCTGTGCGGCGTCGATGGTGTGTGTCACGAGCCCTGCGATCGCCCAGTCGAGATCCCCGAGGGACGGCCGTGCGGCTACTTCACGCATGGCTATCTCGAGGAGACGTGCGCTGCTGGTCTCGTCTGCGACCCCACGACGAGCGTCTGCGTGGCGTCGACCCCGAATGCGTCGGACTGCGAGCCCGCTGCGAGCACCTGCGCACCGGACAGCTGGTGTGACACCATCGGCCTGAGCTGCGCGGCCCGACTCGACGAGGGGGCGGCCTGCGAGGAGCACGACCAGTGCCTGTCGAGGGCCTGCGACGGAAACTGCCTGCCGCCAGATCCGTACCTGTGCCAACATCCATATTTCTGAAGCCACGCACGACGCACAGAGTCGATGGGCCGACGTACCGCTGGCCCCGCTGGCCTCCCCCGCGTGTTCAGCGACCTCCTATGCCTCGGTGCCCCCGAAGTCGACGCCGATCTCGCGCGAGTCGTTCACCACGAACGCGACTTCCCATTCGAGCTCGAGCGGGCCACCCCCCACGACCTCGTCCCACGCGAAGGTCACGGGGAGCCACTCGGAGGATTGATCGCGTCGGGTCGGACCGGCGATGCGAACGGGGAGGTCGAAGAACTCGTAGGTCTCGTCGAGCGAGGCGGCGGATCCTCCGGTACCGGTCACGCGGGCCGAGTTCGACGAGCCTCCTGGATCGAGGTCCCCGGGCGCGGTGCTGGGTAGATCGAGCTCGGCGGCGGCGGACAGGGGACGAATCCTACCGCACGTGACGCCGCGGCCCCGCGCTCACGGCGTCGAGCCCACCAGGTGAATCGCCCCGACGTCCTGCCCGTACCCCGACGCGAGCACCACATCCAACAGCCCATCGCCGTCGATCTCCCCCACGGACGCGGTGACCACCCCGTACGTCCCGCACCCCAGATCGAACGCCACCCACTCCCCGTTCGGCGCGACATAGATCGACCCCGCCCCGATCAGCTCGTCGCGCCCATCCCCGTCGAGATCCGCCGCGGCCAGCGGCGCGTCCTGGGGGGCGCGGTCGATCGTCTCCGCCGCCGCGAAGCTACCGTCCCCGAGTCCGAACCGCACGACCAAATCGCCGTCGCGCAGGTAAGCGAGGTCCAGCACGGCGTCGTCGTCCACACGCGCCGGGATCGCGCGGCTCACGTTCCCGCTCGGCTCCACCTCCGTCACGATCCCCGGCCCGCGCGCCGTCATCGGCAGCGCATGGATGCTCCTGTGCCCGAGATTGAAATCGTCGAGCACCGACGCCACCACGTCGTCGCGCCCGTCGCCGTCGAGATCCCCCGGCTCGGGCCAGACGCGCAGGCCGAGCTCGAACACCCCAGCCTCGACGAACCCGCCGTCCGGCCCGCCGAGCGCGAGGTGGAGCGCGCCGAGCTCGTAGCCGTGTTCGGTCGTCGCGACCAGGTCGCGTGTTCCGTCGCCGTCGAGATCCGCGAGCCGCAGGTGCGCCATGCCGTCGAGGGCCGACGTCACAGCCCTCGCGAAGCTCCCATCGCCCACGCCGCGCAGCACCGAGACGCGCCCGCCATCGACGGTGTCGTGCGAGACGACGAGGTCGAGCGCGCTGTCGTCGTCGACGTCGTGGACCGCGACGCCGTAGGTGAACCCCGCGACCTCCACGATCGTCGGCGGCCCGACCATGCCCGCCGCGGTCGCCGGTTGCATGCGCACACCGTCCTCGCCCGCCGAGACGTACACGACCTGGGGACCCGCGCCGAAGTCCGCGATGTGGGCGCCCTCCGGGTTGGCGAAGCGGCTCGCGAGCCCCTGGTAGCAGAACTCGCCGGGCGCCCGCACGCCGTCGCCGCAGCCGGGCGCGGCCTCGATCGGCATCGGTTGCTCGCAATCGGAGCCGCCACCGTCGGGGTTCGCGATGAAGCCGACGCTGGATTCTGAGTCCGCGTCGTCACCGCTCGACACGCCGGTGCCCGTGCCGGACGATCCGTCCGCACCCGATCCCGCCGAGGACACCGAGGCCATCGACGGCCCGGTGCTCGAGCCCGCCGCGAGGGTGGTCGATCCGCCGCCGGCGTCGGCGGTGGCCGCGGTACCACCGGGGCCGCAGCCGAACGTCAACGCGAGCCCGACGACCCAACGCGCGCCGGCATCCCCGCTCCACCACGAAACCAGGGCCATCGTCGGAGTCTCGCACACCCGCGGGCGGATCGCACGCCCGCGGGGACGCGTCGACCGCGACTCACCCCGCGCCGTCGATCAACCGCCGCAGCTCCGCCGCGTCGCTCAACCCGACCGTCCGCGCCTTCTCCTGCCCGCCCACGAACACCACCAGCGTGGGCACGCTCGTCGCGTCATACCGCTGCGCCAGATCCTCGGATGCGTCGATGTCGACCTTCACCACCCGGTAGCGCCCCTCGGACGCCGCGGCGAGCCGCTCCACGATCGGGCCCTGGCGCTTGCACGGCCCGCACCACGTCGCGGTGAAATCCACCAGCACGGGACGGTCGCACGCCAGCACGTCCGTCGCGAAGCTCTCGCTGGTCGCCTCGATCACCGGCTCGCTCTTGGCCCGCCGGGCGCGGCGGTCCTCGAACAGCGCCTTGAACTGCGGCCATTCCAGCAACTCGCCGAGATCCGTGTCGACCTCGACGCGATCCAAATGATCATAGTCGTGGGCGAAGGCCCGCTCGACCTGGGCCAGCGCCTTCGTGAGGTCCCCGACCGCCGCGTAGGCGCACGCGGCCGAATGGTAGATGTACGGGTTCTCGTCGGCGAAGGGCAGGGCGCCGTCGGCCAGCGCGCGGGCCCGCGGGTAGTCGCCCAGGGCGTGGGCGATGATGCAGGCGTTGTTGTGCGCGCTCAGGTAGTTGGTCCGGTGTGAGCCGGGCTCCGCGGGCGCGGTGAACGTGAGGACCTTCTCGAGCACCGCGAGGCGCAGGCGCTGGTCCTCGATCTTGAACGCGGCCGCGTGCAGGTGGCTGACCATGTCCTCCTCGTCGGGCAGCAGCTCCAGCACCCGCGGCAGCTCGGCCGGCAGGCGGCTGCCGACCGTGGCCACGAGCCCCGCGACCATCTCGTTCGACGTCGCGACCACGGCGTCGCGGTCGAGCAGCGGCAGCGCGTCGGCGAGCCGGTCGGACGCATGGTCGGCGACCAGATCGACCGTCATCACCCGCAGGTGCAGCCGCGAGACCGTCTTGGCCCGGGCGAGGGCCGTGTCCACCTGGCCCGAGCGCACGAGCGCGATCAACGGATACGTCGCCGCGTCGTCGTTGTCGGGGTCGAGCGCCGCGGCGCGATCGAACATCCGCACCGCCGCCGAGGCCGGCTCGACCGCGTCGGGATCGAAGCCCTGGCCGAGCTCGACGTACATCGCCGCGACCTCCTGCGCCGACCACTCGCGCTGCGACTCCGCCCACGCCACCGCGGCGTGCTCGCCGGCCTCGGGATCCGCGGCCGCGGAGAACGCGTCGCGCAGCGGGTTGCCGGCCAGGATGAACGGCGGCGTCGTGTCCCCGGTGATCCCTGCGTACTTGATCTGCATCGTCGCCTCGGCGAAGCGCGCCCGGGCGACCGGCACGATCCCGTGCAGCGCCGACACGATCGCCATCACGTGCTCGGCCATCACCCGCGTCGGCGTCGGGGGCGTGAAGCGATCGACCCACAGCAGCGCCGAGCGGTTCGCCGCGTCGAACGTCATCGCCGCGTTGCGGAACGGCCGCTCCTCGGCGCGGGCGTCGATGTAGTGCATCAGCCAGACGTGGTGGATCGCGTCGAGCACCGCCGCCTCGCCCGGCACCGCGGGACCGGCCAGCTTGAGCGCGATGCCGAAGTCGTCCCCGTCGAACTCGTCGACGATCTCCGGGAACCGCTCGACGACGAACGGCGCGGTCGTGGCCAGCGGCGGCGCGCCGAAGCGCCACGCCCCGGGGCCGTCGTCGGACTCGTCGTCGTCGGACTCGTCGTCGTCGTCGGACCCGTCGTCGTCGGACTCGTCGTCGTCGGACTCGTCGTCATCGGACGCGTCGTCATCGGACGCGTCGTCGTCGGACTCGTCGTCGTCGGACTCGTCTGCGAAGGCGTCGATCTCCGTGTTCACCGGCCACACCCACGCCTGGGCCGCCCCGAACGCCGCGAGCACACCGTCGAGCGCCACCTCGGCCTGCTCGAGCTGCGCGGCGGTCCGTGGGATGAAGTTGCCGAGGACGAAGCACGACGCGGGCGCCTCCGCCGGGTCCGCCTCGACCGTGTCGTCGTCGCTGTCGTCGTCGCTGTCGTCGTCGCTGTCGCTGTCGTCGTCGTCGTCGTCGTCGCTCGTCGCCTTCGGATCGACGAGGATCGCCGCCGCGGCGAGGCTCGAGCGGACGGCCTCCTGTTCCGCGCCGTCGAGCGGCCGTTCGAAGCGCACGACGAGGAGGGCGAAGGAGCAGCTGTCCGAGATGCGCTGGACCTGATGGATCTGCATGGCGCCCCCCGTTTGCAGGTCCCGCGCCCATGCTGCTGCCCGTGGAAGTCCAGGGATTCCAGCGCCCGTGCCCCACTCGGGCAGCGCGGCGGGCGGGGGACCGCCCCACTCGCGCAGGGGGCCGCCCAACCCGTCGGGCGGCGCGGATCTCGTGCGGTTCCGCGCCGCGTCGACGCGCGCCGCGATCGCCCGCGCCCGTGATCGTCCGGCCGCGGAGCGCGGCGCAGCGGCGCGGCGGATCGGGCGTGGCGATCGAGCGTGTCAGATCGAGTCACACGCGTCGCGGACGCGCCGCGGGGATCGGCCGCGCGACACGTCCGTGACGGCCCGACGCACGCACCCGATGCGCATGCGAGCACCGGTTGCACGGCGCCATCACGCGCGGTCGCGACCTTGTCTTGCCAAAGCCGACCGTGTAACTTGCCCGCGATGACGAAGGCCGAGTTCATCACTGCGCTGGCCGGCGTGCTCGAGAGCACCCCGGACAAGTTCACCTCGACGACCGAGCTCGCGGGCTTCGAGTGCTGGGACTCCACCGCGGTGATCAACCTGCTGGTCGTGTTCGACGAGCACGGCATCAAGGTCGACGAGGACAAGATCCGCGACTGCAAGACCGTGCAGGACCTGATGGACCTCACGGGGGGCAAGATCCAGTGATCGCCGCCTGGGGGGCCCTCCGATGAGACTCGCCGGTGCCTCGGCCTGCGTGCCGAAGAAGATCGTCAAACCCGAGTTCGCCTACGAGAAGTTCAAGCCGTTCGACGTCGATCGCATCGTCGGCAACACCGGCGTGCTGCAGAAACGTGAGGCGGCCCCGGGCACCACCGCGTCCGACCTGTGCATCGCGGCGGCGCGGCCGTTGATCGAGGAGCTCCGCTGGGAGCGCGACTCGATCGACGCGGTCGTGCTCGTCACCATGCTCGGCGACCACTACCTGCCGGCGAGCTCGCACCGCGCCCACCAGCTCCTCGAGCTGAACCCGCGCTGCCTCGTCTTCGACATCAACCTCGGCTGCTCCGGTTGGACCCACGGCATGATCGTGCTGCAGGGCCTCATCGCCAGCGGCGTGGTCAAGCGCGCGCTGCTGCTCTGCGGCGAGATGGTCACCGGCTTCATGAAGCCGTACTCGGCCGACCTCGAGCACCGCTCGGATCTCGCCAACGCGCTGCTCATCGGTGACGCCGGCACCGCGACCGCGCTGACCAACGAGGGCCCCTCGCAGATCCGCGCCGCCGAGTTCGGCGCCGACGGCAGCGGCTTCGAGCACATCATCGTGCAGGGCGGCGGCTCGCGGAACCCGTGGACGCCCGCGCTGTTCGAGCGCCGCCCCGAGGCCGACGACGAGACCCGCCGGCCGATCGATCTCACGCTGCACGGCCCGCAGATCCTCACCTTCGCCATGAAGAAGGTGCCGCCACTGCTCGAGAAGCTCCTGACCCAGGCCGGCTGGACGCGCGACGACATCGACGCGTACGTCTTCCACCAGGCCAACAAGTTCATGATCAACTTCCTGCGCCAGCGCATGAAGTTGCCCGAGGACCGGATCCTCCTGTCGATCGAGGAGTTCGGGAACACGTCGAGCGCCTCGATCCCGCTCACCATCGTCACGCGCGGGGGGGAGCACCTGAAGCAGCCCACCAAGTGGGCGATGATGGGCTTCGGCGTCGGCCTGTCGTGGTCGGGGCTGCTGATGGAGACCGACAACATCGTCACCGTGCCCCTGGTGGAAGTCTGAACGAGATCACACGAGCGAGGCCGGCCGGTGGCGTCGTCAAGCGCGCGCTCCGGCGGGTCGTGAAGTCGATCGGCGCCCGCGTCTGGGAACAGGTGCAGTGGCCTGACCTCGACGTGATCTACGCGCGCCTCGGGATGTTCGGCATCGCCAATTTCCTGCACCAATGCGGTGACCCGGACCTCACCAAGGAGGTGCTGGCGAAGTACGGCGCGCAGATCCACCCGGACGCGTGGCCCGTCGGCCCCAACGTCACGATGCACGACTGTCCGAACGGGTTCGCCAACCTCATCGTCGGGGCGCACGTGCACATCGGCAAGGAGGTCTTCCTCGACCTCGCCGAGAAGATCGTGATCGAGGACAGCGTATCCATCGGCATGCGCGCGATCATCCTGACCCACCTCAACCCCGGTCAGGACTACCCGAACAAGCCGGTCGCGCGGCTGTTCCCGCCGCGCAAGAAGCCGACGATCCTGCGTCGCGGCTGCTCGGTCGGGGCCGGGGCCATCATCGCGTGCGGCGTCGAGATCGGCGAGGACGCGGTCGTGAACGCCGGGGTCCTGGTCGATCGCGACGTGCCCGCGCGGACGTTCGTCGCGAGCAGCCGGCAGAAGGCCGACCTCAAGATCCCGCTGCGCCTGGTGGACAACCTGCGAACCCCGAAGTAGCCGGGCCCGCAGGTCGATCCGCACGCCTGACTAGGCGCGCCCGGCGACCTTCAGCCAGCTCGGACGCTCGCTGACCTTCCCCCACCACGCGGCCAGGTGCGGGTAGTTGGCCAACTGGGCCTTCACCGGGGTCGGCATCGCGTACTCGAAGTACGGCATGTAACAGATGTCGGCGAGCGAGAAGGTGTCGCCGGCGAAGTACGGGTGCTTGGCCAGGTGCGCGTCGAGGATCGTGAACGCGGCGTCGAGCGACTTGGTCGCCGCCTCGAGCACGTCGGCCGGCTGCTCGCGCTTGAAGATGTGGTGGTAGACGAACTTCATGATCGGCGGCGTGACGTTGCTGGTCTCGACGCTCATCCACTGCTCCATGCGCGCACGGCCCTCGATCGACTCGGGCACGAGGTTGCCGCCGACCTTCTCGTTGATGTAGCGGCACATCGCGCGCGACTCGAACATCTCGAAGCCGTTGTCCTCGAGCGCGGGCACCTGGCCGAAGGGCTGGTGGGCGAGGTGCGCGGGCGCCTTGTGCTCGCCCTTGGCGAAGTCGACCGCGACGAACTCGTAGGGGGTGTTGGTTTCGGCGAGGGTGGTCAGCACCTTGCGGGTGCAGGTGCTGTGGGGGTTCCCGTACAGTTTCATGGCGGGCGCAAAGGTAGCACCGGCGCGGACTGCCCCCGTGTCCACCCCCGGCAACAGTGCGTTGCCCGCGGAAACGGCGGCGATCAGCCCTCGGGGTTCGGGTTGATGACGCCGGTCCCGGTGCCGCCGAGGTACGCGTAGCTGTCGGCGTCGTCGTATCCGACCACCGTCACCATGAAGCCTGCGTCGGCCTCGAGGCTGTGGACCCCGTCGTTGGTCGGCACCCGCGCGACCTCGTAGTCGCCGTGGATGCCGTCATCGCGGTCGTCTCTTCGGCGCCGCTGCTGCCCACCGTCGTCGGGGGCCCACTGGTCGTCGAGCCCGTGGCATCGCCGGCACCGCTGCCACATTCCATCAACATCATCGTGACGATCGAGCCATGGACGGTGCGCATCTCTTGTGAACCCCCCGCGAGGATAGCAGGGGCACACCCCGGAAAAACCCTCGCTTGTGGGTTCCAACCCCCGTGCGACTCTCCCCGCCGTCGACCTTCGCGCTGCCTGCGGCGCTGCTCCTCACCATCAGTGTTGCCGTCGCGTGTGCCACCGAGACGAGCGCGGGCGGTGACGACGACGCCAGCGCTGGCGCGGGGATCTCCGCGAGCGGGGCGGCCCCCGGCACCGACGGGGCGGGCACCGACGGGGAGGGGGCGTCCAGCGGCGATTCCCCTGCGGACGCGAGCGCGGGCCCGCCGGCCGAGAGCACGGGGCCCGACGGGCTGAAGTTCGATCTCGGAGGCCAGGACACCGGCGAGATCGGCTGCGACGGTGACGGCGACGGTGACGCGACGCCGACGTTCAGCTTCATCTGGATCGCGAACACCAACGAAGGCACGGTCTCGAAGATCAACACCCAGACGGGGATCGAGGAGGGCCGCTACCGGACCTCGGCGTCGGGGAGCGACTCGCCGTCGCGGACGTCCGTCAACCAGTTCGGCGACGTGCTCGTCGCCAACCGAAACGGCGGCGGCGCGGCGACGAAGATCGCCGCGATCGTCGAGCGTTGCGCCGAGAAGAACGGTCTGCCCGGGATCCAGACCTCGACCGGCGCGGCCGACGTGCTGCCATACCTCGAGGACGAGTGCGTGCTGTGGAGCACGCCGATGCCGATCAACGACCACGGGCCCCGCGGCATCGCGTGGGAGGGCGGCGAGATCGACCCGAACACCTGCATGAACACGGTGCCGGATCCCAGGGTCTGGGTCTCGTTCGGCGGCAACCCCGAGGACATCTATCGCCTCGACGGCACCACCGGCGCGGTGCTCGACCATGTGAGCCACCCGGCCGGCGGCGGCCGCATCTACGGCGGTGCGGTGAACGCCGAAGGTGACCTCTGGTACGTCAATCGCGGGACCAACCGGCTCGCGACCGTCGACGCGGTCACGCTCGTGCGCCAGGAATGGGCGATCCCCGGTACGCCGTACGGCATGGGCGTCGACGCCAACGGCGACCCGTGGGTGGTGACCTACGCCGGCGGTGCCGGGGTCGATCACGTGTATCGGTTCGATGTCGCCAGCTCGATGTTCGTCGACGCCGGCGGGACTGGCGGTTACTACCGCGGCATGAACATCGATCGCGACGGGAAGGTCTGGGTCGGCGGCAACAGTCCGTGCCGTCTTGCGGTGTTCGACGGCGCGACCGACTCACTGATCGACGACGCGATCCCTCTGCCGGGGTGCACGACGCCGGTCGGCGTGAGCATCGACTTCGAGGGCTTCGTCTGGGTCGTCGACCAGAACGGGACCGCCTACAAGGTGCACCCGGGCGACCACTCGATCGTGCTGATGGCCACCGGACTCGTCGGTCCGTACACGTACTCGGACATGACCGGCGCGGGCCTCGACCTCGTGCTCAACCCGCCGGGCTGACGTCAACACCCCGCGGCATGGCAGGCCGAGCACGTCGGCAACATGCGCGCGTAGACGGCGGCGCGGGCCTCGGGGGTCGCTGCGGCGCGCGCCTCGAGCTCGAGCGCGGCGGTCTGCTCGCGCGCGCGCCGGATCGCTGCGGGATCGCGATCGCTCGAGGGTCCGTCGTCGCATGTGGGCAGCTCGACGAACGCGTCGCAGCCGCGGCGCCAGCTGTCGTCGGACGGGAGCACGATCCCCTCCCACAGTCGTTCGAATGCCCACGCGTGCCGCTGCATCTGGGCCGCAGGATCGCCATCGACGCGCGGCGGTGCGTCCACCTCGGCGCGCGGGCGGGCGCCCAGGGCGACGTGACAGTCGGCGCAGGTCGTCGCGAGCTCGGCCGAGGCGACCGCGGCGCGCTCGAGGTCCTGCGCATCGACGACCCGACCCGCGGCGGCCCGGACCGCGAACAGGTGCGGCGCCCAGTCGGCGAGCATCGTGTCCGGTTGCTCGCCGAGCAGGTGCTTCGCTGCGGCGTGGGCCCGCGGCAGCGCCCCCTCGACGAGGGCGTCGTGCACCGCGAGCACGTCGGTGAAGTGCGACGGCATCTGCACCGTGGTCGCCCGCTCGACCCTCTCGATCGGGCCGAGGCCCTTGGTCGACCCGTGGGCGGGGGGCCGCTCGGGGAGCGATGGGGGCTCCGCCTGGGATCGGCACGCGGCCAGGCCGACCCCGACGCTCGCGACCAGGCCAACTCCGATGATGATGGCGACGCGCGCTCGCATGCGCCCAGTATCGGTCGCGCGGTGGCGCTCGCCGCCGCCAGCATTGCGCACGTGTTCGCGTCGCGCGTGCAGGTTCCGCGCGTGGCGGCGGCGACACGGCTGGCACGATCACGGCATGGACGCCACCGAACTCATGGTCCGCACCGTCGTCGTCACCGCCCCCGATGCGAGCATCGCCGAGGCGCTGCGGCTGCTCGAGGACACCGGCGTCCGCCACCTGCCCGTGGTCGAGGACGGCCGCGTCGTTGGGATGCTGTCCGATCGCGACCTCCGCGAGTATCGCCTGCCGGTCACCGACGAACTCCGCCTGCCGCGACTCGCCGACGACCTCGCCGCGCGCCCAGTGTCGGACGCGATGAACCGCGTCTTCGTCTTCGTCGATCACCTCGAGTCGGTCGCCAAGGCGGCCGAGCTCATGATCGAGTACGGCGTGGGTGCGGTGCCGGTGCTGCACCGCGGGACCGGCAAGCTGCTCGGCATGATCAGCTACGTCGACGTGCTGAAGTTCGTGCTGCCGACGCTGTGACGACCGTGCGCGTCTGGGCGCGACCTCAGCTCGCCCGCGTGACGTGCCGTCGGTGGCCCTTGATCGGTGTGCGCTGCAGGTGCGCGAGCAGGGCGGCGGCCTGCGCCCGATCCACCGCGACGTAGGTGCTGCGATCGCCGACGTCGATCTTGCCGATCGCCGCGCCGGCGACCCCGCCGGGGCTGGTGCAGGCGCCGAGCACATCGCCTGGCCGGAGCTTGTCGCGGCGGCCCGAGGCGATGCACAGCGTCACGCGGGGGGCGGCGAGCGGGCGCTCCCCCGGATCGTCATCGGCTTCGGGCGCGCGCTCGAGGACCGCGGTGATCCCCGCGCACGCCTCGATCGCGTGCAGTCGCGGCAGCTCCTCGGGCGTCACCAGGCTGAGCGCCAGGCCCGACTCGCCGGCGCGACCCGTGCGCCCGATCCGGTGCACGTAGACCTCGGGGTCGAACGGTAGCTCGACATTGACGACCGCTGCGAGTGCGGTGAGATCGAGGCCGCGGGCGGCGACGTCGGTGGCGACGAGCACGGTCGCGCTGCCGTTGGCGAAGCGCACCAACGTGCGCTCGCGATCGGGCTGCTCGAGGTCGCCGTGCAGCGCGAGCGCGTCGATGCCCCGGGCGCGCAGGCCCTTGGCGACCGCGACGCAGCCGAGCTTGGTGTTGCAGAACAGCAGCGCCGAGGCCGGGCGCTGCGCGGCGAGCCACGCGGCGAGGGTGTGCTCGCGGTCCTCGGCCTCGATCTCGACGAAGCGCTGGACGATCTGCGGCGCATCGCGGCGGCCCACCGACACCGCGACCGGATCGGACTGGATCGCCGCGCTGACCCGACGCACGTCGCCGCCCAGCGTCGCGGAGAACAGCAGCGTCTGCCGCGGCGTCGGGCACCCGGCGACCAGGTCGAGGACTTCGTCGGCGAAGCCCATGTCGAGCATGCGATCGGCCTCGTCGAGCACCAGCGTGCGGACGCGGTTCAGCACCATGCGACCGTCGCGGACGTGCTTGGCCACGCGGCCCGGCGTGCCGACGACGACGTGGGCGCCGTGGCGCAGCGACGCGATCTGGGGCGCCATCGGCAGGCCGCCGGTGAGCACCAGGATCTTCACGTTGGGCAGCGGCCGCGCGAGCTTGCGCAGGGACACGGCCACCTGCGTGGCGAGCTCTCGGGTCGGGCACAGCACCAGCGCCTGGGGGCCCCACTGCGTCGGGTCGATCGCGACCAGCAGGGGCACGCCGAAGGCCACGGTCTTGCCGCTGCCGGTGGGCGCCTCGGCCAGGACGTCGCGACCGCCGAGCCCGTGGGGCAGCGCGGCGGTCTGGATCGGCGTCGGCTGGGCGAAGCCCAGGCCCTCGAAGTTGGCCACGAACGCGGGCGGGACCCCGAGCGCCGCGAAGGCGCCGTCCGCCGCCGCATCACTTGCCGACGTACTTCTCCATCACCGCGCGCAGTCGCGGCACCATGATCGCGATCATCAGCGAGGCGAACAGCGCCGCGCCGAAGTTGATGAAGAAGATGACCGACTTGTGCTCGAAGGCGTCCATCAGGCCGCTGAGCAGGCCCGAGAGCTTGTTGCCGACCGCCGTCGAGAGGAACCAGCCGCCCATCATCAAGGCCGTGAGCCGCGGTGGGCTGAGCTTCGACACCAGCGACAGACCCATCGGCGACAGGCACAGCTCGCCGACCGTGATGACGGCATAGGTGCCGCCCAGCCACAGCCACGACGCTTTCTCGAGCCCGTTGTGGGTGGCGTAGGTCGCCGCGACCATCACCAACGTCGACAACGCCGTGATGAACAGGCCGAGGGAGATCTTGCCTGGCGTCGATGGTTCCTTGCCGCGTTTGGCCATCCACGCGAATGCGCCGACCACGAATGGGGTCAACAGCACGACGAAGAACGCGTTGATCGACTGGAACAGCTCCGTCGACACCAGCGGCTTCTTGACCTCGGGCGGCGTCCATTGCTCCTTGGGGAGGTTGTTGAAGTACGGGTGCGGGCCCTCGACCTCGATCGGCTTGCCGGCCTCGTCGAGCTGACGCACGCCGTGGGCGTCGGTCTTGGGCACCATGCGCGGCTTGGTGTCGACCTCCTCCACGAGGTCGAACGTCTTGGCGATCTGCGACATCGAGGCCGGCATCTCGCGGTCGGTGTAGCGCTCGGCCCACACGGTGAGCGCCGAGCCGTTCTGGTGGAAGACCGCCCAGAACACCACGACCACGCCAAAGATCGGCAGCAGCGCGCCGACGCGATCGCGGTCCTCGCCCTCGGCCTTGCGCCACAGCGAGACGTAGAACCACACCACGGGGATGCACGCGAACAGGAACGCGTCGTTGCTGTTCGAGCCGAACACCGTTGCCTTGGCTCCGAGGAGGGCGGGCACGCCGAACCACCCCAGGAGCCCGAACGCTGCGGCGGGGCCGAACACACGCCCGAGGATCCGGCCGACCGGCTCGTCGCCGGGCTTGGCCGGCTTCATCACGTCGGCCTCGGCGGTGTGCTTGCGGCCGGCGATGAACCACGCGACGCCCAGGAACATCCCGATGCCGGCGGCCATGAACGCCGCCCACCAGCCGATCTTGTTGCGCGCGACCGCGGCGACGAAGTTGCACACGAAGGCACCGATGTTGATGCCCATGTAGAAGATGTTGAAGCCGGCCTCCTTGAACGGACGGAAGCGCTCCTGCTTGTCGTAGAGGTTGCCGACCAGCGCCGAGATGTTCGGCTTGAAGAAGCCGTTGCCGATGATGATGAGCAGCAGTGAGAGCCAGAACGAGATGCCGTCCCCGGGGATCGCCAGGCCGCAGTAGCCGAAGCCCATCAGGACGCCGCCGAAGATGATCGCCCGGCTGTAACCGATGACGCGGTCGGCGAGCAGCCCACCGACGAACGGCGTGAGGTAGACCAGCGCCAGATACGTGCCGAAGACGTCCGACGCGTTGCGGTCCGACATCGCCAGGCCGCCCATCGACGGATTGGTCGGATCGGCCGGATCCGTCATGTACAGGACGAAGATGCCGAGCATCAGGTAGAAGCCGAAGCGCTCCCACATCTCGGTGAAGAACAGGACCGGCAGGCCTCGGGGATGGTTCTTGAACATCGAGGTGTCTCGGGTAGCGGGCGACGGAAGCGCGGATGCTCCCACTAGGCGGGCCGTCGTCGCAATCCCCCCGCTCGCACGTCGGCGGGTCGAACGTTCGGCCCCGTCGCCGCGGGTGATCCGCCCGACGCGCTTTGCAGGGCCGTGCGGCCGCGAATTCGCTGCATCGCGGCGCCCCGAGGTGCTAGAGAGGTGATGCTGCGGAACAACCGATCGACGGGAGCGACGACGATGATCTGGCGACGACTCGAGGCGACGGTGGTGCTGGCGTGCGCGGTGGGCTGCGGTGGTGGCGGCTCCGAGGGCACGGCGACGGCGCCGAGTGACACCAGCGCGGGCGATCCGAGCACGGGCGCGGCGACCGAGGGCACGGGCACGACCGCGCCGTCGACCGAGACGGGCACCGGCGCGGATACGGGCACCGGCGCGGACACGACGACCGGCGCGGACACGACGACCGGCGAGGTGATGGCGGCGGGCTGCGAGGGCGTCACGCTGCGGGCCAACCCGGTCGACACCGCGGCGCGCGGACCGTGGAGCGTCGGCGCGCGCACGGTGATGCTCGACGGCCTGCGCACCGAGGTCTGGTACCCGGCGGCGCCCGGCACCGAGGCGGGCGCCGACCAGGTCGTCTACGACATCCGCGAGTCGATCCCGGAATCCGAGCAGGGCAAGATCTCGGACGAGGACAACCCGTATCAGCCGTGCGACTGCTACCGCGACCTCGACATCGACGCCGAGTACGGGCCGTACCCGGTGGTCGTGTTCGTCCACGGCACTGCGAGCTTCCGCTCGCAGTCACTGCCGCAGATGGTCCACTGGGCGAGCCGCGGCTTCATCGTCGTCGCGGCCGATCACCCGGGGCTGTGGCTCGCCGATCTCCTCGGGAGCTTCTGCGGCGCCGGCAACGTCCCGCAGGATCTCGGCGGCAACGTGCAGACGCTGCTCGCGGCGATCCGCGGTGAGACACCGGGCCTCGAGTTCCTCGGCGATCGGGTCGACGCGACCCGCATCGGCATGGCCGGTCACAGCGCGGGCGGCGGGGCGATCGCCGGCTTCGGTGACGACGCGCAGGTGCTCATCCCCCTCGCCTCGGGCGGGGTCGAGGCTGGCGCGGCGCTGGTGTCGACCCTGGTGATGGGCGGCACGGCCGACAGTGTCGTGCCGTACTCCGCTCAGCAGGACGGATTCGGCAGCTCGCCCGCGTCCAAGCGACTGGTCGGGATCGAGAACGCGGGGCACCTGACGTTCTCGGAGATCTGCTCGCTGAGCAACGCGGCGGGCGAAGACCTGCTGGAGATCGCGAGCGCGGCGGGCGTGTGCGGGGCCCAGTTCGCCGGCGTGCTCTTCCAGTGCAGCCCCGACCTGGTGGCGGACGCCGTCGGCTGGGACATCATCGATTTCGCGACGTCGGCCGCCCTCGAGGAGACGCTGCACTGCTCGAGCGTCGGTGAGAACTTCGCCCAGCTGCAGGCGAGCTACCCGGACGTCGCCGAGTACCAGGAGGAGTGAGCGCGCGCGCACGCGAGCGCGCCACCCCGTGAAGTGTAGTTGCGGTCACGAACGCCGGCGCAGGAGTGGGCCGACCGACATACGCCGAGCGCGGTGCCGTGCGCGCGTGCGCGGCCGATCGGTCGCGGCGTGAACGGAACGCGGCCCTGTGTCACGCATGGTATTCATGGGTTGCATGGCGTTGGGCACCACGGACCGGATCTCTCGAACGCTCGTCGTCGCGACACTCGCCCTGGCGCTCGGGCCTGCGGTGGCCTGCGGTGGTGGTGGTGGTGGTGGCGGCGGTGGTGAGGACGCGGCCGCGGACACGACCACGGGTCCCGGCACCGGCGGCGGCACGACGTCGGCCGACACGAGCAGCGGCGGTGCCGATACCGGCACGCCCTCCGATCCGATGGGGGTGCCGCAGGTCGGCCTGCGTCGCCTGACCCGCTACGAGTTCGACAACGTGGTGCGCGACCTCCTGCTCGACACCACGCGGCCAGCGTCGCAGCTCCTGCCCGAGGACGCGCGCACGCCGTTCGACAACGACTACACGCAGCAGATCGCGACCCAGCCCCTGGTGGACGGCATCGAGGTGCTCGCCGCGGGCGCGGCCCAGCGACTGCTCGAGGACGCCGATCGGCGCGACACCGTCGTGGGCTGTACGCCGTCGGGAACGACCGACGAGGCGTGCATGCGCGAGTTCGTGGCGCGCTTCGGTCGGCTCGCGCTTCGCCGCGCGCTGGCGACCGAAGAGGTCGACGAGTTCGTCGCCCTCGGCCTCGACTTCGCCGAGCGCGGCGAGGATTTCTACGTCGGCGTCGAGGTCATCGTCCGCGCGCTGTTGCAGGACGCCGAGTTCGTCTACCGCGTCGAGCTCGGTACGCCGGTCGACGGCGAGCCCGGCGTGTTCCGGCTCGGCGGCTACGAGCTCGCCTCGCGGCTGTCGTTCTTCCTGTGGGGCACGATGCCCGATTCGGCGCTGCTCGACGCAGCGGAGGCCGGCGATCTCGACGGGCCCGACGGCGTGCGCCAGATCGCCGAGGGCATGCTCGCCGACGACCGCGCGCGGGTCCACGTCGATCGCTTCCACTCGTTGTGGCTCGGTTACGCCGAGCTGCCGCACCCTGCCGCGCTCACGCAGGCGATGCGCACCGAGAGCGCGGCGTTGGTCGACCGCGTGATCTTCGAGGACCAGTCGTCGTGGCTGGACCTGTTCACCGCCGACGAGACGTACATCGACGCGGTGCTCGCCGAGCAGTACGGCCTGCCGGCGCCCGAGGGCGGCGCGGAGTGGGTCGGCTACGGTGACACCGGTCGCATGGGCCTGCTGTCCCACGGCTCGTTCCTGTCGGTGGCGGCGAATGTCGGGGACACCAGCCCGACCAAGCGCGGCATCTACATCCGCGAGCAGCTGATGTGTCAGCCGATCCCACCGCCACCGCCGAACGTCGACGCGGACAATCCGCCAGACGAGGGCAGCGGCGAGTGCAAGCAGGATCGCTACTCTGCCCACGCGCAGGGCTCGTGCGCGGCGTGCCACGAACAGATCGACCCCATCGGCTTCGGGCTCGAGAACTACGACAAGGCCGGCAAGTACCGCACGCACGACGACGACAACGCCGCGTGCGTGATCGCGGGCGAGGGCGCGATCGAGGGCATCGGCGCCTTCGAGGGGCCAGCGGGCCTCGCGACGCTGCTGGTCGACAACGCTGTGCTCGAGGGCTGCGTGACGCAGCAGCTGTACCGCTTCGCCCTCGGGCGCGAGCTCGCCGAGGACGACCTGCCGCTCACCACCGCCGCCGGCGATGCGTTCGTCGAGGGCGGTCTCCGCTTCGACCAGCTGCTCGTCGAGGTCGTCGCTCATCCCTCGTTCGGCTTCCGCCGCGAGGAGGAGGTCTGAACATGCGCAGCGTACGACTCCCCCGCCGCACCTTCCTGCGTGGCCTCGGTGGCACCGCCGTCGCGCTCCCGCTGCTCGACGCGATGCTCGGCGACCACGGCGACGCCCTCGCCCACGGCGGGGCCATCCCGCTGCGCTACCTGCTGTTGTTCGGCGGCTTCGCCCTGGGCTGTGACTCGGGGCCGGTGCCGAACAACGTGGTGCCGGCGCAGACCGGGCCGGACTATCCGCTCGGGCCCGGCATCGCGCCGTTCGGCGACTACGGCGACGTCCGCCAGCAGATCACGGTGATCTCGGGGCTGTCGATCCCGACGCAGACGGTGTTCGGTCAGGCGATTCCGCCGGGCGGCCGCGGCATCAACTTCCACGCGCACACCAACCCGCTGTTCACGGGCACCGCCTCGCTGACGCCGGCCCAGGGCGAGTCGCACGACTACCGCGTGACCAACTGGAGCTCGGACCAGAAGGTCGCCGACGCGATCGGCACCGACACCAACTTCAAGTCGCTGCAGTACCGCGCCCAGGCGCTGCTCTACAACTCGGGCGTGGGCCCGTACAACCGCGACCTCATGTCGTGGCGGCTCGACATGCCCGGCGATCCCGAGCCGCTGTACCCGGTGGCGAGCCCGCGACAGGCGTACGACACCCTGTTCCTCGGCTTCGTGCCCGACGATCCGGTCGAGGCGGCGAAGAAGGCCTTCGACCTCGAGAAGCGCAAGAGCGTGCTCGATGTCGTCGACCGGCGGATGGGCGGCATGGTCGACCGGCTCGGCGCGGCCGACAAGGCCAAGCTGCAGGAGCACTTCGACAAGATCCGCAACCTCGAGGACCTGCTCGACAACCTCCCGCCCGATCAGACCGGCGCGTGCACGCAGCTGCCCGATCCCGGCGAGGACCCGGCGCTCGGCGGGGCCTTCGGCGGCGACGATCCCAACGCCTACGACGTCAACGCCGGCTACAGCGGCGAGGCCACGCGCATCCGCGTGTTCTCCGACCTGCTGCACATGGCGCTGGTCTGCGATCTGACCCGCGTCGCGACCTTCATGCACACGATGATGCAGTCGTTCATGAACGTCGAGCCGTTCACCGGCCACCAGTTCGCGATGCACGACATGTCGCACAACGGCCAGACCGTGAACTACGACGACGTCATCGCCTGGCACATGGACCACTACGCGTACCTCGTCGCGAAGCTGCGCGACACGCCGGAGGGCGCGGGCACGCTGCTCGACAGCTGCGCGGTCGTCTACCTGACGGAGGCCGGCGGCGGTTACAGCTACGAGAACGGCTCGGCCTTCAGCGCGCACTCGACCGACAACATGGCGATGTTCATCGCGGGTGGTGCCGGTGGTCTGGTCCGCGGGCAGCACATCGTGGCGCCCAATGGGGCGAACCACCCGTCGAACGTGCTCATCTCGGCGATGCACGCCGTCGGCGTCGAGGAGGACCTCGGCGACGTCGAGGGCTACATCCCCGAGCTGTTTGCGTAGGCTCCTCGACCGCCCGACAGGCGGTCGTCAGTTCAGGTCGGCCTTGCTCACGCCGAGCAGGACCTCGAGTTCGGAGCGCTGCGACAGCCCGACTCGGCGCCCGATCTCTTCGCCGTCGCGGAACACGACGAGCGTCGGGACGCTGGTGGCGTCGTACTGCTCGGCGAGCTCGGGGTTGTCGTCGATGTCGACCTTCACCACGCGGAATCGGCCGGCCGCGCCGTGGGCCAGTCGATCGAGGATCGGCGCCTGTCGCTGGCACGGCCCGCACCACGTCGCGGTGAAGTCGACGAGGACGGGCACGTCCGAGGCGAGGACAGTGTCGGCGAACTCGGCCTCGCCGATGTGCCGGACCGGCTCGGTGTGGGCGAGCCGCTCGCGATAGCCGGCGAACAGCGCGATGAAGCCCGGGTCGCGGCGGAGGTCGCCGAGGTCCTCGTCGATCTCGAGCTTGTCGAGGTGATCGTAGTCGCGGGCGACCGCGCGCCCGACCTGCCGCAGGGCGTCTTCGTACCGACCCACCGCGACGTAGGCACACGCAGCGCCGTGGAAGATGTATGGGTTCTCCTCGGCGTACTGCTGGGCGATGTCGGCCAGCGCCGCGGCCCGACCGAAGTCGCCGAGTTGGTGGGCGAGGATGCACGCGTTGTTGTGCGCGTAGGTGAACGCCTCGCGGTGGGGCCCGGACTCCGGCTCCGGCAGATCGATCACGAACTCGAGCATCGCGAGGCGCAGCAGCGCGTCCTCGCAGCGCGCGGTCGCGTTGAAGATGTGCGCCGCGATGTCACCGCGCGCGGGCAGCAACGCCAGCACCCGCGGCATCTCGTCGGGGACATGCGCCGCGATCGCGACGAGCAGTTCGGTGATCTGCTCCTCCGGACCCGCTTCGATGCTCGCGGTGTCGAGGAGCGACAGCGCATCGCGGAGGTGGCGTGGCGCGTGCTCGGCCACCAGGGCGATCGTGTGGGCGCGGATCGCCGGCTCGGCGCCACTGGCCCGCTGCAGCGCCTGCTCCACCCGACCGCTGCGGACCAGAGCGACCTGGGCGTAGGGCGCGGCCTCCACGTTGCCAGGATCGAGGGCGGCGGCGCGATCGAAGCGCGTCGCCGCCTTGGCGCCCTCGTCGGCGTCGTCGGGGTCGAGGTCCGTTCCCGCCTCGACGAACATCGTGGCGAGCTCGCGGTTCGACCACAGCGTCTGGCTGGCGAGCCACGCCGCGCTGGCCGCATCGTCGGCGAGCAGGGCCCGCAGCGGGTTGCCGGCGAGCACGGTCGGCGGCCCCTCGAGTCCCATCGCCTCGCCGTACTTCTGCTCCATCGACGCCCCGGCGAAGCGCCCGTGGGCGATCGGGACGATCTCGTGGATCGCCGCTGCGATCCAGAGCAGGTGGTGGACCATCTGCGCCACCGTGGCCGGCGGCGCGAACTCGTCGACCCACAGGATCGCCGCCCGCGCGCCCGGATCGAAGGCGACCGACGCGTTGCGCATCGGCTGCTCCTCCACCCGCCGATCGATGTACGACCGGATCCATACCTGATGCATCGCCCGCAGCACGGTGCGTTCACCCGCCCGCGCGGGCGCACCGAGCTTGAGCGCGATGCCGAAGTCGTCGCTGTCGAACTCCTCGAGGATCTCGGGATAGCCCTCGAGGACGAACGGGACCGCGGTCACCCCCGGCGGCTCGCCGTGTCGCCAGTGCGACACCTCGAGATCCCCGTGGTCGCGCTCGTCGTGTTCGTGTTCGTCGTCGTCCGCCGCGATCGCGTCGATCGTCGTCGTCGTCGCGAAGAACCACGCCGCATCGGCGAGCTCCCCGAGCCCGCGCAGCTGCTCGATCGCCGCGGCGTGGGCGTCATCCGTCCGGGGCACCCACGCACCCGCGACGAAGCAGGTGCCGCCGTCCACGTCCGCGATGAGTTCCTCGAGCACGTTCGCGCGGGTGAGCTGCTCCGTGAGGGCCCGCACCGCGTCCACCCCCACCGGCGTGGTGAACCGGATGATGCAGACGGCGTGGGCGAGTCGGCGCGGGAGCTCGGCGAAGTGATGGAGTTGCACTCGCGTCACGCTATCGCACGATGGCCGTCATCGGGCCAGCGCGCGGCGCCCGAAGACTTGCGCGTGGCACACCCGCCCGCTAGCTTGGCGGCGCCGTGTTGTATCGACCGAATGTCCTGGCCCTGTGCTCGATCCTCGCTGCGTGCAACGAGACCCCCACCGGGGCCCCGGCCGCGGGCACGACCGAGGGGACGACGGCCGCGTCGACGACGACGACGACCACGAGCTCGGGCGGCACTACCGCACCGACACGCGACACCGAGGGCGCCGATCTCACGGGCGCCACCGAGAGCGCGGGGCCGCCGGGCGAGGTTGGCAAGGGCGAGGTCCGCTTCGTCGCCCTGGGCGACGCCGGCGAGGGCAACGACACGCAGGTCGCCGTGGGCCAGGCGATCGCGACCGTGTGTGGTGAGCGCGGCTGCGATTTCGCGTTGTACCTCGGTGACAACATCTACGACGTGGGCGTGACCTCGCCGATGGACGTGCAGTTCGACGAGAAGTTCGAGGTCCCCTACGCGCCGCTCGACTTCCCGTTCTACGTCTCGCTCGGCAACCACGACTACGGGCTGCTCGGCAACGACTGGGCCCGCGGCTCGTTCCAGATCGAGTACAGCGCCTACAGCGACAAGTGGACCTTGCCCAGCGCCTTCTACTCGTTCCAGCGGGAGAACGCGCACTTCGTCTCGCTGGACACCGCCCAGCTGTTCTGGGACCACGAGACCGACGCGCAGCGGCAGTTCCTGCTGCAGGACCTCGCGGGGCTGCAGGACACGTGGATCATCGTCTTCGGCCACCACCCGTACATCTCCAACGGCGAGCACGGCAACGCCGGCAACTACGAGGGCCTGGGCGGGATCATCGGCGGCGCGCCGCTGAAGGACTTCTTCGAGGAGGAGATCTGCGGCCGCGCTCACCTCTACCTGTGCGGCCACGATCACAATCGCCAGTGGTTGCTGTCGCAGTGCGGCACCGAGTTCCTGGTCTCGGGCGGCGGCGCCAAGCTCACCGAGTTCGTGCGTCGCGACGACAACCCGATGCACTGGGGCGACGACCAGACCGCCGGGTTCCTCTGGGTCGAGATCATCGACAACACGCTCACCGGTGTGTTCTACGATCGCGACGCCAACCCGCAGTACGAGCGCACGCTGACGTTGTAGTCGCGCCATGCCGCTGCCGAAGCGCTTCTACGATCGCGAGGTCGTCGACGTGGCGAAGGATCTGCTCGGCGCGGTGATACGAAGGGGCGCCGTCGCCCTACGGATCACCGAGGTCGAGGCCTATCGCTGGCCCGGCGACACCGCGTGCCACGCCCGCGTCGGCCGGACCGCGCGCAACGCCGCGCTGTTCGGCCCGTGCGGACACGCCTACGTGTACCTGTGCTACGGGCTGCACCACATGCTGAACCTCGTCACCGGCGGCGACGCCGAGGCGGCGGCGGTGCTGGTGCGGGCGTGCGAGCCGCTCGAGGGGCTCGCGGCGATCCGCCGCCGCCGGGGCGGCAAGTCGGGTCCCGTACTGCTGACCGGGCCCGGCAAGGTCGCCGCAGCCCTCGGCCTCGATCGGACGATGGACGCGCACCCGCTGTATCGCGCAGGTGGCCTCGTCGTCGAGCGCGGCGACGCGCCCGCGGGCATGCTGGTCGGTCCGCGCGTCGGCATCGACTACGCCGAGCCCGCCCACCGCGTGTTGCCATGGCGCTTCGCGGCCGCCGACAGCGCGTGGGTCTCGCGGCCCGTCGCGACGCTGCGCCGCGTCGACCGGCCGTGATAGCGTCGCGCTCGACATGGTTCACATCGCCCAGCGCCCCCGGCCACGGCGCAATCGCAAGTCCGAAGCCATCCGCAGCGCGTGCCGCGAGACCACGTGCACGGCGGCGAACTTCATCTATCCGCTGTTCATCCACGAGGCCGACGTCGACGTGCCGATCGCGTCGATGCCCGGCTGCGCGAGGCTGTCGCCAGCGGGGCTGCTCGCCGAGGTCGAGCGCGCCCGCGACGTCGGCGTGATGATGATCGCGCTGTTCCCCGCCGTGGCCGAGTCCCTGAAGGACCCCACCGGCCGCGAGTCGTTCAACCCCGACGGGCTCATCCCGCGAACGGTGAAGACGCTGAAGGATCGCTGGCCCGACGTGATGCTGGTGACCGACGTCGCCCTCGATCCGTACTCGTCCGACGGCCACGACGGCATCGTCGCCCCCGATGGTCGCGTGCTCAACGACGAGACGGTCGCAGTGCTGTGCAAGCAGGCGGTCGCGCAGGCCCGCGCCGGCGCCGACATCATCGCGCCCAGCGACATGATGGACGGTCGGGTCGGCCGCATCCGCGACGCCCTCGACGCCGAGGGCTTCACCGAGGTGTCGATCCTCGCGTACACGGCCAAGTACGCCTCGGCGATGTACGGCCCGTTCCGCGACGCGCTCGACAGCGCGCCGCGCCACGGCGACAAGAAGACCTACCAGATGGATCCTGCCAACGCGCGCGAGGCCCTGCGCGAGCTGGCCCTCGACGAGGCCGAGGGTGCCGACATGGTCATGGTGAAGCCGGCGGGCGCATACCTCGACATCATCGCCCGGGTGCGCGATGCGACGTCACTGCCGGTCGCGGCCTACCAGGTCAGCGGCGAGTACGCGATGCTCAAGGCCGCCGCGGAGCGCGGGTGGCTCGACGAGCGCCGGGCCGCGCTCGAGTCGCTGCTCGCGATCCGTCGCGCGGGGGCAGACGTCATCCTCACCTACTACGCGCGGCAGGCCGCGCAGTGGCTGCAGGGATAGCCCGTGGCGGTGCGTGGCATCGCCGTGGCGCACGTCGGCGCTGCCGTGCTCGGCTGCCGACCCCACGGCGCCGCCGACGGGCCGCGGGCCGAGCCGATCCCGCCGGTCGCGGCCCCGCCGGTCGCGGCCCCGCCGGTCGCGGCCCCGCCGGTCGCGGCCCAGGAAGTGACGACGCTGACGCTGCACGGCCGGCGCTTCGTCGATGCGTACGCGTGGCTGCGTGACCGCGACGATCCGCGGACGCGGGCGTACCTGGACGCGGAGAACGCCTTCGCGGCCGCGGTGCTCCAGCCCCTGACGCCGCTGCACGACGCGATCGAGCAGGAGCTGCGGGCTCGCATCGTCGCCGACGACGCGGATCCGCCGGTCGCCCACGGGCCATTCCTCTACTCCACCCGGCGCGTCGCGGGGGGCGACTACTGGGTCGCGGAGCGTCGACCGCGGGCCGGCGGGCCGACGACCGTGGTGCTCGACGCCAACCTCCGCGCGAAGGGCCACGCCTACTACGACGTCGGTGGCTTCGACATCTCGCCGGATCACCGCCGTCTCGCCTGGGGCGAGGATACCCGCGGCGACGAGCACTATCGCGTGTTCGTGATCGACATCGAGACCGGTCGCGCGCTCGCGGAGTTCGGCGGCGACAACGGCCCGTCGATGGCATGGGCGGGCGACTCACAGACGCTGTGGACGACGCGCCTCGACGACACCAACCGTGAGCACCAGCTGTGGCGCCAGCGCATCGGCGACGACGCGCCGCCCGTGCTCTCGCACCAGGAGGACGACCTGCGGTTCTCGGTGGCGATCGGGCGCTCGCGCGACGACCGGTGGATGCAGCTGGTCCTCAGCAGCGGCGTGACGTCCGAGGTGCGCATGATGGACGCGGCGCGGCCGACCGATCCGTGGCGTGCGGTCGAGCCGCGGCGCGCGGGCATCGAGGTCGAGCTCGCGCACCACGGGCAGCGGCTGTTCCTCCGCACCAACGACGGCGCCAGCGAGTTCGCGGTGCACGAGGCCAGGCTCGATCCGACGAGCCCGACCGGCCACACGCCTTGGGTGCCCTTCGTGGCGCCGGCGGCTGGCGAGAGCTTCACCGCAATCGACACCTTCGCGGGTCATCTGGTCGTCAGCGGTCGCGCGCAGGGCCTGCCGCAGATCTGGATTCACCCGCTGGACGGGGGTCCCGCCCACGCCATCGCGTGGCCCGACGCGGCCTGGGGCGTCTCGCTCGACGACAACCCCGAGTTCGACACCACCGCACTGCGCCTGTCGTACAGCTCGCCGGTCACCCCGGACTCCACGCTGTCGTACGGCATGGAGACGCGCGAGACGACGGTGCTCCACCGCGACGCGGTGCCCGACTTCGATCCCTCGACCCTCGCCCTCGAGCGCCTCGAGGCCACCGCCGACGACGGAACGGCGATCCCGATCACGCTCGTGCGTCGGCGCGGGGCTACCCAGCCCGGACCGCTGTTGCTGGTCGGCTACGGTGCGTACGGGTCGAGCTGGGACCCCGAGTTCGTGCGCGGCGATCTCCCGCTGCTCGATCGCGGCGTCGCGATCGCGATCGCCCACGTGCGCGGCGGTGGCGAACTCGGTCGTGCGTGGCACGACGCGGGCAAGCTCGCGGCCAAGCCCAACACGTTCATGGACTTCATCCGCGCCGCGGAGTTCCTCGTGCAGCGCGGCGATACCTCGCCGGAGCAGCTGGCGATCCAAGGCGGCAGCGCCGGGGGCCTGCTCGTCGGCGCGGTGGTCAACCTGCGACCCGAGCTGTTCGCGGCGGCCGTCGCCGAGGTCCCGTTCGTCGACGTCATCAACACGATGCGCGACGCGAGCCTGCCGCTCACGGCCGCGGAGTGGGAGGAGTGGGGCAACCCCGACGTCGCCGAGCAGCTCGCCGTGATGGCGGGCTACTCACCGTACGACAACGTCGGTCCGCGGCCGTACCCCTCGATGCTCGTCACCGCGGGGTTCAACGATCCCCGGGTCGGGTACTGGGAGCCCGCGAAGTGGGTCGCGCGGATGCGGGCCGAGGGCCGCGCGCGCGGTCCGCTGGTGCTACGCACCGAGATGGGCGCGGGCCACTCGGGCGCCACCGGGCGCTACGGCGCGCTCGACGATCGGGCGTGGATCCACGCGTTCGTCCTACACGCCGTCGGGATCGATCGCTGAGCGCAGAACAACGTGGATTCAGGCGACCCGGCGCTCGAGCACGGCGGGCGCGTATTTCTTGTCGATCCCGAGGATGTGCGCGGTGAGCCACAGCCGCAGGAACGAGAAGAACCCCGGGCCCAGGGTCCCCGGGCCGGCCTTGAAGTCGGCGACGTGTCCGTCGAGCTTCGTGAGCAGGTCCTTGTGGACGAGCTTGTGGGTCTCGAAGCCGGAGTAGGCCGCGGCCTGCATCACCTTCTCCTCGTGGTCGAAGTGGCGCCGCGTGAGGTCGGCGAGGCCCTGCAACAGGGTGCTCAGCACCGCCTTGCTGGCGCCGGCCTCCACCTTGTCGTGGATCTCGTTCATGCGCACGACCAGGGCGCGGTGCTCGGTGTCCATCGCATCGACGCCGAGCAGCAGCTTGGGATCCCAGACGAAGAATGACATGTGCGTGGCTCCGTCCCGGTCATCGGCCGGAGGGCCACGCACCTGCTGCGAACGAATTGCGCGCGGTCCCAGCTCAGGGGACCGGGACCTCGAAAACGGCCGGGATGCGGACCAGCTTGGCGATCACCGTGCCGTCCGGCTTCACGCGCAGGTAGAACTCCTGGCCGGCGGACTCGACCTCGATCGTCAGCTCGTCCATGTCCGGGCCGCGCTTGGTCTCGGCCTCGAGCACCTTGCCCTGGGGGAACAGCTCCGTGACCTTCGCGGCGACGGCGGCGGGGATCTTGTCGGCGGCGATCTGACATTCCTCGTAGAGGTCGGTGCCGTCGGCCTTGATCGCGAGCTCGCAGACGCCACCCTCGGCGGTGGTGACCTCGATCTCGTGGACGCGGCCGTGCTCGGCGTACAGCTCGGTCTCGAAGCGCGCCACGGTCGAGCCGGGCCACTTCGCCAGGGCCTTGGCCTTCGCGGCCTCGGGGATCGCGGTGGCGTCGCCGTGGTAGAGCGACTGCTTCTGGATCGCGCCGCTGGCGTCGATGCGGATCTTGAACTTGCTCGCCGCCCCCGGCTTCGCCGCGATGCTGGCGATCTCCGCGTCGATGCCGGCGCCGCCGGTCGGGGTCGCGGTCGCGTCGACGGGCGTGGTGGTGGGCTTCTCGTGGTGGCAGCCGAGCGCGAGCGAGAGCGCGAGCGCGAGCGGGATTCCGAGCGTGGACACGAACGGGGCGGGGAGACGCGTCATGGCGGGATGCTGGCCCCGCCCGGTCGGCCCCGTCAACGCCGCGCGAAGCCGTCGGTTGCGCGGCGCAGCGCCGCCGAGATCGCGGGTTCGTTCGCGGAGTGCCCCGCGCCCTCGGCCACGATGAGCTCCGCCTCGGGCCACCCGCGGTGGAGCCGCCACGCGTTGCGCAGCGGGCAGATGGTGTCGTAGCGGCCGTGGACGATCACCGCGGGGATGTGCCGGATCGCGTCGACGCCGTCGAGCAGCTGGGTGTCCTTCGCGAGGAAGCCGTGGTGCACGAAGTAGTGGCACTCGATCCGCGCGAAGGCCATCGTGAACGCGACGTCGCTGCAGTGCGCGACGAGATCGGGATCCTGGCGCAGCGTCGCGACGCTGCACTCCCAGGTGCTCCACGCCCGCGCCGCGTTCTCGCGCGCGCGTCGATCGTCCCCGGTGAGTCGACGGTGGTAGGCGGCGATCAGATCGTGGCGCTCATCGGGTGGGATCGCGCCCTCGAACGCTGCCCACGCATCGGGGAAGAGCACGCGGGTGCCGGTGCCGTAGAACCACGCCATCTCGTCGGCGGCGAACGTGAAGATTCCGCGCAGGATCATCTCGGTCACGCGCTCGGGGTGGGTCTGGGCGTAGGCCAGCGCGAGCGTGCTGCCCCACGAGCCGCCGAACACCTGCCAGCGCTCGATGCCGAGGTGCACGCGCAGTCGCTCGATGTCGGCGACGAGATCCCAGGTGGTGTTGTCGACCAGCGATGCGTGGGGGATGCTGCGCCCGCACCCGCGCTGATCGAAGAGGATGATCCGGTACCGGGCCGGGTCGAAGAAACACCGCTGGCGCGGCTCGGTGCCCCCACCGGGGCCGCCGTGCAGGAACACGACCGGCTTGCCCTGGGGATTGCCGGAGACCTCGTAGTAGATCGAGTGCAGCCCGGAGACCGCGAGCATGCCGGTGTGGAAGGGCTCGATGTCGGGGTAGAGGGCGGCGCGAGCGTCCACGGCGGTCGAACGTCTCCCACAACCGTCCGAGGCGTCCAGCGGTTTCGCAGACGATGCGCTGCGGCCCCATGCTCGCCGCGGGCGCTGCGTCGGACGGCGTGCGCGGATCCGGAGCGGATCCGGAGCGGAGCCGAACCGGCGCGAGCGAAGACCGCAGCGTGTCGGCTGCTACCAACTCTCCTCGGCGGTCGCCATCGCGCTTCCGCTACGCTGGATCACCATGAAGCTCCCCGCTGCGTCCCTGACCTTCGCGCTGCTCCTGCTCCCCTCGATCGCGTCGGCCCACGTCGCGATGACCGATCCCGTACCGCGCAGCGGCGACAACGGGCTCACGGTCGGACCTTGCGGCGGTATCCCGGCGGGCGCGCCGACCCCCTTCACGGCGGGCGAGACCATCACGGTGTCGTGGGCGGTGGGGCAGCCCCACGGCGGCTCGCTGACCATCGACTTCGCCGCGGCGGACGACACGGGCTTTCGCCAGTACGTGCTCGCCGCCGACGTGTCCGACGCCGAGGGCATGCCGACGTCGATCGACGTACAGCTCCCCGACATCGACTGCGAGGCGTGCACGCTACGGCTGACCCAGATCAACCCCAACGACGACGAGTACTACTCGTGCGCCGACATCACGCTGTCGGGCGCGAGCGGCGGATCGACCGGCGGCAGCGACGGCACGGCGGGCGGCGACGAGTCGACGGGCACCCCGGGCGAGAGCACGGGCGGCGGAGACTCCAGCACCGGCGATCCGGATCCGGGGAGCACCTCCGACGACTCCGCGTCGGCGAGCGCGTCGGCCTCGGCGACCGGCGCGAGCGCGACGGTCGGCGGCGGGTCGGCCGAGGGCACCGGCGACGGTGGCTCGAGCAGCGGCACGACCGAGGACGACGAAGACAGCGGCTGCAGCTGCACCAGCGATCGCGGCGCGAACGGGATGGGCGCCCTGGTCGCGCTCGGCCTCGGCCTTCTCGCGCGCCGGCGTCGGCGCTAACGCGGGCGGAACGCGTCGGTCGCCTCGACCAGCGCGTGCACGATGCCGGGCTCGTAGGCCGAGTGCCCGGCGTCGGGGACGATGTCGAGCTTGGCCTCGGGCCAGGCGCGGTGCAGATCCCACGCCGACATCATCGGGCACACGACGTCGTAGCGGCCCTGCACGATGACCCCCGGGATACCGCGGATCTTGTCCACGTCGCGCAGCAGCTGATCCTCGTGGTCGAGGAAGCCGCCGTTCACGAAGTAGTGGCACTCGATCCGGGCGAACGCGATCGCGAAGACGTCCTCGCCGGCGTGGGCGATGAAGTCGTCGCTGGGGTACAGGAAGCTCGTGCTCGCCTCCCACACGCTCCACGCCTTGGCCGCCGCGAGCTGCACCGCGGGGTCGGGCGAAGTGAGGCGGCGGTGGTACGCGGACACCAGATCGCCGCGCTCACCCTCGGGGATCGCGGCGAGGTACTTCTCCCACGCGTCGGGGAACAGGGCGCTGGCACCCTGCTGGTAGAACCAGTCCAGCTCGGGCTTGCGCAGCATGAAGATGCCGCGCAGCACGAGCTCGCTCGTGCGGTCGGGGTGGCGCTGGGCGTAGGCCAGCCCGAGCGTGCTACCCCACGAGCCGCCGAAGACCTGCCACTTGGCGATGCCGAGGTGCTCGCGCAACGCTTCCATGTCCGCGACCAGGTGCCACGTCGTGTTGTCGACGAGCGACGCGTGCGGCGTGCTCTTGCCGCAGCCGCGTTGATCGAACAGCACGATGCGGTACACCGCGGGATCGAAGAACCGCCGCTGCTTGGGATCGGTGCCGCCGCCCGGGCCGCCGTGGACGAACACGACCGGCTTGCCCTTGGGGTTGCCGGACTGCTCGTAGTAGATCGTGTGCAGGTCCGACACCGGCAACATGCCGCGGTCGAAGGGCTCGATGTCCGGGTAGAAGCCGCGGCGCGCTGTCATGGCGCGTGAGCTTCGCAAAGCCCGCAGAAACCATCCACCGGCAAGGCGGAGGGCGCTCGCGTCGTCAGTCGGGTCCGGGCGCGCTGCGGAGCTCGGCCGGGGCCTGGACCAGCTCGATCAGCACGCCGCAGCCGCCCTGCGGCGCATCGCCGCCGCCCTTGGGGTGGATGAAGCAGACGTCGTGACCGGCGGCGCCGCGGCGGATTCCGCCCGGTGTGAAGCGAACCCCGCGGGCCGACAGCCACGCGACCGCGGCGGGCAGGTCGTCGATCCACAGCCCGATGTGGTTCAGCGGGGGCTCGTGCACGCGCGGCTTGCCCTCGGGATCGATGGGCATCATCAAGTCGATCTCGACCCGGGCCGCGCCCTCGCCGACGACGAGGATGTCCTCGTCGACGTTCTCGCGTTCGCTGCGGAACGCGCCGGTCGGTCGCACGCCGAGGAGGTCGACCCAAAGTCGTCGGAGCTCGGACTTGTCGGGGGCGCCCACTGCGATCTGCTGGACACCGAGCACGCGGAAGGGGCGGGAATCGTCCATGGCGTTCGCCGCACGAGCGTGACATCGGCCGCCGCGCCCCGTCAAACCGCGGGCGGCGACTGGCGAGGGCGCAGGTCGTGCGGCAAACTGAGAGCATGTTCGGCGTCTGGGTCTGGGGCCTGCTCATCGTCACGCTCGTGGTGAGCGGTGTCGTCGCGATGCTCGTGACGATGGGGGCGATCGGGCGCGCCACCGACGAGCTGGTCCACGATCGCCTGTCGGTGCGCTTCTGGGCCCTGCTCGCGGGCCTGGGCCTCGTGGTCGCGGGTGCCTTCGCGGTGCCGGTCGCCGCGAACGACTGGGCCCACACCTCGGCGGGGCAGGTCATGGCGGTGCTGATCAGCTTGCCGCCGGCGTTCGTCACCCTCGTGGGGCTGCGCAACGCCGGCATCTTGTCGTTCGCGTCGCGGCGCCGTCGCGCGGCGCTGGCCGCCGGGCAACGCATCGACGCGCGGGTGGTCGAGCGGAGCCGGCGACTGTTCGCGAACGACATCATGTCGGTGGTGGTCGAGGCCGACCTGCCGGTCGGCGGCGCGTCGACCGAGTTGGCCTATCGCGAGCGGGACCCGTCGCGTACGCGGGTGCACCGCTTCGTCGAGACCTGCCCCACGGACCACTGGGCGCGGCTCGAGCCCGGCACGCACGTGACGCTGTGCTACGTGCCCGACGCGGCGCGGTGCTTCGCGATCGAGCTGTTCCCGCGGGCGGCCAGCCCGCGCGCCTGAAGCGACCTCACGCGAGGTTCGCGTGCATGCGCGCGAGCACCGGCGCGTCGGCGATGACGCGCGCCTCGTGGGCCGCGAGCTCGTCGAGGCGCGCGTCGACGGTGGCCCGATCGCCGAGTGTGCGCGCGAGCTCGACGTACGCGCCGTGGTGACGGGCCTCGCACGCGAGCAGGTCGTCGTAGAGCGCCACGAGGTCGTCGTCGACCGCGGGGTGATGCTCGGCGTGCGCGGCCACCAGCGCGCGGTGGAGGATCTGCATCCTGTCGCAGCTGCGGGCCTCGATCAGCGCGCAGCACAGCAGGGTGTCGATCGCCCGCGCCGGCTCGTGCGTGCGGCAGGCCGACAACAGGGAGGCGGCGTAGGGGGAGGGCGGAAGGCGGCCGAACTCGCCGCCGCGGGCGCGCAGGAGCACGACGACGCGCTCGAAGTGCTCGAGCTCCTCGCGGGCGAGGGCCGCGAGCGGCAGCGCGAGGCCCGGGTGATCGGGGTAGCGGAACACCAGGCCGATCGCGGTCGAGGCCGCCTTCTTCTCGCAGTGCGCGTGGTCGTGGAGGATCTCGGGCAGGTGCGCGAGCGCGGCGGTGCCCCAGGCGAGATCGGTCCGCGCGTGCAGGTGGAGCATCGGCCGGCGAGGATAGATCATCCTGTTGGGATCATCCCGCCGGGATCATCCTGTTGGGATCATCCTGTCGGGGATCCTCGCCACCCAAGGCGATCGCGGTATGCTCCCGGCGATGCGGCTCCCTGGCGTCGTACGGTGCGGCAGCGCGCTCGCGTGGCTGCTGCCGTGCGCCTGCTGGCAGCCGACCGGGCGCATCGACTACGTGGTCCCGCAGCCATCGCGGGCGCCGCCGCCGGTCGCTGGGATCCTCTCGGCCCACTTCTCGCGCGACGCCCAGCGCGACCACACGGCGGCCGACGCGATCGTCGTGGTGTTCGATCGGGAGCTCGACGCCAGCAGCCTGGTGGGGCGGGCGTTCATGGTCGTGCTCGGCGACGGCTCGCGGGTGCGCGCCGACGCGGCCGTGCTCGCGCCGGCCAGCGAGGCCGACGAGAACCGCACCGTGATGCTGTGGGGCGAGTTCGGCGCGCCCGAGGGGCCCACGCCGACGGACGTCGTCGTCATCGATCGCATCTGGGACGAGGCGGGTGGGCCGCTGCTCGGCGCGTCGGGCAAGGTCTCGGCCTACGCCGACGGACCGCGGCTCGTCGCCGTGCATGGCCTCGGCGCACCGCAGTCGGGAGCGTGCGGCGGCGCGGGTCAGGTCGTGCGCACGTACTGGAGCGACGAGGTCGACGACGTCGGCGACGACGATCTGCCGCGCATCGACGTCGAGCTCGCCGATGGTCGCACGGTGCATCCAACGGGCTTCGACGACACGGTCGAGAACGGGACCGACGTCGGCGACGACAACGTGCTCGACCTCTGTCTCGCGGAGGCGATCGAGCCCCGCGTGCTGCGCATCGACGCCGGGGTGTTCGCCGGCCCGGCGGGCCCGCGCTCGGCGACCGGGCTGGCGACGATCGTGGCCGTCGCCGGCGACTCAGCGCGCGCCCAGTAGCACGGTGCGATCGGCGAGGTCGGCGAACAGCGTCGCGGCCTTGGCGAGCTTGTCGTCGTCGAGGGGCTCGCCCAGCTGGGTCGCGGCGCGCAGCAGGCCGTCCTTCACTGCGAGGCCGCCCACGAGCAGCGCGTCGAGCACCGCAGCGGCCCAAACCGTGAGATCGAGGTAGCGGACCTTTGCCTCGGCATCGCGATACACGAGCAGGTGGGTCGAGCCTTCCGGCGGCTCCGTGCGATCCTCGGTCGCGTACGGCAGCTTGTGCACGGCCCAGCCGTAGTGCATCAGTCGCGCGGTGCCATCGAACCGCAGCGGCGCATCGAGGGCGATCGCGGCGCCCGTCGGGGCCTCGCCGCCGGCGGGGTCGTTGCGAGCCTCCCCCTCGAGCAGCTCGTGCCGCGCGAGATCGACGAGGAACCCCGGCACGCTCGGGTCGGCGGCCCAGCGCGGGGCGACCCACGCCACGAACTCGCCGGGGACGTCGCGCAGGTACGGGCTCCTCGACGCGTGGTCCTGCATGAATGCAGCAAAGTCGGCGACGAACTCGTCCTTGCCGCGCCGCGCGGCCGCGCGCGGGATGAACTCGCGGGTGGCCGCCCGCAGCCGGTTGTGCACGAGGGTGCGGTAGATGAGGAAACGTCGCGCGCCGCGGGTTAGCAGCGCCGCGGCGTCGGAGCCCTCGACGCCGAACCGCGCGAGGAAGGCCTCCGCGTCGCGCATCACATCGCCCTCGGCGTCGACACGGCGGATCGCGGCCGCGAGCGCTCGCATCGTCGGATCGCCCTCGGGGAGCTCAGGAACCATGGCGAGCGACCTCCTGCCGCAACCGCCAGCGGGCGACGGCGGCCTGGTACACGCCGTCGATCCGCGCGACCTCTTCGAGCAGCGTCGGCAGCGGCGGGATGTCCGAGTCGCGCTCGAGCACCACGGGCTTGGGTCCGGTGCGCTCGATCACCCACGCGAGCATGTCGTAGACCTCCTCGCGGACCTCGTTGCCGTGGGTGTCGATGATGAGATCGTCCTCCCAGCGGTCGTGGCCGGCGATGTGCAACTGGACCACGCGTTCGAGCGGGACCTTGCGCAGCCAGTCGTACGGGTCGAAGCCGTGGTTGCTCGCGTTGACGAAGATGTTGTTGACGTCGAGCATCAACCGACAATCGGCGCGCTCGAGCACCTCGACGACGAAGTCGGGCTCGTCCTTCTGCGGCGCGCCGAGCTGCAGGTACCAGCTGACGTTCTCGACCGCCATCGGCCGGCCGATGCGATCCTGGGCCTGCCGGACGCGGTCGGCGATGCGGGTCGCGGATGCGGTCGTGAACGGCACGGGCAGCAGGTCGTGCAGGAGCACGCCGTCGATGCCGCTCCAGCACAGGTGGTCGGAGTGCCACGGGGCCGCCACGCGATCGAGGAAGGGGCGCAGCTCGGCGAAGTACGCGTCGTCGAGGGGGTCGGGACTGCCGAGCGACATCATCAGCCCGTGGCTGATGATCGGGAACCGCTCCGCGATCGCTGCGAGCCGTCGGGGCGCCTTGCCGCCGCGGTGCATGTAGTTCTCGGGGGCGACCTCGAGGAACGCGATCTTGCCGTCGGCCTCGCCGCGTTCGACCCGCTCGATGAACGCCGCCCGAAGGCCCAGCCCCACACCCGTGATGTCCGCGCTCATCGAAGCCTCCTCGTCTGGTCCACCTCGACAACGAACGAACCCGCGGAAGCCGAGGCCGCCGCGGGTCGTTGGGTCACGCGCTCGTCACGCGGGCTCCGGGGAGTCCGCGTGACGGGCAGAGATCACTGGGGCTTCTCGCCGCAGGAGCCCTCGGCCTTCTTCTCGCCGCAGGAACCCTCGGTCTTGCCCTCGCCGCACGAGCCCTCGGTCTTGCCTTCGCCGCACGAGCCCTCGGCCTTCGTCTCGCCGCCGGCGTCCGGGGTCGCGGGCGCCGCAGCGTCGCCGCCGGGGGTCTCGGTCGCGGGGGCGTCCTTCTCACAGCCGGTCACCATGAGCGAGCCCGAGCCGAGGAGTGCAAGAGTGGCGGCGATTTCCTTGATGTTCAGCATTGTGTGTCTCCTGGAGTCCGTGGAATCCGTCTGAGGTCGGTCGTGCAATCGTTTGATCGCGCCTGTCGTTACGCCGAACTCGTCGTTTGGGATCGGCGCGGAGCTTCTCTCGGCGCAGGGCAAATTCCTATACTGAACACCGACGCAGTGCAAGGCCGGCGTGGGGGGCCGCGACGCGCTGGTGCGGTTCCGCCGTAGGATGTCCGCGGTGTCGAGCCAGGCTGCCCCGACGAGCCGGGTCGCGCTCGGTGTGCTCGCGGCCCTGACCGCGATCAACTTCGTCAACTACATCGACCGCTACGTCGTCAGCGCGATCGCCGAGCAGATCCGCGTCGAGTTCGACCTCGGCGACGACGTGACTGGCCTGCTCGGCTCGACGTTCATGATCGTCTACACGGTCGTCGCGCCGCTCTCGGGGTGGCTCGGGGATCGGATCCGGCGCGGCCGCGTGGTGGCGGTCTCGGTCGGCGTGTGGAGCATGGCGACACTGGCGAGCGGCTCGGTCGACAGCGTCGAGGGGCTGCTGTTGTGCCGCGCGCTGGTCGGGGTCGGCGAGGCCGGCTACGCCACCGTGGCGCCGTCGATCATCGCCGATCTGTTCGCGCCCGCCGAGCGCGGCCGCAAGCTGTCGTGGTTCTACTTGGCGACGCCGGTCGGCAGCGCGCTGGGTTATCTGCTCGGCGGTTGGGTCGGCGAGGTGGCGGGGTGGCGCACGGCGTTCTTCGTCGCGGGGGCCCCCGGCATCGCGCTGGCCCTCGTCGCCTGGTGGATGCACGAGCCCCGCCGCGGCGCCCACGATGCCGAGGCGGTGACGGCCCCGGTGCGGATGGCGGTGGCGTGGCGCACGATGATCGCCTCGTACGAGTGGCGGGTCACCACGATCGGCATGACGTTGATGACGTTCGCGATCGGCGGCATCGCGTTCTGGATGCCGACGTTCCTCCAGCGGCGCTTCGACCTCGGTGCCGGCGCGGCGAACACCCTGTTCGGCGGCGTCACCGTGGTCGCGGGGCTCCTGGGCACCCTCATCGGCGGCTCGCTGGGCGACCGGGCGATGCGCCGCGATCGCGGGGGTTACTTTCGCGTCAGCGGCTACGGTCTGCTGCTCGGCGCGCCGTTCGTGCTGATCATGCCGCTGGTGCCGGGGCTCGGCGCCGCGCTGGCCTGCGCGTTCGTGGCCGAGTTCCTGCTGTTCCTCAACACCGGCCCGCTCAACGCCGCGCTGGTCGGCGCGGTGCCGGCGTCGATGCGCGCGATCGCGTTCGCGGCCAACGTGTTCTGCATCCACGCGTTCGGCGACGCGGGCTCGCCGTATCTCATCGGCCTCGTCAGCGAGGCCAGCGCGCTGGCGTGGGCGATCGCCGGCTGTGCCGTCCCGATCGCGGTCGGTGGGGCCGTGCTCGCGGTCGCGGCGCGTCGCCTGCGGGACACCGCGTCGTCACCGGCCTGACGCTGCGCCGCCGCGGCTTCTCGCGGCGTCGACATCGGTGCAAGATCACCGTGGGCGACCGTGAGCTCCGAGACCCACGACGACTCCGAGCCCGGCGATGGCCTCGAGACCCGCCGGGTGGACACCGCCGGGGTGGTGCGCGACCCGAGCCGGGTCGTCACGGCGCATCGCACGGGCGAGACCCTCGGCCGCTACGTGTTGCTGCGACCGGTCGGGGCCGGGGGCATGAGCGTGGTCTGGCTCGATCCCGAGCTCGATCGCCAGGTGGCGCTCAAGCTCATGCACGAGACCACGCGCGGCGCTGCGACCAACGGCCAGCGATTGCTGCGCGAGGCCCAGGCCCTCGCCAGGCTCTCGCACGCCAACGTCGTGCACGTCTACGATGTCGGCATCGTCGGCGGGGAGGTCTACCTCGCGATGGAGCTCGTCGATGGGGTCACGTTCAAGGCGTGGCTCGCAGCGTCGCCCCGCACGGTGGACGAGATCCTGACCACGCTCGGGCGCGCCGGGGCCGGCCTCGCCGCGGCCCACGACGCCGGTCTCGTGCACCTCGACGTCAAGCCCACCAACGTGGTGGTCGGCGACGACGGTCGCGTCCGCGTGGTCGACTTCGGGCTGGCGCGTCCTCCCGCGGAGACCTCGAGCCGCAGCTCCGACGAGTTCTCGGGCCCGCGCGCAGGTCGGCTCGGCGAGCGGCTGACCGAGGACGGCTCGGTCCTCGGGACGCCGGGGTACATCGCGCCCGAGGTGCTCCGCGGGCGTGCGGCGGATGGTCGCGCGGATCAGTTCAGCTTCTGCGTCACTGCTTGGGAGGCGCTGTTCGGCGAGCGCCCGTTCGCGAGCGATCCGAAGGATCCGCGCGCGGGGGTCACCGGTCGCCTCCGGCCGGTGCCGGCCCGCGGCGCCGCGCTGGTGCCCCGGGCGATCCGCACCGCGCTCGTGCGTGGGTTGGCCACCGATCCGGACGAGCGCTTCGCCTCGATGCGCGCGCTCCTCGACGCGATCCGGCCGCGGCACACCACGCGCCGCGCCGGTGCGATCGCGGTCGCGGTGCTGGGTGGCGCGGGGCTCGTCGTCGCCGGTGCGCGCTGGGGCGAACCCGCGGTCGATCCCTGCGCGGACGAGGCCGCCGCCCTCGCCGAGCTGTGGAACCCGTCGCGCAGCGATGCGCTGCGTCAGGCGTTCGTCGCGACCGCGGCTCCATTCGCGGAGGACGCGTGGACGACCGTCGCGCGGGTCGTCGACGTGCACGCGCAGGCCTGGACACGGGGGGCTCGCGATGCCTGCGAGGCCCGCGAGGTGCGGGCCGAGCAGTCGGCGGCGACCTACGAGCTGCGACGCGCGTGCCTGGCCGACACGCGCAGCGAGCTCGAGGAGCTGCTCGCACTGTTTGCGGCCGCCGACGCGCCGGTCGTCGAGCGGGCGGTCACGGCGGCGGTCGGCATCGATGATCCCACGGGATGCGCCGACGTCGAGCGCCTCCACGCCGAGGCGTCGCTCCCGACCGAGCCTGCGCTGCGGGCCAGGGTCGAGGATCTCCACCGCGATTCGCTGCGTGCGCGCGTCATGGTCGACGCGGGTCGTTTCGAGCAGGCGGCGCAGATGGTCGAAGCGCTCGTCCCCGAGGCGCGCGCCCTGCAGCACGCGCCGACGCTCGCGCGGCTGCTGCAGGCCCGCGCCGGCGCGTTGGCGGCCGCGGGTGACCCGGGGCGCGCGGCGGAGCTGCTGGAGGAGGCGCTCGTGCTCGCAGAATCGGCGGGGCTCGACGAGCTGCGCTTCCACCTCTACAGCGACCTCGCCTACGCGGTGGGGCACCAGCTCCGCGACGCTCGCCGTGGGGTCTACTTCATCGACGCGGCGAAGAGCCTCCACACCCGCATCCGCGGCAACTCGAACCAGATGATGCGCCTGCTGGTCACGCGTGGGGTGCTGGCCACCGGCGCCGGCGAGTACGACGCGGCGCTGCAGCTGTTCTCGGAGGCGCTGGCGATCGCGCCGGCGCAGGACCCCGACCTGCCGGCGGTGTTGCTCGACGTCGGCGGTGTCCACTACGAGTACGGCAACTTCGCGGTCTCGCTCGAGTTCTACCAGCGCGCCTACGAACTCTACCTCGCACAGCTCGGCCCCAGTCACCCCTCGATCGCGGTCGCGCTGGAGAACCGCGGCAACGCGCAGCAGGCGATGGGGAACTTCGACGCCGCCCTGGCCGACCACCAGCGGTCGATCGCGATCCTCGAGGCCGCGGGCGTCACCGACGGGATCGCGTTCGCGCTGCAACTCAACAACGTCGGCGTGGTGCTCTCGGGCATGCAGCGGTACACCGAGGCTGTCGCGTACTACGAGCGCGCGCGCAGCGTCTTGCGGGCCGATCACGGCGAGCACGTCCTCGGCTCGATCCTGCTGACGAACCTCGGCGAGGCCCGTCTCGCCCAGGGCCGACCCGAGGAGGCCCTGGGGTTGTACCGCAGCGCGACCGGCCACCTCGAGTCCGTGCTCGGCCCGGAGCACCCGTACGTCGGCGTCGCGTTGACCGGCTTGGGGCTCGCGCAGCTCGAGCTCGGCGAGCGCGACGCAGCGCGGGCTCACTTCGGCCGCGCGCTGTCGATCCACGCCCGCGGCGGTGACCCGGTGCAGCGAGCCGAGACGGAGTTCGGCCTCGCGTGCGCGATCGTCGAGTCGGCGTCGCTCGCCGAACTCGACGCCGCGCGGACGTATGCCCGCAGCGCCCGCGAGGCTTTCGTCGCCGCGGGGGATCGCGGTGCGGGGCAGCGCGAGCGCGTCGACGCCCTACTCGCGCGCATCGAAGCCCCGCGGTAGCGGGGCGCGGTCGGGCCGCGATCACTCCTCGCCGAGGATCTCGCTCCAGCGCAGCTCGAAGAACTCTGCGGGTGCGGGGCGGCGCTGGTCGAGCACGCCCGGGGTCGCCGTGCCGGGGCGCAGCTCGAGGGTCCACAGCGACTCGGTGCCGCCGGTGCGCAGACCGTAGCGGAGATCGACGAGGTGTCGCGGATCGGCGGGGTCGTGCCCGACCCAGCCATCGGTGAACCACACGAACGTCTCCCATGCGGCGCGCGTGCGGGGATCGGCGGTGACGTCGGCCGGCAGCGTCGCGACCTCGGCGACGGGGATCGACTCACCGCTGCGCGTCGAGGTCGCCCCGAACCACGGCGTCCGGGCCTCGTCGACGTAGACCCGGCCGCCCGCGCGGTAGACCGTCCGCCACACGAAGTCGATCGGGATCGCGGGGAACGCCTCGACCCGCGACAATGCGTGGCCGCGATCGTGGGCGAGGCCGCGGGCGGCCGCGAGCGCGCGCGCGTGCAGGACACCGCCGAGGGCGAGGTAGGCCGAGGACGCGATGAGGGCTGCCATCGCCGGCCTCGGGCTCCGCCGCCGCCGCGACAGCACCACGCCGGCGACGAGCAGCAGCGTGTAGATCGGATCGACGATCGCCACGAAGTCCCAGGCCACGCGCGTTCGACTGAACGGCCACCACAGCTGCGTGCCATAGCTGGTGAACGCGTCGAGCAGGCCGTGCGTCGCGTAGCCGATCGTCGTCGCGGCGGCGATCGACCACCGACGCGCGCGGGCCTCGGCGTCGGGCGCCCGGCGCAGCAGCCAGGGCAGCGCGCAAAGGAGGCCCCCGATCGGCACGAACGCCAGCGAGTGGGTGAAGTGGCGATGGAACGTCAGCGCGAGCATCGGATCGTCGCTGCTGCGGATCAGCACGTCGAGGTCGGCGGCCATTCCCCCGAGTGCTCCGTAGAGCCACGTCCGCGGGCCCAATCGCCGCGCGAGCACGGCCTGGGCCGCAGCCGCCCCCAACACCCCCTGCGTCAGCGGATCCATCGGTGCGCCGTGCCGAAGACCGCCGGCTACGCCGAGACCGCCGGGAGCGCCGCGGGCCGGGCGTCGGGGATCTTCGCCAGGGCGCGCTCGGTCATCGCTACGATCGTCAGCGATGGGTTCACGCCGGGGTTGGCCGAGATCGCCGAGCCGTCCATCACGTACAGCCCCGCGTAGCCGTGCACGCGGTGCTCGTGGTCGATCACGCCGTCGGCCGCGGTCGCGCCCATGCAGCAGCCGCCGAGGATGTGCGCGGTGGTCGGGATGTTGAACAGGGTCTCGGTGACCAGCGACACGGGCAGGCCGTCGAGCTTGTCGCCGACCTGGTGGGCGAGCTCCGTCGCCTCCGGGATCGACGCCGTCGGGGTCGCGCCGGTGTCGGGCGTGCTGACCATGCGGCCGGTCCACGATCGGCGGAACCGCAGCGTGCCGTCGGTCGATCGCATGTACAGCAGGATCGTCGTCTGCTTCGAGAGGTCGCGGACCAACAGCGCCCGGAGCATCGCGACAGGGTGACGGACCAGCGCGGTGATCAGGCGAGCGACGCGGATCATCATGTTCTCGCCCGCGACGTGCGGAGCGATGAGGAGGCGGAAGAGGCCGGACCCGGCGGAGAACCGCACGGGCTCGAGGTGCGAGTGCTCGTCGGTCTGCAGGATCGATCCGATCGCGATCCCCTTCGACAGGTCGACCTCGCTGCGCCGCGAGATCACGCCGATGAGCGACTCGGAGTTGGTCCGCACCCCGTAGCCCAGGCGCGGCGAGAGCTTGGGCAGGGCCGCGGGATCACGCTGCAGCTTCAGCAGCAGCGCGACGGTGCCGAGCACGCCGCCGGCGAAGATCACGTTGCGCGCGCCGTACTCGACCGTGCGACCGAATAGCGGGAAGCGGCCCTGGCGGGCGACGATGCGATAGCCGCCCTCAGCCCGTGGTTGTACCGACTTCACCTCGGTGTCCGCATGCAGTTCGCAGCCGGACTGGCGCGCGAGGTGGAGGTAGTTCTTGTCGAGGGTGTTCTTGGCGTTGTGTCGGCAGCCGAGCATGCAGCCGCCGCAGCGGATACAGCCGGTGCGGTCTGGGCCGCGTCCGCCGAAGTACGGGTCGGGCACCGTCTGCCCGGCCTTGCCGAAGTACACCGCGACCTGCGTCGGCTCGAACGCCTCGGGTTGTCCGCGCTCGATGGCGATCTGCTGCAGCACGTCGTCGGTGCGGGTGCGAAACGGCGTGGTCGCGACCCCGAGCATGCGCTTGGCCTCGAGGTAGTGCGGCTCGAGCTCCGCGCGCCAGTCGGCGAGGTGGGCCCACGACGACGAGGTGAAGAACGAGTCCTTGGGGACCGGGTGCGTGCACGCGTAGACCAACGAGCCACCGCCGACCCCGACCCCGGAGAGCACGGTGACGTGGCGGAAGAACGTCATCTTGAACAGGCCGCGGAAGCCCAGCCACGGCAGCCACATGTAGCGCCGCAGATCCCAGTTCGACTTGGGGAACTGTGCCGCACCGAGCTCGCTGCCCTTCTCGAGGACGAGCACGCGGTAGCCCTTGTCGACGAGGCGCATCGCCGCCGCGCTGCCGCCGAAGCCGGAGCCGATGACCACGAAGTCGTAGTCGGGGTCGCTCATGATCGTGCCAGGACACTAGCAGCTCGACGCAGGACTGTGGGACGACGTGCCCGCCAGCGCGCCGAGCAGCGCGGGCAGCACGGTCGCGGCGCCGCCGCGCAGGGCCAGGCCGCCGCTGCGCACCGCGAGCTCGGAGAACGGGTTGTCCTCGACGTTCATGTCGAGGATCGGCGCCCCGGAGCGTAGCACCCGGTGGCCGATCTGCATGGGGAGGTTGGTCGCGCCGGCGGTGCCGACGACGACCAGGAGTGCGGCCTCGGCTGCGCGCGCCATCGCCGACTCGGCGCGGTACTGGAGTTCGTCGTAGGTCTCGTCGAACCAGAGCACGTGGGGGCGGGCCGGCGCGCCGCAGCGCGGGCACGACAGTCGCGCGAAGTCGTCGTCGCCGAGCGCGTCGTCGCGGCCGAAACCGTCGAACATCGCGGGGACCGGGAAGCGGTCGGCGCCGCATGCGGCCGTGCAGCGGCACTCGTCGATGTTGCCGTGGATCTGCAGGGTCGTCGTCGCCGAGCTGCCGGCGCGGCGATGCAGACCATCGACATTCTGCGTCACGAGGGTGAAGCGCCCGGCGAGCACCGGTTCGATGGCGACCAACGCGAGGTGCCCCGCGTTGGGCGCCGCCGCGCGGCAGATGGCGCGACGGGCCAGGTACCAGCGCCAGATCTCGCGCGGCATCCGACGGAACGCTGCCGCGGTGGCGAGCTCCTGCGGGTGGTAGTTGCGCGAGCCGATGGTCCAGTAGCCCTCGGGGCCGCGGAACGTCGGCACGCCGCTCTCGGCCGAGATGCCGGCGCCCGTGAGAACGAGCAGCGCACCGCCGTCGGCGAGCGCCGCGGTGGCGAGGTGGAGTGCGGCGGGATCGATGCTCGACATGGCCTCGCATGCTGCCGTGACCGCGCGCAGTGGCGCAACCGCGGGCCCTTGCTGCTACGCTGCGCCCCGATGTCGGACCACCTCTCGAAAGCCCAGATCGAACAGCTCCGCGGACTCTTGCTGGCCGAGCGCGCGCAGTTCCTGGCGACGCAGACGCGCCCGGTGGCCGACGACGCGATCGGCGACGTCCAGGACCACGCCGCCGAGGCCGCCCGGGTCGAGCGCGAGGTCCGGCTGGCGGACCACGGCCGCGAGCGCCTCGCCGAGGTCGAGGCCGCGCTGGTCCGGATCGAGGATCAGACCTATGGCGTGTGCGAAGAGACCGGCGATCCCATCCCGTTCGCCCGGCTGCTCCTCGAACCCACGACGCGGTACACCGTCGACGCCCTCGAGGGCATCGAGCGCGACCGTGCGCGCGACGCCGTGAACGTCGATGGCGGCCGCGACGATCCGGCCTACTGAGCCCCGGCGTCCGGCGTGGGGGCGCCCGCGGCGTCAGTCGTGGAACCGCTCGCGGATCGCGAGCACGTCGTCCATCGATCGGACGAACAGCGCCGTGAGGTTCGGATCGAAGTGCCTGCCCGCGCCGGCCTCGAGGTGGGCGACCGCGTCTGCGATCGGCCACGCCTGCTTGTAGGGGCGGGCACTCGTGAGGGCGTCGAAGACATCGGCGATCGCGGCGATGCGACCCTCGAGCGGGATGTCCTCGCCCTGCAGCCCGCGGGGGTAGCCGCCGCCCGCCCACTGCTCGTGGTGGGTGTGGGCGATGCTCGCGGCGAAGCGCACCAGCTCGGACTCGGATCCGGAGAGGATGCGAAAGCCGATCTCCGCGTGCTCCTTCATGATCGTGTACTCGTCGCTGCTGAGCCGGCCGGGCTTCAGCAGGATCTGATCCGGGATCCCGATCTTGCCGACGTCGTGCATCGGACTGGCGATGCGGAGCATCTCGCACGCGTACTCGTCGAGCCCGACCTTCTGGCCGAGCAGGTGGCAGTACGCGCTCATGCGGTGCAGGTGAGCCGCGGTCTCGTCGTCGCGGTACTCAGCAGCACGGGCCAGTCGATCGATCGTCTCGTGGCGGGCGACCGCAAGCTCCCGCTGCAGGCGCTCGAGCCGAGCCGTCGCGGCCTCGAGCTCGCCGAGGTGTTGCTCGACCGCGCCGCGCAGGGCGCTTCGCTCGCGGTCGAGCCCGTCGAAGTAGAGCTTCACGCGGATGCTGTTGCGCAGTCGGGCGAGTAGCTCGACCTCGTCGAAGGGCTTGCCGAGGAAGTCGGTCGCGCCGGCCTGGAGCGCCTCGCGACGGAAACCGCGATCGTCGAGCCCGGTGACGAACACCACCGGTGTGTGTTCGTGCTTTGGATCGGCGCGGAGCCGGCGGCACACATCGAGACCGCTGAGGCCCGGCATGCCCCATGTCGAGCACCACGGTGTCGATCGGCTCGGTGGCCGCGAGCAGCAGCGCGGCTTCTCCATCGCCGGCCTGGAGGACGTCGTAGCCCTCCGAGGTGAGCAGTCGCTCCATCACGCGGCGGACCTGGGCGTCGTCGTCGACGAGCAGGATTCGGCCGGCAGAGCTCAGGCTACTGACAGGCAGGGACATCCAATCGACGAGAGTACCCCGGCCGCAGGGCCGTTGGCGCAACAAGATGCGGGCGATTTGGCCCGACGAGAGGGCACGCGAGGGGCGCGGAGCAGTTGGGAAAACCGGCAGGGGAATCGGGTAGGATGGTGCGCGTGCAGGCGCGGCGCGAAGGGCTCGATGGCGCGCGCGTGCGCGATGATGTCGATGGCGCTGCGCGGGGGCTCCAGCCCCCGAGCCCATCGAATCCCGCCGTTCGCCGGTGCTGCGCGGCGATCTCGACGCTCGCCCTCGCGGGTCTGGCCTGCAATCCGCCGAGCCCCGCGGCGAGTGCTCCGAGGGCTGCGGCCCCGGTCGCGACGACACCGGCCCCCAAGCGCCCGGTCGCGCCGCCGCCCAGCCCGACCGCGCCGTCGCCGGTCGCCGGTCTCGATGCGCTCCGCGTCGCTGCCGCGGGCCGCGTCGTCGCGATCGGCGATGTGCACGGCGACATCGCGGCGACCCGTCGTGCCCTACGACTCGCGGGGGCGATCGACGAGCGCGATCAGTGGATCGGGGGCTCGCTGGTCGTCGTGCAGACCGGCGATCAGCTCGATCGCGGCGACGACGAGCAGGCGATCCTCGATCTGCTCGATCGTCTCGTCGACGACGCGCGTCGGGCCGGCGGAGCGCTCGTCGTGCTCAACGGTAACCATGAGGTGATGAACGCCCTGGGCGATCTGCGCTACGTGACGCCGGCGGGCCTGCGCGACTTCGACGGCGTCGCGGGGGCGAACCCGGACGACCCGAGGTTCGCGTCGTTCCCGGAGGCGTCGCGGACCCGCGCCGCCGCATTCGCGCCGGGTGGTCCCTACGCGCGCGTCCTGGCGAAGCGCCACGTCGCCGCGATCGTCGGGACCACGGCGTTCGTCCACGGCGGCATCCTCCCCGAGCACGTCGATGGCCTCGTCGCGCTCGACGACGGGGTCCGTGCGATGCTGTCGGGCGAGCCGTTCGACCCCGCGCTCGTCGAGGCCGCGATGGATCCGCAGGGTCCGCTGTGGAGCCGCGACTTCGCCTGGGTCGAGGAGCCCGAGGTGTGTGAACGCCTCGGCCGATCGCTCGCGAAGCTCGGGGTGAAGCGGATGGTCGTCGGCCACACCGTGCAGGAGAAGGGCATCACATCGGCGTGCGAGGGCCGCGTGTGGCGCATCGACGTCGGCCTCGCGGCCCACTACGGCGGTCCGACCGAGGTGCTCGAGATCGACGGCGACACCGTGCGTCCGCTGCGTGCCGGTGGCTGACGGCGGGCGCGCGCGGCGAACCTTGCCCGGCCGTAGCGCCCCGGGCATGCTCCGACGCATGACCTTTGATCTTCGATCGTCCCTGACTGTCTGGGTATGGCTGTGCGCGGCGGCGTGCAGTGACGACGGCGTACCCGCGGACGAGACCACCGGGGCGGGCGACAGCGGCGATGCTGCGAGCGCGAGCGCGAGCGGGACGGACCCGACGACCCAGACCACCTCCGTGACGGCGACCGACACCTCCCCATCGACGATCGACGATCCGACGAACTCGACGGCGACGGACACCGGCCCGGGTGACGACAGCTCCGGCGACGGCACCGGTCCGGGCGAGAGCAGCACGGGCGAGTCGAGCGGCAGCAGCTCGAGCGACGGCAGCTCGAGCGACAGCGGCTCGCGCGACAGCGGCTCGAGCTCGGGCGAGTCCGGCAACGCTGGCGCGCCGGTGGGCGACCCGTGCGTCGTCGACGGCGATTGCAGCACCGGGATCTGCTGGGACTTCTCGGACTACGACGCCGGGTGCATGGGTACCGCGTGCTCGGGCCCGTGCGACACCGACGACGACTGCGCGCAGCTCATCCTCGACGCCGGCGGCGCGTACCCGGACGAGTCGTTCTGCGGCGACGATGGCCGGTGCTCGATGGTCAGCACCGGCTTCGGCGCGTTCGCGTGTCAGTAGGGGATCAGAAGCGCTCGGGCGGCCGGATCTGGCCGGCCCGCGCCAGCGCGAGCGCCTCGCAGCGCTGGATCTCGACGAAGCCCTGGCTGCTCCGCGGGTCGAGCCCGTCGCTCGCCTCCATCGACGCGTCGGCCGGGTTGTACAGCGACGCCGGGATGTCGCGGAGCTTCTGCACGAACGCGTTGCCGCGGTACAGCCCGAGCACCACGGTGCCGGTCGCGTGCTCCGACAGCACCTCGACGCAGCCGAGCGCCGCGCGCGAGGCCGGGTCGTAGAGCCGACCGTCGTAGGTCGCCTCGGCGACGAGCCGCGACACGTGGCCGAACAGAGAAGTCGAGCGCCGATCGAGCACGGCCTGGTAGACCGATCGCAGCGCGCACCCGAGCAGCTCCATGCCCGGCGCCTCGTAGACCCCGCGGCTCTTGGTGCCGATGATGCGGTTCTCGAGCGCATTGGCCAGGCCGATGCCGTTGCGGCCGCCGATCGCGTTGGCCCGCTCCATGAGGGCGAGCGGCGCGAGGTACTCGCCGTCGATCGCGACGCAGCGGCCGCGCTCGAACTGCAGCGTGACATCCTCGACGCGATCGGGGGCCTGCTGCGGCCACTTGCACATGATCGGATCGACGATGAGGCACGACGTGTCGAGCGACTCGAGGTCCTCGGCCTCGTGGCTCAGGCCCGCGAGGTTCGCGTCGGTCGAGTAGCGCTTGCGCTCGAGCTTGGCCTCGAGCCCCACCGCCTGGAGGTACTCCGCCATCTGCTTGCGGCCGGGGAACTGGGCCAGCATCGCCGGGTCGCGCCACGGCGCGTAGACCTTCATCTGCGGCGCGAGCACGTTGGTGTAGCGCTCGAACCGGATCTGGTCGTTGCCGCGGCCAGTCGCGCCGTGCACCAGCACGGTGCAGCCGCGCTCCTGCATCGCGCCGAGCAGACCGCGCACCGTCACCGCGCGGGCGATGCCGGTGGTATTCCAGTAACCGCCGTCGTACTGCGCGAGCGCCTTGATGGTGGCGAAGCAGGCCTCGGCCATCTGCGGCTTGAGGTCGACGACGTGCGACTCGGCCCCGGTCGCCTCCATGCGCCGCTTGACGTCCTCGATGTCGGTCTCGTCAGGCTGTCCGAGATCCGCAGTGAAGCACACGACCTTGCAGCCGGCGTCGAGGAGGCGACGCGTGACGGTGCGGCTGTCGAGGCCACCGGAGACGCAGATGCCGAGGGTTTCGCCGTGGAGGTCGCGGAGCTGCATGGTCGTGCATGGATATGCCGCACGCATGCGCATCTCGCAATGAGAACGTCCGTCAGGGCGTAAAATCCACGCATTTCGTGCATGGAAGCCGCATCGCCCGGCCTCGCCATGCGGAATCCATGCAGGATCTCAGCTCTCGTTGCCGAGCACGCGCAGGATCGAGCCGCGGTGGTGCGCCTCGCCGTCGTCGCTGGCGACGCGCGCGACCGTTGGGTCGAGCAGGTGCGTCGGCCGGACGTTGCGGATCGCGTTCAGCATCACCGCCCGCACGTTGGGGCTCTCGCGCTCGAGCTGGTCCAACAAGGTCGCCATCGCGTCGCGGCGCAGGCCATCCTGCGAGCCACACAGGTTGCACGGCAAGATGGGGTAGCCCGCGAGCTCGGCGTGGCTGCGGATCTCGGACTCGGCGCACTCGATGAGCGGTCGGATCACGCGGAAGCGGCCGTCGTCGGTGGTGTAGACGGCGGGCATCGCCTGCAGCTTGCCGCCGTAGAAGAGGTTCATCAGCAGGGTCTCGAGCGCGTCGTCGCGGTGGTGGCCGAGCGCGATCTTGTTGCACCCGAGGCGCTCGGCCACGTCGTACAGGATGCCGCGGCGCATCCGCGAGCACGGGCCGCAGTAGCTCTTGCCCTCGGCGGTGAGCTCGACGACCTTCGAATAGGTGTCGCGCTGGACGATCTCGAACGGCGCGCCGTAGGCCTCGAGCCAGCCCCGCAGCGGCGCGCCGTCGTAGCCGGGCTGGACCTGGTCGAGGTGCACGGCGACGAGGTCGAAGGCGAACGGCGCCCGGGCGCGGGCGCGCCACAGGAGGTCGAGCAGCGTGTAGCTGTCCTTGCCCCCGGACATCGCGACCATGATGCGGTCGCCGGGCTCGACCAGCGACCACGTCGAGATGGTCCGCGTCATCGTCCGTGACAGGCGATGGCGCACGTCGCCGAGCTCGCTGCGATCAGCCACGGGACCCCAGGACCGACACGGTCACGCGGCGCTCGTGCGGCGCGGTGCGGTGCTCCCAGAGGTACAGGCCCTGCCAGGTGCCCAGGTCGCACCGCCCGTCGACGACCGGCAGGCACAGCGACGCGTGGGTGAGGATCGAGCGGATGTGGGCCGGCATGTCGTCGTCGCCCTCGTCCACATGGGCGAACAGCGGATCGCCGTCGGGGACCAGCCGGGCGGCGAACGCCTCGAGGTCGCGCCGCACCTGCGGATCGGCGTTCTCGCACAGGATGAGCGACGCGCTGGTGTGGTGCACGAACACGTTGCACAGGCCCTCGCGCACGCCGGAGGCCGCGACGACCTCCTGCACCCTGCGCGTCAGGTCCGAGGTGCCGCGGCCAGGGGTCCGCACGACGAGCGCCTGGTGCATCACTTCTGGTGCTTGGCCTTCCACTCGGCGTACGGCATGCCGTAGACCCGCTCGCGGGCCTGCTCGAGGTCGACGGCGGCGCCGTGCTCCTCGGCCGCGGCGGCGTACCACTTGCTGAGGCAGTTGCGGCAGAACCCGGCGAGGTTCATCAGGTCGATGTTCTGCACGTCGGTCCGCGACTGCAGGTGTTCGACGAGTCGGCGGAACGCGGCCGCCTCGAGTTCGGTGCGCGTGCTCGGATCGATGTCGGCCATGTCGGTGCCTCCAGGGCGCGGACGGGGGCGAAGGTCAGAAGAAGATGCCGCGGACGATCGACAGCGGCTCGCGCTTGATCGTGCGCCAGGTGAAGTCCATCAGCACGCGGTCGAAGTTGCCGCGGGGGAGCTCCTCGAACACCGGGCGGACCTCGTCCTTGGTGAGACCGAACCGGAGCATACCGTGGCTGTGCTCGATCATCACCGCGTTGCGGAAGCACTCGGCCTCGGGGCTGAGGTTCGGCACCGACAGCACCCGGTGGTTGTAGACGAGGCACTCGTCGAGGACGTCGGCACGGGTCGGCGGCAGGGCGATGCCGGCGGTCTCGCGGTGGAACAGCGCGCGGCTGCGCTGCAGGTAGTTCACGCCCTCGTCCTTCTCGCTGACGATGCCGAGGTCGTGGACCATCGCCACGAGGTACGCGAGGTCCACGTCGAGCTGCAGGCCGCGGCGCTCCAGCAGCGCGGTCGCGAACCGATGCAGTCGCCGACAGTGGTTGCGAAAGCCGACGCCCTCGTAGGGGCTGGTGCGCTCGAAGATCTCGTCGGCGAGAGCCCGCAGGGGCGACGGCCGCGCCGACGCGACCTGGGCGGCTGCCTGCGGCGGAACGGCTGCGGCGGTATCCATGGCGACCCTGGGTGTACCGCCCTCCTGCCGCGGGGGTCAAACCCAGGGCGCCCTGGGCCCGGGTCGTGGCGCCAGCAGCGTTTGCGGGCGCGCGGTCTCACACCCCGCAGCGCACGCCGACGTCGGCGAGGAGCAGCTCGACGACCTGCCGCTGCATGTCGATGCGACGGCGCTCGGCGAAGCCCATCCACGTCTCGATGCACAGGCCGATGCAGCCGGTGGCCTCGACGATGACCTCGGTCGACGACGTGGCCACCGGGTAGTACTGCGGGGCCCAGCGCTCCTCGTCGGTCGCGGTCTCGTTCATCGCGGCGATCGTGCGGTCGACGATCGCAGGCCGCGGGTCGACACCGTACACGATCGTCTGCCCGAACGATGGGACCACCGCGGGGTCGTAGCGCTTCTTGCTCTCGTGCAGCGTCGCCACCATCGCGGGCTTCTCGTCGAGCACGAGGTCCATGAAGCGGCGCGCGAGGCGACGCTCGGCCTCGGGCGCGTCGCGATCGCCGGGGAAGCAGCGGTTGAGGTCGAGGCCGCCCGGCGCCATGCGCTCGCGGGCGCGGTAGGCCGCGGGGTTCATCACCGGGATGACGACGAGCCGGCCGTGGGTCGGCCGCAGCTCCTGCTCGAGCAGCTCCGCGAGCGCATGCACGCCCGCGACCTCGTCGCCGTGGATGCCGGCCTGGATGATCGCGGTCGGGCCGGGGCGCGGCGCGTCGAAGACGTGCAGCGGGAGCGTCGGTGTGAAGTAGGTGATTCCGCTCGGCAACGGCATCGGGTCGTCCCTGGAGGCGTGGGGGCCACGGGGTGGCGCGCTACGGCTTGAAGTCCTTGCGACGGAAGATGCACCAGCTCCCGTCCTTGTTCACCTGGAAGTTCTGCTCGAGCACGTACATCCGGCGAAACTGCGGATCCTCGACGATCTTCTTCACCGCCGCCAACGACGCCTTCTTGCAGTCGTCGCCCGCGTGGATGAGCACCGCCCACTCGGGCGCGACCTCGTAGAAGCGCTCCTTGTAGCCGGGCCCGTGCTTCTTGGTGTAGCCGCCGGGGAGCTGGCCGATCACCGGATCGACCAGGCCGAGCAGATCGAGGATCGGGTAGTTCGTCCGCCAGCCGACGTAGCCGAGTTCGCCGATCGCGACCCGACCCGGCCGGCCGTGGACGACGAGCCAGTCGGCGACCTGTCCGGCGGTGTTGTCCCAGAAGCGCTTCTCTTCCTTGACGAACTTCTTGCGCGCCGCCTCGAAGTCGTAGTGGCGGTGCGCGGCGGACCACGCGAGGAACAGGCCGACGCCGATGAGCGCGGCGCGATCGCGGGTCTGAACGAGCGAGCGGAGCGCGGCGCAGATCAGCACGAACGCGTAGGGCTCGGCCGGCGCCATGAAGCGGTAGTAGGACATCCAGTCGCCGCCGACGAGCGCGACGTAGGCGGCCACCGCGACGAAGACGAGGGCCAGCGTCATCGCCTCGCGGCTGCGTCGCGAGATCGCGAGGCCCACGCCGTAGCACCACATGACCATGACGGGCCCGGCGTGTTCGAGCCACGCGAGCACATAGCCGCGGCCACCTTTCCACTGGCTCTTCAGGTCGCCGGTCTTGGCCGACAGCGTCGCGGGCGTCCACGAGCCGTAGTAGCCGTGGCGCCACAGCATGTGCGCGGCGATCGGCAGGACGAACAGGACCCCACGCACGAGGTTCTGCCGGCCGAACATGCGGCGACCGAGCAGGAGCATCGGCAACCCGAGGAACATCGGCGCCTCGGGTCGCGTGAGCCCGGCCAGCGCGAACACGAGGCCCGAGGCGGGGAACGCCCGGTGTCGGTCGCACTCCTCGAACATCATGGTCGTGCCGAGGATCACCAGGAACTGGAACAGCGCGGTCTCGAGCCCGAACACGGCCCATGTCGCCGAGGTCGACGAGCTCGCGAAGAGCCAGGTCGCGACGCAGGGCAACGCGCCGTACGGCTGGAGCCGGCGCGACAGTCGGTAGACGACGGCGAGCGTGCCCATCGCCGCGAGCGCGCCGACGACCTTGCTGCTCACATGCGCGTCGATCCCGAGGGGGAGCCCTGCCGCGACGATCAGCGTCCACAGGAAGTTGGTGTAGCCCTCGATCGCTTCGCCGGGGTTGTAGACGAGGCCGTGGCCCGCGACGAGGTTGGCCGAGTAGCGAAACGAAATGTACGCGTCGTCGACGGTGAACCAGTGCACGCGCCACATGTTGTGGGCGAGCAGGAGCATCGGGAGCAGCAGGCCGAAGACCAGGTGCACCGGGGCCGACGGATCGCGGCCGGCGAACCACGGGGCCACCCCGATGCGATCGAGCAGCCTCCGCTTCGGGGTGTCGTTCATCGGGGACCGGGCTCGCCGGGATCCGGCCGGGCCGGGGCGCTGCGGTGGGCAAAGTACCACGCGCTCGCCGCGAAGGCACCCGCGCAGCCGATTCCACAGCCGTACGAGAAGCGCCGGAAGAACTCGAGCCACGACAGATCGGCGTGGGCGAAGTTCTTGAACAGCAGCACCCCGATCGAACCGAGATAGCCGAACGCATCGGTCACGTAGATCATGAACACCGCGGTGCCGACTGCACCCGTCGCTGCGATGAGTCGATCGAACAGCACCGTACCGAATGGCACATAGCCGAGGTACAGTCCGATGCCGATCGCGACCATCCACGTCGGACCCGAGATGACGCCGAGATCGAACAGTAGGGTCGCCGACGCGACCAACGCCGCGCCACCGCCCATCAAGGCATGCACCCAGAAGAACGCGCGACGGTTGTCGGGGATGCGATAGATCGCCGCGAGGCCGGCGACGACGGCGAGCGCCACCGGGATCTCCGAGTAGGTGAACATCGCCGGCGCGTCGCCGTAGCCGAGCGCCTTCCACAGTTCGGCGGCGAAGTTGTCGCGGAAATCACGGTAGGCGGTCAGTGCGACATGGGCCACGGTCAATGTCGCGATGCCGACGAAGAAGCGCCGCACGAACGCCTTGCGCTCGGCGCCGTACATCGGCGCTCGTCGGACGCGTGCACCCTCGTCCTCGGCGGTGGGGCGCGGCAAGCACGAGAGGATCCATACCGCCGCGAGGAACGGCGGGACGAACATGGCGCCGGTGAGCGCTGGCATCCACGCCTCGCCCACGCCGGCGTCGAGCAGCCAGCGCCCCACGGATTTCACGGCGCCGCTTGCGACGATGTACGAGGTCGACAGGCCGGCGCCGAGGATCTCGGTGGTGCGTCGACCCTCGAGGAATCCGAAGACCAGACCCCAGATCGCGCCGAGCGGCAGGCCGTTGCAGAACATCGCGACGACCTGGCCGCCGGGCGGCAGGACCGCGAAGGCGACGAGGGCGAGTTCCGCCGTGACCAGCAGGACGACGAGGGCCAGCGGCCGACGGGCCGGTGGAATCTCGGACACGAACTTGATGCCGAGGAATTTCGACAGCGCGTAGCCGAGCACCTGGCCGAGGACCAGCGCGATCTTGAGCTGCACCCCCCAGACGGCGGCGTCGGCGAAGCTCGCGGCGGCGAACGGCTTCCGGACCGCGTACATCGCGAAGTACGCGGTGAACGCCGCTCCGATGGCGACGCCTGCGAATGCTGGGGTCGAGGCCCGGGCCAACCACCGCTGCAGCGTCGCCCGCACGTCCGCGAAGCGTCACCCGGGGGCGCCCCGGGGCGCAACCCGGGTTTCGAGCCAGGGCGGCCCTCCGGCTACGCCCGGGTTTGACGGGCCCGCTTCCGCCGGTGTATCTCCGCACGCGCCGAGCGCGGTCCCCCCGTCGGGGCGGGCGCTTCGGGCAGGAGCGAACGATGACCACCAAGCATGTCCTTCTCGCCTGTGTGCTGGCCTCGTTGTCCGCCTGTGCCGGTCGCAAGGCCGCGTGGCAGAACGAAGACGGCGGCGGCAAGGCCGGTGCCGCCGGCGACGCCGCGGCCCAGATCGCCGAGGGCGACAAGCACTGGGAGAAGCGGGCCGACCCGGCGGAGATCCGCGCGGCGATCAAGATCTGGGAGCAGGTCGCCGCCGCCGATCCGAAGAACTTCGCTGCGTTGGTGAAGCTCACCCGCGCCAACTACTTCCTCGCCGACGGTTACCTCCGCAACGACGAGAAGGAATACCTGCGCACGATGGACCTCGGCGTGAAGTGGGGCGAAAAGGCGATGATCGCCTCGTCCCCCGAGTTCGAGGCCAAGATGCGCGCCGGCGGCAAGCTCCCCGAGGCGGTGAAGCTCGTGCCCAAGGCCGGCGTGCCGGCGATGTACTGGTACGCGAGCTCGCTGGGCAAGTGGGCCAAGCGCAAGGGCTTCGCCGTGTTGCTCGGGCAGAAGGACAACGTCAAGGCGACGATGGACCGCGTGCTGGAACTCGATCCGAGCTTCTACTACGGTGGGCCGCACCGCTACTTCGGGGCCTTCTATGCGGTGGCCCCGGCGTTCGCGGGGGGCGACCTCGAGAAGTCCCGCGTGCACTTCAACAAGTCGCTCGAGATCTCGGCGACGTACGTCGGCACGAAGGTCCTCTGGGCCCAGGAGCTCGCGGTCAAGGAGCAGGACGAGGAGACCTTCGAGAAGCTGCTCAACGAGGTGATCGCCACGCCCGACGACGTGATCCCCGAGGTGAAGCCCGAGACCATCGTCGAGAAGCAGAAGGCCAAGGAGCTCCTCGCCGACAAGGACGAGCTGTTCTGAGTCGCGGATGAACGCGAAGCGTTCACCCGCGACGAAGGCAAGGAGCGAAGCGATGGAGGGATGGGAGGCTCCGGCGGGCTTTGCCCGACGGAGGGAAGGGAC